>JALSQZ010000076.1 GCA_026985055.1 Sedimenticola sp. | reverse complement strand
GAGGCCAAGGCCCTGCGCAAGCTGCGCCACCCGAGCCGCTCGGAGCAACTGCGCAGCTTCCTCGAAATCGAGTAAGGCCAGCCAGCCAACCCCAGCCAGCGCCGCCCACCCGGGCGGCGTTTTTTTCCCCACGCATCTGCCCTGCCGGCAGCCCGGACGGCGACTGTCGCAAAACACGACGCAAAGGCACGAAGCCTGCCCAGCGCGCCCCGCACCCCGCCGCAGGCCGGTAGTTGCATCAAAAAACTGCTAGAATCCCTCACCGACGGGCCTGTAGCTCAGTTGGTCAGAGCAGGGGACTCATAATCCCTTGGTCCCAGGTTCGAGTCCTGGCAGGCCCACCAGACACGCCTCTCCGAGAAAACGGACCACGCCCCTGCGGGCGAAGACGGCAGGAAGCAAGCTGGCTAAGCATCCCGTCGTCAGACGTCGTTACGTTTTCCGCGCCTTGCCGCGCCGACCAGCCCGATCAGACCGCTTCCGAACAACCATGCCGGTACCGGCGCCGCGCTGCCGTCGGCCGGCCCCAGGCAAGCCAGACCCGCGCAGATCGCGCCGGCGAAACGCCTCCGCTTCATCTCTATTCCCCGCGAAAGCATTTTGTCGTCTCTCATGCGCCCTCGGCGTGTTTTCCGGTCTTCAAGCCACCGCCCGGCCAGCCGGCCATGCCCGGCCCCGTGGAGGGCTGATTTCCTCGTTTCTGTCGGCAAATTTCACGCCCACGACGCATTGCGAGGCTTATACCCTGTTGTTTTCACGATGTTTATATGAATTCTCTAGGCCTGTTGCGAACCGTGCCAAGGCGCAAAGTGCAAAGCTCACCGATAAATACGGCTTCCGTCCGGCCAGGCTATCTGCCTGACTGCAACGACTTGTCAACAGGATCCCGCTGTCCGCGAATTGTCGGTTACACCCTTTCAACCGGGCCGGGGCCGGGTCCGGCCGCTGGCCATGCCCCGTCGACGGGGGCATGCAGTGCGCGCCGGACCGGGACCACCCGACACGGCGCCCCCTTCCGCTACCGGCCTGCACGGTTCGGTGCAGCCCATCTTCCGTATGCTGTTTCCCGGCTCTTGAATTGCGGCCCATATCTTTTGCTCCCAGCCCATCGAAGGCTGCGATACCGCCGTATCTGTTAAGATCGGAAGGTATTCGCAGAGAGGGCAAAACGGGAAAAACCAACTGATGGCCATCAGGCTCAATCCGAAACTGATTGCGGACTACCAGGCTTGGGAGCGGGCGACCAATACTGATCTTCCGGGCCGTTATGCCATGGGATTCCATGGGGCACCCGTGTTTTCCTTGTACAACCATGATATGCCGATAGCCTCCCAACCGGCCGATTGCGGCAACGACGACGGGCGTATGAAGCTGTGGTTCACCGGCGCCACCACACCTTTCGAAGCAAGGAACCTGAACCTCGATTGCGCCGATATCAGGAGATTGTTGTCGCAACTGGATGGAAAAACGCCTTTCGAGCAAGTATGCAGGCAGCATTCCGCTCGGTTCCCGGAACAGCAGGTACGTCAATTGGTTGAGGGACTGCTCGGCCTGGCTGTTTTCCTTCCTGATGCGATAGAAAAGCTGGAGGTCGGTATTCGGCGCGTGGAGATCGTTCGCTTCCCCATACAGTCGCCCTACCTGGTGCTCAGGGAATACTGGTCCAATTGCTGCGACGTACGTACACACCTCGAGGACTTCCTCGAAAACCTGGGATCAAGCCAGGAATTCCGCGCAGCTCTCGCCAACCTGCATGTTCTTGCGACGCTGGGAGCAGACCTCGAAACACGCTATGGCGGATCCGGTGGCATACCGACCGTCCCAGGCGGCTACCGCATGCATCCGGTACGCACAGGGCTCACGGCCAGAAAGTCACAGTTTCTCGATGAACACCTGAAACGTCTCGGGTTGCGGCCAATCAGGCGGGACGAATACTTTGCATTCTCTGAAACAGGCATACTGCTGGGCGCGGTGGCAGAGGAGGGGCGGGTCTTCCGCCACCCCCCGGCAGATGGTGGCCACCTCGACAAACTTCTGGAAGAAACTCGCATCGCGATGGTCAGAGCCAGGGAAGATCTGGTCGATGGCAGGCGGGAATCGCTTCTCCTGTCGCTTTCACGCTTCCACAAGTTATTTCTTCATGCGCACCCCTTTTACAATATAAACAATTCCATCGCCATGAATATTGTCAACTATTGTCTTTCGCGGGCTGGCTTTGGAGTGATACCCCATTTGCTGCTGGACTTTATAGCACTGCGCACAGATTTCGACGTCTACGCAGAGGTCTTCGTCCAGGCAGTGCGGAATTACGCCTTTGATACTGCACCGGGGAACGAGGATGACCAGATTCTGTCGAGGATCGTGCAGGACCACCGGCTGGTGCTGTCGACAGACAGCTGGAAAGGATTCAAGGAACGCTGGTATACCAATTCGTAATCACCACCCTGTAGCCCTCGTAGATCTCATGTACGCGGTGCGAAAAATAGGGGTTGCTGGGAAAGCAGATATAGGTGCCTTTCCTGGGCTCCACGATAAACGGGTTGCCTTCTTCATCCAGAAGAAAATCAAAACTAAGATTTCCCCCGACACACTGGTTGGGACTGGATATTTCCATCACGCTGTCGGTCAGGAACAACAGACAGGTGATCTTGCGTTTGGGATTGGCCGGCTTCCAGTGAGTCAGGTTTCCATCGGCATCGTACTGGCGCACTGAATCATCGGCGTGCAGAAGATAGTGCCCGGAAACAGGGTATCCATAGGTCTGTGTCTCACCGGTCTCGATCAGCCTCATGCCAAAGAATTCTTCCACTTTGGGCTTGATACGCTGGCTGCGATCCACATACAGGGAGCGGAACTCAGGACTGGGGAGAAGAAAATCTGTTTTACGTATCGTGTTGCGGATCTGGCTTTCCGTCCCGACCGTGGCTGGCTTGCGGTAGCCGTTGCTCAAGACATCCTCGACCAAAGCGTCACATTCCTGCGCGGACATGAAACCTGAGTCGATGAAGAAAGGATATTCGTGTTGAGGATCTGGAAGATAACGCAACTCCTCGGGAATCTTGTCATCCAGGAACTGATCGTCATAGTACAGGTTTCTGGAAATGTGTTTCATGACAGCATCTTCCCCGTTGCAGGACTGGTATCGCCCTGGGTTGACTCGATGGATGATTGCACGTCTACCGGACGAACTCGTCGATTATACCGTTGCTGGTAGACGTCATGAAGCCGGACACTACGGCTCGGGCATAAAAAAACAGGGGCGCCCCCTTGAGGGCGCCTCTGCCGATCTCTGTCTTGGCTGAATTGTTCTTACGTCGCCCTGTTTCTCCGGGACACGCCGATCAGACCCGGCAGCCCCGATGCGAAAAGAACCAATGGCACCGGCAGGGGAACAGCACCGATATCGCCGTCACAGACGGCCCAAGCGCGATCGAGGTCCGTCGCCTGCCCGTCCGTCAGCAGGAAACCCATTGAAAATTCGAAGACCCAGGCACGGAACGGGTTTGCTGGTGAGGACATGGTTCCCGACTAGTAGAATTCGGCCATAAACGCCGCGCCAGCTGCGGTTTCAAACCGGGGTTGTCCAGGATCGTGCGGGACACGCGCCAGCCACTGGATGGCGCGAGGATGAAACGACCGCCGCTTCGGTCAATCAAGGGTTCAGCGAACCGAACACCTTCCTCAGCAAGGCCGTGGAGCGTTCGACGGGGTTTGCGCGGATCCGTTTCTCCTGTTCGGCGATCATCAGGAACAGGCCGTCGAGCGTCTTGCGGGTGACGTAGCCGTCGAGG
>JALSQZ010000075.1 GCA_026985055.1 Sedimenticola sp. | reverse complement strand
GGCCATGAGGTTCTCGTCCTTCCTGAGAGCTGCGAGGGTTTCCGACAGTCCTGCTACTGTGTCCTCGCTACTATAGCACAGGGCCAGGCGCCGCGCCATCTTCCTGGAAAATCCACCTGACGATCTGTGTGCACAATTGTGTGTTTGTCGTTGCTAACAATTTGTTTGAAAGCTATAATCTTTTCCAAGATCCATCCTCCGGAGTGGCAGCGCAGAGTGACGCCATGTCCGCGACACGGTTATTGTGCGAACTTTACAACGGTTCAGACAAGCTTTTTCTCTCACGAGTACAGGTATGACATCGTCGGTTATCGAGAAACTCTCACAAAACATCCAGATTGCGCCCGAGCTCTACTATCGTCTCATCCTCATCGTTGGGCCCGCGGGGAGCGGAAAAACCAAAACATTGCAGGCGTTGCGGGATCATTCCGGTTGGCCTCTCGTCAATGTCAATCTGGAGCTGTCGCAACGGCTGCTGGATTTGAGCGAAAAGCAGCAGGCCCTGCGCCTGCCCCGGTTGTTGGATGATCTGGCCAGGGAGCAGACCGGCGATGGGGTTTTGCTGGATAACACCGAGCTGCTCTTCCATCCCCGTTTCCAGCAAGACCCGTTGCGCCTGCTGCAAGGGCTCTCTCGCAATCGCACCATAGTGGCGGCCTGGAATGGGAAAATCCAGGATGACTACCTGATTTATGCGGAGCCCGACCATCCCGAATATCGACGCTATCCTGTTCATGTCCAGGACTTTCAAATCATCAGTTTACTCTAACGCCCGGATGCCAATTCCCTGGGAGCCAATGTCATGAAGTATCGAGAACTCATCCAGTTTGAACCCGTGGAATCGGTGGTGCAGTTGCGCGACGCCGATGAGATGGCCAACGCCCGGCAAATGGTGCGGTCTTACGTCATCTCGGAACAGATGGCGGAGCGCCTGATCGAGATCGTCATCCCCAATCTGCAATTCGACCGGCCCGCGGACAACAAGGGCCTGCTGGTGGTGGGCAATTACGGCACCGGTAAATCGCACCTGATGTCCGTGCTTTCCGGCATTGCCGAGCACGCGGAACTGGTGGATGAGCTGACCAACCCCCAGGTGGCCGAGGCCGCCCGTCAGATCGCGGGGCGCTTTCAGGTCGTGCGCTCGGAGATCGGCTCCACCACCATGTCTTTGCGGGACATCATTGTGATGGAGCTGGAAGAGCACCTGGATCGGATGGGCGTCAGCTACGCCTTCCCCGAGGCCAGCGAAGCGCCCAACAACAAGCGGGCCTTCGAGGAAATGATGGCCGCGTTCCACCAGGTCTATCCTGACCAGGGCCTGTTCCTGGTGGTGGATGAGCTGCTGGACTATCTGCGCACCCGACGGGATCAGGAATTGATTTTGGATTTGAATTTCCTGCGGGAGATCGGCGAGGTGTGCAAGGACCTGCGCTTCCGCTTTATGGCGGGCCTGCAGGAAGCCATCTTCGACAGCCCCCGCTTTGCCTTCGTGGCTGATAGCCTGCGCCGGGTGAAGGACCGGTTCGAGCAGATCCTCATCGCCCGCACCGATGTGAAATTCGTGGTGGCCGAACGTCTGCTCAAAAAGAGCGGCGACCAGCAGGTCAAAATCCGGGCCTATCTCACGCCTTTCGCCAAATTCTACGGGGACATGAACGAACGCATGGATGAGTTCGTGCGCCTGTTCCCGGTGCATCCCGACTATATCGACATTTTCGAGCAGGTCACCGCGGTGGAAAAGCGGGAGATCTTGAAAACCCTCTCCCGGGCCATGCGCAAGATGCTGGACCAGGATGCGCCCGAGGACTATCCCGGCCTGCTAGCCTACGACAGCTATTGGGAGACCCTGCGTAGCAACCCCGCGTTCCGCTCCATTCCCGACGTGCGTGAGGTCATCGACGCCAGCCAGGTGCTGGAAAACCGCATCCAGCAGGCCTTCACCCGCCCATTGTACAAAGCCATGGCCCTGCGCATCGTCCACGCCCTGTCGGTGCATCGCCTCACCACCGGCGACATCTACGCGTCCCTGGGGCCCACCGCGGCGGAACTGCGGGACAGCCTCGGCCTCTATCAGCCGGGCATCGAGGACATGGGCGGCGACCCCGCGGAAGACCTGCTCACCCTGGTGGAGACGGTGCTGCGGGAGATCAAGCGCACGGTCAGCGGGCAGTTCATTTCCTACAACGCCGACAATGGCCAATGGTGGCTGGACCTGAAAAAGACCGAAGACTACGACGCCCTCATCGAGAAGCGAGCCGAAAGTCTGGATCCGGAGCTGCTGGATCGCTATTACTTCGAGGCCTTGAAACGGGTCATGGAATGCACCGATCTGCCCACGGTGGCCACCGGTTATCGCATCTGGCAGCATGAGCTGGAATGGCCCGCACATCGCACCACCCGCCTGGGCTATCTCTTTTTCGGCTCCCCCAACGAACGCTCCACCGCGGTGCCGCCGCGGGATTTCTACCTCTACTTCATCCAGCCCTTTGATCCCCCTCGCTTCCAGGATGAAAAGAAAGGGGATGAGGTTTTCTTCCGCCTGCGGGAGCTCGACGCGGATTCCCGGCAACAGGTCAGCTTCTATGCGGCGGCCCTGGAACTGGCGGCGACATCCAGCGGCCACGCCAAACGATCCTATGAGGACAAATCTCGCGATTTTCTACGCAATCTGGTGGCATGGCTGCAACAGCACGCCACCGACGCCCTGGAAATCACTTACCAGGGCCGTTCCCGATTGCTCAAGACCTGGCTTAATGACAAATCCCTGCGCCAGCAGGCCGGCAGCAGCCTGAGCGCCCTTTCCAGCTACGGCGAAAGCGTCAACTTCCGGGATCTGGTCAACGGCGTGTCGGGCATGTTGCTATCGCCCCATTTTCAGGATCTGGCGCCCGAGTATCCGGTCTTCTCCATCCTCATCACCAACCGCAACCGGGCCCAGGCCGCACAGGACGCGCTGCGGGCCATCGCCGGGGGACTCCGCAGCAAACAGGCTGTGGCCGTGCTGGATGCGCTGGAGCTCATGGATGGCGAGCGCATCGCTCCGCGGGATTCCAAATACGCCCGCTATGTGTTGGACATCCTCAAGAAGAAAGGCCCGGGCCAGGTGGTCAATCGCTCTGAGTTGATCCAGGATGTGCAGGGCGTGGAGTACTTCGCGCCCGAAGCGGGTTATCGCCTGGAGCCAGAGCTGGCCGTGGTCGTCCTGGCCGCGCTGGTGTATGCCGGCGACCTGGTGTTGGCCGTTCCCGGCCAGAAATTCGACGCCACCAACCTCGGCCAACTGGCCGCCAAATCGGTGGATGAGCTGGCCAATTTCAAGCACATCGAGCGGCCCAAGGAATGGAACCTGCCCGCCATCACCGCACTTTTCGAGCTGGTGGGGCTGGCCCCTGGCCTGGCCCGTCAGGTGACCTCGGGCAATGACACCGCAGTGCAACAGCTTCAGTCCGCCATCACCAGCCAGGTGGAGAAACTGTTGCTGGCCCAACAGCAGATTCAGGATGGCTTGCTCTTCTGGGGACAGCCCTTGCTCAGCGAAGGGGAACGCCAGCAGCACCGAGCGCAAATGGTCGCGGCCAAAGAGTTCCTGGAGCGCCTGCAAGCCTTCAACTCACCGGGCAAGCTCAAGAACTTCCGCTACAGCGCGGATGAGGTGCGCAGACATCAGGCCGGACTCCAGGCCCTGGCGGAGATCGAATCCCTGCAAGGGCTGATCCAGGAGCTGGGGGGTCTGGCCAATTACCTGACCCAGGCCGAGGCGGTCCTGCCCCCGGAGCATCCCTGGATCGAGCAGATGAAAGGGGCGCGAGGTGAGGCCCTGGCCGAGATGGCCGACCCCGCCCGCCGGGCCGACGCCCGCTTCCGCCAGCGCACCCGCGCCAGCCTGGACGAACTGAAGCGGGACTACATCCAGACCTATCTCACGCTCCACGCCCGCGCTCGCCTGGGCGTGGATGGGGATCGGCGCAAGAAGGCCATGATGCAGGACGCCCGCCTGCAGAAATTGCGGACGCTGGCCGCCATCGACCTCATGCCCCGGGCCCAGCTCACCGATTTCGAGGAGCGCCTGGCCGCGCTCAAGAGCTGCTTCGCGCTCACCGACCGGGAGCTGGAGCAGGCGCCCGTTTGTCCCCATTGCGGATTCCGACCCGCGCTGGAGCCTGTGGAAACGCCCGTGGCCCGGCAGTTGGACCAGTTGGATGATGAGCTGGACAGGATGCTGGACGCCTGGACCCAGACCCTGCTGGACAACCTGGATGACCCCACCATTCGCGGCAATTTGGACCTGCTCAAGCCCGAGGAAAAGGCCCTGGTCGAGAGCTTCATGGCCCAGCGCACCCTGTCCGACGACCTGTCCGGCGAGTTCATCCGCGTGCTCAAGCGCCTGCTTTCCGGCCTAGTCAAGGTCAGCATCCGCACCGGCGACCTGAAGGCCGCCCTGTTGCAAGGGGGCGTCCCGGCCACGCCCGATGAATTCCGCAAGCGCTTCGACGCCTTTCTCGACGACCGCACCCGCGGCAAAGACCCCGACAAAGTCCGCATCATCCTGGAAGACTGACCCCTTTTCTCACGCCAAGTCCGCCAAGCCCGGCCAAGATTTTTCTTTTTACTGGCCGACTCAAGTCGGGCGCTTCAGGCCTTCGGCCAAAGGATGGCTCCTTCGGCTTCGCTCAGGACAGGCTGCGCCGTCCCCACCCCGGCAGCGGAGCGGTCGCCGCAGGGCGACCATCGGCGCGAAGCGCCCTCAGAGTCCGAGTTCACTCGGCCAGTGCCTGAAACAGATACCGCTATTGATTGTGTCATTCTGAGCGACCAGCGGGAGTGAAGAATCTCGCGGTTCAAGATGCGCGGAGATTCTTCGGTCGCTGCGCTCCCTCAGAATGACACTAGAGGCGGGTTTGTTTTCATCTGCGTCATCTGCGTTCCCTATCTCTTTTCCTCAAGCGAGACAGTCATGGACCCTAAACGCCGTTTGTTCAACGAAAAATATGAGCCTGCCTCAGAAGGCTCGGACCAACTCTTCGAGACCGTGTATGAGCCCGCGGCCGGGGACGGCGTGGAATGCCTGGGCATGACCTTCGAAAGTGAGGACGCCCGCCGCCAATACTTCCTGGAACGGCTGCGCGCGGGCCTGGACGAGCTGCACGCCCAACTGGACGGCGTCCCCTTCACCACGGTCGAGGATGCGGTGGCGCGGATGGGGGCCATCGCGGCCTGGCCCATGGGAGACGAGGAACGGCTGCGGGAGCTGGCCCAGCGTATGGCCGAGGCCCATCGCCAGGATCGGGACAAGGACCTGCTGCAACTGTGGAAGGACGAGGTGGGCTTCCCCCATGGCGAGATCGAGGACATCCTCGCCCTCTCCGATCCCCCCTACTACACCGCCTGTCCCAATCCCTTCCTGGATGCCTTCGTCCGCCACTATGGCAAGCCCTACGATCCCCAGCGGGACGCGTATCGCCGGGAGCCCTTCGCCGCGGATGTGAGTGAGGGCAAGAACGATCCCATCTACAACGCCCATTCCTACCACACCAAAGTGCCCCACAAGGCCATCATGCGCTACATTCTGCATTACACCGAGCCCGGCGATGTGGTGCTGGATGGCTTCGCGGGCACGGGCATGACCGGCGTGGCCGCGCAGCTCTGCGGCGACCGGGCCACCGTGGAGTCCCTGGGGTATAAGGTGGATGACCAGGGCGTGATCTATCAGCGTGAGATCAATGAGAAGGGCCGCAAAGTGTGGCGGCCATTCTCAAAGCTGGGCCCCCGCCGCGCCGTGCTCAACGACCTCTCCCCTGCGGCCACGTTCATCGCCTACAACTACAACACGCCGGTGGATGTGCAGGCCTTTGAGCGGGAAGCCACCCGCATTTTGAACGAGGTGGAAGCGGAACTGGGCTGGATGTACCGCACCCTGGCCGTCGAGGACGAAGACCTGGCCAAAGAGCTGGCAGCGCAGGTGCGGGCCTGCCGCAGCGCGGATGAGGTGCGGGCGCTCATCGAAAGCACGCAGGATGCGGTGCGCTGGGGCACCATCAACTACACCGTGTGGTCCGATGTCTTCATCTGCCCCGAATGCACCCATGAAGTGGTGTTCTGGGATGCGGCGGTGGACAAGGACGCGGGCAAGGTGCACAAGGAATTCCCCTGCCCCCATTGCGGCGCTCAACTGACCAAACGGGCCATGGATCGTGCCTGGGTGACCCGCTACGACCGTGCCATTGGCCAGACCGTGCGCCAGGCCAAACAGGTCCCGGTGCTCATCAACTACAAGGTGGACAAGAAACGGTATGAGAAAAAGCTGGACAGCTTCGATCGGGCGCTGATCGAGAAGATCGAGGAACTGGACATCCCTTACTGGTTCCCTACAGATCGAATGCCAGAAGGTGATGAATCTCGTCGCAATGATCGCATTGGTCTCACCCATGTTCATCATTTTTACACCAAGAAGAATCTGTGGATACTTGCTTCAATTTATGCGAAAATTCAAAGGTTTGAAAATTCGCGTCTGAATAAGTTTATGACAGTTTGGTTTACGTCGTCGCAGACTAGATTGCATAAAATGAATCGGTACATGCCACAGCATCAACGACATGTGGGACCACTTTCAGGTACTCTTTATATTAGCTCAACCATGGCCGAAATCTCTCCGTTATACTTCGCCTCAGTGAAAGAAAGAGATCATTCCCGATTAAATTTACCATCAGCAGTGGCAATGATCGGTACGGGTTCAGCTAGCACTCTCTCATCAGAAAAGGCAAAAATCGATTATGTTTTCACCGATCCGCCTTTTGGTGGGAATTTGATGTATTCAGAATTAAACTTTCTTTGGGAAGCTTGGTTGAAAATTTTTACAAATACTACCCCTGAAGCAATTACCAATAATACTCAAGGGAAAGCTTTACCTGAATATCAATCGCTGATGCTTCAGTGTTTTCAACAATACTATCATATGCTTAAGCCAGGGCGTTGGATAACTGTTGAATTTCACAATTCACAAAACCGTGTTTGGATTGGCATCCAAGAGGCGTTGCAATTGGCTGGGTTTGTCATTGCCGATGTAAGAACACTTGACAAACAAAAGGGAACAACAAAACAACTTTCATTAGCTAATGCGACTAAACAAGATTTAATTTTATCAGCTTACAAACCGAACAGTGGTCTGGAAGATCGATTTAAATTAATGGCAGGAACAAAAGAGGGGGCTTGGGATTTCATCCGCACCCATTTGCGCCAACTGCCCGTCTTCGTCACCGCGGCCGACGGCGCCGCCGAGATCATCGCCGAGCGCCAGGCCTATTTGCTCTACGACCGCATGGTGGCCTATCACGTGCAGCGGGGCGTCACCGTGCCCTACTCCGCGGCCGAGTTCTACGCGGAGCTGGCGCAGCGCTTCCCGGAACGGAATGAGATGTACTTCCTGCCCGACCAGGCCGCGGAATATGACCGCAAGCGCATGCAGGTCACCAAAATCGAACAGATCCCCCTGCGCATCATGGACGAGGCCTCGGCCATCCAGTGGCTGCGCCGGCAGCTCTCGCAAAAGCCCCAAACCTTCCAGGAACTCCATCCCCAATTCACCCAGGAATCCAGCGGCTGGCTCAAACACGAAACGCCCCTGGACCTGGCCGAGCTGCTGCGCCAGAACTTCCTCATGTACGACGGCGAGGGCGAGGTGCCCAGCCAGATCCACAGCTATCTCTCATCCAACTACAAAGAGCTGCGCAACCTGGCCAAGGATGATCCCAGGCTACGAGCCAAGGCCAAAGACCGCTGGTACGTCCCCGACCCCAACAAGGCCGCGGACCTGGAGAAGGTGCGGGAGCGGGCGTTGTTGCGGGAGTTCGAGCGCTACAAGGAACGCAAGGGGCGCTTCAAGCGCAACGAGAAATTCCGCATGGAAGCCATTCGCGCGGGCTTCAAAAAAGCCTGGCAGGAACGCGACTACCAGACCATCATCAACATCGCCGAAAAACTCCCCCCCGACCGCCTGCAAGAAGACCCCAAACTGCTCATGTGGTATGATCAGGCGTTGACGAGATTAGGAGAAAACTAATGGCCAGAGCAGACTTGCTGATTCGCCTTATCCAATCAGGAATTCAAGGGGACAATGTAACATTTAGAAAGGTCGTCGAGGCAATCATCGCCGAGGAACGGGCTAAACAGCACAATGTGCTTGCCAAGCAGCTCGAGGAGATACTCAATACAGCGCCCGTTAATCGTCCGACTACCAATGGTAGCATATCTGTGTTTGATCAACGTGCAAGCCAACTCTTCTATGAGGTAATGCCGCAGAAAAGACTATCCGACCTCATTTTACCCGAGGATGTGCTGCATATTTGTCAAAGTTTGATTCAAGAACAATATCGAACAGATCTCCTTCGATCATATAATTTGGAACCTAGAAATCGTGTCCTCCTTATCGGGCCCCCTGGAAACGGAAAAACCTCACTCGCTGAAGCTATCGCCGAAGCTTTAGCAGTGCCGCTTCTTGTAGTCCGTTATGAGAGCGTTGTTGGTACATATCTTGGCGAAACTGCGATTCGGTTGAAAAAATTGTTTGAATATGCGTCTACTAGGAAATGTGTGCTTTTTTTTGATGAGTTTGAGACCCTTGGTAAGGAGCGTGGAGATATTCATGAGACCGGCGAAATAAAACGTGTGGTGAGTTCACTTCTTATGCAGATTGACAATTTACCCAGTCATGTCATGGTCATTGGTGCAACTAATCATGCAGAATTGCTGGATCGCGCCGTGTGGAGACGTTTTCAGGTTCGTATGAATTTACCCAGCCCAACTCGCGCCAGGCTGACGGAGTGGTTCGAAAAATTCGAACGCAGAATTAATGTCTCTTTGGGCTATGCTCCAAGCACATTGGCAAAACGTCTGTTAGGTTCTAGCTTTGCCGAAGTAGAGGAATTCGGAACAACGGTGTTCAGGGAATATGTACTAAACCAACCTAACGCAGATATGAAAGATATTGTGTCCCAAACACTCAAGCATTGGGCGGCACGATCGGTAACAATAGCACATCAGAATGTGCAGGAGGTAAAGGATGGCTAAATATCCCCTGTTAATTTTCCCTACATACGAAAAAGCCTCCCGCACAAGACTTAGCGGAGGGAGTGGGCGTTTTCAGAAGCCAACACCGCAACGGCAATGGGAACGCCTTTCGCCAAGTTTTAAACAACTACAAGCAGCTTTTGAAGCCAGAAGAGTGGAAATACAACAAACGGCTGCCGGCACAGATCCTGAACAAGTTCTTGTCATTGAAACGATAGGTAGTATCGATCAATTTGCTAATGCAGTGAAGCGTATTCCTGGCCTTGAATGGATGGGCGAAATTGAAATTGACGAAATCACCCCTGACGAAGATTTCTATGATGAGTCGAAACCAGAAAAAGAACTGAGTGGGCGATTATATCTTGTAATGACAAATCAGCGAGCACTTGAGGAAATGCTTTCGCTGTGGCGACGTTATCAAGCCAACCCAGATATGCAGTTCGAATACGGGCTTACGAAATTTAGGGACGTCTTTCTTCAGTTGAGAAGTATCCGGCGATGGGATGTCCAAGACAGACTTCTAGAAACAGGGATAATTGAAATCTGGAAGGAAGACCTTGAGATTAATGGTGATAGGATCATCCCGTTTGAAGTGGAACTCTGGTTCCGTAAAAGTGACGATCTTCGAACAATAAGTGCCGAACGTGTGACGGAACTCGTGCACCAAGCGGGGGGACGTATCATAAGCCAATCCGTCATAGAAGGAATCGCCTATCACGGCATTTTGGCCGAATTGCCTGCCAACGCCATTCGTGCCATAGTTGAGAATCCAAACACTGAGCTGGTTAAATGTGAAAATGTCATGTTTTTTAGACCAGCCGGGCAAATGATGGTTGGAGACAGATTGGCTGAAGGTGAAGTGGAGATATCGACGATTGAAAAGATGCCGCTACCATCTGGAGAACCTATTGTAGCAATTTTTGATGGTATGCCTCTATCCAATCATCGATTGTTGGCTGAACGAGTAATAGTAGATGATCCGGATAATTGGGAAGCTGAATATGCAGCCAACGAGCGTATCCACGGAACAGCTATGGCTTCTCTGATTGTGCACGGAGACCTTAATCACCCAAACACGCCTTTGTCTAGGCCAGTCTATCTCCGTCCAATAATGAAGCCCCTTGACTGGCCGAACGCACCTCGTCCGGAAGGCGTTCCTGCACAACACCTTATTGTGGATATTATCCACAGAGCTGTTAAAAGAGTGCTTGAGGGCGAACAGGGAGAAAATCCTGTCGCTCCCAGCATCAAGATAATAAATCTGTCCGTTGGTGATAGGGCTCGACAATTTACACAATCCATAAGCCCTTTAGCTAGGCTGCTTGATTGGTTGAGCGTAAAGTATGGAGTTCTATTTATTGTCAGTGCAGGGAATCATACTACTCCCATCGAATTAGGAATATCACGGAATGAGTTTGATACGCTAAGGCCCGAAGAAACAGAGGCTGAGATTGTCAAAGCGCTATATCGAGATGCGCGAAATCGAAGACTACTATCGCCAGCAGAAACAATTAACGGACTTACGATTGGGGCCGTTCACCACGATGATTCAAGAGCAATCTATCTGGGGGGAAAAATCAATCCTTTCGAACAATTACTGCCAAGTCCTGTTTCAGCTTTCGGCAGCGGATATCGTCGTTCAATTAAGCCAGACATGGTGTTTTACGGTGGAAAACAGCTATACGAATTACCTTTAGACCAGAGAGAGCCATTTAGTATTCAGCCAGCCATTTTCCGAACACCTCCAGGGAACAAGGTTGCGTCACCTGGAAGACATCCTGGTGAATTAACTGCAACTTCATACACTTGTGGGACGAGCAACGCTACGGCATTGGTCAGCAGATCTGCGGGGATTTACTATGATTCTTTACGGCAAATTTTCAGAGAGCAAACAGATGATATCGATCCAGCAGATTATGAGATACCGTTATTAAAAGCAATGTTAGTGCATGGTTGTTCTTGGGATGATATGGGCTCACTAATAGCAAGTATTCTTCGTACACCAGGAAATGGCCGCCAACTCAACAGGCTTGTCAGCCGTTGGATAGGTTACGGCATGCCACAAATGGAGCGTGTTCTCTACTGTACTGAACAACGTGCGACCATATTGGGTTTTGGGGAACTTTCTGATGGAGACGCTCATATTTTTAGTTTGCCATTACCGCCATCGTTAGGATCACGTCCGGAATGGCGACGGTTGACGGTCACTCTGGCATGGTTGTCGCCCATCTTTCCAAATACGCAAAAATATCGCGCCGCTAGTTTATGGTTTGAGCTTGACGGGAACCAATTGACCCCAACGCGTAGAGGAGCTAGTAGCGGTGTTAATTGGAGGGCAGCAAGGCGTGGTACAATCCAACATGAAGTGTTTGAAGGAGAAAAGGCTGAACCATTTATCGACGGAGACGTCATCAAGATAAAAGTTAATTGCCGTAAAGATGCAGGGCGGTTCCAAAATCCGATAGCGTATGGATTGGTTATCTCTCTAGAGGTAAGCGAGGGGATTGATATTGATGTGTATAATGAAATCCGAACTCGCATTTCACCCGTAATTCGGATTCAGCAGTCAATTGAGCCTGGATAAGGTGGGCGTTAGATGAGCTCTCGTTGGTATTATAGTCCAGACCACGCCCAACTAGGCCAGGTCATTGACGCCCAGACCATCTGGGGCGAGACGATATGCCGGGTGTGGCTGCCGGGCAAGGATGCGGTGGTGCGCGTGCCCGCGTCGCGTCTGCGACCCGCGGCCGAGGCGGGACAGACCTCATCCGACCATATCACCTACCTCACGGCCGCGGCCCGGGTGGCCGATGCCCTCACCCAGGATGTGCTGCTGGCGCCCATCGAATCTTCGGTCATCCCCCTGCCCCATCAGGTGCGGGCGCTTTCCCGGGCCATTGCCGGGTGCCGGGTGCGCTACCTGCTGGCCGATGAGGTGGGCCTGGGCAAAACCATCGAAGCGGGGCTCATCCTGCGAGAACTGAAACTGCGGGGCCTGGTGCAACGCATCCTGGTGGTTGCGCCCAAGGGCCTGGTCACCCAGTGGGTGGCGGAGATGCGCACCCATTTCAACGAGGACTTTCGGTTGCTCATCCCCAGCGACTTCGCGGCCTATCGTCGCATCTCCCGTGAGGATAACCTGTGGCTCTCCCATGATCAGGTCGTTTGTCCCATGGATTCGGTCAAACCCATGACCGCGCGGCGAGGCTGGAGCGAGGAACAGGTGGCAGCGTACAACCGCGAGCGTTTCGAAAACCTGATCAACGCCCAATGGGACCTGATCATCGTGGATGAGGCCCATCGCATGGCCGGCAGCACCGACCGGGTGGCCCGCTACAAGCTGGGGCAGGGCCTGGCCCAGGCCGCGCCCTATCTGCTTTTGCTCTCCGCCACCCCCCACCAGGGCAAAACCGAACCCTTCCAGCGCCTCATGTCCCTGCTGGATCAACGGGATTTCCCCGATGTGGGCAGCATCACCCGTGACCGCGTCCAGCCCTACGTCATCCGCACCGAAAAACGCCGGGCCATCGACGCCGAGGGCAAGCCCCTGTTCAAGCCCCGACGCACCGAGCTGGTCGCCATCCCCTGGGATGAGCGCCATCGGGACCATCGCCTGCTCTACGATGCGGTCACCGACTACGTGCGCGAGGGCTATAACCAGGCCATGCGGGAAAATCGCCATCACATCGGTTTTCTCATGGTGCTGATGCAGCGCTTGGTGGCTTCCAGCACCCGGGCCATCCGCGCCACCCTGGAACGGCGGTTGGATGTGCTCAGCGCGCCCAATGAACAGCTCAGCCTTTTCCCGGCCATCACCGATGAAGAGTGGTATGACCTGGATGGGGAAGAGCAGTTGATGGCCCTGTTGCAAACCCGGCTCAGCGCCATGAAGAACGAGCGGGCCGAAGTGAACCTGCTTCTTGACCTGGCGGCCCGCTGTCAACGCCAGGCGCCCGATCCCAAAGCCGAAGCCCTGCTATCCTGGATCTATCAGCTTCAGGCGGAAGAGGGGGATCCCGACCTGAAGGTGCTGATCTTCACCGAATTTGTGCAAACCCAGCAGATGCTCTACGACTTCCTCACCGAGCGGGGCTTTGCCGTGGTGCGCATCAACGGCAGTATGAGCATGGATGAGCGCCAGCAGGCCCAGGATGCTTTCGCCACCGAGGCCCGCATCCTCGTCTCCACCGACGCGGGCGGCGAAGGGCTCAATCTTCAGTTCTGCCACGTGGTCATCAACTACGACATCCCCTGGAATCCCATGCGCCTGGAGCAACGCATCGGGCGGGTGGACCGCATCGGCCAGGCCCATCCCGTGCGGGCCATCAATTTCGTGCTGGAAGAATCGGTGGAACATCGGGTGCGCGAGGTGCTGGAAGAGAAACTGGCCGTCATCTTCACCGATTTCGGCATCGATAAGACGGGCGATGTGCTGGACTCGGCGCAGGCGGGCCAGCTATTCGATGATCTTTTCGTGGAAGCCATCCTGCATCCCGAGCAGCTCGAAGAAAAAGTGGATGAGGTGATCCACACCTTGGAAGACCAGGCCCGCCTGGTGAAGGCCAGTGTGGCCGTGTTGGGCGAAAGCCAGGACCTGGATCCAACCGAAGTGCAGCGTTTGCTGGCGCATCCTCTGCCCCACTGGGTGCAGCGGATGACGGTAAGCTACCTGCGGGTCCATGGCGGTCAGGCCCAGCGGCAGGGCCGGGCCTGGCGGCTGACGTGGCCTGATGGACAGGTGCAGGAAAACGTGGTCTTTTCCTTCAAAGAAGCGCAGCAAGACCCCACCGCGCATCACCTCACCCTGGAAGACCCGCGGCTGCGCGGTCTCAGTGGGCGATTTCCCTTCTTTGTTCCCGCCCAACCCCTGCCTATCCTCACTCTGCCCGGTCTCAATCCCGAGATCGAAGGCTTCTGGTCCTTGTGGCGTATCGCGCTCACCACACCGGACTGGAACCGGCAGCGCATCATGCCCCTGTTTGTATCCCAGCAAGGACGCACCTTCACGCCTACAGCGCACTTCATCTGGGAACAACTGCTCACCGAAACCCCGCGCATCCTCGGGCATTTGCCGCCCGATGCAGCGCAGGATAGCTATCCCCGTTTGCGGGACGCGGCGGAACAGCAGGGCAAGTCCCTTTACAATGAACTGTTGCGGATGCATCGTCAGTGGCTGCAACAGGAACGGGAGAAGGCGGCGTATGCTTTTTCCGCCCGCCGCCAGGCCATCGAACGGGTGGGTCTGCCCCAGGTGCGGGCCCACCGCCTGCAGCAACTGGCCCAGGAAGAGCAGCAGCATTGGGCTGAACTGGCGCAGCGGGAACAAATACTCCCTGAGCTGACGCCTCTGCTCATTGTGAACATCCGCGGGGGCGATCATGGCTGATTGGCGCGACGCTATTTTCAAAGCTCTGGACATGGGATACCATCGCCTTATCCTGGCGGCGGATCCCGACGCCCTGTTGCTCGAACCGCGCATTCTGGAAAGTCTCCGACGAAAAGGCTACACCCTGTTGCCCTATGACGATCCCATTGAGTTTCGTTACCTCTATGAATCCCGCTTCCGCAGCCATTGGGACGCGGGGGAGCCAGGGGATGCGAAACTGGTTGTGCGACTGCCCGAAAGCGACCTCAGTGTGCTGCCCTATGACCTCTGGCAGATCGGGCGCAAGGTCAGCCTGAGCCTGGCCGATATTTTCCCTAATTTAAGTTACCGCGTCGTCGCCCAACTGGATGTCACGACCTTCGACGCCCTGGATCGGGCCTGTCAGCGTCATCGCCCCCGCTCCCTGGGCGAGCATACAACCCGGGCCTTCATCCTGACCCACGTCTTTCATCTGGACCCTGACGCCATTCATACGCCCGAAGAACTGCTCCACGCCTTGCTGCAACGGCACTACGAGCGCTATCCCTTGCCCCCGGCGCTGGAGCAATATCTGATCGAGCGTTTACAGCGTAAGGATCAGTTTCACGAGTGGCCATTGGATCGTCTTATCACCGACCGGGAAGCGTTCTTCGACTTTCTGCAAGAGCGCTGGCCCATCTTCCTGCAACGGTTGCTCTCGGGCGATTCCCCCGCATTGCATGAAGGTGTGACCCCCATGGATTTGACGTATCCGGGCCCTGGCTGGCTGCCTTTGGATGATCCCCAGGTGCGAGTTTTTATCGACACTCTCTTTGTCGAAGGCCGTTTGCAACCTGTGCCCTTCCCCCAGGCCGAGCAACTCGCGAATTCCTGGGTGCGCATCGGCATCGAAACCTCACCCCAGGCCAACCGACTGGCCCGCCTGGAAAAGCTTTTGCCCGCCGTCCAAGATGCTATCCCTGATCGCGAAGCTTCTCACGTCCAGTGGCTGCATTTCGCCTTCCAATGGGCTGAGCTCACGAATCTGGTGCATACAGCCACCGATCCACTCCCTCAGGCATGGCAAGAAGCCTACCACTCCCTTGTTCCTCGCGTCGATGCCGCTATTCTGGCCTGGACGCAAGCCCATTACCAGGCTCTCATCCAGTTGCCCCCATCCCCACCTGTGATGCTGCATCACATTCCCCGTCATTTGCAACGGATACTGGAAGATGATCCAAGGGCCAAGATCGCGCTGCTGGTATTGGATGGCCTGGCTTTGGCCCAATGGATCACACTACGGGAAACGCTTCAGCGCCAGGCGACTGCATGGCGATTGCATGAGCAAACCGTCTTTGCCTGGATTCCCACCATCACCCCTGTCTCCCGCCAGGCCCTGTTTGCGGGCAAGGCGCCCCTCTTCTTCGCCAAAGATATGCACACCACCGCGCGGGAAGATTCCCATTGGCGGGCCTTTTGGCGCGCACAGGGGCTTCAACCCTCACAGATCGCTTATCTCAAAGGTTTGGGAGATAAAGGCGATCTGAAGCGCATTGACGATCTGTTGAGCGGACCGAAACTCCGCGTTGCGGGCTTGGTGGTCAACAAAGTGGATGACATTATGCACGGCATGGAACTGGGCGCGGCCGGCATGCACAACCAGGTGCGCCAGTGGGGCGAACAAGGTTTTTTGCAGGAATTGCTTACCATGCTCCATGCCCGCGGCTTTCAGATATTCCTCACATCCGACCACGGCAACATCGAAGCGACGGGCATCGGTCAGCCACGCGAGGGGGCAATAGCAGATGTGCGCGGCGCGCGGGTTCGCATTTATAATGACGAGGGGCTGCGAGAGCGAGTGCATCAAGCCTATCCTCACGCCATCCCCTGGCCCCCCATCGGGCTACCCGAACGCTATCTCCCCCTGCTGGCCCCCGCCCGATCCGCCTTCGCCCCCAAAGACAAGCGGCTCGTCGGGCATGGTGGGGTTAGCGTGGAAGAACTCATTGTGCCATTCATTCAGGTTAAACATTCAGAAAAATGACAAGCTCATCAGATAAACGCTTCAAACAAATCGGCATTGATAGATTGATTCGTCTGCGGTGGCTTGAGCAAACTGCTGATCTTGTGTTGGCAGGATATGGTCAGGAGGCAATAAAGATAAAACTTCAAGGGGGACTTCGTCCAGAATTTCCTACGAGTGACATGAGTGTCCGAGGCTCTTTGGACAAAACAATCACCATGTTGATGAAAATCTGGGTGCGTCCCCCGCTTGAATTACAGTCTCTACAACAAAAGGGTCTGTCATTGTATCCTTCGCTTCCAGAGGATCAACACATCGCCTTGCATTGGGGCATGGTCATGTCAGTGTATCCTTTTTGGGGCGCCGTCGCGCATCAGGTTGGTCGTCTGTTGAATCTTCAGAAATCATTTGAGCCACGACAAATCCAGCGACGAATAAGAGAACAATATGGCGAAAGAGAAACTGTATCTCGTAGAGTGCGGTATATCTTGCGCAGCTTCGTGGATTGGGACGTGTTGCGGGATCGGGTCAAAGGTGTCTATGTTCGAGGTGATGTCCATCAGGTTCAACGCCTTGACCTCATCGCTTGGTTGACTGAAGCCTACCTCCATGCCCAGCCTAATGGCATTGCCAGTCCACGTGTGATCTTGAATAACCCCAGTCTATTTCCTTTTCAAATTAGTTATCTCTCCGCCGGTTACATAGTGGCCCAATCTCCGCATCTCAAACTTCTGCGCCATGGACTGGATGATGAACTTGTTGCCTTGCAGAAGTGAGCGTTTGTGTAAAAGTGAAATTCAGCAGGGGGACCTCCACGCTGGCCTGGAGGGCGGGCCAGTAGTGGTGGGCCGTGTTGCAGGGGATGGCCAGGAGCTCTGCGCCCATCCGCACCAGCCGGGCCA
>JALSQZ010000074.1 GCA_026985055.1 Sedimenticola sp. | reverse complement strand
AGAAAGAGACGCCAACTTCAGTCGCACGACGCTGTACAACACCATTGTCATGCTGGGTATCGATGGTGCCCTGCTCAACAAACACCGCAAACTGATGCCCACCAACCCGGAGCGCATGGTATGGGGTTTTGGCGATGCCAGTGGATTGAAGGTAGTCGATACCCCTGTCGGGCGTATCGGCAGCCTGATCTGCTGGGAAAACTACATGCCGCTGGCGCGCTACACCTTGTATTCGCAAGGCATCGAACTCTACATCGCACCCACCTATGACAGTGGTGATGGCTGGATTGGCAGCCTGCAGCACATCGCCCGCGAAGCAGGCTGCTGGGTGATCGGCTGCGGCAACCTGTTGCGGGGCAGCGACATCCCTGGCGACTTTCCGGAAAGAGAAAGGCTCTATCCAGATCCGGATGAGTGGATAAACCCCGGCGACTCCGTGGTGATTGCGCCGAGTGGCACAATCACTGCCGGGCCATTTAACCAGCAGTCTGGAATCCTCTATTGTGATATCGATCTGGAAAAAATCAGCGCGGCTCGACGCACTCTCGATATCTGTGGACATTACGCCCGGCCGGATATCTTTCAGCTACAGGTGAACCGCGAACCACAAAAGCCGGTCATATAACAAAGCAATTGACTGCGAATGGACGCATGCACATAAGGCCGGTCAAGGCTTGCATTATCCACCCGCACTACGGGCAAAGCGCTGTCGAATCCACGCCAGCTTTGGATCGATGTAACGCTGACAGAATGCTGCTTCAGGATGCTGGCGATAATATTAACTCGGCAACAATCTATGTCGTATTCAGGGCTTTAAGAAAAGGGCAGATCAAGGCGCGGCTCGCAGGCAACAGGTGTTTCCCTTGGCAAGATCGGGAACGCAGAGCTGGTCTTTTCTTGAAGCCCCTAACCGATTGATCAGTAAAGACAAGCCCGCGTCAATCCGGCAGCACCCAGTCCGGGCGCGGAAAATGGCAGGTATAACCCGCCGGATAGCGTTCCAGATAATCCTGATGCTCCGGCTCGGCCTCCCAGAAATCCCCCGCCGGGCTGACACGGGTAACTACCGGCGCCGGCCACAGCCCGGACGCATTCACATCCTCGATGGTCTTCAGCGCCACCTGGCGTTGTTCTTCGCTGGTGTAGAAGATCTCTGAACGGTAGGACGGCCCACGGTCATTGCCTTGCCGGTCCGGCGTGGTCGGATCGTGGATCTGGAAGAAAAAGGCCAGCAGCTTGCGGTAGCTGGTCTGTTCGTTGTCGAACTCGATCTCGATGGCTTCGGCGTGATTGCCGTGATTACGGTAGGTGGCGTTGGGCGTGTCCGGATCGCCGGTGTAGCCGACGCGGGTGCGCAGCACGCCGGGCTGCTTGCGAAACAGATCCTGCATGCCCCAGAAACAGCCGCCGGCCAGTATTGCCTTTTCAATCGCCATCATCTGCTCCTGTTACCCGGGGAATATATTCACCGTAGCCTTCGGCTTCCATCTCATCCAGCGGAATGAAGCGCAGCGAGGCCGAATTGATGCAATAACGCAGTCCGCCCAGCGCCTGCGGCCCATCGGTAAAGACATGGCCCAGATGGGAATCGCCGTGACTGGAACGCACTTCGGTGCGGATCATACCGTGGCTGGTATCACGCACTTCGTTGATGAAACCTTCGCTGACCGGCTTGGCGAAACTGGGCCAGCCACAACCGGAATCGAACTTGTCGCGCGAGGTGAACAACGGTTCGCCGGAGACGATATCCACATACAGGCCGGGTTCGTCGTTATGCAGGTACTCGCCAGTGCCTGGATGCTCGGTGCCATTCTGTTGGGTGACGCGGTATTGCTCGGGGCTGAGCCGGGCGATGGCGTCGGGATCCTTCTTGTACTCTTTCATGATATCCAAAGTCCTCGATTCAGTTGATGGCGCGCCCTGTTCCGATACCATTCTGGATTGTAAATCATCGAACAGCATAACCACCGCTGCAAGCGCAGGGTAATTTTTCACAACCGCATAACGGCCGGAAAAATCCCCGGCCACGGAATGAAAACAATCATATTCCCTACCACAGATTTTAGTCAGCTATACTGTGTCCATGATCCACTACAAGGAAGACCCATGTGCAAAGCACCCTGGATACGAAGATTTTTCCTTCTGTTTGTCACTGGGCTTGCTGCTCCCGCAAGCATCCATGCAGTACATGGAGCCACTGGAGCGGCATCACTCCAGGAGCTTTTCGAGGGCTCCAATACCACTCCCACACCAGTGACGATCTTCGTCGCCAAAAAGCTCATTACGATGTCGCCCACGGCGGCATCGGGCAATGCCGTAGCGGTCAAGGACGGCCGGATCGCCGCTGTCGGCCCTGTCGATGCGCTGCAACAACAGTTTCAGAAGGATGGCGTCGTGGTGGACAAGCGCTTTGCCGACAAGGTGCTGACGCCCGGGCTCATCGACCCGCACATGCACCTGTGGCTCTTCGCCCTGGTCTCCAACGCCAAGTTCATCACCCCCGCCGACTGGTCCCTGCCCTGGGGAGACGAAAAGGGCGTCACGGGACACGACGCCTACATCAAGCGCCTCAAGGACTATGAACAAAGCCTGGAGGATCCCGAGGAACTCCTGTTTACCTGGGGCTACCACCAGTATTTCCACGGCAAGATCGACCGCAAGATCCTCGATGAGCAGATTTCGAACACCCGGCCGATCATCGTCTGGCAGCGCTCGGTGCATGAGATGTATTTCAACAGCAAGGCGCTGGAGATGCTGGGGCTGAAGAAGTCCGACTGGGAGAACCAGGGCGAAGCCTCCAGCATGGCCGATTGGGAAGCGGGGCATGTCTGGGAGAAGGGTCTTTATCTTGTGATTGGCAAACTCTTTCCCATCATCGCCTCTCCCGAAAAGTACAAGCTGGGGATGGAGCGGGCCAGGGACTATGTCCACGCCGGGGGGATCACCGCCTGCGCCGATCCCGGCGTGCAGCTGACCAAAGAACTGACCGCTTCAATGATCCGCATTCTGGAATCCAGCCCGTTGCCCTTTGAGTACGATCTGGTCCCCGCGGGCAATTCGATCTACGACGCAAATGGGAAAAACCCGGTCAAGACCCTCGAAACCGTCCAGGAGATGGTCCAGCACGGTGGCAGGCACATCCAGTGGTCGAAAAACCAGGTCAAGCTCTTCGCTGACGGCGCGGTCTATTCCCAGCTGATGCAGCTCAAGGATGGCTACCTCGACGGGCACAAGGGGGAATGGATACAGACTCCCGAAGACCTGGAGAATTCCGCGCGTCCCTTCTGGAAGGCGGGTTACCAGATCATCGTCCATGTCAACGGTGATCTGGGGATGGAGAAGACCCTCGATATCCTCAACAGGTTTCAGGTGGAGCATCCCCGATATGACCACCGCTTCCGGATCGATCACTTCGCCTTTTCCAAAAAAGATCAGGTCAAACGCACGGCAGAACTGGGCGGGGTGATCAGCTCCAACCCCTTCTATACTTATGTGCTGGGTGAACAGTACAGCAAGTTCGGCGTGGGCCCGGAGCGTTCCGAAGTAATGGCAAGGGGCCACACGGTGCTGGAGAATCACATCCCTCTGTCGTTCCACTCCGACTCACCCATGGCGCCGGCCCGTCCCACCCTCCTGATGTGGGCAGCGGTGAACCGGCTGGGGCTCTCCCGGACCCGGGTGCTCGGTCCCCGGGAGCGCATCACGCCCGAGGAGGCGTTTCGCGCCGTGACCATCGACGCGGCCTACGCCATGGGTAGAGAGAAGGAGATGGGCAGCATCGACATCGGCAAGAAAGCGAACTTCACCATCTTCGAGCAGAATCCGCTGACCATCGACCCCGGCAAGCTCAAGGATGTCGGCATCACCGCAACCGTGTTCGAAGGAAAGGTCTATCCCATCGACAATGGCGGTAAAGTGCAGGCGAACCTCTCGGAGAAGACTGT
>JALSQZ010000073.1 GCA_026985055.1 Sedimenticola sp. | reverse complement strand
TTGCCCAGATTGTTCGAACGGACAAAAGCCGATGTTATTCATCGACTTGCAGGACGTTCGGGCAAGCTGGGTGAAAAGATCCCGGGAAAAACCGGATAGCATGACAGGTACGAACTGTATCCAGCATAATCGTCACGCAACATTCTGTAATTCATGGTAAAAAACCCATATTTTGCGCATTCTGGTGAAATATGCGGGTTAAGAGGTTCCTGAATTTTCCGATGATTGGAAAACATTCAGCGATTTCAGTTTAACTGTCCGTTGAAAAATACGGTTTTTCGACAGCCTGTGTGCAGTATAGGGATATACCGCCATTTTCAGTGGCTGCAAGCCATTGAAAATGAAGGAACCGGAAAAGCGCATTTTCCGGTTCCGGAGTTGAACAAAGTCCAGGAAAGGACTTTTTCAACATCCTGTTAAAGCAATTTGATATGGAGCATTTCACCATGACTTTTGCAAGGCTTCTCCAACGCGCAGCATGCCTGATCATGCTGATCGCCCCCTGGCACGCTCTGTTTGCAAGCGAGAATGCCGAGGCGCTGGCCAAAAAACTCGCCAACCCTCTTGAATCTCTGATCAGTGTGCCTTTTCAGCTTAACTATGACGGTAACATCGGGCCGGACGAACACGGGAAAAGATGGACGCTGAATATCCAGCCCGTGGTGCCATTCTCAATCAATGAGGACTGGAACCTGGTGTCGCGCACAATCCTCCCCCTGATTGATCAACACGATGTCGTGCCGAATGCCGGAACCCAGTCCGGCATCGGAGACATTACGCAAAGTTTTTTCCTGGCACCGGTCAAACCAGCAACCAATGGATGGCAATGGGGCGCGGGCGCGGTTATGCTGCTGCCGACTGGAGCAGATGATTTTAGTAGTGAAAAGTGGGGAATAGGTCCTACCGCTGCAATGATCAAGCAGCAGGGAGCCTGGACCATAGGGGGTCTGTTCAACCATGTCTGGTCATTTGCCGGAAACAATGATCGCCCTGATATCAGTGCGACATTTCTCCAACCTTTTATCACCCACGTCTCCTCAAATGCCGTTACCACAGGCATTCAGACCGAAGCCACATATGACTGGAAATCCAATCAATGGAGTGTCCCCATACTGGCCTTCATGAGCAAAATCATAATCATCGGCAATCAGAAAGTCAGTCTGGGCGGTGGTATTCGATACTGGGCCACCAGTCCCGACAACGGCCCTCATGACTGGGGTGGAAAGATTTCTGTGACTCTCCTGCTTCCCAAATAAGAAGCAGGGAATGGTTCCCGTTGCCATTCAATATTTGAGGGCATCTCGAAAAATCGAGATGCTCGAGTGGGACAGGGATGCCCCACCATTTTCGATCACTACAAGTGATTGAAAATGGGAGCAAAGAGGAAATCGCATTTTCTCTTTGCGATGAGAATAATCCCATGGACGGAATTTTTCGAGGTTCCCTTGATGAGGAAAAAAACATGATCATGAAACGATTTGTCTGCACAGTATTTCTGTTTGTTCTATTGTTATTCACCGGTAATGGCATGGCCGCTACACAGCAGGCCAAGGCCATGGAGCAGACCAAAGAACGGCATATCGTATTCAAGAACGTCAGAATCTTCGATGGCAGCCACGAAACACTGATCGACGGCAAAAAGCTGCTGGTGACCAACAACAAGATCACCCGCATCGCCGCCGACCTGGAAATACCCGGTGATGCCCGGGTCATCGATGGTGGCGGCCGCATACTCATGCCAGGGCTCATCGACGCGCACACCCACCTGATGGTCACCGCCCCCTTCGAGGATGTCATTTACAAGCAGGAGCCGACCTATGTAGGGGCAGTCGCAGTCAAGGCCGCCAGAGCGATGCTGATGCGCGGTTTCACCACGGCGCGTGACGCTGGCGGGCCAGTCTCCGGGCTGAAACGGGCCATCGACGAGGGGATCGTGCCAGGGCCGCGCATATTCCCTTCCAACGCCTTCATCTCCCAAACCGCGGGACATGGAGATTTCGATTCCGCCAATACCTATCTGTCACCCTATTTCACAGGGGCACTCAACAAGGCTGAAGTGTATGACTGGGTGAAAATTGCAGACGGCGTACCCGAAGTCCAAAAGGCAACACGCGAGGTGCTGCGCTCCGGCGCTTCTCAGATCAAGGTCATGGCCAGCGGCAGCATCACTGGCGCCCATGATCCCATCGATGTAACGGAATACACACTCGAAGAACTCAAGGCCATCGTCACCGAAGCCGCACACTGGGGAACCTATGTCATGGTGCATGCCTATTCCGACCAGGCAGTGCGCAATGCCATTGAAGCGGGAGTGAAATCCATTGAACATGGCCTGCTGGTCGAACCGGAAACTCTGAAGCTGATGAAAGAGAAAGGCATCTGGCTCTCCACCCAGTGCATCAGCTACAGCAAGGAAGCCAGCGAGCTGGGGCTGACGGGCACGCCAGCCGAAGCCAAGTTCAACGAAGCCAAGAAAGGCGCGGAACGCACCTATGCCCTGGCAAAAAAATATGGTCTTAAGTTGGCCTGGGGAACCGATACCTTTGGTTCACTGGAAATGCAGGCCACTCAATCTGAAGAATTCCGCGCCCGCGCCAAGTATTTCAGCAGCCCGGAGATTTTGCGGCAGGCTACTTCCCTGAATGGCCAATTGCTGGCCCTCAGTGGCAAACGCACGCCCTACCCGGACGGCAAACTCGGCGTCATCGAAGAAGGCGCCTATGCGGATCTGCTCATTGTCGATGGCAATCCGTTGCAAGACGTGACCCTGCTTGCCGATCCGGCCAGTAACATCCATTTGATCATGAAAGACGGCGAGATTTACAAAAATACGCTCCCGCAAGAATAAAGGAACCAGAGAATCAAGATGCGCTGTAAGGAGGTATTTGCTTGCCTGTTGCTGTTCCTGGGCTTGTTTACACAGGCCGAAGCCACCCCCGCTGGTCGTAACGGACACTTCAACAGCCCTGATTCTGTCGGGCAATTGCTGAAAAAGCAGCGCCAGCAGGAAAACGCCAGGGATTTTCCCCATTCGATCAAGGAGTGGAAAAGCCAGCTGCAAAACGATTATGGCCTCAGTCTTGCCGGGGATTACAACAGCATTTTCTTTCACGCCAGCGAAAGCCCGCAAGAAAACGAGACTGGCAGCGGCGTGTTTCGCATCTATGGCGCATGGGAACTGCTTGGAAGAGGAACAGCCAATTCCGGTTCCGTCATTTTCAAGGTAGAGCATCGTCACAGCTACACCGATATCGCCCCGACGGATTTTGGCTTTGAAGTTGGATACCTGGGACTGGTGCAATCCACGTTCAGCGATCAGGGGCTGCGTACAACCAACCTCTATTGGAAACAAAAGGCAGCCGATGGCAAATTCGTCACCTTTGCTGGTTTTCTCGACGTAACGGATTATGTGGATGTCTACCTTCTTGCCAGTCCCTGGGAAAGTTTCAACAATCTGGTGTTTGCCACCGGATCGGCCACCATTGCCGGGTTACCTGACGGCGCCCTGGGGGTCATGACAGCCACCTGGCTTACCGAAAGGCTTTACCTCGTCGCAGGAATCGCGGATGCCAATGCCTCTCCCACCGATGTATTCCGCGGTTTCAAAACGCTGTTCAATGATTTCGAAACCTTCAAATCTCTGGAACTGGGTTTGACCACCGCTCGGGAAAGCGTCTTTTTCAACAACATCCATGCGACCTTGTGGCAAATCGATGCGAGAACAAAAGCCGGTACGCCCAGGGGTTGGGGCGCGAGTTTTTCGGCAACAACCACGCTTCAGGATCAATGGCTGGCTTTCCTTCGGGGCGGCTGGTCAGATGAAGGAGACAGCCTGCTGTCCCGCTCCCTGAGCATCGGAGCCGGTTATCAGGAACATCAGGGCAGCAGTGTTTTCGGCATGGGATTGAACTGGGGCAAACCTAACCACAGGGGCTATCCGGACGCAAAAGAAAATCAATATACGGCGGAGTTGTTCTACCGCTGGCAGCCCCTTCCCTATCTGCAAATCACTCCCAGCCTTCAGTTCATTGTAAACCCGGCATTGGCGCCCGATACTGACTCGACATTGGTGTTTGGAATAAGAATGCACATGAGTCTTTGACAAGATTTCTACCCCATCTTTCCATCAGAAAGGAAAATCAAAACTTGTAAGCCGCGTTCAGATAAAAATAGCGGCCCGGTTCATTCATGAGAATGACGTCGCCACCACCGGCATCCAGCAGGGTCAGATCCTTGTAAGTGTTGCTCACGGCATAGGTTTCATCGAACACGTTGTCAACGCCAAGCACCAGATTGATGTGTTTCGTCAGTGCATGCTCAACCTTGAGGTTGAGCACCGCCCAGCTGTCCAGTTCCTGTTCGCCATTGTCCGCGTCATAGCGGGTCCAGCTGTCGGATGCCACCACCTCGGCACGCGCCAGGCTGTCTTCCATGTAGTTCCAGTTCAGAGACAAGCTGCCTTTGAGAGGCGGAATCTCCGGCAAATCGGTGTCCGTCTGTCCCGGCTGCGCCTTGTCTTTTTCCCCACGCTGATAGGCCAGGCCAAAGTCCAGATAGAGCTGATCGGTAAAGTTGTAGGAGCCGTCGATGGAGAAACCATAGATGGTAGCGTCCACATTATCAAAACGCTTCATCATCTTGCTGTTGTTATAGATGATGAAATCCCCCAGCCAGCTGTAGAAGACCTTGGGTTTCAGATAAAGGTTGCCGGAATGCAGTTCCAGACCCAGATCGATTTCGGTATTGGTCACCTGATCCAGATCCGGGTTGCCTATCATCATCCCGCCCATCATGGGCATCCAAAGGTACAATTCACGCGCATCCGGAACCCGTGCGGAACGCCCGATGCCACCAAACAGTTTCATGCCTTGCTGGAGTCCATAAGTGCCAAAAGCATAGGCACTGAAGAAGGAGTAATCATTGGAAGGCTGCATGTTGCCGGCAGGTTCTATGCTGGTATCGTCATAGCGTGCGCCCAGTTTCAGATTCAGATTGGCGATGTTTTTTTCAACTTCCAGAAAGACCGCGGCATTGTCCGTATCCACGTCGTCGATGCTGATGAAGCCATCGATCACGGATGCCATGCCTTTGCCATGAAATACACCATCCCAGTTGCGGCGGCTGAAATCCAGCCCCAGGGTCATGGCGGTGCCATCACGCAGATCCCAACTGTTCTTGATCTTGGCGCCCTGCATTTCCGTTTCCAGATGGTGAATTTTCTCGTTCATTGAATTCGGGCCGGATGAAAGCCGGTAATGGGTGGACATGGGATGTCCCACCTGGGAGCTGTAATAATGGAAACTCAGCTCCCTGGACCAGTCGCCCAGGCCGCTGATGACATATTCCACATCAAAGATATCGGAATCATCGTAGAGCGCATCCATGGGACTGGATGGGTAGAGAACGTCATCACTGCGATTGGCAGTGTAGCTGAATTTGAGTTCCTGGTTTTCAGTTACATCGACGTACAGCTTGCCCATGAAGGTGGATTTTTCATAGGCTTCCCGATCCCGGTATCTTTGCTGATAACGTCCCTTGCTGGCAGGATCATAGTTCTCGATCTGCTCGGCGAAATCATTGCCATCACCGTCCTCATACTGATCGCTGATCTCCGTTGATATGCTTGCCATGGCACGCACGCGATCCGTGCCGCCACTCAACGTGGCCGCGCCTTTCCGATAATTCCAGCTGCCCACATTCAGACTGACTTCGCCCTGTAGTCCTTCTTCCGGTTCCCTGGTAGTAATCTTCACCGCGCCGCTCAAGGTACCGAAATTTTCCACATCATAAGGACCTTCGGTAATTTCAACCGCTTCGATATTGTTGGTAAGAATATGGGAGGTGGGCGGATCCATGCGGTTGGGACAGGCGCCATAGATCTTGCCGCCATCGATGAGGATATTGATATTGTCCTTTTTCTGGCCACGCAAAATAATGTCATTGGCAATCCCGCTGCGGCGTACCAGGGAAACCGAAGACACTTTTTTTGACAAAGCGTCTGCAAGGTCGGCAGATTTCACTTCCTTGCCGGCAATATCATCGAGGCGGGTGCCCTCGACAACCATTTCCGGCATTTCTTCGGTTTCATCTTTGTTTTGCTCTTGCTCGGCAGCCACACCGGCTGCATACAGACTGCCACATACAATCAAAGGTACGATTTGTCTTTTTTTCATGGGTTCTCAATCTCATGGCAAGGGAAGTTAGAACTTCAGCATATAAAGCAATTCTTATGCCATGAAATATTTTCCTTGAAATTCAACAGATTGACAGACATGTGCATTTTCTTTTGAATCGGCGCTGCGTGATTTGCCACAAGCAGTAGCGTCATATGGCGCACTAGGAGTCTGTCGGATTTAACGCTGATCGGCTGCAAATCCCTGGAGGGCGATTAACTCAGCTTATCGAATTCGTTAAATAGACTGACTATTCGCCTCATTCGATAAACTGATTGAATTCGCCCCCAGTGATTTTCGCTTCGATCGGTCAAATCCGACAGACTCCTAGCCCGGATTATTCATGAATAATCCGGGCTAGAGGAGCAAAGAATTTTGTATTGCCGAAGTGCATATTGACAAATTCCCATGCCTGGCAGATATGAAATGCTTTATATTTGCCTTGGGTTATTGTTTCCACCAATTACCGCCAGAGGCATGACGTGAAAATCGCCATTACCAGCCAGAACTTCAAAACCATTACCGGTCATGCCGGAAAGACAAGGCGCTTTCTTCTCTATGCCGACGACGGAAAAGGCAGAGCCACCGAAATCGACCGGCTGGATCTTCCCAGGGAAATGTCCATTCACGAGTTTCGCGGCAACGAACACCCCCTGCAGGCCGCCGATGTACTTATAACAGCCGGTTGCGGCGACGGCTTTGTCCGGCGTATGGCCAGCTGGGGGATTCAGGTGATCGCTACCGGTGAGACAGATCCCCGGAAGGCAGCTCAGGCTGTACTGGACGGACGCCCATTGCCCCCTCCGACACCCCATGAGCACTGATTCGCGGAATCGGGGTCCAAACATTCAGGGCATCTCGATTTTTCGAGATGCCCTTCAAAACATGCCCTGTCTTTCCTGGGGAATCGCGGTAACCACATAGCGCAAGGGACCGCCCGGCACCAGGGCATCGAAGGGATAGCAGGTAATCAGGTGCAGCACCGAGTCACCTGTTTGGCGCAAGACACCGGTGTCCTCCTGCGACACCACCTCCATCCCCTCTACCCGGTACCGAAGATACCGGCCATCCGCGCGCTGTATAACCAGCTCATCTTTCTTTTGCAGTTTCCGCAACCAACGAAAATGCGTATCCCTATGGCCACTGATAACACTGTTGCCCTGCTCTCCCGGAAGAGCGCTGCCCGGTACATGGCCAGGACCAAAAGCCAGGGTTCTTCCCGATGCACCCGCAAGCACGATCTGATCCACTCCCAAAGCCGGAGCCTGCAAGCGGGCAACCGGCCAGGTATCCGCCCAGGACCAGGGACGGGGTTTTTTCGTCCCGATCAGACGCTGTTCCCAGGCATCAGCAATCAGATACTGGGCCAGCACGGCCTTGGCGTGAATCCATGCTCCCTGACTGAAAGCCAGGACAGAGAGCAGCAGCAAGCCAACAAGCAAAGGCTTTCTCATGCCCGCTTCCGCCACAGCATCAGGAAGGACAGCACGCCAAGCAGGCCAAGCAACAAATACAGGTTTGCCGGGGTAGCGGTTTGCGGCAACCGGCCAAACAGGGCATCGGCGGACCATCCCTGTGGCAATCGCACTGGCAGGGCACGCTTTTCCAGTGGCGAATCCAGCGGACGGACCGGCGTCTTGTCCACAGCCACAAGGCTGGTAAAACGGCTCACCAGATGATGTTCCAGCGCCACCTTTTGGATGCGCTCACGCCAGCTTTGCGCATTTCCCCGCATCATTTCCCCCATCATGCTGCGGATGTAATGGCGCGCCCAGAGTACATGCAGACCGGGACGCTCCTGCCCCCCAAGCAGATGCAGTTGCTGTGACCAGTCATCTACACCCGCTTTTCCGGAAATCATGAGTTTGTTCAAAGGCTGCTCGCTGCGCACGGATACCAATACCGGTTCACCCGCATACAGATCCGGCACGGTTTCCGGCCATTGCTGCACATCCTGCCCCCAATGCAGCCGAATGTCGGTAACGGCGGGCGATTCCAGTTGCAAAAACAGGCGCTGCATTTTCTCCCCCACTTCGTCGATATTCCCGATATAGGTATAACTGCCCCGCCCATGCTCGGCAGCCCGGGTCATGAAATAGCCATTTGGCGCCGAGCCTATACCCACGGTAAACAGGCGGCTGTCCCCCAAACGCTGACGGATCAGCGTGAACAAGGCATCTTCGTTACCCACATCGCCATCAGTGAGAAACACCACCTGACGCAGACGATCTCCATGAGTCTGGCCGTCCAGCGCAAGATCCATGGCCTTGATCATCTCCGTGCCGCCATCGGCATGCAGACCACGCACCCAGGCCAGGGCCTGGCCTCGGCTCGCATCATCGACCGGCATCGGCCGGGGAAATAACGCGGACGCTTCATGATTGAAGCGAATGACATTGAAGCTGTCCCCGGGAGAAAGCCTCAGCAAAGCCAGTTCTACCGCCCGTTTGGCCTGAACGATGGATTCGCCTTCCATGGAACCGGACACATCCACCACCAGTATCACTTCCCGCGCCGGCGGCGTGGGCAAGCGTTCTGCCGGCGGCGGAACCAGCATGAGCAGACCATAATGCGCGCCTTTGTATTCCTCGCTGAACCAGGCTACCGAAGTATCGGTTCCGGGAGCATACTGCCACTGCAATACGAAATCCCGGTTGGCGGGAATCTTTCCCTGTTCCAATCCAATGCGATATTCGCCGTCGGAAACTTCCGACACTTCCACGGAATGATAGGGGCTGTCCACGAAAGACAGAGGCAGCCCGGCATGCAGATGGATATCCAGCACCACGGCATTGCTCTCATTGCCAGGGTCAATATCCACTGGCGGCGTGATACGGGATGCATCCGGCACCTGATCCGTATCCGCAGCCCAGCCCAGGCCTCCCCCAACGGTTTTTTCTTTCCCCGCGAGGGGAACTCCCGGAATATAGCGGGGGCCAACAACCATGGGAAAACGCAGGGAAAACAGACCGGCATCATATTGCACCGTCTGTTGATATTCGATTTCCACGCGTATGCTTTCGCCCGGCGGGATATTGGCCACCGAAGCAGTGAACATATTGGGTCGCTCTTGTTCCAGCAAACTGGCCTGACGACCCTCCTCACGCGCCCTTGCATACTTCTGCCTGGCCTCTTCCCGGGGGTGTATCTCTCCTTCGACAAAGCGTTCGCCTATCCACAGGCGCAGATGATCCACTGCGGCATCATCCGGCAGGGGAAACACATAGATACCTTCCTGCCATTGATTCGTAGTGTTGTGAAATTCCTGATTGACCCTGACCCGGGCCAGAATGCCACTGATTTCCATGTCTGCCCGGGTTTCCAGCAGGGGGGCGACAGTTGTCTGCCCGTTCCCGGCGTCTCTCATGAACAGACTGCCCTGCTTCACCGATTGCGCCGAAATCGGCTCCGCGGAAACGACCCCGGACCAAAGCATGATGGTCAGCATCATCCAGAGACTGAAACCCAGGCCGCTGGCCCAGGCAAGCAACAGGGTACGCAACAGCCAGCTTCTCATTTCTCTTTCCCCTGTCCTATTTCGGAACGTGGGCTGCGTCTGACGGGAAATTTCTGCTTCCGGATGGAGCGGGAAGCTACGGGCGTCAGCCTGTCCACTTCCATGATCTGGGCAAAAGTCTGCAGCCAGCGGGCGCTGCGTTTGGAATTGATGATGCTCATGATGAATCCTCCGTAATTGAACCAGCGTGCCATCCATGGCGGGAATGCGGGCCTGCTGCCCTGCGCCGGTATGCAGGATTCATTCAACCCGGATGAAATGCAGCTCCAGGGATAAAAAATGACAAAACGGAGAAACAAAATGGCAAACTGGTGACAGTGTCCGCAGAAATTGTCCGTCTTACTCTCGCCCGCGCCAGAACCTGCGCACAAGATCGCGCATTCCCCTGCGGGCGTCCACCATCAGCGCCAGCGTGTGCTGATAGACATCAGATGATTTAAAACGCAACAACAGGCCATATACCCAGGCAATCAATGAAAAACTCAGCAATTTTTCCTTGTTGGCAATAAAGATGTCGATGGCCGGGACAGCCACCAGCCCCTTGGAGGCATACATCAGCAGAGCGCTCTTCCAGTATCCTTCTGCCGCCAGCGCCGCCGATGCCAGCCCCAGCAACTCCATGGGAACAAACAGGGAGAGATAGATGCACAGCACCAGATACCGGTTCTGCCGGGCGGCGAAGGCATTGATGACAGCCATGAGCCGAGGGTAGTAACGACGGAAAGCGAGCAGATCCCGGAGAACTTCCCAGACTTCCTCGAAAACCAGAAAGACCAGAACCAGTGCGTAGAGCAGCAGCTTACGCAGCCACAACAGCGCAAAAGCCAGACCATCACTGCGACGAAAACGCCTGCGGGTTTCCGCCAGCGCCCTTAACAAGGCCCGGCCCGTACTTTTCAGCACGATTCTTCCCTGTCTCGACGAAACTGCCGGAACAGACCACAACGCCAGCGGCGCATGACCAATGTCATGTTCCCACCGTTTCTGTCAGGGAGAGGCAGATAGGCATCATTTTCACAAAGTGCATTGAACGCATGCGCCAGGGATTCGCGCTTGCGCCGAAACACTTGCATGGAATTGTTGAGCAGCATGCCGCAAATATTCTCTGGAGCTTTGCAGCCCGTAAGCGGAAAATACAACTTTCCGGCTCCTTCATGTTCAATCATCTCCGGCCTTCCTGGCGCAATCTGTACATTACCCGGTGAGCGCTTATAATACGCCCATTGACCCCTGCATGGAGCAAGCACTTGTCCCAGGTAGACCAGTTCGAAAGTGTTTTTCGTTCGGCTCTGAAGGAAGTTTATACCTACGACCCCCTGATAATCAGATCCGTATTGCTGATCACTGACCTGCAAGGCGACGCGGCAAGCGCTTACCAAAAAAAGATTGAACGCTTCCTGCAAAAATCCCGTGGCGTAAACCACACGGATTATTTCCTGGTGCAAGGTGATGAATTCAGCACGACCGGTGAGCTGCTGGATCTGGTCGCACAGTATGCGCCTGACCTGATCTTTACCTATCGCAATCTGCACAGCCGCGCCTGGCGCTTCCCTCATTCCCTGGGAGAGCACCTGGACGTATTGCTGCAAAGAACCTCGATTCCGGTGATGGTGCTGCCGCATCCCGAGGCGGGATATGCAGCGGAACATGCTTTTGAAGACACTTCGGAAATCATGGTGGTAACGGATCTTCTGGCGGTGAATGACCGGCTCATCAATCATGCCGTGGCATTCTCCCAGACAGCGGGCAATCTCTATCTGTCACATGTGGAAGATGAGCGCATTTTTGAACGTTATCTCGACGCCATTTCCAAAATCGATGTCATCGATACGAACCTGGCCAGAAAACGGTTGCGTCAACAACTGCTCAAGGAGCCGGAGGACTATTTTCACTCCTGCACGGACGTTCTGACAAAGATCTTCCCCAGCCTCAAGGTACGTTCCCTGGTTATGTTTGGTGAACTGGTGGAAGAATACCGGCATCAGATCGAGTCCCACAAACTGGATCTGCTGGTACTCAGCGCCAAGGACGAGCGCCGACATGCCATGCATTCCGTAGCCTACCCTCTGGCAGTGGAAATACGCCAGATTCCGCTATTGATGCTGTAAAGGAAGCGTCCCATGGAAACCACTGCCCACCATGCCGTATCTGCCGGCGTTACCTATCTGTTCGCACTGATTCTCATGGCCATGATCCTGGCGCTGGCCTTGGAGGAAAAGCTGCATGCGAAAAAATCCCTGATTGTGGGTTTCTTCGCCATCGGCAGTCTGCTGCTGGCTTCCATTTTCGATCTCATGCCTTTCGGTGACATCATCATCCCCGGCGGCCAGCGGCTGCACATGCCTGTGTATATAGAAGCCGTAGACTGGGAAGTCATCGCCATCATCATCGGCTCCAGCCTGTTTGTGGATGTCACCTCCCGCTCCGGCCTGTTCAGTTGGATTGCGATCAAGCTCACCAAGGCTTCTTCCGGCGACCCGCTCAAACTGCTCTGGTACTACGGCGGCATGACCGTGTTGTTCTCCGCCGTTCTGAACAATGTCACCGCCATGATCATCGTCGGTTCTCTGACCGGTGTTTCCCTTAAAAAGCTCGGGCAGGGAAAACTGCTGCTCGGCTTTCTGCTCATCGAGGGATTGCTCACCAATGTGGGCGGGCTGCTTACTCTCATCAGCTCCGTGCCCAATATCATCGTGGGAAATGCCGCAGGCATCAGCTTCGTGAGCTTCTTCCTCAAGGCCAGCCCCTATGTGCTGGTGGCCACTATTGCCACCTTGCTGCTGGGTGCGAAAATGTTTGCCATTCACTCCCTGCAATCAGAACTGGAGAAACAACGTGCAGCGGAACTGATACAGGGTTTCGATGAGCGTGACGGCATCCGTAGCCAGGGGTTTTTCTGGTTCTCCACCGCTGCCCTGGCCGCTTTCATCCTGGCTATCGCCACTACCTCCATTACTCCGGTAATCAGGGATCTGGGCATGGGTTTCGTCGCCATGGGTTTTGCCGTGCTGGTGCTGGTGCGTTTCAAGCACGACGTGAACGAGTTCTATGAATCCATCGACTGGGATCTGGTTCTGTTCTTCATGTCTCTGTTCGTGGTCATCAATGTCATGGAACATGCGCAGGTGCTGGAACTCATCGGTCGGGGTGTGGCCTGGGTGATAGGTGACGGCAAAAGCCATACGGGTACCGCCGCGCTACTGGTATCTTCGTCTATATTCAGTTCGGTGACCGACAACATTCCATTGGCAGCGATGCTGGCGAAGATACTCTCAGGCCTGGGCATCCCGGGCGACTCCTCCCTGTGGTGGTCGGTGGTATTCGGCGCCAACCTTGGCGGCAACATCACGCCCATAGGCAGTGCATCCACTCTCGTGGCGGTAACCATCATTCACAAATACCAGATCAAGCTGAGTTTTGCCGGATTCGTGAAGACCGCCCTGCCTTTTGCCATCATGCAAATCGTTCTCGCAAGCGCATATGTATTGATCATGCTCTGATTTGCGCCTGGCGCAATCCGTCAACCGCCACGACGAATATCGTTGTCACATCAGACGAATCGGCTCTTCTTCGACAAGTTGCAACAGACGTGATGCCAGTTGAATACCGTACTCGGTAAACTGCTCAAGGTCACCCGGAAATTCATCAGAGCCCATATCCCGCTCATCTTCGCCATAAATCACGCGAACCCGGTAACGACCATGTTCCCTCTGACCCGGAGGATTCTCCTCCGAGGTAATGTACATGAGAGGTTCTGTTTCGGACACATCCACAAATGCCATTATGTATTTGTAGTTCACCGGATCGTTACTCTGAACATCGCCCAGCACGACCACGGAGAAATTGTCGATTTCGTAGCGCCGCCTGGGGACAGCCGTTTTGATATGGGGTGCTTTCACATCATTCTCCGCAAAAAGCATTACAGGGGATCTCGATTTTTCGAGATGCCCTACAAATACAGGGATTGAATTTCCCTGCCGAAACGCCCACTATAATAACATAGTAATTTACTCAACTATTGCCCGGACAATGAAAAATCATGAGTGCAAAACAGGATAGTGTCGATGATCTGGTAAAAGCCGGATATGAGCATGGTTTCGTCTCCCAGGTGGCGTCGGACACCCTGCCCCCTGGTCTGAACGAAGACACCATACGTTTTATATCAGGAAAAAAGAAAGAGCCCCAGTGGATGCTGGACTATCGCCTCAAGGCCTATCGCCACTGGCTGGAGATGAATGAGCCTGATTGGGCGCATTTACGCTACGATCCCATCGATTTTCAGGAAATTTCCTACTTTTCGGCTCCCAAAAAGGCCGGAGACGGCCCTCAGAGTCTGGATGAAGTGGATCCGGAACTGCTGGCCACCTATGAAAAACTGGGTATTCCCCTGGAAGAACAGAAGGCACTGGCCGGCGTGGCCGTGGATGCCGTGTTCGACAGCGTATCCGTTGCCACCACCTTCCGCAAGCAACTGGCGGATGTAGGCGTCATTTTCTGTTCCATATCCGAGGCGGTACACGAGTACCCCGAACTGATAAAGGAATACCTGGGTTCGGTGGTACCCCATACGGACAACTACTTTGCCGCCCTCAATGCAGCAGTTTTCAGTGACGGCACCTTTGTCTACATTCCCGAGGGCGTGCGCTGCCCCATGGAACTGTCCACCTATTTTCGCATCAATGAAGCAAAAACCGGTCAGTTTGAACGTACCCTGATCGTCGCGGACAAGGGCAGTTTCGTCAGCTATCTGGAAGGTTGCACCGCACCCATGCGCGATGAAAACCAGCTGCACGCGGCCGTGGTGGAACTGGTCGCCCTGGAAGATGCAAAGATCAAGTATTCCACCGTACAGAACTGGTATCCCGGTGACGAAAACGGCGTCGGCGGCATCTACAATTTCGTCACCAAGCGCGGTGATTGCCGGGGTGACCGCTCCCACATTTCCTGGACCCAGGTGGAAACCGGCTCGGCCATCACCTGGAAATATCCCAGCTGCATTCTGCGCGGAGACGATTCCGTAGGCGAATTCTATTCCGTGGCCGTGACCCGGGGTCATCAACAGGCGGATACCGGCACCAAGATGTATCACATGGGAAGAAACACCCGAAGTACCATTGTTTCCAAGGGCATTTCCGCCGCCCACGGCCAGAATGCCTATCGTGGTCTGGTGCGCATGGGCGTGAAAGCGGAAAATGCGCGCAATCATACCCAGTGCGACTCCCTGCTGATCGGCGACCAATGTGGCGCCCACACCTTTCCCTACATCGAGGTACGCAATCCCACGGCCAAGGTGGAACATGAGGCGACCACATCCAAGATCAGCGAAGATCAACTCTTCTACTGTCGCCAGCGCGGCCTGAAGGAAGAGGACGCCGTATCCATGATCGTCAATGGCTTCTGCAAGGAAGTCTTCAATGAACTACCCATGGAGTTTGCCGTGGAAGCACGCAAACTGCTGAATATCACCCTGGAAGGCGCGGTGGGATAATTTTTCACCGTACCGCGATGGCGGAAACAGAACAGAATTTGGAGTAACAGAACATGCTTAGCATCAACAACCTGCACGTCGAAGTGGAAGGCAAGGAAATCCTCAAGGGACTGAACCTGGAAGTCGGCACTGGCGAAGTGCACGCCATCATGGGGCCCAACGGTTCCGGGAAGAGTACCCTCTCCTACGTCCTGGCCGGAAGGGATGGTTATGAAGTCACCCAGGGCGAAATCCTTTTCGACGGAAAAAATCTGCTGGAAATGGAACCGGAAGAGCGGGCCTGGGCAGGCATCTTTCTTGCCTTGCAGTATCCCGTTGAACTGCCGGGAGTAAACAACATGAACTTTCTGCGCGAATCCCTCAATGCGGTGCGCAAGGGACGTGGCGAACAAGAGCTGGATGCGGTAGCCTTCATGAAGCTGGTGCGGGAAAAGGCCGCCAGTGTGAAGCTGGATGAAAAGCTGCTAAAGCGCAGCGTCAATGCGGGCTTTTCCGGCGGCGAGAAGAAGCGCAACGAGATTCTGCAAATGGCCATGCTGGAGCCCCGCCTGGCCATTCTCGACGAAACCGATTCCGGACTGGATATCGATGCACTGCGCATCGTAGCCGAGGGCGTAAACCTGCTGCGCAGCGCGGAGCGCTCCATCATCATGATCACCCACTATCAGCGCCTGCTGGATTATATTGAACCTGACTTCGTTCATGTGCTTGCCGATGGGCGCATCATCCGCTCCGGTGGCAAGGAACTTGCCCTGGAGCTGGAAGACAAGGGTTATGCATGGGTACTGGAGGAGAACGCGGCATGAAGCATTCCGCCAGCAACTGGATTACTGACATTTTGCAGCAGCAAGACCTTCCCCCTGTCAGCGACTGGCTGAGCGAGCTGCGCCGGAAAGCCAGGGATCAGGCCAACCAGCTACCCCTGCCCAGGCGCAAACAGGAAGCCTGGCGTTACAGCCGGGTGGATGCGTTGCTGAAACAGTCTTTCACGCCAGTGGTGCAACCTCCTAACGGCAGCGGCCTGGAAATGCCGCAAAGCCTCAGTCCACATGTTCTGGTGTTCGTGGATGGCTGGTTCAATCCAGCCCTGTCCCGGATTTCCGACCTGCCACAGGGCATGGTGCTGGGCAGCCTGCGTGAACATCTGGATGATGCTTCGGTAAAAGCCCATCTGGGCAGCCTGGCCAATTCCGGGGAAAACCTGTTTTCCGCCCTGAACTCGGCACTGATCAATGACGGCCTGTTGCTCAAAACCGGGACCGGGACTGAAGTGGAAAGCCCGATCGAAGTCTTCTACCTGAACAGTCAGGCGGAACAGCCCTTGCTGAGTCAACCACGCAACCTGATTCTTGTCGAAGAAAACAGCAAGCTGACCCTTGTCGAGCATTTTCTGCCAGGTATGGGCAACGCCTACTTCCACAACAGCAGCACTGAAATCCATGTAGGGGAAAAAGCGCGTTTTTCCCATTACCGGATTCAGGATGAGGCAACGGATGCCTGGCATCTGAGCAACATCCACCTTGTTCAGGCAGCCAGCAGTCATTATCACGGCATCACCTTGTCTTTTGGCGGCAAGTGGGCGCGCACGGAATACAAGACCCGCTTTGCTGGAGAGCAGGCGGTTTGCGACCTGCGCGGCCTGTACCTGGTGGGCGACCAGCAGCTCAGCGACTTTCACCTGGATATCCACCACGACCAGCCGGCCTGCCACAGCCGGGAACAATTCAAGGGGCTGCTGCATGGCAAGGGGCGTGCGGTATTCGATGGCCGTATTCTGGTGGAACGAATCGCCCAACTGACAGACGCACAGCTGACCAATGACAATCTCATGCTCACCCGGGATGCGGAAGTGGATACCAAGCCACAGCTGGAAATCTATGCCGATGATGTCAAATGCAGCCATGGCACCACCGTCGGCCAGCTCGATCCGCAGCAGCTGTTCTATCTGCGCACCAGAGGGATTGAAGAACAGCAGGCCATCCATATGTTGTGTGCTGGCTTTGCCGGAGAGATCATCGAACATATGCATCTCCCGCATTTGAGAGAACAGGCAGGCGAACGTCTGCGTCGCACACTGGACAGGTTATGACGGACACAACTGAACTGAAGAACAGGATTGCGGATGCCATAAGAGGCATCTACGATCCCGAGATTCCGGTAAACATCTATGATCTGGGGCTGATTTATTCCATCGATGTGGACAAAGAGAACAAGGCCACGATTCGAATGACCCTGACCGCCCCTGCCTGTCCCGTGGCAGGCATTCTGCCGGGACAGGTGGAAAACGCTGTCAAAGCCGTGGAAGGCGTAAGCGACGCCAGCGTGGAGCTGGTTTGGGATCCGCCCTGGAGTCAGGAAAGAATGAGCGAAGAAGCACAACTGCAACTGGGCTTGTTGTGATCCCCGGGCGATGCTGCAGCAAGCCAGGACAACATCGCAACAGACGAACGACGATTTGGAGAAGAACATGAGCATACAACTTACGCAAAACGCCGCGGCGCATGTAAAAAATATGCTCGCGAAGCAACAAGATGCCATTGGCCTGCGCCTTGGCACCAAAAAGGCAGGTTGCACCGGTTTCGCCTACGTGGTGGATTACGCTGACGCCATTGGCGAAGACGACCAGGTATTCGAAAGTCACGGCGTGAGGATTGTGGTGGATGCGGAGAGCCTGCCGCGCATCGACGGACTGGTGGTGGACTTCGTCAAAAACAACCTGCTCAATGAAGGTTTTGAATTTCACAATCCCAACGTAAAGGACAGCTGCGGCTGTGGAGAATCCTTTTCCGTATGAGCATGAATCTGGATGAAATCGTCGAGATCTTCGATATCCTGGGCGACTGGGATCAACGTTACCAATACCTGATAGAACTGGGCGAAAAACTGCCCCCCATGCCTGAGGAACTGAAGACCGAAGAAAACAAGGTAAAGGGTTGCATGAGCCAGGTCTGGGTGAGTGCCTGGCGCGACCCTGCCGATCCCGATCACATCCATTTCCATGGTGATTGCGACACCAGCATCATCAAGGGCGTGCTGGCGCTGCTCATCCAGCTACTCGATGGCAAGACCCCCGAGGAGATTCAGCATCTGGATGTGGACGAGTTCTTCAGCCGCCTGAAACTCGACGAACATCTTTCCCCAAACCGGCATTTCGGCATCTACGCCCTGGTAGAACTCATGAAGCAGCAGGCCCTCTCTCTGGGAGATACCGCCGCTGGATCCCGATGAGGCTTAACAATTCGTTTTAATGCTGCCCCACATACAAGGCCGTGATGTAATCCATCTGTTCCAGAATCCTGTCCAGGGAACGGGTCACCAGAGATGGAATGAATTGTCCGCCATGCAGACTGAAGCTGATTTTGAAGGTGTTCCAGTCCTTTTTCACCTTGGCCAAGGCCGCATTGATGTCGGATGTGTTTTCCGGTGCCTGCTCGAGAGTATTCAGGGCATCACTGAATTCCTGCACGGCCAGATCATACTCCTTGCTGTATTCTTCATTATCCAGGCCCCAGGCCTTGAACACATAATACTTGGCAACCCGTTGTGACAGCATGCGCTGACGGTCTGCGATATTGATCAGCCGCCCCTTGCTGCTGCCAGCCCGTTTTTCCAGCAGATGGGTAAGCTGGTCGGAAAACTTGAGCATCTTGTCTGCTATGGCATTGACCTGCGGAGCCTGGTCAGTATTGGGTCTGGTCTTTACCAGCAGATTATAGGCGAACCAGAGCCGGTTGATCTTGCCGATAATTTTCTTCTCTTGCGCCGTTTCGACAAAATCGTTCAGTTCATCCAGATTACTGTTGAACTGCCTGATAGTGTCATCCATCTGTTTCACCGCACTGAGCATCTTGCCTTGCCCGACCAGGGCATAGGTCTTGACCATGCGCTGACTGAGCATGCGTTGCTGGCCGGCTCTGCCAATGGCGTCGTTCATGCTGAGCGCTGAAGCATTCAGAGGCAAGACAGACAACAAACAGAACAGGAGCAGCAGAACGGCGTGGCTGGATTTGTTATTCAATGTTCCGTACCAGAAAATCAGAAAGGCGCGATTCTAGCAGCAGCCATCCGCATATACCATCCTCAAGTCATGGTATTGCCCGTGCGCTCGCACAAAAATTGCGCCCCATCTGATCCTGGTCAAATTCCCCTGATGAAGTTCAGAGGATCTCAAAAATTCCTTCCATGGAATTTTTCTCGCCGCAAAGAGAAAATGCGATTTCCCCTTTGCTAACATTTTCAATCACATGTAGTGATTGAAAATGGTGGGACACCCCTGTCCCACTCGGGAATTTCGATTTTTCGAGATGCCCTTCACTGATTCAGCCACGCCGTCAACCGTTCCCACCTTTGGATCGTTGTTCGCAGTACCAGCCGGAAAACAGGAGAAGCACAATGTCCAGAAGCATCAGAAAACCTGTCACCATCGCCGCCACCCTGTTGCTCATGGGGTGCAGCAATCTCAGTACGGCGGAGTATCAACCAGCCATGGAAAGAGCGCTGGATGCCCTGCTCGCAGCAGAACGTGCGTTGCAGAATGCGAGCCATGACAAGGGCGGCCACCGCGCCGCAGCGCTCCGGCATGTACGTGCCGCGATCCGGGAAACACGCAAGGGCATGCGCTATGACAACCGTCATTTTCGATTTCGATAAGCACATGCCATTGAAACAAAGGAACCGGGAACGCACATTTTCCACTCCCGGCGCTTGATAAAGTCCACGGAAGGACTTTTTCACCATCCTGTTCACCGGGCCGCAATTCAGGCAGGAAAGAAAACCGTCAGCTTCAAACCGCCCGCAGGTGATTTTCCTGCTTCCAGGCTCCCCCCATAGAGGCTGACGATTTCCTGCGATACGGTAAGACCTATGCCCTGCCCGCTACTGCTTTCATCGGCTCGTTGTCCTCGCTGCAGCAACCGGGGCCAGCTCTCCGGATCGATTCCAGGCCCATCATCCTCGATGATCAGCCATAACCCGTCACCGGTTTCTGTGCGAACCGCAATCTCGCCATGCGCATATTTGAACGCATTGTCCAGCAGATTGCCCAGCAGTTCCATGAGATCGGCTTCATCCCCAGGGAAGACCGCTTTGGCAGACAACTGATGATTCACGCGAATCTTCTTCTCTGCGTAGATCTTTTCCAGGGTTCTCAGCAACCGCCGGATCGGATCTGCCACCGGCACCGGAGCCACCAGGGTAGAACGGGCAGACACTGCCGCTCTGCGCAGCTGATGCTGCACAATATGATCCAGCCGTTGCAGCTGCTCATCCGCAATACTGCGCAAGCGGGCGCAGGAAATCGTCTGATCCTGCACCACACTTTTCAGATACGCCATGGGTGTCTTGAGGCTGTGCGCCAGATCATCCAGACTGGTGCGGTAACGCTCCTGCACCGCGCGTGAATGCTCCATCAGGCTGTTGAGACTGGAAACCAGACCCTCCAGCTCCACGGGATATGCCCCCTCCAGACGAGAATGCAGTCCTTTGCGTATGTCCTCCAGATCTTTCTCTACCGTGCGCAGGGGACGCAAGCCCCAACGCAGAATCCATCCCTGAGCGAGCAACAGCACCAGCGCCATGCCTCCCAGCCATGACCACAGACTGCGGCGAAATGTCTGCAACTGCGTCTCGAAAGACGACACGTCCTCTGCTACCACATAGTTATAACGCCGGGTTACGCCATTGTTGTCTTCCCAGCCAATTCCCTGAGAGAAGACAAACAGGTTCTGCCTGCGCTCGAAGGCCGTATCGCCCGGCGAGAGAAACACCTCCTGCGGCAGGACATGCCCCAAAGACGAAGGAGAACGCCATAAAAGACGTTTGTCTTCCTCTCGCACCAGCGCATAGAGTCCCGAATCCGGACTGGAAAAACGCGGTTCCGCAAGATCATCCGGCATCAGCATACTGCCGTTCTCATCCACATTCGCCGCTGCAAGCAAGCCATAGACCACGGATTGCAGTTTGTCCTTCAATTCATTCTCGAGGCTCGCACGGAAGCCTTGCTCCAAAGCCATGCCGGTGGCGAACAGAAACCCCGCCAGCACCAGCGTAGCTGCGGCCAACAGGCGAAAGTGGATGGAATTCATGACTTGGGGGATTTCTCCAGACAAAAACGATAACCTCGTCCGCGCAAGGTTTCTATGGGCTTGATGCGGCCGTCAGGATCGAGTTTGCGTCGCAGGCGGCTAAGCAATACTTCCAGAACATTGCTGTCCCTGTCATAGTCCTGATCGTAAATATGCTCAGTCAGTTCTGACTTGGATATCACTTCACCAGCATGCAGGGCAAGATACTCCAGTACCCGATATTCATAGGCAGTGAGCTCCACTGTCTGGCCTGTCATCTTCACCTGTTGCGCCATGGTATCCAGTTCCATTACGCCAAAGGAAAGCACCGGACTGGCCCATCCGCCACTGCGCCGCAGCAGAGCGTTCAGTCGCGCCAGGAGTTCTTCAAACTGAAACGGCTTGACCAGATAGTCATCCGCGCCTGCCTCCAGCCCTTCCACCTTCTCCTCCCAGCGTCCGCGGGCAGTAAGAATGAGAATGGGAAAATCCCGGCCTTCACGGCGCAAATGACGGATGATTTCCATGCCAGGCATGCCGGGAAGCCCCAGATCGACAATGGCGATATCCACAGGCAGTTCCCGCCCCAGATACAGACCTTCGCTGCCATCAACGGCCCTGGCTACTGCGTAGCCACTGGCTTCGAGTTGCCGGGCCAGCTGTTCCCGCAACGCTGAATCATCTTCTATGAGCAGCAGATGCATGTCTGAGTCAACGCAAAATGTCGCCAGTATCAGGGTCGATACGCAACCTGCGCACCACGCCATCAGGAGTCAAGAGGCGCACCCGGTATTCCGAGTCCCTTTCCTGTGCGGACAAAACCCGTCCCCCGGTTCGTTTTCTGATCCGACTCACTGCTTCTTCGAGACTGATGCCGTGACGAAATTCCCGTGGAGCAAAGCTCCTGGCAGCGCCAAAATGGCGGTCGCTCTTTCTCGCATGTTCCCGATTCCGATCTCCTGAATGAACGGGAAACGACCACAGACAGATACTTGCCAAGAGCAGCATCAGACTCTTTCTGAGTTGAACATTCATATCCTGCATTGTCCTGCAACATGACCCCATTTGGCCTATTATGCCAAGAGGCGAGGTTCCTTGTGGCAGATACTGCACCAGGCTGGCTTAACCCGGCCTGAACAACCTGCTTGAGACACATATTAGTATATGCTAATATTCTTCCTGATTTGCCCGAACCGCAGTTTGTGTCGGCAACGAACCGGATGAAACCCTGCGCCAGCCAACATCATGTTTTGGCCAGGTATATTCAGAACATATTCTTACTGCCCTGCGGAGGACATTCCATGAAAACAGCGACAAAAGCACTCGCCACCCTGCTATTCACATCCACCCCCCTTGCTTTCTCAACCCCGGCACAGGCGCAACCGGGTTGTGGCGACGGCAGCAATTCGGGACGGCATGATCTTGCCCCTCCTCCCTGGATTTTGCACAGACGCGACCGCCCGGGTTATCCCACAGGCCAGGCTCCTGCCTGGATGCGTCCCCAGACGCCAGCAAAGCAGACAACCACTCCGGTTGCCCCACGCTTTCCTTCCGCCATGCCGCTTTATGGTTCCGTCCCCTATCCCTACTATCCCGCACCTGGCTGGAGTGCGCCCTACGGACGCCACTACCTGCCTTGGAGCAACAGCAGTAACTGGGGCCCCATGGACGGTCTCATGGATGGCGACAGCCGCATGAATTTCGGCTTCAACGGAAACCTGTCCGGGCGCGGCCATGGAAATGCTTACAACAGTTATCGGGGTTCCTGGTGGGATACTCCGGTACTGCCCCTGTTTGATGTGCTCCCGCCAGAGCAAGAGCAGAAAACAGATGCGCCTGCCGCAGCTGTGAGCAATGACGACGACCAGGACGGCGTGAACAATCTCTCCGACTTGTGCGCTAACACGCCAGCCGGCGCCAAGGTAAACGCCTTTGGCTGCCAGGACACGGACGCCATGATCCTGCGCGGCGTCAATTTCCACACGGATTCAGACAAACTGACCGATGATTCCATAGCCATTCTTGATCGTGTGGTCAGTACACTCAAGGCTCATCCGGAAGTAAAACTAGAAGTGTCCGGCCACACCGACAGCCGGGGTGATGCCGCCTACAACAAGGATCTGAGTGAACGCCGGGCCATTTCCGTCATGAAGTATCTGGTGGAACATGGCGTGGATGCGGACAACCTCATCGCCCGGGGTTATGGCGAAGAACGCCCCATCGCCAGCAACGACAGCAAGGAAGGCATGGCCGAGAACCGGCGCGTGGAGCTGAATCGCCTGGACAAATAGAAAAGAATTTTCTCAATCTCCGGCCATCAGGAAAAAAGGGATGTAGCGCTCGCCGCATCCTTTTTTCTCGCCTTACAACGACTGAATGGCCGCCTGACACAGAGCCAGCAAGGAAGCAGGAAAGATGCCGTAATAGAGCATCGCCAGGCCATTGACGGATATGGCGATATGCGCATCCGCGCCGGCACTGATGGGCGCCTGGGTAATGGGTTTGTCGAAATAGATGGCCTTGACCACGCGCAGATAATAGAAAGCGCCGATAACGGAAAAGGCCACCGCGACCAGAGCCAGCCAGAGCATGCCGGCATTTACCAGGGCATCCAGCACGAACAATTTGGCGAAGAAACCCACGGTAGGCGGCACTCCCGCCATGGAAAACATGATGAGCATCATCATCAGCGCCAGCCACGGACTGCGCTTGTTGAGTCCCTTGAGGTCATGAATGTTCTCTGCCTCTACACCCTTGCGGCTGAGTATGGCTAGCACACCGAAGCCGCCCACGGCAGTCAGGGCATAGACGATGGTATAGAACATGGCGGCGGTATAACCCTTTTCCGGGCCTGCCAGCAGCCCCAGAAAGATGAATGCCACATGAGAAATGGTCGAATAAGCCAGCATGCGCTTGATGTTGTCCTGAACCAGCGCGACGACATTACCCAGCGCCAGGGACAACAGGGCGAGAATCATCAGCATGCCCTGCCATCCCTGCCAGCCCATTTCCGGGCCCAACCCGCCCAGGCCCTGGGCAAGAATACGCATGGCCATGGCAAAGGCCGCAATCTTGGGAACACTGCCAAGGAAGGCGGTAACCACCACAGGCGCCCCCTCATAGACATCCGGCGCCCACATGTGAAAAGGCACGGCGCCAAACTTGAAGGCAATACCGATGAGTACGAATACCAGCCCGAAGGTGAGCACCGTCTTGTCCGTCTCTCCACTGGCTATGGCCTTGGCCACGCCGGCAAAGTCCAGCATGCCGGTACCACCATAGATCATGGAAATGCCATACAGCAACATGCCTGAAGCCAGGGCGCCAAGCACAAAATATTTCATCGCCGCTTCCGAGCCTTTCTTCGACTTGTTGTCGAAAGCCACCAATGCATACAGACTCAGCGCCAACAGCTCCAGACCCAGGTACAGGCTGAGAAAACTTCCCGCCGAGACCATGATCATCATGCCCAGAATGGCAAGCATTCCCAGGGTATAGAACTCGCCCTTGAACATGCCCCGCTCGAGCAGATAGGAACGGGCATAGACAAAGGCAAAGACGCCCACGCTGAGCAAGGCAATCTTTAGCACATCACTCATGGCATCCCGAACATAGGCGCCATCCATCAGGGTCTGGCTGTGATCGGCGCCGCTTGCCATTACCGCGGCAATGGTGACGACAAGAGCCGCCAGGGAAAGGCCATAGGTAAAGAAGCGCTTGGCCTGATCCAGAAACAGATCAACGATGAGAATGACGGCAATGGCCGACAGCAGCACGATTTCCGGCAGCAGGGGGAGCAATGTCGATGCGTTGTATTCCATCAGCTGGAGACCTTAAAGTTTGGATATGGCAATATGATTGACCAGGTTGGTGATGGAAGCGTCCATGACTTTCACCAGTGGTTCGGGCCACAGCCCCAGGGCAAGAACCGCCAGGGTCAGAGAACCCAGCACCAGTACCTCCCTCTTGTTTACGTCCTGCAGGGCGGCGACACGCTCGTTGCTCACGTCGCCGAAGATCACGCGCTTGACCATCCACAGGGTATAGGCGGCGCCCACGATGAGCGTGGTGGCCGCGAGGAAGGCAAACCAGAAATCCGCGCGGAAGCTCGCCAGAATGACCATGAATTCACCCACAAAACCGGAAGTACCCGGCAGGCCGGCATTGGCCATGGCAAAAAACACCATGAAGGCGGCGAACCATGGCATGCTGTTCACCACCCCACCATAGTCGGCGATCTCACGGCTGTGCATGCGGTCGTAGAGCACGCCCACACAGAGGAACATGGCGGCGGAAATGAAACCATGGGACACCATCTGCACCATGCCGCCCTGCACGCCCAGGATGGATCCCGTCTGCACCTGGGGGTTTGCCGCAATCATGAACACCACGAAGAATCCCAAAGTAACGAACCCCATGTGGGCGATGGACGAATAGGCAATGAGCTTTTTCATGTCCTTCTGCACCAGGGCCACGAAACCGATATAGACCACGGCAATGAGAGACATGGCAATGATCAGCCAATCCAGTTCATTGCTCGCGTCGGGAGTGATCGGCAGACTGAAACGCAGAAAGCCATAGCCGCCGATCTTGAGCATGATGGCTGCCAGGATCACCGAACCGCCGGTAGGTGCTTCCACATGAGCATCCGGCAGCCAGGTATGCACCGGCCACATGGGTACCTTCACCGCAAAGGCGGCAAGAAAGGCCAGAAAAATCAGGATCTGTTCCGTCAGTCCCAGCTTCAGGGCATGGAAGCCGAGAATTTCCATGCTGCCGGACTGGAAGTACATGTACACCAGTGCTACCAGCATGAATACGGAACCGAGGAAGGTATAGAGGAAGAACTTGATGGTGGCATATACCCGGTTAGGCCCGCCCCAGATACCAATGATGAGGAACATGGGGATCAACATGGCTTCCCAGAACACATAGAACAGCATGGCATCCAGAGCGGAGAATACGCCGACCATGACCCCTTCCATGATGAGAAAAGCCGCCATGTACTGGGAAGGCTTGTACTGAATTACCTGCCAGCCGGCAATGATCACCAGAATGGTTATGAAGGTGGTGAGCAGAATCAGGGGCATGGATATGCCGTCCACACCGAGATGATAGTTCACGCGAAAACTCTCGATCCAGGGGAGATTCTCCTCAAATTGCATGGCGGCCGTGGAGGCATCGAAACCCGTCCACAAGGGAATGCTGAGCAGGAAGGTCAGCACGGCGACCGCCAATGCCAGCCAACGGCTCACATTGGGCGCCTTGTCGCCACTGAACAGGACCAGCAGGCCACCCAGGACGGGCAACCAGATAATCGCACTCAAAATTGGCCAATCTGCACTCATTATCTTCTATCCAATCCTTATCAGCGAATCACGAACCAGTACACCAGACCCAGCAGACCCAGAATCATGGCAATGGCGTAGTGATACAAATAGCCGCTCTGCAACCAGCGCAGCGTCTGGGCCAGCACGCCCACACTGCGCGCCGAACCGTTTACCGCAATGCCGTCGATGAGGGTACGATCACCCACGATCCACAAGCCCTTGCCCAGCAGCAGGCTGCCCTTGGCAAACACCGCCTGGTTGAAATCGTCGAAACCATACTTGCGATTGAGCAGGCCGTACAGCCAGTCGAAGCGAATGGCCAGATTGCGCGCGATATCCGGCTTGAGCATGTACACATAGAAAGCCACCGCCAGACCACCCATGGCCAGCCAGAATGGCAGCGCCATGACCCCATGACTGACGAAGCCGATCTGGTTGTGATAATGCTCGCCGATCTCTCCCAGGGTGTCATGGGCGGAAGCCACATGCAGCACGCCCTTGAAATAATCGCCGAACAGCATGGGTTCGATGGTCATCCAGCCGATCATCACGGAAGGCACGGCCAGCAGCAACAGGGGCACCGTGACCACTGCGGGAGATTCCTTGATGTGTTCCCGGGCATGCTCGTCCCGCGGCCCCTCACCATGGAATACGATGAAATACAGACGGAAGGAATACAGCGCGGTTACGAAGACACCCGCCACCAGCAGCCAGTGCGCATAGCCGGAACCGGCGATCTGGGAGTGCCCCACCGCCTCGATGATCGCATCCTTGGAGAAAAAGCCGGAGAAACCGGGAAAACCGATCAGCGCCAGGGTGCCCAAAAGGAAGGTGAACCATGTGATTTTCATGTATTTGCGCACCCCGCCCATGTTGCGAATGTCCTGGTCATGATGCATGCCAATGATTACGGAACCGGCCGCGAGGAACAACAGCGCCTTGAAGAAGGCATGGGTCATGAGGTGGAAAAGCCCCGCCGCGTAGGCAGACGCTCCCAGAGCGGCAACCATGTAACCGAGCTGGGACAGGGTGGAATAGGCAATAACCCGTTTGATGTCATTCTGCACGATACCGATCAGCCCCATGAAGAAAGCCGTGGTGGCGCCAATGACCAATACAAAACTCAGAGCCGTCTCCGACAGTTCATACAGCGGCGACATGCGCGCCACCATGAAAATACCGGCGGTAACCATGGTAGCGGCATGGATCAGCGCGGAAATTGGCGTGGGGCCTTCCATGGAGTCCGGCAGCCACACATGCAAGGGTACCTGAGCCGATTTTCCCATCGCGCCTATGAACAAAAGAATGCAGATCACGGTCATCAGCGACCACTGGCTGCCACTCCAGATGCCAATGGTCTCCCCGGCCTTGCCAGGCGCCGCATCGAATACCTGAGCGTAATCCAGACTGCCGAAATACATGGCGACAGCGGCAATGCCGAGAATGAAGCCAAAGTCCCCTACCCGATTCACGAGAAAGGCCTTCATGTTGGCAAAGATCGCCGACTCCCGCTTGAAATAGAAGCCGATCAGCAGGTAGGACACCAGCCCCACGGCTTCCCAGCCAAAGAACAACTGCAGGAAGTTGTTGGACATGACCAGCATCAGCATGGAAAAGGTAAACAGGGCGATATAGCTGAAGAAACGTTGATAGCCTTCCTCATGGGCCATGTAACCGATGGTATAGATATGCACCATGAGGGAAACAAAGGTCACCACGGTAATCATCATCGCGGTGAGATTGTCCACCAGAAAGCCGACATGCATCTCCAGACCATCCACTACCATCCAGGTATAGATGTTCTCGTTGAACACGGGAGCCGCCTGAAAAACATGCAGATAAAACACATAGGCCGACAAGACAAAGGAAAGGCCCACACCCAATATGGTGGCCCAGTGCGCTCCCGCCTTGCCAATCTGATTGCGAAACAGGCCGGCAATGATGGAACCGGCAAGAGGCGCCAGCACCAGCGCAAGATACAGGGTTTTCATGTCGATATCAGGCATGACGCTATCCCCTCATGCTGTCGAGGTCATCGACATCGATGGTTCTGCGGTTACGGAACAGCACGATGAGTATGGCCAGCCCTATGGCCGCCTCCGCTGCTGCTACCGTGAGAATAAAGAACACGAACACCTGCCCTGTCACATCTCCCAGGAAATGGGAAAAGGCCACGAAGTTGATGTTCACCGCCAGCAGCATCAGTTCGATGCACATGAGCAGCACGATCAGGTTCTTGCGATTGATGAAGATGCCCGCGACGCTGATGACAAACAACAGGGCGCCAAGAATCAGGTATTCAGACAGGGATATCATCAGCCCTTCTCCTCCGCCGCCATTGTGACGATCTTCAGACGATCCTTCTTTTTCACTGCATGCTGCTCGGTGACATTCTGGCGCTTGGTCTGGGGCCGTTTACGCAGGGTCAGGCTGATGGCGGCAATCATGGCCACCAGCAGAATCACCGCCGCGACCTCGAGCGCATACAGATGTTGGCTGAACAGGGACAGCCCCAGCTCCGCCGTGTTGTTGTAGTCTGCGGGAGCAGGTTCCGGAGCAGTATATTTTGCCAGACCAAAATGCCTGGGCCCCAGCACCAGAGCCATTTCCATGAACATCAATGCACCCACCAGCATGCCCAGGGGCAAATGCCGGACGAAACCGGCGCGCACCGTAGCCAGATCGATATCCAGCATCATGATCACGAACAGGAACAGCACCATCACCGCTCCCACATAGACCAGCACCAGCGCGATGGCCAGAAACTCCGCCTCCGCCAGAAGCCAGATGCCCGCCATGTTGAAGAACACCAGCACCAGAAACAGGGCCGAGTGCACGGGATTGCGCCGGGTCACCACCATTACCGCAGCTCCCAGCAGAATCACGGCAAACATGTAGAACAGAAATTTCTCGAAGCTCATGTCTCTATCACCGGTATTTGGCCTGCGCGGCGCGATCGTCGGCCAGTTGCGCCTCATACTTGTCGCCCATGGCCAGGAGCTTTTCCTTGGTCATGATGTAATTGCCTGCCGCCTTGTCCGTGTCTTCGAAGTGATACTCGTACAATCGCGTCTCCACGATGGCGTCCACGGGACAGGACTCCTCACAGAACCCGCAGAAGATGCACTTGAACAGGTCGATATCGTAACGGGTGGTGCGCCGTGAACCGTCTTCCCTGGGCGCCGCCTCGATGGTAATGGCATTCGCCGGACAAACCGCCTCGCACAGTTTGCAGGCAATGCACCGCTCTTCCCCGTTGGGATAACGCCGTTGGGCATGCAGACCACGGAAACGTGGCGATACGGGCGCTTTTTCCTCGGGATAGTTCAGGGTGAACTTCTTGCGGAACAGGTAACGCCCGGTCACGCTCATGCCCTTGAACAGTTCCAGGAGGAACAGGGAGCGGATGTATTGAATCACGGTTTTCATGTTTCAGCTCCTCCTCACTGGTACCAGGGGCCAATGTCATAGACCTGCATGGCGCCAGCCACGATGATCCAGACGATGGTGATTGGAATGAAAATCTTCCACCCCAGACGCATGATCTGATCGTAGCGATAGCGCGGGAAGGTGGCGCGGAACCACAGGAACAGGAACATGAAGACGAAGGTCTTGGCCACCAGCCAGACGATGCCAGGCACCCAGGCAAACCAGGATTCCATGAAAGTTCCCTGGAAGGGAGACAACCAGCCACCCAGGAACATCAGCGCCGTGAGCGCGGAAATCAGAATCATGTTGGCATATTCCGCGAGAAAAAACACGGCAAAGGCCATGCCGGAATAATCCACATGAAAGCCGGCTACGATCTCCGATTCACCTTCGGCAACATCGAAAGGCGCGCGATTGGTTTCCGCCACCCCGGAAATGAAGTAGATGACGAACAAGGGCAACAAAGGCAACCAGTACCAGTGCCAGATTCCCCCGGACTGACCTTCCACGATCTGCCCCAGATTCAGGCTCCCGGCAGCCACCAGCACACCCACCAGGGCAAAGCCCATGGCGATTTCATAAGACACGATCTGGGCCGCGGAACGAATGGCGCCAAGGAAAGCATATTTCGAATTGGAAGCCCAACCAGCGATGATCACGCCATACACGCCGATGGAAGTCATGGCCAGCAGATACAACAGACCGGCATTGATATCGGACAGTACCAGTCCGGTATCGAAAGGAAATACCGCCCAGGCCGCCAGCGCCGGGCCGATACTCAGCAGGGGCGCGATGAGGAACAGGGTTTTGTCCGCATGAGTGGGCAGAACAATTTCCTTGAACATGAGCTTGAAGGCATCGGCAATCGGCTGCAGCCAACCTTTCGGCCCGACCCGGTTGGGGCCGAGACGAATCTGCATGTAGCCGATGATCTTGCGCTCGGCATAGGTGTAGTAGGCCACCAGCACCATCAGGGGAGCCATGATCACCACAATTTTCAGGATGATCTGAATCCAGACCGGCAGCCATTCATAGATTCCGATGAGAAAATCCATCACGCCTTCTCCAGTGAAACCGCGCCGAAACCTGCCCCCAGCAATTCACTGCCAGGTACCCCGGTGGGCATCCATACGCAATTGCCAGGTACCCGCTCATCCACGGCCAGTGGCAAGGTCAGTTCACCTTCGTTCTGCCTGAGCATCACCGAATCGCCATCTTCCAGTCCCAAGGCCTGGGCCAGCGCCGGATTCACCCGCAAACTGGCTTTCCAGGCATCCGGCGTATGCTGCAAGGCCTGGGCCCTGCGCACCAGCATGTCCGTATGATACAAAGGCGTACCGCCTATGCGTTGCAAATCGCTTTCCTCCAGCCGCAGGCCAGGCGTGTCCCCCTCAGGCAGGCGGTTGTCGGGCTTCACGCCGCTGATACTTTTCAGCATCTCCTCGCGCACATCTGCGACGCTCTCATAATCGAAGCCGTCCAGATCCGCCAGATTAGCCAACACCCGCAATACTTTCCAGGCAGGCCGGGATTCACCTGCAGGACGGGCGCAGCCATTGAAGGACTGCAGATCCCCCTGAAGATTGACGAAACTGCCAGCCGTTTCGAGGAAAGTTGCAATGGGCAATACCATATCCGCATGTTCCCGCAACCAGGGACTGACATGGCTGCTCAGGGCTACCACCCTGGCCTTGCCAAGCATGGCTTTCATGGCCTGGGGATTGCTGCTGTCAAATTCCGGTTCGACATTCAGCAACACGCAGGCATCCAGCCCCTGATGCAGCATGTCGCCCAGGGAAAGGCCATCGTCAGAAGCGGCGCGAAGCATGGCGGCACCGGTACTGTTGGCGCCCTCGCCGACGAAGCCCAGGGTCACCCCGGCAACTTCGGCAATATTCGCCGCCAGGCGACGCAGAACAGAAAAGTCCGGATGAGCCTGGGCGACACTGCCCAGCAGCACCAGTCCCTGATCCGCCTTTTTCAGGGTGTCGGCTATCTGTTCATGAACAGCGTTGTCCACAGCCCGCACCCCGGCAGTATCCGCGCCCAGTGCTTTGGCGATACCGGCGAGCTGGCCGGCCATGGCCGCCGGCGTACAGACGACCTGGCTGCCAAGGCTGAAATTGAAATCATAGTCCACGGGATTGACGGCCATGACCTGCGCGCCCGCCAGGGCTGCCTTGCGCACCCGATGATTGAGCAGCGGCTGATCCTTGCGCAACCAGGAACCGATCAGCAGTACTGCCTGATTGTTTTCCACTTCGGCAAACTTCTGTCCCAGCCAGGGAAGTACAGGATCGGCAGCGCGAAAATCGCCCTGTCCCAGACGATGATCGATATGCTTCGAACCCAGGCCGTTCAGCAGCCCGCGCAGCAAATACAGCTCTTCCATGGTGGATCCGGGTGAGGCCAGCGCCCCGAGTCGATTCTTGTCTGCGTTCTTGAGGAGATTGGCTGCATCCAGCAGGGCTTCCTGCCATTCCACTTCGACCAGCTTGCCGTCCTTGCGCAACAGTGGCTTTTCCAGACGATCACTGCTGTACAAGGCCTGATAACTGAACCGGTCGCGATCGGACAGCCAGGTTTCGTTGATCGCCTCGTTGTCTTTCGGCACCACGCGCATCACCTGATGATTGCGCACATGCACATGAATGTTGGAACCCACTCCGTCATGACCGGCGATACTGTCATGGGTGGTCAGCTCCCAGGCCCGGGCGCGGTATTGAAATGGCCTGGATGTGAGAGCGCCCACGGGACAAAGATCGATAATGTTGCCAGACAGCTCGGAACTCACCGCATGTTCCACATAAACCCCGATCTTCATGTGCTCGCCGCGACCGGTCGCCCCCATCTCACGAACTCCGGCAATCTCGTCGCCAAAGCGTACACAGCGGGTGCAATGAATACAGCGGGTCATCTCCGTGGCAATCAGAGGGCCAATGTCTTCATTCCTTACCACCCGCTTGCCTTCGACAAAGCGGGACAGGCCGCTGCCAAAACCCATGGCCACATCCTGAAGCTCACACTCCCCGCCCTGATCGCAGATGGGACAATCCAGGGGATGATTGATGAGCAGGAATTCCATGGTGCCTTTTTGCGCCTGACGCGCCAAAGGCGAACAGGTCCAGGCCTTCATGCCATCGGCCACCGGCGTGGCGCAGGCCGGCAGCGGCTTGGGCGCATTTTCCACTTCCACCAGGCACATGCGGCAATTGGCCGCCACGGACAGCTTCTTGTGGTAGCAGAAGCGCGGCACGGTGATACCCGCTGCGTCCGTCACCTCGATGAGCATCTGCCCCGGCGTCGCTTCCAGTTTCCTGCCATCGACTTCGATGGTAATGGTCTGCTGATCGGCCATGCTGCTAGCGCCCCCCTACCATGCATTTCTTGTGATCGATGTGATACTGGAACTCTTCGCGGAAATGCTGGATGAAGGCGGCCACGGGCATGGCTGCGGCATCACCCAGGGCACAGATGGTGCGTCCCATGATGCGCTGGGTGACATCATCCAGGAGATCCATGTCTTCAGGACGCCCCTCACCATTTTCAATGCGGTGTACGACCCGGTGCATCCAGCCGGTGCCTTCCCGGCAGGGAGTGCACTGGCCACAGGATTCCTCATAGTAAAAATAGGAAATGCGATCCAGCAGTTTGACCATGCATTGCCGGTCATCGATGACGATCACCGCCCCGGAGCCAAGCATGGAGCCGGCCTTGGCGATGCTGTCATAATCCATGTTCAGATCCATCATCACTTCCGCCGGCAATACCGGCGCGGAGGAACCGCCGGGGATCACCGCCTTGAGCTTGTAACCGTCCTTCATGCCGCCAGCCATTCCCAGCAACTCGGAAAAAGGCGTACCCATGGGAATTTCGAACACCCCGGGATTGTTGATATTGCCGGAGATGGAGAACAGCTTGGAGCCGCCGGAGTTCTCCACGCCCAGATCCCGGAACCATTCGCCGCCCTGACGGATGATGTCGGGAATGGAAGCCAGGGATTCTGTATTGTTGATAATGGTGGGCCGCCCGTAGAGGCCGAACATGGCCGGGAAAGGCGGCTTGAAACGCGGCTGTCCCTTCTTGCCCTCGATGGATTCGAGCAAGGCGGTTTCCTCGCCACAGACATAGGCGCCGCCACCCAGATGAGTGTGGATGTCGAAGCTGAAGCCGGAGCCGAGAATATTCTCACCCAGCAGACCGGCTTCCCTTGCCTCCTCCAGAGCCGCTTCAAAACGTTCGTAGGGCTCCCAGAATTCGCCGCGGATATAGTTGTAACCGGCCGTGCCGCCAATGGCGTAACCGGCGATAATCATGCCTTCGATCAGTGCATGTGGGTTGTAACGCAGAATGTCGCGATCCTTGAAAGTGCCCGGTTCGCCCTCGTCCGAATTGCAGACGATGTATTTCTCGCCCGGTGCGCTGCGGTTGATGAAACTCCATTTCAGCCCGGTGGGAAAGCCAGCCCCGCCCCGGCCGCGCAGCCCGGAAGTCTTGACCGTTTCAATGATCTCTTCCTGGGAGATCTTCTCCTTCAGGATCTTGCGCAACGCCTCGTAACCGCCTTCGGATTCATAGCTGGACAACAGCCAGGGGCGATCCAGGTGCAGGGTGCGCAGGCAGACTTCATTCGCCATTGTCTTGCTCCAGGCTGTCGAGAATGGAATCCACCAGTTCCGGCGTCAGGTTCTCGTAATACTGCTTGCCGATCTGGAACATGGGTGCGCCTCCGCAGGCGCCGAGGCATTCCACTTCCTTGAGAGTGAACCTGCCGTCTTCGGTGGTCTGTCCCATCTTGATTCCAAGGCGTTTTTCCAGATGTTCAACAATATTCTCCGAACCGCAGATCATGCAGGATACATTGGTGCACACACAGATCTTGTGCCGCCCCACTTCACTGAGTTCGAACATGGAGTAGAAGGTAGCCACTTCATAGACAGCTATCGGAGGCATGTCCAGGTAGTCGGCCACCTTGTCCATGAGTTCCTGCGTCAGGTAACCGCCATTGTCATCCTGCACAATACGCAGCGCCGCCATAACCGCGGACTGCTTCCACTCGTCAGGATACTTGGCCACCCACTGATCGATTTCAGCGCGGATTTCCGGAGAAAACAGGTTTTCCTTGTCTTCCCGCTTGTCGGTACGGGCCCAGGGCTCACAACGAAGACTCATCAGCGGTCGATCTCCCCAAAAACAACGTCCATGGTGCCGATCACGGCCACCACGTCTGCCAGCATGTGTCCCCTGGTCATCTCGTCCATGGCCGCCATGTGAGCAAAGCCGGGGGCGCGAATTTTCAGTCGATAAGGCTTGTTCGCCCCATCGGAAATGATGTAACAGCCAAACTCACCCTTGGGCGCTTCCACCGCAAAATAGGCTTCGCCCTCGGGCACGTTGTAACCTTCGGTGAACAGTTTGAAATGATGAATCAGGGCTTCCATGTCGTCTTTCATTTTCTCCCTGGGTGGCGGCGCCACCTTGGGATCGCCCACCATCACCGGGCCAGGATTGTTCTTCAGCCATTCGACACACTGCTTCATGATGCGGTTTGACTGGCGCATTTCTTCCACCCGAACCAGATAGCGGTCATAGGAATCACCGTTACTGCCCACGGGAATGTCGAAATCCACCTTGTCATAGGCGGCATAGGGCTGCTTCTTGCGCAGATCCCAGGCAATACCGGAACCACGAATCATCGGCCCGGTGAAACCCAGCTGCCGGGCCCGCTCGGGCGTGACCACGCCAATTCCCACCAGGCGCTGTTTCCAGATGCGGTTGTCCGTGAGCAGGGTTTCATATTCGTCGATATAACCGGGGAAACGCTCGGTGAAATCCTCGATGAAATCCAGCAAAGAGCCTTCCCGCGCCTGGTTGCGGTACTTGATATCCTTTTCGCTGCGCAGATGTTCCTTGGTATAACGCGGCATCTGGTCCGGCAGATCCCGGTATACGCCGCCGACGCGGTAATAGGCCGCATGCATGCGTGCGCCGGAAACCGCCTCATAGCAGTCCATGAGGTCTTCCCGTTCACGAAAAGCGTACAGGAACACAGTCATGGCGCCCACGTCCAGGGCATGAGCTCCCAGCCACATGAGATGATTGAGGATTCGGGTAATCTCGTCGAACAGCACACGGATATACTGGGCGCGCTCGGGAACTTCGATGCCCAGCAGCTTTTCGATGGTACCCACATAACCGTGCTCATTGCACATCATGGATACGTAATCAAGACGATCCATGTAGGGAATGGAGTGATTGAAGGGCTTGTGCTCAGCCAGCTTCTCGGTGCCCCGGTGCAACAGGCCCACATGAGGATCTGCACGCTCTATCACTTCGCCATCCATTTCCAGCACCAGACGCAGTACGCCATGGGCCGCGGGATGCTGGGGACCGAAGTTCAGAGTGTAGTTACGAATCTCAGCCATCGGCCTGCTCCTGCTCTTCCTCTTTCACCGGATCGCAGCCTTCCTCATATCGATAGTCGTTGCGCACCACCCTGGGCACCAGGGTACGTTGTTCGATACTCACCGGCTCATATACCACCCGGCCCTTGTCTTCGTCATAGCGCATCTCTACCTGTCCGACAAGAGGAAAGTCCTTGCGGAACGGATGACCGATGAAGCCGTAATCCGTAAGTATGCGGCGCAGATCCGGATGCCCGTTGAACAGGATACCGAACAGATCGAAGGCCTCGCGCTCGAACCAGTTGGCGCTGTTCCAGATACCCGTAACCGAATCCACCATGGGATAGTCCGCGTCCAGAAACACCTTGACCCGCAGGCGGACATTGTGCGCCAGAGACAACAGATGATAGACCACGGCAAAACGGCTTTCGGCCTCGAACTCCGTGACCAGCTCACGTTCGGCTCCGCGGCTGAAACCGGTATTGGGCGCATCTTCTGCGTTCCATTCCGAATGCCCATAGGCCGCATAGTCCACGCCACAGACATCGATGCATTGTTCGAAACCAAAATTGCTGTTGCTGCGCAAAAGCTGCATCACGGGAAGCAGCTGACCCCGAGGCACCACAAGGGTCATCTCGTTGAGTGCGCGACTCCATTTGCAATCCGGAAAATCTTCTTCCAGGTAATCCTCGAACGCTTCTTCCAGATCATCCAGGCGCTCTTCCAGGCTCATGCGTTTTCCTCAACCGGCTCGGTGCGCGCAATGGTATTGGTGCGCTTGATCTTGTTCTGCAACTGTACGATGCCGTACAACAGTGCTTCCGCCGTGGGCGGACAGCCAGGCACATAGACATCCACGGGCACGACCCGGTCACAGCCACGCACCACGGAATAGGAATAGTGGTAATAACCTCCGCCATTGGCGCAGGAACCCATGGAAATGACCCATTTGGGATCAGGCATCTGGTCATAGACCTTGCGCAGAGCCGGCGCCATCTTGTTCACCAGGGTGCCGGCAACGATCATCACATCGGATTGGCGGGGGCTGGGACGAAAGATGATGCCGAAACGATCCAGATCATAACGCGACGCGCCTGCCTGCATCATTTCCACCGCGCAGCAGGCCAGACCGAAGGTCATGGGCCACATGGAGCCGGTACGCGCCCAGTTGATTACCGTGTCCAGGGAGGTGGTAACAAAACCTTCCTCGAATACGCCTTCTATTCCCATTCCAGCGCTCCTTTCTTCCACTCATAGATGAAGCCGATCACCAGGATGCCGAGAAAAATCATCATCGCCCAGAACCCTGTGGGCCCGATCTGATCCAGCACCACGGCCCAGGGGAAGAAGAAGGCAATCTCCAGATCGAAAAGAATGAAGAGAATGGCCACCAGATAAAAGCGCACATCGAATTTCATGCGCGCATCCTCGAAGGCTTCAAAACCGCATTCATAGCGGGAGCCTTTTTCTTCGTCAGGATTGCGGGGAGAAAGAATGAAACCAGCACCCATGGCGGCGATGCCGACAAACAGGCCGATGACGATGAATATCAGAATTGGCAAATAGTTTTCCAGCACTTGGAAGCAGCCCCCTGGTGTTATTCTACTTGTCACACATCAACCGCTAGTTTATTTCAGCACGCACTTGAGGTCAAATTTATGAATTTTCATAAACAACTGTTTTTACAGGAGAAATAATCACCTTATTGCAGGCATAAAAAAACAGTATCCAGTTTCCCGGATACTGTTCAAAGATGGTGCCGAAGGCCGGACTTGAACCGGCACGGCTTGCGCCACTACCCCCTCAAGATAGCGTGTCTACCAATTCCACCACTTCGGCATAAAGTTGTTGTCGCCAGTGTTACTCAGCAGGCTTCGCGGGTTCCGCCGCCCCTTCCTGGCTTGCGGCGGGCGTCGGCGTTTCCACGGCGGGAACCGCGTCGGCCTGGACATTATCCTCGGGCACGACGGGCACCTCACCACCAGTGGCCGGAGCCACCGGAAGATCCGTTCGGGCCGGAGGAATCTCGGCCGCCTGTTCCGCGGGCACGTCCACCATGAGACCGGAATCCCGCGCGGTGTTCAACGCCATCCAGGCCAACGCCAGGCTGGTAATGAAGAACAGCAGGGCCAGAATGCCCGTGGTGCGGCTGAGAAAATTGGCCGACCCGCGCGCGCCAAACACCGTGGCGGAAGCTCCGCTGCCGAAAGCGGCGCCGGCATCCGCGCCCTTGCCATGCTGAATCAGTATCAGGCCAATGAGCCCGATGGACAGAAACAGATGAACCATTACCAGAATCGTATGCATTTGCTTTTTTTCTCTCTTACTTAACGTCAGTCGTTGGCTGCAGTACAGATGCCGAGAAAATCTTCGGCTTTCAGTGAGGCGCCGCCAATCAGCCCTCCGTCGATATCCGGCTTGGCCAGCAGTTCCGCGGCATTGTCCGGCTTCATGCTGCCACCATAGAGAATACGCAGCTTGTCAGCCACACCGGCACTGCTGTTGGCCACACGCTGGCGGATAAAGGCATGCACCTCCTGCGCCTGCTCCGGACTGGCAGTGAGACCGGTACCGATAGCCCAGACAGGTTCATACGCGATTACTCCTTCACCCAGCATATCCACGCCACAATGATCGATCACCGCGTCGATCTGGCGCGCCACTACTTCTTCGGTAACACCAGACTCGCGTTCCTCCTGGGTCTCGCCGATACAGAACAGGGGCACCAGACCAGCCTTGCGCGCCGCGGTAAACTTCTGCGCCACCAGCTCATCGCTCTCTCCATGATAAGTGCGGCGCTCGGAGTGGCCAATGATTACATACTTGCAGCCAAAGTCGGCAAGCATGGGGCCGGCAATCTCACCAGTATATGCGCCGGATTCGTGTACGGAAAGATCCTGGCCGCCCCAGGCAATGGGCGTACCATTGAGCTGAGCCTGGACTTCAGGAATGAAAACAGCAGGCGGACAAACCGCGACTTCAGCTTTCCGGACACCATCAATACCAGCTTTCAGACCCGCCAACAGCTCCTTTACGCTTGCCAGCGAACCGTTCATCTTCCAGTTTCCAGCCACCAATGGTTGACGCATGCTTATAAACTCCTGAAGTGGAATGACCCGACCTCGCGGGGTTCCGGAAAAATCAAGCCGCGTAGTTTACCAAGTAAAGGGAATTTTTCAATCTTTTAATCCGCTCTCCCACTCGTAATTCAAGGAAGCAGTAATCCAAAGAAGCGGTTGCACGAATGTCCAAAAAAGCGCAGGATGAAGGAATACATCAAACTATTACAACCATCTCAAAGCAGCAAGGCAGTATGACTCCCAAGGAACTCGACTCCGTTCGCAATCATGTAAGTTCAAAAGTAATCGGCCAGCACAACCTCATCGATGGCATGCTCACCTGTCTTCTGGCAGACGGACATCTGCTGGTGGAAGGGATGCCCGGGCTGGCCAAGACCACCGCTGTCAATGCGCTTTCCGAAGCGCTGGAAGGCGATTTTCACCGGATTCAGTTCACCCCGGATCTGTTACCCTCGGATCTTGTTGGCACTGACATCTACCGTCACGAAAAAGCGGAATTCGAGTTTCGCCCCGGCCCCCTGTTCCACAACATCCTGCTCGCAGACGAAGTAAACCGGGCTCCGGCCAAGGTGCAGGCCGCTCTGCTCGAAGCCATGGGCGAACGTCAAATCACCGTCGGTCAGAAGACTTATCCCCTGCCCGAACTGTTCATGGTGCTGGCCACCCAGAACCCCGTGGAACAGGAGGGCACATATCAGCTGCCGGAAGCCCAGCTGGACCGCTTCCTCATGCAGGTCGTGGTGGATTATCCATCCCATGCGGAGGAACTGGAGATTCTGGAACTGGATCACAACCGTCAGCAAGACAAGGAAAGTACCGCGCCCACACCCCTGCCCCAGAAAACCCTGTTTGCCATGCGCCGCGCTGCCGCCAAGGTGTTCATGGACCCCAAACTCAACCAGTACATCGTGGATCTGGTGCAGGCCACGCGCAACCCGGCAGCCTATGACCAGGAACTGGCGCGCTGGTGCCGTTTTGGCGCCTCGCCCCGGGCCAGTCTGGCGCTGGCTCGCTGCGCCCGGGTGCGTGCATGGATGGATGGAGAAGAATTCGTGGCGCCCGGCCATATCCAGAAAATCGCCCCGGACATACTGCGTCACCGGGTGCTTCTCAGCTTCGAGGCTGAAGCCGAGGGGATCACCGCGGATGATCTGATCCAGCGTCTGCTTTCCCTGGTCGCCATTCCCTGAGAGACTCATGAGCCTCAAGCCTGTTCTGGACGACCTGCTGGAATTGCGCCACCAGGCGCATGCCCTGGGCATGGCTTCCCATCATCTGGTCAACTCTTCCTTTGCCGGCCTGTATGCCTCGGTATTTCGTGGTCAGGGGCTGAATTTCGAGGAAGTACGCGAATACCAGGAAGGGGATGACATCCGCAACATGGACTGGAAAGTCACGGCGCGCACCGGTGATCCGCACCTCAAGGTGTTCCGTGAAGAGCGGGAACGCAGTGTAATGCTCTGCGTGGACAAGGGATCACACATGAATTTTGGCACCCGGGGCACATTCAAGTCCATTCAGGCGGCGCGTGCCGCCGCCCTGCTCGGCTGGGCGGCCAACCATCAGCACGACCGGGTTGGCGGACTGCTGTTCGCCGATGCCCATCAGGAAAACCAGTGGTTCCGCGCCACCAAGGACAGACGCGCCCTGTGGCGCTTGCTGCGAGCACTGACCATGGATCCACAGGACGCCAGCGCCCCCGCGGAAGAACAACTTCCGGACATCCTGCGCAAGGCCAGCCGCGGCATAGGGACCGGCGGACTGGTGTTTGTCATCGCCGATTTCAACCGTAGCTGGCCGGATCTGAAAAAATCCCTGTCCCAGCTTTGCCAGCATCATTCCGTGGTTCTGGTGCCCGTCGATGACCCTGCGGATCGTGAACTGCCGGACATGGGATCAATCCTGTTCCGCGATTCCCGTGGCGAACTGTTGCGCATCTACACTTCCAGCAGTCAGGGACGTGAGGCCTATACCCAGGCATGGGAGATACGCCGTCAGGCACTGTTGCAGATGGCCGCCGGTCTGGGTATCGCGGTTATTCCCGTGGCTACCAATCAAGACGTACACAAGGCACTGATGCAGGGCCTGGAACGGCGTATGCGCATGAGGGCCTGGCTGTGAATCCGGATCTGCTGGCGCGTATGCGTGATATTCACGAACTGAACATGGATCAGGCCTCCTGGTGGCCCCCTGCGGCCGGCTGGTGGCTGCTGGCGCTGCTAGTGATTCTGATGCTGTTCCTGGCATGGTGGGGACTGCGCAACCTGATTGCCTATCCTCCCGGCACCTGGCACCGGGACGCACGCAACCAACTGGTCGCGCTGCGCAAGCTGTCCCGTCAGCTCACACCGGAACAAAGTCTCAGAGAACTCTCCGAGCTGTTGCGGCGGATCGCCATCACCCGCCTCGGGCGTGAGCAGGCAGCAGGACTGGTCGATGAGAAATGGCTGCAATGGTTGCAGGATCAGGATCCCGAAGGCTTTCCCTGGAAAGAAAAGGGACGCGTCCTGACCCGGATTCCCTATGCGCCGCCCGGACATACTCCGGTAGAGCAGGCCCAGGTCCTCCAACTCATCAACGCCGCCCTGGGCTGGGCCCGCTACGACAGGCAGCTCAAATCATGATGCAGTTTCACTGGCCCTGGATGATCTTTCTGTTGCTGCTCCCCGCAGCGCAATGGTTGTGGCGGCGCACTACGGCGGAAGTCGATCAGGATCAGCGTCAGCGCCATATCACCCTGCTGCATCCGCAACTGGATCTTTTGCAACAGGCTTTTAACGGCTCGCGCCCGCAAGGCAGCACCGGCACACGGCTGCACCGGTTGCTTGTCCTGCTTCTGTGGCTGGGACTGACACTCGCCCTCATGCGCCCCCAATGGCTACAGCCATACACCCAGGAACGCATCCAGGGCTATGATCTGCTGTTGGCCGTGGATGCCTCGCACTCCATGGAAGCCCTGGATTTCAGCGTGCAAGGACAGCAGGTAAGCCGAATTCAAGTGGTAAAAGGCGTCATGGGCCGCTTCCTGGAGCAGCGCAAAAATGACCGGGTGGGATTGATCATCTTTGGCAACCAGGCATTCGTGCTCTCCCCTCTCACACTGGACCGCCAGGCGGTCAGGGAACTGCTGGACAATCTGGTGCCGCGCATCGCCGGTGACGGCACCGCCATGGGCGATGCCATTGGGCTGGGAATCCGGAAACTGCGCGAACGCCCACCGGGATCCCGGGTACTCATACTGGTGGCCGATGGGGAAAATACCGCCGGCACCATTCCGCCCCTGGACGCCGCCAGACTCGCGGCAACAGAAGGGATACGTATCTACACCATCGGCGTGGGCAGCCACCGCAAGGAAGTACCCATCGTCGAGGAAGGCCGACTGGTAACGCGCACGGATCTGGGCTTCGATGAAAGCCTCATGCGCCAGATCGCTGAAGAAACCGGAGGAGCCTACTTCCGCGCCAACGATGCAGATGCCCTGGAAAAGATTTCCGCACGCATCAACGAGCTGGAAAAGACCCATGCCGAATCACGCACCGTATATGTGCCTCGCCCGCTGTATCGCTGGCCCCTGGGACTGGCCATGCTGGCGCTGTTGTTGCTGGGGCTGTTCCCCGGAGCACGTCTGAGAACCCTGGCCGGAGACAGACATGCCTGACGGCGGCTTTCATTTCGCCCAACCTCTGTGGCTGCTGGCGCTGCTGGCCATTCCCCTGATATGGCTTTGGCTGCGCTACAGCCGCACTTCAAGGCAACGGGGCCGGGAAAGCCTGTATGCGGACGAACATCTGCTGCCCTGGCTTACCGGCGAAGTACGCGGCAGATCGCCGAACAGCAGCCCGGTGCTGGCCATCTGGGGTCTGACCTGGATGCTCATGGTGCTGGCCATGGCCGGCCCGCGCTGGGACTATGAGCGTATCTCCGCTTTTCGGCCCGCAGCCGAGCTGGTGGTATTGCTGGACATTTCCGCATCCATGAACATCAGGGACGTACGCCCTTCCCGTCTGGCGCGGGCCAAACAGGAGATACAGGATCTGTTGCGCCTGAATCAGGGACTGCGAATCGGCCTGGTCGCGTTTGCCACCGTGGCTCATGTGGTTTCTCCCCTCACCGAGGACATGCAAACCCTGAAACGCACCTTGCCCAGTCTGTCTACCGATCTGGTGAAATTGTCCGGCAGCCGCCTGGGCAATGCGCTGGACAAGGCCGTCCTGCTGCTGCAAGGAGACAACAAAAACCTGGCCCGGCATATCCTGCTGATTACGGATGGTGATTTCGACGAGCCCGGTCTGTCGCAAAAAGTCGATCAGCTGCGTGAACAGAATATCCACTTGCACATCCTGGCACTGGGCACGGATGGCGGCGGTCTGGTACCCGAACGCTATGTATCACGGGGCCTGCGCACCCCGATATCCCGTCTGAACGAAGCTCAACTCAAGACCCTGGCCAGCCGGGGTGATGGTTTGTATCAGCTGGCCGGCTATCAGGAAAACGACACCCGCAAACTGCTGAACAGGATTCTGGCGGATGCCGAGCAACAACAGCTCAGGGAAATGCCCACTCGTGTATGGAATGAGCGTTTCTATCTGTTTTTGATTCCCGTGATCTTCCTCGTACTGTACCTGTTTGGACGCAGCAACCGTTTTTCCCGGAGGCTGTCATGAAAACCCGCTCTGCATTCCTGCTTTCCCTGCTATGCACATCGCCCCTGACCCATGCCGACTGGTTCAAGAACCGTAACTCGCATGCAGTGGAAAACTACCAGGCAGGGAATTATGAGCAGGCTGCCCGGGAATACTCCGACGCCTTCCGCCAGGGCGTGGCTCTGTACCGGGCCGGCCGGTATGAAGAAGCAGCACAACGTTTCACATCGGTAAAGAACCGGGAGCTTCGTGACGAAGCCCTGTACAACCTGGGTAACAGCCTGTTTCAGTTGAACCGTCTGCAGGAGGCCGCGGACGCCTACCGACAGGTTCTGAAAAACCAGCCCGAACATGCCGACGCCCGCTACAACCTGTCCCTGGTCACCGCCCTCGCTGCCGAGGCGGAGCAACAACGCAAGAAAAAGGAAGCTGAAAAAGAGCAGCAAAAAGAAAAGGAAAAGCAACAACAGAACAAACAGCAGCAATCCGAACAGCAGAAAGAAGAGCAGCAGTCTTCCGGGGACAAGGAATCCGAACAGCAACAGTCTTCCGGCGATCAGGAGTCCGAGCAGCAGCAATCCTCCGGGAACCAGGAATCCGAACAGCAACAATCCTCCGGCAATCAGGAGTCCGAGCAGCAACAGTCTTCCGGAAACCAGGAATCCGAACAGCAACAATCCTCCGGCGATCAGGAGTCCGAGCAGCAACAATCTTCCGGAAACCAGGAATCCGAACAGCAACAATCCTCCGGCGATCAGGAGTCCGAGCAGCAACAGTCTTCCGGAAACCAGGAATCTGAACAGCAACAATCCTCCGGCAATCAGGAGTCCGAGCAGCAACAGTCTTCCGGCGATCAGGAGTCCGAGCAGCAACAGTCTTCCGGAAACCAGGAATCAGAATCGCAACAATCATCACAAGATCAGCAGAACTCCGGAGAACAGGACGCCAACGAGCGGGAAAACACTTCTGGAGAACAGCAAAAGAAAGAATCCGGGAATGGCGACCAGGAACCGACGGAAAACCATCAGCAGTCCACCGGTGAGAAGAAGCAGGATCAACGACAGAATGACAACGGCAAGCAGGAATCCGACCAGCAGGATCAGACTGGCCTCGAAGAAAAACGCGAAGAACAACAAACCGGCAAAGACCAGCAGGCGGGAGACCAAAACGATCAGGGAAAGCAATCTGAAGAACAATCTGCCCAATCGGAACCAGCCGGCAATGATGCAGACAAGGAGCAAACAGGCGACCAGGATCAGGGCCAGGAGGAAAAAGCCGGAAAGGAATCAAAGGCCGGTCAACCTGCTGGAGACAACGATCAGCGCCCTGCTCCCCCGCCTCCCGGTGAGCAGCCTCCGCCCTCACACCGTCCTGGACCCGCAGCAAAAGAAAGCGAAACTTTCGATGCGCAAGACGCGGGCAGGGAACAAGGCGCGGTGGAGAAATTCGACCAGCAAGGCAATCAGCCAGACGAAGAATCCACCAGGAACAATGATAAGGAACAGGAAATGCAGGGCGCCGAGGCCGACAAGGCGGGCAATGGCGCCATGGGGCTCATGGAACAATGGCTGCAGCAGGCAGAAGGCAATCCCGCTTATCTGCTGCGCAACCAGTTCCTGCTGGAAGAACAGCGCGCCATCAGCACCCGCTCTGTCCCCCTGCGGGAACCCCGCCCATGGTAACAGGCGGAGCGGCTCCGCCTTCCGTCATGCCACAGAAGCTCCTCAGGGCATGTCGTCAACAACGCCTTCTTTCTGCACCGGCATCAGATCTGCCTTGCTCACGCCCAGCATGAGCGCGGCGCTACTGGCCACATAGATAGAGGAGTAGGTACCCACGACCACGCCCAGGATCAATGCCAGGGAGAAGTTGTGAATAATCTCGCCTCCAATGACGAACAACGCCACCAATACGATAAGCGTGGTCAGTGAAGTAACCAGGGTACGTGACAGGGTCTGATTCAGAGAGGTATTGATGACATCCTCGGAATCGCCCTTGCGGATCTTGCGAAAGTTTTCGCGAATCCGGTCGAACACCACGATGGTATCGTTCAGGGAATAGCCAATTACAGCGAGCACTGCCGCCAATACCGTAAGGTCGAACTCCACCCGGAAAATGGAGAAGAAACCAAGGGTGATGGTCACGTCATGCACCAGGGCAATGACCGAACCCACGGCAAAACGCCATTCGAAACGCACTGCGACGTACATGAGAATGGCAATCAGGGAAACCAGAACCGCCAGGGCGCCGTCTTCGGTAAGCTCGTCCCCCACCTGCGGACCAACGAATTCCACCCGGCGCAGTTTCACTTTCCCGGGAGACTGTTTGCTCAGGATGCCAAATACCTTGTCACTGAGTTCGGAACTCTTTATCCCTTCACGGGGAGCCAGGCGAATAAGGACGTCACGCGGCGTGCCAAACTGCTGAACCTGGGCTTCGGCAAAGCCGTTTGCCGCCAGTGCGCTGCGCACTGCTTCCAGATCGGCATCCTGGGAATACCCCACCTCGATAAGCGTACCACCGGTAAAATCAATGCCAAACAGCAGCCCCCTTGTGAGCAGGGAAGCCAGGGACAGGACCACCAAAGTGATGGAAAAAACCATGGCCAGCTTGCGCTTGCCCATGAAATTGAAATGCAGATTGGATGTCAGGGTTCTCATAGATGCTTACCGAATTCAGATGGCCAGTTTCTTCACGCGCTTGCCGCCGTATACCAGATTGGCCAGGGCACGGGTTCCCACGATGGAGGTGAACATGGAGGTGACGATACCAATCGCCAGGGTCACGGCAAAACCCTTTACCGGCCCACTGCCGATGGAAAACAGCACTATGGCGGCTATCAGGGTGGTAACGTTGGCATCCATGATGGTGCTGAAGGCTTTTTCATAGCCCGCATGGATAGCCGCCTGGGGCGTGCTGCCCACCCGCAGCTCCTCGCGGATGCGCTCATAGATGAGCACGTTGGCATCCACGGCCATGCCCACGGTAAGCACGATACCAGCAATGCCCGGCAGGGTCAGTGTCGCCTGCAGCAGGGAAAGGATGGCCACGATGAGTACCAGGTTGGCCAACAAGGCAGCGTTGGCGAACAGGCCAAAGACCTTGTAGTAGACCACCATGAAGATCATCACCGCCAATAAACCGATGAGCACGGAATTCAGGCCCTGATTGATGTTCTCCTGTCCGAGACTGGGACCAATGGTGCGTTCCTCGACGATATCGATGGGCGCCGCCAGGGCGCCAGCGCGCAGCAACAGGGCCAGCTCATGCGCTTCCTGGGGACTGTCCAGACCCGTGGTCTGGAAACGCGCGCCAAAGGGTTCGAGAATGTTCGCCACACTGATGACGTCTTCCACCAGACGCTTGATTGGCTTGCCGTCGGCATCCCTTCCCACCACGCGGTTTTCCTTGAACACCACCGCCATGGGCTTGCCCACATTGTCCAGGGTGACATTGCGCATGCGCCTTCCCCCCTTGCTGTCCAGCTGGATGGTAACCATGGGGCTTCCGGATCGCTGATCGAAACCGGAAGCGGCATCTGTGATCTGGTTGCCGGTAACAATGACCCGTTTCTTCAGCAGGATGGGGCGTCCATCCTCTCGCACACTGTACAGACGCGACCCCGGCGGCACCTTGCCGGTATTCTTTGCATCCATGGCATCGTGTTCGGTATCCACCAGGCGGTATTCCAGTGTGGCGGTAGCGCCCAGAATGTTCTTGACCTGGGTAGGATCCTGCACACCAGGCAGTTCCACCACGATGCGGCGATCACCCTGTTGCTGTACCAGGGGTTCGGCCACACCCAGGGCATTTACCCGGTTGCGGATGGTGGTGATGTTCTGTTGCAGGGCAAATTTCTTGATCGCGCGAATTTCCGCCGGCGGCAAGGTCAGACGCACCAGATAGCTACCACCCTCATCCACGCTTTCCACGCCCAGATTGCGAAACTCGTTGCCCAGCACATCATATGCCTTGTCCCGGGTTGCCGCATCCTTGAGCTTGACATTGATGCCCAGTGCATCCGCCTTTACTGTCAGATAGCGGATCTTGTTGCTGCGCAGGGCGGAACGCACATCGCCGGTATAGGCTTCCACCTTGTCCTTGATGGCGGCATCCATGTCCACATCGATAAGCACATGAATGCCGCCGCGCAAATCCAGCCCCAGGTTCATTGGTTTGCCACCCATGCCAAGAAGCCAACCCGGCACATTGGCTGCGGTAGTCAACGCGTATGAGACCGTTTCCGGCAGCACTTCGGCAATCACATGCTGTGCTTTTTGCTGATCCGTTGTGGAAGAAAAGTGAATGAGCATGCTGCTCCCCTTGTCCTCCAGTTCCTTGACCGATATGCCACTTTTTTCCAGGGCATCCTTGACCTTGTCTTTGACGGACTGTTCTATTTCAGCGCCACGCACACCGGAAACCGCGATGGCGGGATCCTGGCTGAAGATATTCGGCAACGCGTAAAAGAGGCCGATGGCCAGTACGAAGACAACCAGCAGGTTTTTCCACAAAGGATATTGATTCAACATGTCTTGGACTTATGGTTATGGGTTGGTGGCGGAAAAAAGCTCAAAGTTCCTTGAGGGTGCCCTTGGGCATGACAGCTTCAACTGCAGAACGGCGCACGGTAACCACCATGCCATCGGCAACTTCCACTTTCACAAAGTTTTCACCCACATCGGTAATCTTGCCCATGAGCCCCCCCATGGTCTGTACTTCGTCACCTTTTTTCAGGCTTTCCACCAGAGCGCGATGTGCCTTCTGGCGTTTGACCTGGGGCCGGATCATGAAAAAGTACAGGATGAGAATCAAACCGATGGGAAAGATCACATTGGCCAGGAGGCCATTGGGGCCGGCCATCGCCGCGGGAGCCGCCTCGGCAAGGGCATCGTTGATGAAAAAGCTCATTGTTTTTTCTCCACGGATGCCACCACAGGGGCAGCTTCCGAAATTTTGAGGAATGATGAAACGGAGTATTATGCCACAAATCCACTTCCGGGGACCTACATAAGCTCCAGTCCATCCACTTTCTGGAAGCCCCGGGGCAGTTTGTTGCCACGACGCCCTCTTTCTCCTTCATAGGCATTGAGATCGGCCGCTTTCAGATTCAGATGACGCTTGCCGGATATCAGCCGCAACCTGCCACCTTCAGGCACTACCAGCATGTCCACTACATATTCTTCCCGTTCGGCAACGCGTTTCCCCGGAATCCCGATGATCTTGTTGCCCTTGCCCCGGTTCATTTCAGGCAGATCGCTCAGGGGAATCACCAGCATCCGCCCTTCACTGGTTACTGTCACCACCCGGTCCGTATGCACATCGGTTACCGGACGGGCCTTGAGCACTTTCGCCCCCTTGGGCAGGGTAAGCACGGATTTGCCTTTTCTGGTATTGGCAATCAGGTTTTTCGCCTGGGTGATGAAACCGTATCCAGCATCCGAGGCAAGCAGCCAGCGCTGCTCGGGATCTCCCCCGAGGGCAGCCACGAACAGGGAACCGTCCGGCGCTGAAAAACGCCCGGTGAGCGGCTCCCCCTGCCCCCGGGCGGAGGGAAGTGTATGCGCCATCAGGGAATAGCTGCGTCCCGTGGAATCGAGAAAAATGGCGGGCTGGTTGCTGCGCAGGCGCACCGCATGGCAAAAACCATCACCCGCCTTGAAACTGAGAGCGGCAGGGTCGATTTCATGCCCCTTGGCGGCACGCACCCAGCCTTTTTCGGAAAGCACCACGGTAACCGGCTCGCTGGGCGTCAGCTCGGATTCGTCCATGGCCGATGCCATCTCACGCTCGACCTGGGGCGAGCGACGCGCATCACCATATTGTTCCGCATCCGCCTGCAATTCCTTGCGCACCAGGGTTTTCAGACGTTGCTTAGAGGCCAGGGTCTTTTCCAGCCAGTCCCGTTCCTTCGCCAGTTCTTCCTGCTCGGCGCGGATTTTCATTTCTTCCAGCCGGGCCAGCTGGCGCAACTTGGTATCCAGCACATAATCGGCCTGGATTTCCGTCAGCCCGAAACGCGCCATGAGCACCGGCCTGGGCTCGTCCTCGGTACGGATGATATGGATCACTTCATCGATATTGAGAAAGGCGACGAGCAAGCCTTCCAACAGATGGAGGCGATCCAGCACCTTGTTCAGCCTGTGCCGCAGACGCCGCCGAACCGTGGTGAAACGAAACTCCAGCCACTCCACCAGAATCTCGCGCAGACTCTTGACCTGTGGACGCCCATCCAGACCAATGAGATTGAGATTGATCCGATAACTGCGTTCCAGATCCGTGGTGGCAAACAGATGGGACATGAGGCGTTCCAGATCCACCCGATTGGAGCGCGGCACAATCACCAGCCGGGTGGGATTCTCATGATCGGATTCATCACGCAAATCCTCGATCCAGGGCAGTTTCCTGGCCCGCATCTGCGTGGCAATCTGTTCCAGGATCTTCGCTCCGGATACCTGATAGGGCAAGGCGCTGATCACCACATTGCCTTCTTCTTTTTCCCAGCGGGAACGCGCCTTGACACTGCCCCGTCCGGTTTCATAGATCTTCAGCAGATCGGGGCGGGGCGTGATAATTTCCGCCTCGGTGGGGAAATCCGGCCCAGGCACATGCTCGCAGATTTCTTCCAGCGTGCTTCGCGGCGCCTCAATGAGACGGATGCAAGCGCTCACCACTTCCCGAAGATTATGCGGCGGGATATCCGTGGCCATGCCCACGGCGATACCGGTAGCACCATTGAGCAATACATTGGGCAGGCGCGCAGGCAACAGGCTGGGCTCCTTCATGGTGCCGTCGAAATTTGGCACCCATTCCACCGTGCCCTGCCCCAGTTCCGCCAGCAGCACCTTGGCATAGGCGGTCAGACGCGCTTCCGTGTAGCGCATGGCGGCGAAAGACTTGGGGTCATCCGGCGATCCCCAGTTTCCCTGACCATCGACCAGCGGATAGCGGTAGGAGAACGACTGAGCCATGAGCACCATGGCTTCATAACAGGCAGTATCGCCATGAGGATGGAACTTGCCCAGCACATCGCCCACGGTGCGCGCGGATTTCTTGTGTTTGCTTGCCGCCGACAGTCCAAGTTCGGACATAGCGTACACGATGCGCCGCTGCACCGGCTTGAGACCGTCGCCGATATGCGGCAGGGCGCGGTCGAGAATGACATACATGGAATAGTCCAGATACGCCTTCTCGGTAAACTCCGCCAGGCGTATGCGCTCTACCCCTTCTTCGGTGTAATGTTCGCTCATGGGGCTTTTTTCAGCTCACGCAATTCCTCGAGCATGGCATCGATGTCGTTGTACCAGCGGGCCAGCAGCACATGGAGTTCGGCATCATCCGGGAACATCGGTGCCAGCGCCCTGGGATCCACGGCTGCCAGCACCGTAGCGTCTTTCTCCGCCACCACGGCGATTTTCAGAGGCAGATAGGGGGACATTTCGGGATGGCGTTTGAGTACCTCGCGCACCTCCTTCACCTTGCCAAAGAACACCACCCGATAAAAGTCGGACTTGTAATGAAATTCCGCCATGCCACCATCACAGCGTTGTGTATGCGCCACCTGGTAGCCGTATTCCAGTATGGTTTCCTTGAGCACATCCATGACATGAGCCGCCCTGGCGGGACTGCGCACCATGACCAGATTCCGTTCGCTGGCAGAAGCAAAGCCAACCCCCACAATCAGCAGTATCGCAAGCAGTTTTCTCACAGGGTCGCCTCCTCCATCACGGAAAGAATGATCTCCTCCATGAGCACGCCAACTTCAGACAGCTCCTGGTTGTTGAACAAGGTCGCAAGCTGCGCCACGTTTGCGGAAATCACCAGAACCTTGCCATCACGCTCGATGACATTGATACGGCAGGGCAACACCGTACCCAGGCGCGGATCGATATTGAGCAAGTGATAAAGCTCCTTGAAATTGCAGAAACGGATACTGATCTGACGAGTGTTCACGCTGAACTCGTCCGTCAGCCCCTGTTCCAGATAGCGTGGCGGGAAGATGCGGAAATTGGCGCCGGTCAGCGCCTGCTTGACATTCTCCACCGTGGTTTCGAAATCGTAGGGCGACTCCATGATATAGGCCGGTTTGCCACGCCATTCCTCCATGCCCTGATGGAGGGCTGGTGGCTTGAGGGTACGCACATAGGCGACCACATCGGCCACTTCCTGATCCGTGAGCTTGCTCTTGAACGACGGCATCCCGCCAACCTTGCGCCCCGACAGGACGATATCGTGAATCATGGCATCCGAGGCGGACTGCTGAAACCCTGGATTGTTGAGGGCCGCAGGCATAACCATGAACGAGCGTTCCCGGGACAGGGTCACGCCGGTTCCCGGCCCTTCACCACTGCCATCCTTGCCATGGCAACGCACACAATGCTTTTCAAACAACGGTTTGCCTCGCGCGCTGTCTCCCTGGAGTCTGGTCGTCTTGAACACTGGTCCGGGTTTGCCCGACCAACTGCGGATGTAGCGGACTATGGCCTGCACCTGGGCGTCGCTGAGGGCATTGAAAGAAGGCATGATCCGCCCCGGACGGCCCACGCGAATGGTTTTGGCAATATAGTCATCCGAGACCTGGGAGAGAATCTCCGCGGTCAGCGGCAGACCAATGCCGCCTTCTCCCTTGAAATGATGACAGACACTGCAATTCCTTTCATACAGCGCCTTGCCATCCGGCGCCGCCATCAAGGGCAGGCTCAGTAACGATAACAACAGTATGCTCAGATATTTCATCAGGCTTCCACTCCTGCAATAAGATCCTGGGCGGCTTCCGCCATGTCACCTTTTTCCTGCAGCCAGGATTTCCGGTCAGGCGCACGTTTCTTGGCCAGCAACATGTCCATTACTTTCATGGTTTCATCTCCTGGCTCCATGGCCAGTTGCACCAGACGCCGGGTGTCCGGGTGTATGGTGGTCTCACGCAGTTGCAGGGGATTCATTTCCCCCAGTCCCTTGAATCGTTGCACATTGATCTTGCCACGGAGCTTTTCCGCCTCGATGCGTGCCAGAATTCCCTGCTTTTCCGCATCATCCAGGGCATAAAAGACCTGCTTGCCCACGTCGATGCGATACAAGGGCGGCATGGCGACATAGACATGACCTTCGCGCACCAGTTTGGGAAAGTGGCGCACGAACAGGGCGCACAACAGCGTGGCGATGTGCAGACCATCCGAATCCGCATCCGCCAGAATGCAGATCTTGCCAAAACGCAGTTTGGACAAATCATCCGAACCAGGTTCCACGCCAATGGCGACAGAAATGTCATGCACTTCCTGGGAAGCCAGCACTTCCGCCGAGCCCACTTCCCAGGTATTCAGGATCTTGCCCCGCAGCGGCATGATGGCCTGAAAATCCTTGTCCCTGGCCTGCTTCGCGGAACCACCGGCGGAGTCTCCCTCCACGAGAAACAGTTCCGTGCGACTCATGTCATCCGATGCGCAGTCCGCCAGCTTGCCCGGCAGGGCTGGTCCCTGGGTGACCTTTTTGCGCACTACCTTGCGTCCCGCGCGCATGCGCGTCTGGGCAGCGCTGATGGCCAGTTCGGCTATGGCCTCTCCGGCAGCGGTGTTCTGGTTCAGCCACAGGCTGAAGGCGTCTTTTACCACGCCGGAGACGAAAGCTGCGCACTCCCTGGAGGACAGTCGTTCCTTGGTCTGCCCGGAAAACTGGGGATCGGCCATTTTGACCGAAAGTACATAGCTGACCCGGTTCCATGCATCGTCCGGTGTGATCTTCACCCCCCGGGGCAGAAGATTGCGGAACTCGCAAAATTCACGTATCGCCTCGGTAAGGCCAGCGCGCAATCCATTGACGTGAGTACCGCCCTGGGCAGTGGGAATCAGATTCACATAGCTTTCCGCAAGCGCCTCGCCGCCCTCGGGCAGCCAGACCAGCGCCCAGTCCACCGCTTCATCCGTACTCGCCATGTTGCCGGTGAAAGGCTGGGGCGGCAGCATTTCAAAACCTTGCAGGGCATCGAGCAGATAGTCCTGCAGACCATCGGCATACTGCCATTCCTCGCTTTCACCTGTCTTCTCATCGGTAAAACGCACCAGCAATCCGGGACAAAGCACCGCCTTGGCGCGCAACACGTGCTTGAGCTGACGCACACTGAATCTGGGGCTGTCGAAGAACGTGGCATCTGGCCAGAAACGGATACGCGTGCCGGTGTTCTGCTTGCCCACCTTGCCAACCACTTCCAGATCGGACACCTTCTCGCCATTGGCAAAGGCGATGTTGTATTCCTTGCCGTCGCGCTTGACCCAGATCTCCAGATGCCGGGACAGGGCATTGACCACGGACACCCCTACCCCATGCAGACCACCCGAGAACTGATAGGATTTATTGGAGAACTTGCCACCGGCATGGAGCTTGCAAAGTATCACTTCCACCCCCGGCAGCCCCTCCTCCGGATGGATATCGACAGGCATGCCCCGCCCGTCGTCGGCGACTTCCAGCGACCCGTCCTTGTACAGGGTGACATCGATCTTGCGCGCGAAGCCGGCCAGGGCCTCATCCACGCTGTTGTCGATGACCTCCTGCGCCAGATGATTCGGGCGGGTGGTATCCGTGTACATGCCCGGACGCTTGCGTACCGGCTCCAGGCCACTGAGAACCTCGATGGCCGAGGCGTCATATGCTTCAGTCATCGTTCATCCAGTTGTTGAAAGGGTTATGCGCTTCATAAAGACCTTTGACCGCCTGTTCGATCTGGAATTTCCTGCGCGGCGTTTCTCCGGCGCAAAACACGTCATCCGCCAGTTCCAGACGATAATTGCCGCTTGACTGTGCGCTCAGAGGGCGCCAGCGGGGTTGTTTTGCCCGACGAAGCGCCACCTTGCGATTCTTATAACCCCAGGCATAGATCACATATTCCCTGGCGCTGCAGCGCAGCCCTTCCCAGGTAGCCGTGTAGGCTCCCTTGTCGGAACGAATCAGCAGCCAGTAACGCAGCACGAAATCCTTGTCGGAACGATTCAGGCTGTCCATGTCCAGAAAGGCATGCATGTTTTTCGGCAACGCATCCAGCGGAACCTCGGTCCAGGCGTCGTCTTCGGGAAGCGGCGGGATTTCCGTCCGAAATTCTTTCCACTCCTTGACGTCCGCTTCAAAATCATCCTGTTCGCCAGTCAGCTCCTCATACCTGTCCGTGGGGGCCGCCCACAGCCCGCCGACACAAAGCAGCAGGGAAAGCAAAAGCAGTTTTCTCGTTCCGCGCACAGTAGATACCAAAATGAATGAGATTCAGGAGCGAAAGTTTACAGCTTGCGCACGAGATTGAACATAGGGAGAACCGGCAAAATCGACATACATCATTGCAGCCTGTCCATGACTGGGGTATTTTGCTGCCTGTACAATCATCTACCGAGCCGCAATGAGCCGAAAAAAACCGGAAAATCTTGATTTCGAGAGCGCGAGGGACGAACTTCAGTCCATCGTGGATCAACTTGAACAGGGCGACATCTCCCTGGAAGAATCGTTGAAAGCCTTCGAACGCGGCGTTGCCCTGTTTCGCAATTGCCAGAAACTGTTGTCCGAAGCAGAGCAAAAAGTCAGCATACTCAGTGAAAACAGCATGGATGCAGAGCCGGAAGAATTCGATCCCGACGATGCAGACTGAAGCCAGTTTCACCGACTTTTCAAAGAACTGTGTTTCCCGTGTGGAACAGATACTCGAAACACAGCTTCCCCCCCCGGATATTGAACCATCGCGACTGCACCGGGCCATGCGCTACGCCACCTTCAATGGCGGCAAGCGGATTCGCCCGATTCTGGTTTACGCCAGCGGCCTGGCCTGCAAGGGCCAGATACAGCAAATGGACCTGGCGGCCTGCGCAGTGGAACTGATCCACACCTATTCCCTGGTACATGACGATCTGCCGGCCATGGACGATGACGACTTGCGCCGGGGCAAGCCCACCTGTCACCGGGCCTATGACGAAGCCACTGCGATTCTTGTGGGCGATGCCCTTCAATCCCTGGCATTCAGGCTCCTGTCCAGGAAAGAGGAAGCCATTCCAGCAACAACCCGCCTGCAAATGATCGAGCTGCTGGCCACCGCCAGCGGCTCCCGGGGCATGGCCGGCGGCCAGGCCATGGACATCGATGCCGTAAACCGGGAACTTGCCCTGCCCGAACTGGAGGCGATGCACATCCACAAGACAGGTGCACTGATCCGCGCCAGCGTGCAGATGGGCGCCCTTGCGGCCGGAAGCGACGAGAAGCAGCAACGACATCTGGGACATTATGCCAAAGCCATTGGCCTGGCTTTCCAGGTCCAGGACGACATCCTGGATATCATCAGCGACACCGACACCCTGGGCAAAACCCAGGGCAAGGATGCCGCCGCCAACAAACCCACCTATCCCGGCCTGCTGGGACTGGATGGCGCCCGGCAAAAAGCGCGGGAGTTACTGGATGAAGCCCTCGATGCCCTGACGGATTTTGGCAGCGAAGCCGATCAACTCCGTCATTTGGCGCATTATGTGGTTCAGCGCAGCCATTAGTCACGACTCCTACAGGGTTATTTCAGATTTCCCTTATATGCCAAACCGGGCTAAAATGTGCGGCTACCATCTGACACTCACCGCAGCCACATGACCACTCACTGCAGCACATCCACCCCTGAAATCGAGGACGTACAGGGCAGCGCCGATACCCGGCAGATCGCCATCAACCGGGTTGGCATCAAGGATATTCGTCATCCAGTGCGGGTCAAAGACCGCAGTGAGGGGGAACAGCACACCATCGCCAACTTCAACATGTACGTGTTCCTGCCGCACAATTTCAAAGGAACCCACATGTCGCGTTTCGTCGCCATACTCAACCATCACGAGCGGGAAATCTCCATCAGTTCCTTCGAAGGCATGCTGGTGGAAATGGTGGAGCTGCTGGAATCCGACGCCGGGCACATCGAAATGACCTTTCCCTTCTTCGTCAACAAGACCGCTCCCGTATCCGGCGTACAGAGCCTCATGGACTACGACGTAACCCTCATTGGTGAAGTGGAAAACGGCAAACCCAGTATATTTACCAAGGTTGTGGTGCCAGTCACCAGCCTCTGCCCCTGTTCCAAGTCCATCTCGGATCGTGGCGCCCACAACCAGCGCTCTCATGTCACGGTAACCGTGAGCACCAGCGACTTCATGTGGATAGAAGAGATCATCGAACTGGTGGAATCGGAAGCCTCCAGCGAACTGTACAGCCTGCTCAAGCGTCCGGATGAAAAATTCATCACCGAGCGCGCTTATGACAACCCAAAGTTCGTGGAAGATGTTGTGCGTGACGTGGCCGGCCGACTGAATGCCGATTCCCGCATCGCCTCCTATATCGTGGAAGCAGAGAACTTCGAATCCATTCACAACCACTCCGCCTATGCCCGCATAGAGAAACCCTGAAGCCCGGCGGCTTTCGGACCGGGACAGTATCGCACCTCCTTACATGGCCGCCATCTGCGCCGCTTCTTCCACATCCACGGACACCAGGCGGGAGACTCCCGGCTCGTTCATGGTCACACCCAGCAGTTGATTGGATATCGCCATGGTCACCTTGTTGTGGGTGATGAAGATGAACTGCACGGTATCGGACATCTCCTTGACCAGCTCGCAGAAACGGCCCACGTTGGCGTCATCCAGCGGCGCGTCCACCTCGTCCAGCATGCAGAAAGGCGCGGGATTGAGCTGGAAGATGGAAAATACCAGGGCTACGGCGGACAGGGCTTTCTCTCCACCGGAAAGCAGATGAATGCTTGAATTGCGCTTGCCCGGCGGGCGCGCCATGATCGCCACTCCGGCATCCAGGGGATCTTCCCCAACCATTTCCAGATAGGCGTGACCACCCCCGAACAGCTTGGGGAACATGGCCTTCAGTCCGCCGTTGACCTTGTCGAAGGTTTCCTTGAAGCGGGTACGGGTCTCCCGGTCGATCTTGCGTATGGCCTCTTCCAGGGTTTCCAGGGATTTGGTCACGTCCGCGTGCTGGGCGTCGATGTATTCCATGCGCTCCTTCTGCTCGCGAAACTCGTCGATGGCCGCCAGATTGATTGCGCCCAGTCGCTGTATGCGGCGTGCCAGCAACTCGGACTGTTCTTTCCATTGCGCGATACTGGCATCCTCGGCCAGACCCTGTTCCAGCTCTGAGCGGGATTTCCCGCTCTGCTGCAATTGTTCTTCCAGGGTGCTGATGCGAACCACCACTTCCTGGCGGGACAAATTGGCCTGGTTCAGTTTTTCCCGCTGTTCCTGCACTTGTTGTTCCGCCGCATGACGCTCCTTGTCCAGCTCCCGCAGGCGATGATCGATGCTTTCCAGACGGCTGCGCGCCGTTTTCAGTTCGGTTTCCACCTGCACTCTTTTCTGCAGCAGGCTTTCCAGCTCCTGCTGTTGCGCCTCCAGGGGCTCGCTTCCCTGTTCCAGCTGTTCCTGCAGAATCTGACAACGCTCTTCATACTGGGCAAGCTGCTGCGCGGCGCGTTCGATGCCATCCCGCAGGGATTGCTCGGAACTGCGCATGGATTCCACCCGCAGGGCGATCTGGTGTGCTTCGCTGCGCGCCTGGCGTGCCGCTTCCCGGGCATCCGCCAGTTCCTTTTGCAGTCGTTCGCGACGGGCTGCCAGTTGCTCCCGCTGTACGCTGTAGATCTCCATTTGTTCCAGGGCGCGATGCAATCGCTGGCGGGCCTGCTCCATGCTTTCCTTGTCCTGTTCCAGCTGGGTCCGGATTTCTTCCATGTCCTGGGTCAGCCCCTGCATGCGCTGAGCGATGTGATCCGCCCGGGCTCGCTTGCCGCTGAGCTGGGCCTGGATGGCCGCCATTTCCTTGTTCGCTCTCTCGATGGAATGCTGCTGTTCCGTACGCCGTTGCTCCTGTTGCGCCAGGCGCCGGCGATCATCCGCCAACTGCTGATTGAGCTGTTCCACCAGGGGTTCCAGTTCTTCCACGCGCCCTGTCAGTTCACGGATCTCCTGCTCCCGGGCCAATACGCCGGTGCTCGCGTCGCCTCTTTCCAGGCGCAGCCAGCCATTGCCCACGCAAATGCCTTCCGGAGTAACCAGCATTTCGCCTGAGGCCAGTTCATTGCGCCGGGACAAAGCGCTGTCCAGGTCATCCGCCAGGCGCACCTTGCACAAAAGCAGGCGCAGGGCATCCGGCCCCTGAACCACCGCGGCCAGGCTGCCCGGCACATCAGAAACATTCCGGGAGCCGGATTCAAACAGATTCAGGTGCCCGGATTCCAGACTGGCCAGACGGGATGACAGGGATTCCAGATTGTCCACCAGCAGTCCCTGCAGCTGATCCGCCAACACCGCCTCCACTGCCTGTTGCCAGCGGGGCTGCACCTGCAGCTGTTCCAGAATGCGCTCCGCATTCCTCAGGCCGGACTTTTCCAGCCAGGCGGAAAAGACTTCGTCATCGTCCCCCATGGCCGCCTGCTGCAGGGTGCGCAGGGAGGCGAGCCGCCCGCGGGCGGTTTCCAGTTCGCTGCGGGCGCTGGCCAGAGACTGTTGCTGTTCTTCCAGACGGGCGCGGATTTCCTCTATGGTCTGACCGACTTCTTCCGCCCCTTCGCGCAAACCTTCGAGCAAAGCGCCTTTTTCCCTTTCCTGATTCTCCAGTTCACTGATCTCGGCCTGCAATTTGAGATCCGCCAGTTTGTGGTGTTCATCTTCCAGGCGCGCCAGACGAATCTTGAGCTGTTTTTCCTGCTGTTCCAGCTGGTTGATCAGGGTACGCTCCACCTGCGCGGTCTGGGCCGGTTCGGTTGCGGTGGCATTGAAGTTGTCCCATTCGCTCTGCCAGGTCTGCATGGCCTGCTCTGCGGCCACCTGAGCCTCGGCCAGCTCCTCTGCCCTGGCGCGAGCCATTTCCAGTTCCGGCTGATCCTGCATCAGGGTGCGGGCCATCTCCTGAAGTTTGCCTTCATCCTGACTGCGGTGCGCCCGGGCGTCTTCCAGCGCCTGGCGGGCACGCAACAATTCGGCTTCATTGCGCTGACGGGATTCCCTGGCGTACTGGATGGCTTCTTCGATACGGGCAATATCGGCGCCAGCGGCGTAAAAACGTCCCTGCACCTCATTGAAAACTTCGTTGGCTTCGTTATGCGCCTCACGCTGGGCTTCGATCTCGCTTTCCACCCGACGCTGGTTGGCCAGGGCTTTCTCAAAGCGGTTCTTTTCCTCGGCGATATGCCGGTCCTTGCGTTCCCGCTCCTGTTCCCGGTCCCGCAACCGAAGCAACAGCAACTCCGCATTCACCTGCCGTTCTTCCGCCTTGAACGCCTTGTATTTTTCGGCTGTGGCGGCCTGGCGCTCCAGATGCCGGAGCTGTTTTTCGATCTCGTCCCGAAGGTCGGTCAGGCGCTCCAGATTGTCCCTGGTGTGCCGAATACGGTTTTCCGTCTCCCGACGTCTTTCCTTGTATTTGGAGATACCCGCCGCTTCTTCCAGATAGACCCGCAGTTCCTCGGGGCGGGACTCGATGACGCGCGAGATCATGCCCTGTTCGATGATGGCATAGCTGCGCGGCCCAAGGCCGGTGCCCAGAAACAGGTCGGTAATGTCCCGCCGGCGGCAGCGTACGCCATTAAGATAATAACTGGACTGCCCTTCCCGGGTTACCTGACGGCGCACGGAAATGCTGTTGTACTGGGCATATTGCCCGCCGGCCTTGCCATCGCTGTTGTCGAAGATCAGTTCCACGCTGGCCAGACCCACCGGCTTGCGCGCGCTGGAGCCGTTGAAAATGACATCCGCCATGGATTCACCGCGCAACATCTTGGCGGAACTCTCCCCCATGACCCAGCGCACCGCATCGATGACATTCGATTTACCACAGCCATTGGGCCCCACCACGCCCACCAGGGAACTGGGAAAAGGCACGGTTGTGGGATCAACGAAAGACTTGAATCCGGCGAGTTTGATTTTTTCCAGACGCATGGGGCGCAAAGATACAGGAACAAGGGGGGGTGAGACAAGCAGAATCTTTAATAAGATAACACATTAACTTATATTTATTTCTTATTGAAATAATTATATTTTATTGCCTTGCTACTACTCTTCGGTGAAGCACAACCACTTTCCTTCGAAGCATCATCCTCCGGTATAATCGGCGCATTGATTTTTTCAGGAGCTCACCATGCCCAGCCAACCCAGCAAAGAACTGGAAACCTTCGACAACCCGCAACCGGAGCGTGACTACAGCATCCGCATTCGCATTCCCGAATTCACCTGCCTGTGCCCCAAGACCGGTCAGCCGGATTTTGCCGAACTGCATCTGGAATATGTGCCCGACCGGCTCTGCGTGGAGCTCAAGGCGCTCAAGATGTATGTCTGGTCCTTCCGTGATGAAGGCGCATTTCATGAAGCTGTAACCAACCGCATTCTCGATGACCTGGTGGCCGCCACCAGACCCCGATTCATGCGCCTGACTGCGGATTTCAATGTGCGCGGCGGCATCTACACCAGCGTGGTGGCGGAATACCGTGATCCGGACTGGCAAGCTGCACAAGCGGTCAAGCTGCCCTGATCTTGAACCTGAAACCATCCTGTTTCATCGGTATCGACCTGGGCACCTCCGGCTGCCGCGCAGTCGCCATAGACGAATCGGCGAAGATCATTGCGTCCGTCCACCGTCCCCTGCCCGGCTCCCGCCACCCACATCCCGGCTGGTCGGAACAGAACCCGGGGGACTGGTGGGAGGCGGTGCTGAATGTACTTGCGGAGCTCAACTCCCGTCTGCCGGATCACCGTTCGGCGGCCTTGAGCGTGGATGGCACTTCTGGCAGCCTGCTTCTCAGTGACCGGCAGGGCCAGGCCCTTGGTCCCGCCCTTATGTACGATGACCGGCGCGCCCTGGCGGAAGCCCGTCAGCTGGCGCTGCTGGCTCCGGAGCAGAGCGTTCTGCACTCACCCTCCTCCAGCCTGGCGAAACTGCTCTGGCTGCAAACCCATGCGACTGTCCCGGAGAATGCCATCGCCCTGCACCAAAGTGAATGGATCAGCGCCAAGCTGTGCGGAAATCACTTTGCCGGAGACGAGAACAATTGCCTGAAACTGGGCTATGATCCCTTGCTTCGATCCTGGACAGAGGCATTGAAGAAACTGAAACTGCCTGGCCATCTGCTACCCGATGTCCAGCCCGTGGGTACACCCCTGGGCAAGATCAGCCGGGAAATCGCTGCTCATACAGACCTGAACCCCGACTGCCAAGTCGTGGCCGGCACCACGGACAGCACCGCCGCCGCCCTGGCTGCGGGGCTGGAGCAGATCGGCGACGCCCTGACCTCACTGGGCAGCACCCTGGTATGCAAGATCCTGGTCGCCCGCCCGGTACAGTCGGCGCAATACGGAGTTTACAGTCATCGGATCTTTGGCCGCTGGCTGGCAGGCGGCGCTTCCAACAGCGGCGGCGCGGTATTGCGCCAACATTTCAGTGACCGGGAGATCCGGGAACTGAGCCGTGGCATCGATCCGCAGCGCAGTCTCTGTCTGGAATACTATCCCCTGCCTTCCCCCGGAGAGCGTTTTCCCGTGAACGCCCCTGACAGGCCACCCCGGCTGCATCCCGTTCCCCGGGACAAAAGACGTTTTCTGCAAGGCATACTGGAAGGTATTGCGCGTATCGAAGTCCAGGCCTATGAGCGGCTGGAAAAACTGGGCGCGGGCCATCCACGCGAAATACGAACCAGTGGCGGCGGCGCGGCAAACGACGTCTGGACAGCCATGCGCCAGCGCATGCTCGGCCGTCCGGTGTACCCCGCCGCGCATGTGGAAGCCGCCTATGGCGCCGCCCTGATAGCCCGGCGGGGAATTGGCTGAAACCCTCCCGGCCAACCAGGATCAGGCTTCGAGTACATCCAGATCGCGGCTGCAGCGAATGCTGCGGGCAAACTCCACATCCGTGCCTTCGGGATACACCTGGGCCACGATCCAGATCTGGGTGAGTTTGTCACTCAGATCCGTAAGCGCCTTGAGGGCATAACGGGTGCGCTCTTCATCGAAGAAGGCGAAAGGTTCATCGAGGAAGGCAAACTGATCACCCTGCACCCGGCGCACCAGAAGTTTCTCGGACAGGGCCAGACGCAGAGCGAGCATGATCTGGCGCTGGGTGCCGCTGGAGACTTCGTCCAGGTCCATGAAATCCCGCTTGTCGCTGGAGAACACGCGCACGGTCAGATCCGGATCTATGCGCAGATGCTCATAACGTCCCTGGGTGAATACCGGCAGGGTACGCGCCACCAGGTCGCGAATATCCCGGTTGAAATTGCTGGACACATAACCGGAAGCGCCTTCCAGCAATTCGATGGCCTTCAAGCGTTTTTCCCGGCTGGCGTCCAGCTCCGCCATCTTGGCTTCGAGACCGTCGATGACTTCACTCAGACGCGCCACCTGGCGAACCCGCTCCATCTCCTGATCCACCTCCTGGCCCAGACTCCAGAACTGCTCTTCCTTGCGCGTGATCTGCTCACGCAACCAGCGGGTTTCCTGATCCACATAGTCGCGCACTTCGGAAACATCCGCATTCACATCTTCCACTCGAGACAGGAGCGCGGCATAGGCGCTTTCCTCAGGCCGCTCGCGGGCTTCTTCGGTAATGGACAGATTCATGGCCTCACCGGCGGCCACATCACTATCTTCGGCGGACGGCGATTCTTCCGTCGTTTCCACCTCCCCTTCGAAGGCGGACACTGCCCTCGCCTTTTCCAGGGCATCACCCAGTACCGCGGATTCCTCCGCCAGACGGCTGGCCCGGGAGCCATGACTTGCGGCGCGCATCCAGAACAGCAGCATGAGCACGGCAAACACGATGCCACCGATACCGATGTAAGGAATCCAGGCATCCTGCCAGTTGGGCAGTTGCTGCTGCAACAGCTGGAGCAATTGCCTGGACTGGTCCAGATCCGGTTTTTGCGCCAGCAGGAACCAGGCGCCGCCACCGATGAGCGCCAGCACAAAACTGAGGAAGCGCCAGAAACGCGCCCGGCTGCGCTTGCCCCGGGCGCGACGGATCTGCGGCAGATTCTGCACATAGATGTCCGCCGCCTGCTCCAGATTCTCCACCGCGGACTTGTTGGCGTTCACCTCGGCTTCCAACGCATTCTTGCGGTCTTCCAGCTCCATCAGATAGCCTTCCTGGAAATCCAGCTCGTGAAGCTCCTGGCGCAGGGTTTCCGCTTCCGCATCCAGCTCTTCGCGCATTTCATCGAACTGGGCGATCTCTTCCTCGAAGCTGGATGCCACATATTCCAGGGGCGCCACGCCAGCCATGGTCTTGACCGCCACACTATGCGGATGAGGCGTGGTGATCTCCCGCTGGGCCAGGTAGAAGGACTCGACGAATTCATCGAACTCATAACCAAGAATCTCGAACAGCTTGTCGGCCACGCTGTTCACGCCACGGGCTATGGGATTGTCCAGGTCTTCGGCGCGACTCAGGCGGGCGCTGTGACTGCCGTCCCGGTCGAGAAAGCGGGACAGTTGATAATCCACGCCATCCACGGAAAATTCCAGCGCCACCGAACAATGATGTTCGCCCCAGCGCAACACCTTGTCCAGGTCGTCATACCCAAGGGAAAAGGTACGGCCGAACAGGGCGAAACAAACGGTTTCGCCAATGGTGCTCTTGCCGGATTCATTCTCGCCACTGATGGCAATGATGCCCTGTTGCGGTAGATCCCGCAGATCCAGGGAAGCATATTTGAGAACGTTTTCTGCCTTGACCGACTTGATGATCATGCCATTCCCTCTTCTTCAAGCTGACGCAGGCGCACCAGAGCCATTTCCATGGCTTGCGTGTAGGCGTCCTCGTCAAATTCCTCGCCGGAGTTGCGCCGGCGTTCGAATTCTGCATTGCAGTAGGCGACAAATTCTTCCGAAATGGCCTTCTGGCGCTGTGCGGGATGAGGTGCGAGTTCTGTTTCCAGGGACATAGTCTTTTCCTTCAGGTCTTACAGACAGGATGTCTGTCGAAAATATGCGTGTCAGCTCCCGGCAGAGTCAGATCCTGCGGAAATACACCGCCTGAGCCGGCACATCCACTTCCTGAACCTGCAGACTGACCGTCTGGTCCGGCTGCATGTCATCGGTGCGGCGAATCCGGGTTTCCAGAGCCAACTTGGGAATCATAACAACCGCCTTGCGTTCTTCCAACGCCAGAATGACAGCTTCTCCCTGCCAGCTCTCCTGTTCCTTGAGCCAGATCAGTTTCCAGTGCAGGTTGGACAAACGCTCGGCGCGTCGGATCACACCACCCACGGCGCCCGCTTCAGCCACTCTTTCGGCGATCTTTTCCTTGTCCAGGGGCGTTCCCCCGGTAACGAAAGCGCGCAGTTGCTGATGCACCACCAGATCCACATAGCGGCGCAGGGGGCTGGTGGCCCGGGCATAGTAGTCCAGCCCCAGGCCGAAGTGCCGGCCAGCGCTCAGGGCGGCATTGCTCGGCTTGAACAGACGCCGGTAGGCATGGGATTCCGACATGCTTTTCGGTTGGCGGATTTCCTGGGGTTCCGGCTGCACGGCATAAGGAATGCTGATCTCATTAGCCTGGGCGAAACGCGCGGCGGCTTCTCCGGCCATGAGCATGGCATCGGTCACCATCTGTCGGGAGTTCAGGCGAGGCAGGGGGCGAATCCGCACTTCCCCGTCCACCACCTTGACACTGACTTCCGGCAGATCGATTTCCGCGGCATTGCGCGCCAGCCGCGCTTCACGATAACGGCGGCTCAGGGCCAGCAGGGGCGCAAAGGCTGCCTCTTGCAGACGCTGTTCCGCGGCTTCGTAGCTGATGCGCTGCACCCGGACACGACTGGGGGTGATCTCGATATCCGTCACTTCGCCAGCTTCATCCAACAAAAAACCAAAAGAAAGAGCCACGGACTCTTGCTGCAGCCCCAGCCCCAGAATCTCCGTGGCCGCCGCCGGCAGCATCTGCACCATGCCTTCGGGAAGGTAGAGATTGGCGCTGCGAGAACGCGCCGCCAGATCCAGATGCGAATCAGGTTTCACCAAAGCCGCCACATCCGCGACATGCACCCAGATGCGTTCCCCGTCGATACTGATGGCATCGTCCGGATCCGTATTGCCCTCATCGTCTATGGCCCAGGCCTGCAGATGAGTGAGATCCCGGCGCTCCTCTTCCGCCAGCGGCGGCAGGGGCAGATCCGGAGATTCCAGGCTGGCGCCCTGTCGCGCCGGCCAGGGATTGTACCGTGGCTCCCAGTAACCACAGCGCAGCAGAAATGCATGCGCGCTCTCGGGAGACTCTGTAATGTTCAGAGCGCTCAGTACCCGGCTCCTGGCAGTCTGCCCCAGGGCCACTCTTTCCACCTCGCCCAAACGGCTGCGGTCGGCCTCTTGCAGCTCTCCCTGTTGCACCCGTTGCAGGAATTCATCCCATTCCCTGGCTTCCCTGGCTTTCTGTTCCCGAGCCGCCTTGTCCTTCGCCACTGCGTCCGCCTTGCGCCCGCGAATACTGCGTACCGAACCTTCGAAATACAGTCCATCATGCAGCAGATTCCAGACCCCCCAGGCAGAGGCGGGCGTGTAGTCGCCATACACCAGCTCGGCCACCTCTTGCAGGGAAGCCTGCTCTCCTTCCAGCAGTTCCCAGGCTTCCTGCACATTTCCCTGGACCGTATCCAGTGCATTCAGATCCACTCCTGGCCCTGGATGCAACAGAGAAATATCCTTCTCCCGCACCCGCTTGCCCTTGCCGTCCGCGAAATGGATTTCTATCTTCTCCCCCACGGACGTCACCACTGCGGGACGTATTTTGTATAACACCAGGGCGCCTGCCCTTGCTTTGATTTCTGCCACGTATCATTAACCGGTCGATTCGTCTGCCGGCAATGATACCCGTTTCCTTCTCCCGCGGGACTAACAGGATGTTGAAAAAGTCCTTCCCTGGACTTTTTCAACCCCGGAACCAGAAAATGCGATTTCCCGGTTCCTTCATTTTCAATGGCTTACAGCCATTGAAAATGGCGGTATATCCTTATACCGCACACAGGATGTCGAAAAACTGCGTTTTTCAACACCCTGCTAAAGGGGATCTCAAAAAATTCCATCCATGGAATTTTTCTCGTCGCAAAGAGAAAATGCGATTTCCTCTTTGCTCACATTTTCAATCACTTGTGGTGATTGAAAATGGTGGGACATCCCTGTCCCACTCGGGCATCTCGATTTTTCGAGATGCCCTCGGGTTATCGAATTCGTTAAGGAGCCTCTGATTTAATCGTGAACTCGCATCTTGTATCCAAAATGCCCCGCTACTGCGTTGCAAATCTTCACAATAGCGGGCTATTACGTACAATTTGCACCCTGTATCCAAACATTTTGGATCACAATCTGCTTTGATCAGGTTTAATCAGAAATTCCTTGATCAGATATCTCTAAAGTACTTGCAAAATCTAGATAAATGTCTATTTTCTAAACTGCACAATCCAATAACAATAAGAAATGTGCGTTTTATACTCACCACAAAGGAGATCACTATGACAAATGAAGAAAAAGATGATATTGAACTAACTCCCACCGAAAGAGAATGGGACGAAGAAGCCGATGACCTGCGCGTGAAAAGCGTAGGCTGGAAAGAACTGTGGCTGAAAGAGGACTGGTGGGCCATCTGGGTAGGACTTGGCATCGTTGCAGTAGCGGTGCTTTTCTTCCTCAACGGTGATTCCATCAAGTGGATAGCCATAAAGCCGGCCAAGTGGGACAACCTGGGGCAGGCAGCCTCTCATTTTGCCTCCCATATACCCCAGTATTTCTCAATGTTCATCATGTGGCTGGCAATTTTCGTCATAGCTGTCAAGGCGATGGGCTACAAGCTGTCGGAATACATTCCCTCGTTTGTCTTCGTTTTTATCTTTTCCCTCGTCATCTTCATTATTGGCGCCTGGAGTCAAGCTCATCATTATAACCTCGAACCTCCCTTGGTGGCGTTACTGCTGGGCATGCTGATCTCCAATCTCATCGGACTGCCCCGCTGGATGGATACCGGATTCCGCGTAGAATTCTATATCAAGATCGGGATTGTGCTGCTGGGTGCCACACTGCCCTTCACTTTGATCATCTGGGCCGGGCCCGTAGCCATTGTGCAGGCATCCATCGTATCTATCACCACCTTTCTGGTGATCTACTTCACCGCCAAGAAACTGGGGCTTGATCGACGCTTGGGCGCCACACTGGGTGCAGGTGGTGCGGTGTGCGGAGTCTCTGGCGCTATCGCCATTGCCGGCGCCGTAGGCGCGAAAAAAGAGCACGCTCCCATTGCCATCACCATGGTGATTCTATGGGCCATTGTGATGATATTCTTCCTGCCGCTGGTCTCCCGGGCATTGGGATTACATGCTGGTGTGGCAGGCGCCTGGGTCGGTACTTCGGAATTCGCCGACGCGGCCGGCTTTGCCGCTGCCCAAGCTTACGGCAACCTGGCCGAGAATTTATCCAATGTTCCGGGAAAACAGGATGACGCTGTCTGGGCCTTTACCCTGATGAAAGTGGTAGGCCGAGACATCTGGATAGGCATCTGGGCCTTCGTACTGGCGCTGGTTTCCACCATGAAATGGGAGAGGAAAGCCGGTGAAAAGCCCAACCCTGCCGAGATCTGGTGGCGTTTTCCGAAGTTTGTAATCGGCTTCATCATTGCATCCATTATCATTACGCTGATCTCCCAAGGCTACAGCTTTGACGACTACAACAAAGTGGTAAAACCGGAACTAGTGGGACCAGTGAAGACCCTGCGCACCTGGGCCTTCATCTTCTGCTTCTTTTCCATCGGTCTCACGACCCGTTTCCGTGAACTGGCCGCGGCTGGCACCAAACCCTTTATGGCATTCACCACCGGCGTGGTTGTTAACGTCATTCTCGGGTTTGTCCTGTCGGCACTGATATTTGCCAGTTACTGGTCAAATCTGAGTCATTGATTGAAACACATACAACACCTAACCTAAGTGATCGCCCGCCTCACAGAGGCGGGCATTTCTGCTCTAAACGAGAATTTTCATGCCAAAGAAACACTCAACATGCTTGTACTGCCGTCATTTCAGAAACAGCCCTGAATTCCTGGAGAAAACCTTTCCCGGTCTGAAGGTAATGAGCTCCGGCATGGCTTCGGTGCGTGCAGACGACGGCCTTTGTTTGAAACATGAGATCTATCAGGCAGCTTACTACACCTGTGAGGATTTTGAGGCAGCCAGGGAAACTACCCCTTACTGACATTCCTTTGCCTTTCCTTGTATTAATCCGGCAACAATCCATTCCTATTCAGGGCTTCAAGAAAAGGGCAGATCAAGGCGCGGCTTGCGAGCAAGGTTGTTTTCCCTTGGCAAGAGCTGGAACGCAAAGCTGGCCTTTTCTTGAAGTCCCCAGGAGCCTGTCGGATTGATCATTAAAAAATCGAGATGCCCGAGTGGGACAGGAATGTCCCGCCATTTTCAATCACCACGAGTGATTGAAAATGTGAGCAAAGAGGAAATCGCATTTCCTCTTTGCGACAAGAAAAATTCCATGGAAGGAATTTTTCGAGATTCCCTAACCCGAATATTGCACCGGAATCCGGAATTTTCCCGGAGAGATTTTTGCCCAGATTGTTCGAACGGACAAAAGCCGATGTTATTCATCGACTTGCAGGGCGTTCGGGCAAGCTGGGTGAAAAGATCCCGGGAAAAACCGGATAGCATGACAGGTACGAACTGTATCCAGCATAATCGTCACGCAACAGGCTGTAATTCAGGGTAAAAAACCCACATTTTGCGCGTTCTGGTGCAATATTCGGGTGGCTAAAGACGGGCCTGCTTGCTCTTCCATACACCAAGAACGCAATACCTTCAGGGTTGTTCACTCCTTCTTTTGGGTAGAATGGAATACAGTTTTCGTCAATTGGCTGGAAAAGATGGTTTGGAATGATAATCTGCGACAAAGTAACCCGCACCCCCAACCCGAGCGGGATGACTGTCTGTTCTGCCCCCTGTCCTCACTGGGTCTGATCCGGGTACGCGGCGCGGACGCACGCAGTTTTCTCCAGGGACAGCTGAGCAATGACATCGAACAAGTGTCAGCAAGTCAGTCACAACTGAGCGCCTGGTGTACTCCAAAAGGTCGGATACTGGCGCTGTTTCTGGTATTCGAACATCGGGGAGACATCTATCTGCAGCTACCCCTCGAACGCATGGATGCCGTACTCAAGCGCCTGCGCATGTTCGTCATGCGCGCCGATGTCACATTGGAAGATGTCAGCGACAGCCTGGCTGTTGCTGGCGCCTGGGGCGAGTGCCTGAGTGACATATTCCCCGACCTTACCGGGGAAGACTTTGCGCTCACGGAATCTGACGGCTTGAGTCTGATTCGCTTTCCATCAGAGTCTGATGCACCACGGGCGCAAATCATTGGCGACGTGGACGCACTGGCAAGATTCCGGGAGCAACTGGGCGAGCGGGCCAGCCTGATCAGTGAGACCTTCTGGGATCTGCTAAACATCCGCTCCGCCGTACCCACAGTGGTAAATGCCACGGCGGAAGCCTTCATTCCCCAGATGCTCAACCTGGATGTACTCAACGGCATCAGCTTTACCAAGGGCTGCTATACCGGCCAGGAAGTTGTGGCACGGATGAAATATCTGGGACAACTGAAGCGCCGCATGTATCTCGCGCACGCACAAGACGGCAATCCCATGACTGCCGGCGACAGCCTGTGGTCCGGACAAAGCAAATCCGCCCAGGGCGCGGGCAAGGTGGTCATGGCGGCGCCATCAGAAAATGGCGATTACGAAGCACTGGTGGTAGCGGAAATTGCCACGGCCAATGCCGATGATCTGCGCCTGGGCGGGGAAGACGGACCTGTTGTGCGCCTCAGCCCGCCTCCCTATGAAGTGCCGGAGTTGAAAGACCAGCCCGAGTGAGCGGATAATTATTAGGGGATCTCAAAAAATTCCTTCCATGGAATTTTTCTTGTCGCAAAGAGAAAATGCGATTTCCTTTTTGCTCACATTTTCAATCAGTTGTGGTGATCGATAATGGCGGGGCATCCCTGTCCCGCTTGGGCATTTCGATTTTTCGAGATGCCCATTAACCCGAATATTGCACCAGAACGCGCAAAATGTGGGTTTTTTACCATGAATTACAGCATGTTGCGTGACGATTATGCTGGATACAGTTCCTACCTGTCATGCTATCCGGTTTTTCCCGGGATCTTTTCACCCAGCTTGCCCGAACGCCCTGCAAGCCGATGAATAACATCGA
>JALSQZ010000072.1 GCA_026985055.1 Sedimenticola sp. | reverse complement strand
AGGATGAAGCGAACCAGCAGGGGCGGGACCCGTTCGTGGAACCGGTAGCGCCGCTCCCGCACGAACTCCACCCGGTACCAGCCCGCCACGGCGGGGAGGGGGCCGGCCCAGGGGTCCCAGTGTCCAAGTTCCCGGCCTTGTCGGTCGTACAATCGCACCCGCTGGTCGGTGACCGGCTTGCCGAGGTCGTGGAGCAAGGCGCCGGTGGCCGTGGCGTAGGTCCAGAGGTCCTGCCGGGCGGCCAGCTCCTCGGCGGCGGCCCCGGGGGGCAGCAGCCGGCCCCGGCGCAGTTTCAGGGCCTCGCGCACCACCTCCAGTCCGTGGACCAGCATGCCGCCCGGGCCGGCGTGGTGATGGGCCTCCGAGGCTGGCAGCTGCTGGACGAAGCCGGCGTAGGCCTCGAAGACCGTGGCGTAGAACGCCTCCCAGTGGGCGCGGGGCACCCCGACCAGTTGTCGGATGGTGGCCAGTTGGGACCGGTGCGGGCGGAGCAGGGCACCGGCGTCCAGCACCGGCAGAGCCCCCTCCACCGGTGGGTCGACATGACGTCTTCTGCCCCAGAGGCTCAGCAGCGCACCCATTGGTCCAGCCATTCCGAGACCTCTTTGGGGCGGGGCCAGGGTGCCCAGTCGCGCCAGAAGTGCACGGCATTGCCGTGCCGTTTCAGGAAATCCTCGAGCGGGACCACGAGCGGATTCCACATCTCGCCGGCGGCTGCTGCCCGGTACTCGAACAGGGGCAGGCGACAGAGCTGGTGGCGCAGGATGGCCGCCTGGCGCGGAAGCGGCGCCGCAATGGCGGTCCGCAGGGCGCCCAGCACGACGGCCGAGGGAAGCTCGTCCGGGTCCTCGATGACCCTTTCCAGACCCCTGAGATGCCCAAGCAGGACCCGGCAAGGCTCTATCCACGGGCCAAGCCCCGCCTCGTGGATGTGGGCGAGGGTGATGCGGGATACGGATGGCGTGCTCATGCGTCGGCACTGTGCCAACGCCGATCGAGTCACACCATGGAAAACGTGATTACCGTTCCGGGCGGGTTTTACAGAGGCGGACAGTCCGCCCTTTGTGTAGCCCTTTCATTGCCGCGCGCCCCTTCAAGCGCGGCGGCCCTTTCGGGTAGGGCCTTTGCCGTTACCAACCCCTTCCCTTGGTGAGCCCTATCAGGCCATTTTTCTGGCGTTTTCATGACCAAATTGGTCAGTTTTTCAAGTTACTGCTTGCCTGATATATCGATAACCGATATATTCGATGCATGTTGCAAAGTATGGCGGACAAGGCAACCCTGGGTATCTACGATGGGGTCAATAGTCGGTACGCCCGCAAATTGCAGCGTGAATTGCATGGCAAGGCCAGACGCCTGCTGGTCCAGATCAATGCGGCATCATCACTGGAGGCGCTGCAGGGTGATCTGGCGGGTTTCTGGAGCCTTCGCATCAAAGACCAGTGGCGCATTATTTTCCGATGGGAAGGGAATGATGCGCAGGATGTAAAAATTACTGATTACCACAGGTGAAACGAGATGCTTCCGAAGAAACGACCACCTACTCATCCTGGTGAGATGCTTCTCAAGGAATTTCTTGAACCACTAGGTGTCACGCAAAAGGAATTCGCCCAGCATCTTGGCTGGACCTATGCCCGGTTGAACGAAATCATCAACGGCCGGCGGAATGTCAGCGCGGACTCTGCCTTGGCGTTAGGCGAGGCGCTTAAGACCGGGCCGGAATTCTGGCTCAACCTGCAGCGGGACTGGGACCTTTGGCATGCCATGAATTCCCACAAAAAGGTGCCACCTTTGAAGAAGGTGGGGTGACAAGGATATTTTTTCGAATGGAAATGAAGTTACCGGGATAAAGACAGTGAACAACCACGGGCTTACCCCTTACCACAGTCAGTTCTTTGCCTGGCAACTAACACGCCGGGCTGCTAGTGATTCCGTGGATTCCCTGGGATCCACCCTTGTTGATGCCCAGGTTGATTTGAACCCTCACCAGGTCGAGGCAGCACTGTTCGCATGCCAGAACCCCTTGTCCCGTGGTGTCATCCTGGCAGACGAAGTGGGTTTGGGCAAAACCATTGAAGCGGGGCTGGTGCTTGCCCAGTACTGGGCCGAGCGCAAGCGGCGGATTCTTATCATCGTACCGGCTAATCTGCGCAAGCAGTGGCACCAGGAGCTACAGGACAAATTTTCCCTGGACGGGTTGATTCTCGAAGCCAAGAGCTACAATCAACTCAAAAAGCAGGGTGTTGCCAATCCCTTTTCTACTGACAAACCGGTCATCTGTTCCTACCAGTTCGCAAAATCCAAGATCAACGATGTACAAATGGTGCCCTGGGATCTGGTGGTCTTCGATGAGGCACACCGGCTGCGCAATGTATACAAGACCAGCAACGTCATCGCAAAGGCCTTGAAGGAGGCACTGAGCGGTGTCCAGTCCAAGGTGTTACTGACCGCCACCCCACTGCAAAATTCTTTGTTGGAACTCTATGGCCTGGTCAGCATCATCGATGAACGCGTGTTTGGCGATCTGGACAGCTTTCGGCGGCAGTTCGCGACCATCAATCATGAGGAAACCTTCAGACACCTGCGCAGCCGCATTGCGCCGCTGTGCAAGCGCACCCTGCGGCAACAGGTGGCGCACACCATCGCCTATACCAAGCGCATTCCTATCGTCCAGGAATTCCGTCCGAGCGACGATGAACAGGCCCTGCGTGCCCTGGTGGCCGATTATCTGCGCCGACCCGACCTCAAGGCGCTGCCCAACAGTCAACGCCAACTGATCTCCCTGGTATTGTGGAAGTTGTTGGCTTCGTCCACACACGCCATCGGTGGGGCTCTGGGCACCATGGCGACCCGATTGGAGAAATTATTGGCAAAGGCGGATGCGGCAGCCAATCTCGTCGAAGCCCTGGATGAGGACTATGAGGCCCTTGACGAGGAAGCGGAGGAATGGGAAGCAGAGTCGGCGGAAAACCGGCTCGATGAAAGAGACCGTGAAGCCATTCGTAACGAAATCGCAGAATTGCGTCGCTATGAGGCCATGGCGACTGGCATCCGCGATAACGCCAAGGGAAAGGCACTGCTAAGCGCATTGGATAGGGCCTTCAAGGAGCTGGACAAACTTGGCGCCCCTCGCAAGGCGCTGATCTTCACCGAATCACGCCGCACCCAGGATTATCTCTTTTCCCTGCTCAAAGACACGCCCTACGGCGATGGCCTCGTGCTGTTCAACGGGACCAATAACAGCAAGGAAGCCCAGCAGATTTACAAGACATGGCTGGAAAAACATGCCGGCTCCGACCGCATCACCGGCTCCAAAACGGCCGATACCCGGGCTGCCCTGGTGGAGCACTTCCGCGACAAGGGCAAGATTATGATCGCTACCGAGGCCGGCGCCGAAGGCATCAACCTGCAATTCTGTTCACTGGTCATCAATTACGACTTGCCCTGGAACCCTCAGCGCGTGGAGCAGCGCATCGGCCGCTGCCACCGCTATGGGCAGAAATTCGACGTGGTGGTGGTCAACTTTGTCGATCTCAGCAATGAGGCAGACCGCCGTGTCTACGAACTGCTGGATCAGAAATTTCAATTGTTCAGCGGCGTTTTTGGCGCCAGCGACGAAGTGCTTGGTGCCATTGGCTCTGGTGTGGACTTTGAGCGCCGTATTGCTGAAATCTACCAGCGTTGTCGTGATCCTGAGATCATCCGAGAAAGCTTCGAGCAGTTGCAACTGGATCTGGCGGGCGAGATTAACGAAGCCATGGTCAGGACGCGCGACATACTGTTCGAACACTTTGATGAACAGGTGCTGGAAAAGATCCGTACTGATAGTGCGGAAACCCGCGACCGCTATGAGCGCATGTTCATGGAACTCACGCGGGTTGAACTCAATGGTCATGCCAGTTTCGATGGCGATAATGGCTTTATCCTCAGAGATCCCCTCATTTCTTGCCATTTTACCGCGATGGGATCATGCTTATCCAAACTGAACTGGGGAGCATGAGATGGTCCAACGCGAATCGATTCAACAGACTGATATTAT
>JALSQZ010000071.1 GCA_026985055.1 Sedimenticola sp. | reverse complement strand
CCGCTGCAACCCGCTGTTCTGCGAAAGCACCAGCCAGGCCCGCAAGGAAACCCTGGCCAGGCTGAAGAAGGGCAAGAAGGCGAAGTTCATCGTCTATGCCGCGCCGGGCGTTGGCCTGCCGGTGGAGATGAAGCTGAGCGGCTTCTCCGCCGCCCTGAAGAAGATGCAGCAGCTTCCCTGACTTGTTAAGAAAAGCTTCCAGCCTGCAAGGCAGGCTGGAAAACTTTTCAACTCCGGCCTGCGGTTGCCGCGCCTGCCGCCTCTTCCTCAGCCCGTGCCTTCAGCCGCTCCATTCGGCAGCGGGCAGCCAATGCCGGTGCCGCGCAGGCCACAGTAGCCGCCGGGGTTCTTCGCCAGGTACTGCTGGTGATACTCCTCGGCGAAGAAGAAGGGCGGCGCGGCCTTGATCTCGGTGGTGATGTCGCCCATGCCGCGCGCCTTCAGCGCCCGCGCGTAGGCATCGCGGCTGGCCAGCGCCTGCCGCAACTGCTCCTCCGTGGTGGTGTAGATGGCGGAGCGGTATTGCGTGCCGATGTCATTGCCTTGCCGCATGCCCTGCGTCGGGTCGTGCGATTCCCAGAACAGCTTCAGCAGCGCGGTGAAATCCGCCTTGCCCGGCTCGAACACCACCATCACCGTTTCCGCGTGGCCGGTCCTGCCTGAGCAGACTTCCTCGTAGGTGGGGTTGGGCGTATATCCGCCCTGATAGCCCACCGCCGTAACCCACGCGCCGGGCTGCTGCCAGAACAGCCGCTCCGCCCCCCAGAAGCAGCCCATGCCGAAGAAGCATGTCTCCGCGCCCCGCGGATACGGCCCCTTCAGCGGGCGGCCCGACACGAAATGATGCCCGGCGGTTGGGATCGGCTCTTCCCGCCCCGGCAGCGCCTCCTCCGGCGCGATCATGCGCATCTTCTCCGCGGCGTTTCGGCGATGGAAAAACATGGCTTTCTTCTCCCGTTCTTTCGTGGCAGGGATCATGATACATGCCTTGTCAACCGCCGGGTTCCACGTTTTCGTGATGGGAACAGGATTGCATGCAGCACGATGACAACGCCATCACCCGCGCCATGCAGCTCCTGGCGCGCCTGCCGGGGCTGGGGCCACGCTCCGCCCAGCGCATCGTGCTGCAGTTGTTGCGCCACCGCGATGCCCTGCTGACGCCATTGACGGAGGCGCTGACGGATTTGCGCGAAAGCATGCGCGTCTGCTCCGCCTGCGGCAACTTCGACACCACCGACCCCTGCCGCATCTGCGCCGATGCGCGCCGCCGCCGCGAACTGCTCTGCGTGGTGAAGGACGTGGCCGACCTGTGGGCGCTGGAGCGCGCCGGCGTGCACAGGGGGCTGTATCACGTAACCGGCGGGCTGCTCTCGCCGCTTGACGGCATCGGCCCGGAAGACCTGGGCATCCCGACGCTGCTGCAGCGGGTGCAACGCGAAGGCGTGCAGGAGGTGATCCTGGCGCTGGATGCCACGGTGGAGGGGCAGACGACGGCGCATTACATCGCCGATGCATTGCGCGAGCTGGGGGTGGCGGTGTCGCACCTGGCGCAGGGCGTGCCGGTGGGGGGCGAGCTGGAATACCTGGACGATGGCACCATCGCCGCCGCCTTCCGCGCCCGTTCGCGGCTGAAGGATTGAGATCTCAGGCCAGCAGCAGGCTGGCGGCGCTGGCAATCACGATGCCCAGGCCTCCCAGCATGATGGCGATCGCCACCAGCTCGCGGCGCGCCGCCGGGCGCACTCCCGGGCGCGGCATGGCCTCTGGTTCGCGATGCAGGCCTGACTGCGGCATGAGCGGTGGTTCCTTCCTCAGGGCAATGCATCCAGCAGATGGGCGATCAGCGGCTCGTCCGCCGGCGGCATGGGGTAGTCCCGCAGGCGCTGCTTCTCCACCCATGCCAGTTTCTGTCCTTCCAACGGCTGCGCCAGCCCCTGCCAGCGGCGGCAGACGTATAGCGGCATCAGCAGGTGGAAGTCGCCATAGTCATGCGAGGCGAAGGTCAGCGGCGCCAGGCACGGCGGCGAGACCTCTATGCCCAGCTCCTCCTTCAGCTCACGGATGAGCGCCGTCTCCGGCGTTTCTCCCGCATCCACCTTGCCGCCGGGAAACTCCCACAGCCCCGCCATGCGCCGCCCTTCCGGGCGTTGCGCCAGCAGCACGCGGTTGTCGGCGTCCACCAGGGCGGCGGCCACCACCAGCAGCAATTTGCACCCGTTGCTCACAGCGGGATTCTCACAGAAAATGGCTAATGAAAGGTTGCCGGGCCGCGCCGGAGATCGGGGGAAGAAGGTGCCGGCAGACGGGCCTCCTGCCGCATCAGCGCGGCGCGCGCTTGGCCAGGATGCGTTGCAGCGTGCGGCGGTGCATGTTCAGCCGCCTTGCGGTTTCCGACACGTTGCGATTGCACAGCTCGTAAACGCGCTGGATGTGCTCCCATCGCACCCGGTCCGCCGACATGGGGTTCTCCGGCAGCGCCGCCTTGGTGCCCGGCTCCGCCACCAGCGCCTTGAAGATGGCATCGGCATCCGCCGGCTTGGCCAGGTAGTCGATGGCCCCCAGCTTCACCGCGGTAACCGCCGTGGCGATGTTGCCATAGCCGGTGAGCACGATGCCGCGGGCCTCCGGCTTGCGCCGGGCCAGCAGCTCGATCACGTCCAGGCCGTTGCCGTCTTCCAGCCGCATGTCCACCACGGCATAGTCCGGCGGATTGTCCTGCACCTGCTGCATGGCGTCGGCCACCGTCTCCGCCGTGCGCACCTCGGCGAAGCCACGCTGCTGCATGGCGCGTGCCAGCCGGTTGAGAAACGGGCGGTCGTCATCCACCAGCAGCAGCGTCTTGCCTTGCACGGAGTTTTCCTCGCTCATCACCTCTTCCCCCAGATGAGTGCGCGGCTGTCCATTCCCTCCCTTATATCGCTTCCAGCGCATTGACTCAATTGATCTTCTTGCTGCCGGAAACGGCGGCATCCGCATCCACACGCTTCGCCGCGCCCTTCATCAGCGGCTCCACTCCTTCCCCCGTCCAACGCGCACCGCACCCCATCCCGCCACACCTCGGCGGCAATATTGCTCCATGTCGCCACGCAAGCGTCAAAGGCCCGATGCAGAAGAGATCGTTGCCAGCACACCCCGAATGCCCCAATGCTTCCGCAATGCCGCGGAGAACAACTTGTCCAGGGGAATGCCCTCGCGAGGGCCAAGGGGGGTTTGCCAGGACACCGTTGATTTCATGGCGCGCCGGGGAAGATTCGAACTCCCGACCCCCAGATTCGTAGTCTGAAGTCTGAAACAGACATGTCCCCTACCTTAATATATGAATTTCTATAAAACAGCATGTTACGTGAACCCTCTCCCCCTCCAGCTTGCGTCCTTTTGTCCAAACCTGGTATCTATATGGTATCTAAAGAGAGGATAGATACCATGCGCAGGAAGATCACGATCAGGGTGGTGAATGGCCTTCAGCCCGGGGAGACTATCTGGGACGAGGTTGTGAAGGGATTTGGCGCAAGGCGGCAGAAGGAAGCCGTCAGCTATATCCTCAAGACCCGTTTCAGGGGCAGGCAGAAACTAATCACCATCGGCAGACACGGAAGCCCGTGGACACCAGACACAGCCCGCAAGGAGGCACAACGGCTGCTGGTGCTGCTGGAGCAGGGCATTGATCCTGTCGAGAAGAAGCGGCAGGAGCGCGCCAAGGAGTCGGTGGAAGCTTTGTGGAAGCAATTTGACGAGGAACACGTCGAGAAGCTGAAAGAGCGCACGCGTCAGGAATACCGCCGTCTGTTTCGTCAATATGTGTTGCCTTCCATGGGCAAGAAGCCACTGGCTGATGTTTCCCGGGATGACGTCGTCAGCTTGCACAGAAAGCTCAAAGACAAGCCTCGCACTGCCAATTTCTGCCTCTCTGTTCTCTCCAAGTTCATGAACTGGGCAGAGACGAAGGGATACAGGCAACAATACAGCAATCCGGTGCGGGGCATCAGGAAGTATCCGGAGAACCGCCGCGAGCGATTTCTCTCACAGGAAGAACTGAAGGCCCTGAGCCAGGCGCTGGATGAAAAGCTGCGGGAACGTAATGACATTTACGTGGTGGCGGCCATTCGCCTGCTTATCCTCACCGGGGCAAGGTTGAACGAGATCCTCACCCTGAAGTGGGAACACGTTGATTTGGAGCGAGGGCTGCTGCTGTTGCCTGATTCCAAGACGGGCCGGAAGGTCATTGTGCTGAACGAGGCTGCCTGCAAGGTCTTGCTGGAACTGCCCCGGCAGAAGGGCAATCCTTATGTCATCTGCGGCCACAAGAAAGGGCAGCATCTGGTGAACCTGCAAAAACCCTGGCGGCGCATTCGCAAGCGGGCGGGGCTGGAGGATGTGCGCATCCACGACCTGCGCCATACCTTTGCCTCGCTGGCAGCTCGCAAGGGCGGCTCCCTGCCGAAGGTCGGCGCACTGCTGGACCACAGCCAGATACAGACCACCCAGCGCTATGCGCACCTCATCGCCGATGACATTCGGCAACTGGCTGATGCTGTTGGAGATCAGATAGGAACCATACTGTTCAATGCAGACGAGACCGCAAGGAAGGAGATGGAAGATGCCGGATGATGCTGCCGACATGTGGAGCGAGGGACTTCAGGAGCTGACGTGCAAGATGCTGCTGGATGACAATGCCGCCTTCCCCTTGCCCAACGGCAAGGTGGGGCTGGCCCTAAAGCATGTGGATGGCCGCTTTGGCTACATCAACGTGTTCGACCTTGCCTACCACCGCTGGCATATTCGCCCCATGCGAGAGGATGAAGGCGACTGGGAGGACATATTCGACGATGTGGATGACCTCATCGCAAGCGGCTGGGCGGTGGATTGAACATCAGAACCGATGGAGTATGGTGAAGTCCGTCCAGGCAGCAATCATGCCCCCGATATGCCTCACATGATCCAATACGGGAATGTTTTCCACCCCGTTCCACCAGTGATATGCCGTAATTTCGGCTGAACGTATCTCTGGGTTATCGGATGTTTCAACAAGCACGACCTTGTGCCTGACATGAGCGCCCTGATAATCGCACTCAAACAAGCGTGTGGCGCTTTTGGGAAACATACCCAGCTCTTCTGCCAGTTCTCTGGTCGCGGCTGCCAATGATGGCTCGCCCTTCCTCGCCTTGCCTCCGGGAAGGGAAAATGCCCTTTTCCCTCTTTCCCTGACCAGCAGCAACCTGCCATCACGGATCACCACAGCGGGGCCCCAGCGATAGTCCTTTCCTGGAGCTTTGGGCAAATCGCCCTTGGTAACGCGTGCATGGATGAGAAAAACTTTCTTCTTGGGGAAAATCTCATATTTTTCTATACGGCACTTCCAGTCATCAATATACATGGATTCGGATATCTTTCCATTTGAGATAATCTTGCAAATGTCCTCGGGGCAAATCCGGATCTGGGCAACGCTTCCAGAATGATTGCTGAAATGGACTCTGACAACAACGCTCCCCTCGTCATCACTTGACATTCTGAAATATTCGGGAATTCCGTCGGTCATTTCCTTGAGCCTTTGTGTCGTAAGCGGTATTTCAAAGCCTCACGATATCCATGAGAGCCTGGTAATCTGTTACAACATCATACTTCACCACACCATTCGAGATGCGGCTGAAAAATTTTGGGGCTGTCCTGGATAACTATCCTATGTTTCTCCTAACCCATTGTTTCAATCGCCGTAACCGCGTCCTTGGATCGCTGCAATTGAAACGCCACTCACACTCCTTCAGAAACAAGTCGAAATGCGCCTTTGGAATGCCATTGAAGCGGCGCAAATGGCGCTTGGCCTCGTTCTAGAAATTCTCGATCCCGTTGATGTGGTTTCTGCCATCGGCAAACAGCTTCGAATGGTTGATCCGCACGTGATGGAAGTCCGACACATCTAGCACATCATAGCCTTTCCAACAGCCCGTATAAACAATGCTGTCAGGCATGATCTTGCCTTTCATGATAGGCATCAATGTCCGGCTGCAGGCTCCGGGATGACCTTCACATATACCTTTCCCCCCTCGCTTCAACAGCCCGAATACAGGCACTTTTCCTGCCGCGCCGCGCCCTCGCTTTCCTTTGCGACGGCCACTGAGATAGCTCTCGTCAACTTCAATCTCGCCCGCAAACAACTCGTCAGTCTCTTTCTCCAGATCATAGGCGATGATCTCGCGAAGACGAGAAATGAACAAGATATCTTTGCGCTTGGTGATGGCGATGGAAATGTTGCCATCAATGACTTCACCTCAGGCACTGACAGAACAGGTTTGTCAGAGGTGTCTTTGATTACGAATTGGGAAGACCTGATATCTGCGCATTTGCAATATTCTATCTTGGGGGATCTGATGATTGCCTATGGATTGGAAACCATTGAGCTGGGAGAGTGACTTCTGTCGGCCAGATCACCATGGCGGCTTTCATTTGCTGAGGCAGTTCCTGCCCATTTCGCACATGCAAGATGCTGGCGACATGAATCCCAAAACGCGCATAACCTGCAGGAATGCACCTGATCATGCTCGGGGCCATGCTCTCCGACTATCTGCGAAGACCATGACCCCCAAGCTGCATGGGCCTGTTCACCGGGCTTCAGGGAAGCAGGAGGGGAGCAATCAGCCAGCTCAGCAGGACTTGAAAGTCGGGGTTTGAGCGGGTGCATCCCACAAGCGTATCATTTCTTCGTCCAGCTTTGTGAGGGTGATGGACACGCCAGCCATTTCAAGCGAAGTGCAATAATTTCCTACCAGTGAGCGGCGGATCCTGAGCCCACGCGCCTCGCACTGTTTCGCTGCAGCGTGGTACATCAGATAGAGTTCCATCAATGGGGTGCCGCCCATGCCATTGATGAACAGCAGCAAGTCGTCCTCCCTGGAGGGCTGCAAGATTTCCGTGATGGCAGAAATGATCCTGTCACTGATGTCGTCTGCACTCATCATGTTAGTGCGCTGGCGACCCGGTTCGCCATGAATCCCCACGCCCAGCTCCATTTCATCTTCAGCAATGTCAAAGGTGGGTTTTTTCGCAGCAGGCACTGTGCAGCTAGTCAAGGCTACGCCCATGGTGCCACAAGCGGCATTGGTGCGCTCCGCAAGTGCCTTGCAAGCTTCCAGGTCATATCCTTCCTCAGCCGCCGCACCAGTGATTTTCTCAACCACTACCGTGCCAGCTACGCCCCTGCGCCCCTGGGTATAAAGGGAATCCTCCACCGCAACATCATCATTGGTGATAATCATGGCGCTGGATCCCTCATACATTTCAGCGGCCATTTCAAAGTTCATTACGTCGCCAGCATAATTCTTGACAATGAACAATACGCCAGCGCCCGCATCTACCGCCGTGGCTGCTGCCAGCATCTGGTCTGGGGTAGGAGAGGTGAAAATCTCGCCTGGGCAGGCGGCATCCAGCATGCCTTTGCCGACAAATCCCGCGTGCAATGGCTCATGGCCAGAGCCGCCACCAGAGACAAGCGCCACTTTGCCCTTAACGGGAGCATCAGCGCGCATTACAAAGTTTGGATTCATATTGACTTTAACCAGATGGGCGTGAGCCCTGCCAAAGCCTTCCAGGCTCTCCTCAAGCACCGTCTCCACGTCGTTAATAAGTTTTTTCATGGCGTTTCCTCCCGTGTGTTTATTAGTCGTCCTTGGCTAGCGCGATTATACGAGCAGCAAACTCCCGGATAAGGCGTTCCACTTCAGCGCGCTTGCGAGCACTTCTGAAAGGGGGAACAATGATGCGGATGACATGCTGTTTTTCCGCCTGAACATCGCTGAAGCGCACCTGCCTGTCTGGGTGGGCTTGCTGGTATAGTTCCAGGAACCGCTTTTTCTCCTCTGGGGAGAAGTGACAGATGCTGAAGATCTCGGCTATGTGCTGAGAGGGAAGTGGCACTTTCAAGCTCGGATTAAGAACTTGGGAAATGAAGCTGCGATGCGTTCCCAAGGCTTCCGCAATGCGCTTGCGTGTGCCAGATGGCCGTTGGTCGATGAGATCCCGCAAATATGCCTTGTAGGCCCGTAGGGCCTCTGCGGGCTTCATGATCTTTTCGCGGGAGCTGTTGACGCTGCTCACTGTTCCACCTTTTCCCTGTTGATAACATGGCGCGATATGGCCAGCTTGACGCGCCCTACCATGGCGGGTTCCACCGAGAGTGTGCGCAAGCCGGCATCCAGCAGGCGGCCTACATGCTCTGGTTCGGAGGCCAGGGTGCCGCACAGACTTACCTCGCGCCCAAGGCGCCTGCCTGCTTGCGCCGTGCGTGCGATCAATTCCATGATCGCCAAGTTGCGGCCATCCGCCAGGTGGAAGACAGCAGCATTACCGCGCTCCGTGGCCATGGTATACTGAATCAGATCATTGGAGCCGATGGAATAGAATTCCACATCAAAGTGTTCAGCCATCAGGGCGGCGGCAGGCACCTCCACCATCATGCCCAAGGATACTTGTCCAAAGGGGATGTTGCGCCCCTTCAGCTCCTTTTGCGCAAGTTTCAATTGTTCGTGCGCAAGGGCGATTTCTTCCGGCACGGAAACCATTGGCAGCATGACCTTCAGGTTTCCGTGAACAGCCGCGCGTAGCAAAGCACGCAACTGTATGCGAAACAGCTCTGGCCTGTGCAGGGACAGGCGCAGGCCACGCAATCCCAAAAAAGGGTTGGCCTCTCCATCAACCGTGACGCCAGCAATGGGTTTGTCTCCTCCAGCGTCGAGAGTGCGGATGGTCACGGGCCGTCCTTCAGCCCACGCCAGCAGGCGCTCATAGGCCTGTGTCTGTGCGTCTTCGTCGGGTAATGCTTCGCCGGAAAACAGGAACTCCGTGCGCACAAGGCCAATGCCGTCACAAATTCCGGGGGAATATCTTTCCAGGTCATCCGGATTGGCAGCATTCAGCATGACCTTTATGGGCACGCCATCTGCGGTTTTTGCTGGCAGTGTGGCAACAGTCTGTGCAATTTGCTCCTCTTCCTCCAGAATACGCAGGCGCTGTGTGCATATCGTCAGCGTCTGCTCCTCCGGGTAGATGATGAGACGGCCCTCCTCACCATCGAGCACGGCAGGGGCCTCGTCTGGCAATTGTTCCATGTCCGCTGCCAAGCCGACAACCATGCTTATACCACGTTCACGCGCCAAGATGGCCACGTGTCCCGTGGCGCTACCGCTGGAGAGGGCAATACCAGAAACACCCTCGGCATAAGCTTGCAGGAATTGTGAAGGGGTAAGGTCCACGGCAGCCAGGATTGCATCGTCCCCGATGTCAGAAAGCACCATGCCAGTGCCCAACACCCGTTGCCGGAGGTCTTTGAGGTCATCCGCGCGGGCAGCAAGAAATTCATCGCCACTATCGCGATAGGCGGTGATTTCTGCATCCAGCACTTCCCGCCATGCTTCCTGCCAGGAATGGCCCTCCCTTTCGCGTATCCTCACCGGTTGCAGGAAATCTTCATCTTCGAGCAACGCCAGCTGGAACTCTAGGATATCTCCTGCAGTTCCTTGCTCACGTTCAATAAGGCGTGTAAGCTCGCGTCGGGCGCGTTCCAGTGCAGTGGAAAGATCCTCTCCCGCTCGAAAGGACATATCATCCATGCTTTCTGGCGCTAGCACGCGTAGCACGCCTTTTGCTATGCCTCCTGCTGCAGGCTGGCCCAAGAGGAACTGTTCTGTGCACCGTGCCATCATCCCATGTTCTGCTTGATCAGGTCAATGAGCGCATCCACGCCTCCGCGTGCATCTTCTCCGGTGGCGCGTACGTGCAGTATGGCACCATGGCGAGCCTTCAGTTTCATCACTGCACTGAGGGACTTGGCATTGATCCATTCGCCATCATCCCCTGCCTTGATGGCAATATCGGAGCAAAAGCTCTTGGCCAGCTTGGTCAGCTTCACCGCAGGGCGTGCGTGCAAGCCATCCGGATCATTTATCACGACTTGTCCGGTCACCGTTTCGCTCATGCTTGAAACTCCTCGGCGGTAGAACGCACGGTTTCCAGATCCGCGCCGCAAGAGGCTTCCGTTGAAGCCATGATGGCTCCCTCCACCAATGGAGCATTGCAGATCACGATATTGGCAGCCATTTCGGCGGGGAGCATTTCTCTTGCCATTTCGCTATTGGTTTCCGCCCCGCCCAGATCCACGAGAATGGCTACTCCTTTTGGCGTGTAAACCTCCTCGATGGCAGCCATGATGGCCCCGACATTTGTGCCCAAGCCGCCATCTGGGTTTCCCCCGCAAAAGGCGATGCGCACCTCATCACCAACCATCTGACGCACCATGTCTGCCACACCCTCCGCCACCTTGGGAGAATGGGAGACGATCACGATGGAAACATTGTCTGTCATGAATCCTCCAGTACGTTGCAAATGGCATGCACCAGCAGAGCGGAAGAGCGTGCGCCGGGGTCAAGATGCCCAATGGAGCGCTCCCCCAGAAATGATGCGCGGCCCTTGGTAGCCTGCATGGCACGGGTGGCCTCCAGCCCCATATCAGCGGCCTGCCGGGCTGCTGCGCAGGGTGAAGCGGGGTTTTTCTCAATGGCTTCCAAAACCGGCACGAGAACATCCAGCATGGTCTTGGCCCCAACATCCGACTTGCCGCGGGCTTTCACGGCGTCGACGCCTGCCCGCAGCATGGAGACGACATCATCCACGCAGGATGGTGTGTCGACGGCAGCCTTTCCCATGGCCATGAGCAGGGAGCCATAGAGCGGACCAGAGGCCCCTCCCACGTTCATCACCAGCAACATTCCCGCCTTTTGCAAGGCAGAAGGCAGATCCAGTTGCTGCAATTCCTCGGCGGCTGCTGCCAAGGCGTCGAATCCCCGCTTCATGTTGATTCCGTGGTCTCCGTCGCCAATGGCTTGGTCGAGCCTGGTTAGTTCGTCAGCATGCTCGCTGATTGTCTGGCACGTGGCTTCCAGCAGCCTGCCATTTAAGTTGCTGGACACTGCATCACCTCCCTACTTCTGCGGTTTTCCCAGTGTCGATGCGCGCGCCTTTCCCGTTGAAAAAAATGACTTTTTCACGATCAACCTTGATATTCACCCGCTGCCCGCGGCGTATCTGTTGCGAGGGAGGCAGAGACAGGTAGAGGGTATCCCTTTCAAGCGCTAGCAGCGCCACTGTCTCAGGGCCAAGATGCTCGAGGTTTTTCACGCTGGCGGGGATACCATCCTCCACCAGTTTGATATCCTCTGGACGCACCCCTATCCGTTCTGTTCCCGCTGGAACATCCAATATGCGCAATGCCGCAGGCGGCAGAATATTCATTGGTGGAGAGCCAAGGCGGCGTGCTGCCTGGATGGAGACAGGGTTTTCGTAGATTTCGCGCGGGCTGCCAATCTGGATCAGTTTGCCATCTTCGAGAATGGCAATGCGGTCTGCCAAGGTCATGGCTTCTAGTTGGTCATGTGTTACATACAGGATGGTGGCGCCAAGGTCCCGCTGGATACGCTTGAGTTCTACACGCATGGTCTCACGCAGCTTCGCATCCAGCGAGGACAAAGGTTCATCCATGAGATAGAGATTTGGCGTGCGTACCAGTGCGCGGCCAATGGAGACTCGTTGCATCTCACCGCCTGAAAGCTCCGTGGCGCGGTTGTCCAGCTTGTGTGCAATGCTGAGCATGGCGGCGATTTCCTGTACGCGCGCCCGGATCAATTCCTCGGGCCACCTCCGACCAGGTGCGCGCAAGGGAAAGGCAAGGTTGTCATAAACAGTGAGGTGTGGATACAGGGAATACTGTTGGAAAACGAATGCCACGTCGCGCTCTGCAGGCGTGCGTGAAGTCACCTCATGACCATTGATGAAGACTGAGCCAGCATCAGGCTGCTCAAGCCCGGCCACCAGCCGCAAGGTAGTCGTCTTTCCCGCTCCAGTTGGGCCCAGGAGCACAAGAAATTCCCCATCGGCTACGGTCAACGATAGGTCATCCACCGCAGTGGTGGCGCCGAATGTCTTGCGCAGTCCCTGCAGGCGTAGTTCACTCATGGTGTTTCTCCTCGAACAGTTCACTGTCCAAGGCGTGGTCGTCGTGCGGGTCAAACACGACGATCTTTGTAGGATCGGGAAGCAGTCTCACAACTTCGTTCTCCCGAACCCGCTGAGCGTTGTCGATGCGTACCTTCAACCGCCCGGCGGATGTATCAACGGTAACCATCTGGCTGGCCCCGGCATATTCCACTGCAAAGACGCGCCCCTTTAGCGGTCCTTTGCTGCTGATGCGAATGTGCTCCGGGCGAATGCCGATTTCCGCTTTCTCAGCATCCAGAGCTTCGCGCAGACGTGGCATTTCAAGGCATGTACCGTTCACCTGGATCTGTCTGGAGCCCACGGGTATTCGACCCTTTGCAGACAGGAAATTCATGGACGGGCTGCCAATGAAACTGGCGACGAATTTGGTTTTCGGGCGCTCGTAAATGTCCATGGGCGTGTCCACTTGCAGAACCTTGCCCTGGTTCATCACGCAAATGCGGTCGGCCATGGACATGGCCTCGATCTGATCATGCGTGACATAGATAGAGGTAGCGCCAATGCGGTCATGCAATTGGCGCAATTCCTCGCGCATGAGGTCTCGGAATTCAGCATCCAGGGCGCCCAATGGCTCATCAAACAGGAAGGCCTTGGCACGGCGGATAATGGCGCGGCCCAGAGCCACTCGCTGGCGGTCACCGGCAGACAGGTTGCTGACAGGCTTGTCCAGCAGGTGTTCAATACGCAACATTTGAGCCACTTCATCAACTCTTTGGCGAATTTCGGAGCGGCGCACACGCTGCATTCTGAGGGGGAAGGAGATGTTCTTGCGCACGTTCATGTGCGGGTAGAGGGCAAAAAGCTGAAACACAAAAGCAATGTCGCGTTGCGCGGGGCGCAGCCAGGTTACGTCTTCTCCACCCAGCTGCACTCTTCCTCCCGTGGGGAGCTCCAGCCCGGCGATCATGCGCAGGGTCGTGGTCTTGCCGCAGCCGGAAGGCCCCAGCATGACAAAGAACTCTCCATCACGCACGGTGAAGGAGCTGTCATGCACGGCAATGAAGTCGCCGAACTGTTTCTGCAGAGCTTCTACCACGACTTCAGCCATCTTCGCCCTCCGGAAAGTGGCTGACGATGACGAACCCCAAGGTAAAGAACAAGATCACTACGAAAGAATAGCGATAGAGCAGCATGGAAAAAGGCTGCATGAGCATGAACACACCACAGATGATGCCTGCCACTGCAGCATTCTCCCACGGTCCCCGCTGGAAAAAATGTCTGAGGCCTTTTTTTCTCGATTGCTTGCTCATTTGCGTAAGGCTCCGAACGTGATGCCTCGCAGCAGTTGCTTGCGCAGCAGGATGGTGAAAAAGACGATGGGGATGAGGAACAGCGTGGTCCCCGCGGCCACTGCAGGCCAGTCCAGACCACCCTCACCAATGATTTGCGGGATGAAGGGCGGCGCCGTCTGGGCCGTTCCGGAGGTCAACAACAAGGCGAAGGCATATTCATTCCATGCAAAGATCAGGCAAAAGATGGCTGTTGCCGCAATGCCGGTTCGCATTTGTGGCAGCACCACCTTCACGAAGGCCTGAAACCGCGAATATCCATCAATGACCGCAGCTTCCTCATACTCCCGCGGAATTTCATCGACGAATCCTTTCAGCAGCCACACGGCCAGGGAAACGTTCACCGCCGTGTAGAGCAGGATCATGCCCAACCATGTATCCGTCAGGCCTAGCTGGCGATACATCAGATAGATGGGAATGGCCACGGCAACAGGTGGCATCATGCGAGTGGAAAGGATGAAGAACAGCAAATCGTCTTTCAGCGGCACCCTGAAGCGTGAAAAACCATAGGCTGCCAGGGTGCCCAGGAATACCGCTAAGAAGGTGGAGCCGAAGCCGATAACGAGGGAGTTCATGTAACGGTCCTTGAAGCGCGACGGCCCGGTAATGACCATGTTGCGCTTGCGCACCAGCTCCTCATACCAGGTTTTGGGAGGCCCCAGGCTCTTGATATATTCCGGTGTTTGGCGTGAGCGGGTGGTGAACAAGTTCACATACCCTTCCAAGGTGGGAGTGAAGAACACCTTGGGCGGATAAGCAATGGAGTCGGGCGGCGACTTGAAGCCGGTTAGGAAAATCCACACCAGCGGGATCATGGTAACAAGTGCATAGAGAATGACCAGCGTGCCCGCCACGACCTTGGAGCGCCGGGAAGATTCGGAGATGGAAAAGGCTTTGTTCCTGCTCTTGTTCATTGCTTCACCCTGTTAAGTGCTTTCACGTAGATGTTGCCCAGGGCAAAGACAGTCACGAAAAGGATGATGGCGAGCGCCGAGGCATAACCCGTCTTCCAGCTCTCGAAAGCGGCCCGCTTTAGTGCGATCGACACAACCTCCGTGACCGATCCAGGACCTCCAGAAGTCAGCTCCGCCACCATGTCGAACATCTTGAAGTTTTCAATGCCCCGGAACAGTACCGCCAGCATGAGGAAGGGTAAGACCCGGGGAAAGGTAATGTGCCAGAATTTCTGCCAGGAATTTGCGCGGTCGATTTCGGCGGCCTCGTAGAGATAATCAGGAATGGAACGCAGCCCTGCCAGGGTGAGGAGCACGATGTAGGGGGTCCACATCCACGTATCGACAATGATGATGGCCCAGGGCGCCAGTTTTACAGAACCGATCATGTCAATCGGCCCGAAGTTATGGAAGGCATTGATGATGTAGCTGAAAATGCCTGTCTGAGGCTGGTAGAGGTAGGTCCAGAATGTGCCGACGACAGCGGGGGATAGCATCATGGGGATGAGAATGACGGTTACCCAGAAACTAGCCCCCTTGAAGTTGCGGTTGATCAGAAGCGCCAACGTGAAGCCAATCAATACTTGCAGCAGCATGGTCCAGAACACGAAGTGTGCCGTGATCTGCATGAATTCCCATACATCCTCCCGGCCCAGGATGCGCTCGTAATTGCGCAGGCCTATCCAACGTACGTGCATGTTTGGGCGATTGGCATGGTAGTTGGTGAAAGACAGATAAATTGTCCAAAGCAGTGGGAATATGTTGATGGCCAAAAGCAGGATGATGGTTGGGGATATGAACAGCCACGCCAGTGCCCGGTCCGACAAGCCCCTGGCCTTGCGCGCTATCGGCTCCGGTGTGGCCAGCGCCAACTTCTGAATAAATGTTGTCTTGTCCTTCGTAGTCATGACGAACCTTTCGCCAGGCTGCGATGGCTTCTTGGGCGGGCCGGATCAGGTGATCCGGCCCAGGTATGAGATGCGGGAGAAAGAAGTCGGTCAGAGCTTGCCGGCGTCCTCGAATGCCTCGCGCCAATCCTGCACCAGCTTGTCCAAGGCCTCCTTGGCCGTGCCCTTCCCAGCGACCACATAGTCATGCAACCGCCGTTGCATGGCTTGCAGCAGTTCGGCGTAGTTCGGCTCTTGCCAGAAATCCCTGACATGGCTCATGGCTTTCAGGAAATCGGCTGCGAAAGGGGCCGACTTGGGGAAGGACGGGTCGTTAACCACCGCCTTGTGGCAGGAGTAACCGCCCAGAGCCCACCATTTCTTCTGCACATCCGGCCTGGCAAACCACTTGATATATTTGAGCGCCAGATCCTTCTTGTCGGAATAGGCCACCACGGAAATGCCCTGTCCGCCCAAGACGGAAGCCTCTTCTTTCTGTCGAGGATTGACGAAGAAGCCTGACTTGTCACCACCTACTTTGGGATCTTTCGCGATGCCGGGGAAGAAGGCAAACCAGTTCATCATCATGGCCACCTGGCCGGACTTGTAGGCATCCAGGTTGGCCACCATGTAGGCATCGGAATGTCCCGGAGGGGTGCAGCAGTCGTAGAGCTTCTTGTAGAACTCCAGCCCCTTGACGGAGTCGGGGGAGTTCACTGCTCCTTCCATGTCATATTTTCCCGGCGTCTTTTCATACTTGAAACCGAAGGGATATAACGCCGAAGTTGCGCCCATGGTGATGCCCTCGGAGCCGCGCTCGGTGAAAATGGCCACGCCATAGCGCTTCTTGCCGTCAATCACCCGTCCCTGGAAGAACTTGGCAATCTCCATCAGCTCCTTCTGGGTTTTCGGTGGTGCCAGCTCACGGCCATACTTGGCCTTGAAAGCCTTGCGAATTTCCGGTCTTGAGAACCAGTCCTTACGGTAGACCCAGCCCAGAGCGTCGCCCATGGCAGGCAGGGCATAGTAGTTCTTCGACCCCTTCGGCCAAGTGGAGTAAGCGTAAACCGTGGCTGGCAGGAAGTCATCCATGGAGATGCCTTCCTTCTTGAAGAAGTCATTGAGTTTCACGTAATGACCATTCACTGCCGCGCCGCCAATCCACTGGCTGTCGCCAATGATAAGATCGCACAGCTTGCCGTGAGAGTTTAGTTCGTTCAGAAAGCGGTCGGCGAAGTTCGTCCAGGGAACGAACTCGTATTTCATCTTGATGCCGGTTTCCTTGGTGAAGTCCTTCGACAGGACCGTCAAGGCATTGGCCGGATCCCAGGCAGCCCAGCACAGAGTGAGCTCCTTATCCTCGGCCTGTGCACTTGTGGCGAACAGGCCCATGCAAAGAGTTGCAGTTGCGAGAAGTTTCATGCCCAGTTTCATGTCGTTTCCTCCCAGACCTGTTGGGGTGCCCCGACAGGAACGCCGCACGCTTCTTGTTTTATGGTCGGGCGGCTGGCACTCCTTCGGTTAAGCAAACTAAACATAGTAGCTAAACACGAGTCAATACCCATGAGATGGATGTGCAGGCGTTGCCAGAACGATTTGTTTAGTGGATGCCCCCTGCATGCACGGAAGCTGCATGGGGCAGCGATATTGCTGCATGTCGTTCAGCATAGGGATACTCTACATGGCCAGCCTGATGGTTTGGCAGACGAGCACTCGTGCCACACTAGACTTGGACTGCAAGGTGCTGAGAAAATGACCTTGTGAAGGTAATGAGGGGAGAGGGATGCATGCCTGGTTCCAAGACGGGCCGGAAGGTCATCGTGCTGAACGAGGCTGCCCGCAAGGTGCTGCAGGAACTGCTGCGGCAGAAGGGCGATCCATATGTCATTTGCGGCTACAAGAAAGGGCAGCATCTGGTGAACCTGCAAAAACCCTGGTGACGCATCCGCAAGTGGGCGGGGTTGGAAGATGTGCGCATTCATGACCTGCGCCATACCTTTGCCTCGCTGGCAGCTCGCAAGGGCGGCTCCCTGCCAAAGATTGGCGCGCTGCTCGGCCACAGCTAAGTGCAGACCACCCAAATGGCAAAAACCCGTTATCGCCGCTTCTCTGAGCCCATTTGCATCGGATACATTTCAAGCCCAATCACGGGAGGCGCATGACCTCTGGAGCCAGATGGATCAGCTTCTTTCGACCAGATCGACGAGGCGCAGGTAGCGACGATCCGAAGTCAGTGAAGGCCGAGCCTCGGCAATCAGCTCCAGAATGCTTGGCAGATCATGGGACGGTCGCGACAAGGATTCAAGTGTAATCAGGTCAAGCAGATCCAGCACCTCTTCAGGGAATCGCGAAGCAAGAGGCTTTTCACCTTCGCGTCCCTCTCGCTTGAAACGATAAAACCAGAGCTCATCCGGATGCGCGGACGCGAGAAATGGCTTCACGACCTCATACACAGCCGGAAAGTGGTCTCCGGCATCTCCCAGAAGGTTGATCCAGGCTCGCACGGATGCGGTGGTCTTGTATCGCCGTTCGCGTGGCCATGTGTCCCTGATGAAGGGAATGACCAGTTCAACCCAGCCATTCTCGTTCTCTTGTCCAACACGGCCCAGCCCCCAGATGACCCGAATTCGCGCCTGCTCCGACATGTTGCGAAGGAGTGTCCTCATCTCGCTACTGGTTAGGCCATAGGGTTCATCCGAGTGAAAAATTCGCAGACTGCACAGTAGCGTGGCAGCTCTTTCCACCGTGTGATCATCCCATGCAAATTGCTCGATCCATGGAAACAGCTTGACCAGTTGCGGCTTGATCAGTTCAGCCAACGAGGAGCTAGGAGGGTATTTGCTATACAGAAGCCCGTTCCACGCCGGCTCGGCAAATGGATGATCCAGATCCAGCAT
>JALSQZ010000070.1 GCA_026985055.1 Sedimenticola sp. | reverse complement strand
CTGGTGAACCTGAAGGGCGAGCTGGTGGGCATCAACACCATGATCGTCTCGCGCTCGGGGGGCAACATCGGGCTGGGCTTCGCCATCCCCTCCAACCTGGTGCAGGCAATGCTGGCGAGCGCGCGCAACGGGCGGGTGGTGCGCCCGTGGGGCGGAGTGAAGCTGCGCACGGTGGATGCCGACATGGCCGAGGCGCTGGGGCTGCCGCGCCCGCAGGGCGGGCTGGTGGAGGCGCTGGCTCCGCAAAGCCCGCTGAAGCAGGCGGGCATCCGCGTCGGCGACGTGATCCTTTCCATCGACGGCAAGCCACTGATGAACGCCAGCCAGTTCGGCTACCGGCTGGCCAGCAGGCCCGTGGGCGTGGATGCGCGCATCGAGGTGCTGCGCAACGGGCGGCGCATCAGCTTCAGAGTGAAGCGGGTGCCGCCGCCGAAAGAGGTGCAGGGCAGGCCCGTGCGGTTGCGCGGGCGGCACATGCTGAACGGGGTGCTGGTGGGCGACATGACCGATCGCCTGCGCCAGCGGCTGCGGCTGCGCGGTGGCGTGGTGGTGCTGCGGGTGCCGGGCGGCTCGCCGGCGGCGCGGCTGGGCATTCGCCGCGGCGACATCATCCTGCAGGTGAACGGCCACCCGGTGCGCTCGGCCCGCGAATTGCAGGCCATCCTGGCCGAAACGGGCCGCGTGCGCGCCATCGACCTGTGGCGCCGCGGCGGCATCGTGCGGATGCGGTTTGGTTGACAGCGGCCGCCGGGCGCTAGACGATTGGAGATCTTGGCCATGGCGAAGATCAAGGACTTCATTGCTGAAGTATTTGGCTTCAGGCCAGATGATTCTTCCGCAGCAGCGCGTAGGTACCGTTCTTCACGACTGTGCCCTTTCAACAACAAGGTGCCGAATTGCACAAAGGACAAAGCAAAGGACCCGCTGGGTGTTTGCAGTATCATGCATGATGGAGCTGCTGTAATCACGTGCCCCATACGATTTCGGGAAAACTGGATCATTACCGATGATGCTGCCGAGTTCTTTTTTGGAGAAGGGGCACGGTGGACTTCGCTGACGGAAGTGCGCCTGAGCGATGCCGATGGCAAATCGGCTGGTAATATTGATATTGTCTTGGTTGCATATGATACGGCAGGCAAGATCGTTGATTTCGGTGCTCTGGAGGTTCAAGCGGTTTACATTTCAGGAAATATTCGTGACCCTTTCAGTTTTTACATGAGCGACCCCGGCAAACATGCAGTAGCTGATTGGAGGCAGCTCCCACGGCCTGATTATTTGTCATCCTCCCGTAAACGGCTGGTCCCCCAACTGCTTTACAAGGGCGGCATTCTGCATGATTGGGGAAAGAAGACCGCCGTTGCCCTGTCTCGCAGCTTCTTTGAAACGCTACCCAAGCTGCCCACCGTGAAAAAACAGGACGCCGATATCGCCTGGATGATATATGAACTTGTGGAGGAAGACTCACGATTTCAGCTTGTCCTTGGAGAAGTGGTCTACACACAGTTCCAGCCTTCCCTTCTCAAGATCACTTCCCCGAGGCCAGGCAAGCTTGAGGATTTCCTGACATCACTTCAGGAAAAGCTCGACAAGCAATTGAATAATCCTCCTGACAATTCCTTGATAGAGAGGCCTTTCTGATTCATGGCGTCAGAACGACAGATATCATTGTTTCCCGGCCTTGGAGACGCAAGGAATGTTGCCAAGCCAACGAATGTAGCCTCTGTGCCGCAATACAGCCCTTTTCGCTATCCGGGTGGCAAGACCTGGTTCGTGCCTGTTTTCAGACGATGGATCGTCTCATTGCCGGAAAGGCCCGCCAGGTTGATCGAACCATTTGCCGGCGGCGGTGTCATCAGCCTGACTGCCATCATGGAAGGGCTGGTGGATCAGGTAGTCATGGTGGAACTGGATGAGGATGTGGCGGCCGTTTGGCACACTATTCTGGCTGGCAATGCCGAATGGCTGGCAAAGCGTATTCTTGCCTTTGATATCAGTGTGGAAACTGTTCAAGCAGAGCTTGCAAAAAAACCTGGAACGATCAAGGAAAAAGGATTCCAAACCATCCTGAGAAACAGGGTGCTGCATGGAGGCATTCTGGCAAGAGGGGCGAGTTTCATCAAAAAAGGAGAAAATGGAAAAGGAATTGCCTCTCGATGGTATGCCAAGACTCTTGCCAGAAGGATCATGAGAATTGCCGAAATTTCTGATAAAATTCAATTTATTCATGGTGATGGGCTGGAGATCATGGTGGCGGCATCAGAGGCGCCAGATGCGGCCTTTTTTGTTGACCCACCCTATACCGCGGGAGGGAAGCGGGCGGGGCGCAGGCTTTATACACATCATGAACTGGATCATCCGAGGTTGTTTTCCCTGTGCAGTCAGATACAAGGCCCATTTCTAATGACCTATGATGATACGGAAGAAGTCAAAAATCTTGCTGCACGGTTTGGTTTTCAGGCCGGACATGTAGCAATGAAAAACACGCATCATGCCACTAGGCACGAGCTGGTCATCAGTTCGGATCTCTCTTGGTTGTAATTGTCTCGTTTGGCTGTCTTGCATGAGTAGAGAACATACAAAACAGCCGGCGCTGTTCGAGCCGTCGCCGGAAGAGGCGGGGCAGGGCGGCGCGGACGATGCGCAGGGGCCGCGGGGGCCGAGGCCGCTGGCGGATGTGTTGCGTCCGCGCTCACTGGAGCAGGTGGTGGGGCAGGCGCATCTGCTGGGGCCGGAGGGCACGCTCAC
>JALSQZ010000069.1 GCA_026985055.1 Sedimenticola sp. | reverse complement strand
GCAGGTCTATAACCACCTGCGCCCGCATCAGAGCTTGAACTACCAGACCCCCGCTCAGTATCTTGCCACGCTCGGATATGAGGTCCCAAAAGTCGTGCTGTCTCATATGTACTGAACCAGGACACCCTCTGGCGTCCGAAATGCAACTACGTTATCTTTGCTCATGGCGGCGTACCTCCTCTGCTGTTCATCAGTTCTGCAAAACCGATTCCAGCAGGGTACGCCGCCTCCTTCAATCCTGCCGTACACCAGTTTCAAGCATAGCTCCAAGATGCCCCTAACTCATGAAATGCATCGAGCAAATCATTCCGATAACGCCCCAATCCATAGATTGTAAAACTTTCCTTCAACCGTGTTTCTTGCCTGATTAACAACTCTTTATCATCAGCATAACGAAGGATTGCATTGGCCAGCAATTCTGGCGATCGCACGGGAACAATAAGACCTTCAACTTCATCGCGCACAATAGTGCCTGCATTGGGTGTAGCTATAACTGGGCATCCAGAAGCCAAGGCCTCATAGGTGACTGTCGCCGAGCCTTCAACCAAAGAAGGCAAAACGAACACATCCGCCCACTCAAACAGTTCCAACATCTTTATTCTGGGTACCGGGCCCAGAAACCTCACCCAAGGCGAAAACGGTTCGAGCTTTTCCCTGCGAAGGGCAATGGGACCTGCAAAGCGAGCTTCCACAGCCTCCGGATCGAGCATCTGCAGTGCATGCAACAAATCCGGAACCCCCTTTCGCAGGCCAACCTGACCTGCAAACAAAATGCGAAGAGGTCTCTTTTCATCTGGCCCCTTCCTTGCATTCCGAATATGGTTATATCGAGAGGTATCCACCCCGTAAGGTACGACTCGAATCTTTTCCTGCGGGACTCCGGACGCAGTCAGGCCATCTCTCACGAATTCTGACCCAGCCAAGATCATGTCGGCCAGTTGCCATTCGGCGAACTCCCGCTCTTCAAGCATGTGCTCATTATTCAACTTGGCAGCAGGCTTTTCCCATCCTGGCCAGCGCGCCTGTTCTTCGGCAAGAATCCGGCGGGCCAGTCGCCTAGGGAGAATCGTCTGCTCCATGATGCAACGCTGCCCATCTCTACGGGCCTGGGCCAGCAACTCCTGGGCAGCACTATTGAAGCCAATAACAGCATCCACCTCGCCAAGACCATATTGCAGTACTCGGTGATTGAATCTTTTCGCAAATTCAACCACCACCTCGACCGTAGCCCCGTTCCCGGCAGCCCGTCTTCTGGCCAAGGCATACTGCAATCCAAGTGAATCGAAACTGACGACTTTTTCTGGCGGGAGCAAGGGGTCCTTCCTACCCAGCCAACGCGACAATTCTCCAGGGCGAAGCCTTTCCGGAACAAGCTGCAGCGCTCTTTCCAGCCAGGGCTTGTTGCCAATATAAGTGTCAGTATAAAAGCGGTGCAGCAATCCCTCTTGGTGCAACATTCGAGGGACTGCATAATGCATACGAGCGCCCAGCATGGCGACGGCGATTTTCATGATCGCCAGCCATCGTGATGAACAACGGCACCTTTTTTTCGGGCCAAGATCAGCATTTCACTTCCACTGAGATCACCCCGGATGGGCTTTTCCGTGCTCTCAAGCATGCCGGCAACCGTTGCCATATCCGCCTTCGCGCCCATGAACATCAGTTCATCACTCAGCAATCGTTGGACGAATTCATCGTTGAGCATTACCGGGTGGACCCTTCCCCACAGACGATGAAACGATTCACGATCGGCATCTCGAAATGCCTTGGAGCCGTTCGGAAAAATGGCCATCAACCAGCCACCTGGTGACAGCACCGCCATTTGAGAGGCTATGGCTCGCGCCGGATTCGGCGTGTGTTCAAGCACATGGGACGAGAAAACCATATCGAATGGGCCACGTTGGGCAACGCTCTCCCAATCGGTCATCACTTCCACTCCAGCCAGTTGCCTGCTGTAGGCTGCCCTGGGTGCCGATATCTCGAAGCCCATTGCTTGATAGCCTGCCTGATTGAACTGATAAACTCCATAGCCCCAGTTGGCACCATAATCGAGAATACGCGCGCTTTTTGGAAGCCCCAGACTTCTTATCCACTCAATGACAAGGGAGAAATCCTTGTCGGTGTTTTTGAATTTGTTTTTTACCAAAGCAGCCAAGGCACTCTCATCCGGCAGATCGGTGGTCAAACCCTTTTGCTGATAACCTTTCTGATAAAAACTTGACATCTCTTCGGCCGTTTCATAGGGCCAGCGATACAAGAGGGAACAGTCCCCGCAGCGTCTCAGCTCATGGAACGCTTTCCGGTCAACTTGGCTGTGCTCCATGGATCCGCAACCGGGGCAGGTATCTGGTCTGCTAAAGCGCTTGGGAATGGCGCCCAACACATAAGACACTTTTGACAAGATCATGCGACAGTGGTCTCTGAAGTCATATTCGATGAAAAGCCCTGTTTGTCACGACAGGGCGCCTTTGCGTGGAACCAAACCATGCCTGCGGTAAGGCTTCCCAACAGGAAATAGGCGCTACAGAAGGCAATGGACAGACCCAATGCACCCATGGGATCGACCATTAGCCAGGAACCGGCGATGAGCGCCAGAGACCAAGCCAGGTTGGCGTAAAATACCCACCATGGCTTGTTCATTCCAAATAGCGCACCGGAAGCGATCTTTGCCACTGCGTGAAAAGGGGTTGCCAGCATCAACAGCACGAACAGCGGCCAGCCTTCAACGAACTGCTTTCCGTAAAAGGAGAGAATCCAAGGACTTGCAACAGAAGCCGGAATGGCGATGACCAATGTTATCCCAAGGGCAAATCCACTGCTTGTCAGAAATATTTTGCGATAGCGGTGTATCTCCCCGGACTCCCAGGCTTGCACAAGCACGGGAAGGCTTACATTGGCCAGAATCATGGGCAGGAACATCAGGGGGGCATGCCACTGATAGGCGGCTTGGTACAGCCCCAATTGCGCGTAGCCGTCTGGGCCCCTGGCTACCCAGGTCATAACCAGCCAGAGGGCTGGCGTGGCAACGGCATTGGCAAGAAGACTGGGAAAGCTGTAATTGGCAAGGATGCGCCAGCGTTTTCTCATGTCGGAATAGCGCACCATTACCTGCTGAGATTTGCAGATTCCGCCCAAAACCCCCTGACCCACAACCCAGACAAACAGCCCGCTCATCGTCAATCCAAGCAATACTCCCAGAACACCGAACGCAGGCGCAAGAAGAATGATGAATGCCAGAGTCAGGAGGCCTTCGAGCACATTCAACCGTGCGCTGATATCGAAACGCTCGAATCCGGCAATGATGCCGTTTTGAATGCCCCGGAATACATTGACGGCCATGACCAGGCTGGCGGCCATCAACGCCCGCTGCAGGTGAGGCGCTTCCAATACTTCTCTGGCCAGGGTTGCGGAGAACAGTATGAAAAGAGCTACCACCAATGAGACGAGAACGAAAGCCGATCCTTGTACCAAGCCGATGATACGGGCAGCTTCCGCCGGATCATTCTTGGCATGCTGGGCTACGAAACGGGTACCAGTTTGTCCCAGCCCTGCCCCGGCCAGGATGCCAAACATGACAAGGGTGGCCTGTACCATGCCCAGCTCGCCGAACGCTTCCCTGCCTAGAATCCGGGCGGCCAGCGTCATGGCAAAAAGAACTAGGATGCGGGAAGAAGCTGATCCAGCCAGGCTCCACACGGATCCGCGCGCAAGACGCATGGCGACAGGAGAAGCGCGAAGTTTGGCGATCAAGGTTTTGGGAACCAACACTGTTCCAATCTCTTGTTTTCGGCATGTGAGAAGAGCATGACGATAGCAGTGGCCGGATCCAGGCTTCCGCAAGAGGCCGTGGCCCGGTAATGGAAGATGCCTGCGACGCCGCACATGCCGCTTCAGTTCCTCGATTCGGCGGGATTGGCCGGGGGTGTCGCCTGGATGCCGGGCGTTTCAGGAGGGGGCATCTTCGCTGGCCTCCGACAGGTTGTTTACTTCGCGGGTGAGTTGTTCGATCTCACGGCGCAGGGCTTCGTATTCTTCCATGCGCCGCTTGAGGTAGCGGCTGGTGATCTGGGCCTTGGCTTCGATGCCCCTGGGGGTGAGCAGGTAGGCGTAGGCCAGCTTGTTCTGGCTGTTACGGAAGTTGCGGACCTTGATAAGGCCCTTTTCCAGCAGGCCCTTGAGACAGTAGTTGACCTTGCCCAGGCTAATACCGAGCTCGATGGCCAGCTCTCGCTGGGAGATCTCGGGGCGCTTCTGGATGAGTCGCAGCAGTCGGAGGTGGGTTTCTTCGTCCATGGATCG
>JALSQZ010000068.1 GCA_026985055.1 Sedimenticola sp. | reverse complement strand
TGCCGCGCCCTTTCGCTCGCCATGCAATGAGCCGCCGCATCAGCCCGAAGTCCCGCCAGCGCAGCGTGAAACCGTTCAGCGTCAGCATGCGCAGTGATGCCATGAATTGCGGATCATTGAGCATTTGCTGGCCGGGAATCCGTGGCGGCTTGCTGTCCGCCCCGGTGTCCTGGCCCTGTTGGCGCATCCTGCCCAGTTGCCCCAGCAGGGCGGCGGGAATGGCCAGTTTGTCCAGTGTCAGGCGCAGCTCTCCGCCGTTCTCCAGCCGCAGCACTGTCTCACCGTTGCCGAGCAGCCGATTGTCCGGCAGCCATTCACTGTTGTTTGTCTGCGAGCCGGAGATCGTTGCTTCCCGCAGTTGCAAGGCGTCCAGCGTTTCCGTCAGCGTCTTCGCATTGCGCTTGTCAAGCCGCGCCAGCGCCGCCAGCGGGACTTTCAGCGTGCCGAAGTCCAGCTTCGTGGCGCCCGTGCCGGTGCGCCGGTCTCCCCGCCAGGTGCCGCGGATGTCCCGCCAGAAAAATGGCTCGACGCCGGAAACCTCGAAGCGGATTTCCGGAATGGCCATGCTGCTGGAGATGATCTGCGAGGCCGCCAGCTCCTCGCGCGCGTTGCTCGCCTGATCCCGCGGCAGGATGGAGGCCTCCTCCAGCAGCATCTGGGGAACGCGAATGAGCGCGCTGGGCGAGGCCTCGCCCTTCTTGGCCAGTTCCAGGGTGAAATCACGCATCACGATCTGGCGATAGCGCATGAGGCCATCCTTCGGCGCCGCGCCACGCAGAACGATTTCACGCGCCGCGGCGCGCAGAAGCGGCTTGCCACCCTCCCGCGCCTCGGCCAGCACCACATTGCTCAGCACGATGTCGCCGTTTTCCGTGCGCATGCTGCCCACCTTCGGCTGCACGCTCAGCTCGATGCGCAGGAAATCCAGCAGCAGCTTCACCGCCGGCGGCTCTTCCAGCGCCCGGGCGGGCAAATGCGCCATCATGAGCGCCAGCAACATCATCATCGGCAGCAGGGCCAGCCGCGCCACCCGGCGCGGGGAGATTGTGGTCATCATCATGCAAGCAGCTCCTCGTTGGCGGCGTTCCTTCACCGATTCACCCATCGCGCCCGCCGGGCGCAGGGTAGCCTGCCCCCTTGCAAAAGGCCAGCCGGCATGCCATGCGCTGCCGCATGAGCGATGATGCACAGGACTGGCCACTGCTGGAGCGCGAGGTGGAAATCATCAACGCCCGCGGCCTGCACGCGCGCGCCGCCGCCAGGGTGGTGAAGCTCGTGGAGCAGTTCGATGCCGAGGTTACCTTCTGCCATGATGGGCAGACGGTCTCCGCCTCTTCCGTCATGGACCTGCTGCTGCTGGCCGCCGCCCCCGGCAGCCGCGTGCTCATCCAGGCCACCGGCCCGCAGGCAGAAGAAGTCCTGCAGGCGCTGGAGCAGCTCGTCGCCAGCCGCTTCGGGGAAGATGAATAGGTTGTTTCATCAGCACTTTTCCACAGGCAGCGCCCCTTCCTAGGAAAAAGGGTCTTTACCCCCCCCCCGCGTATGTAGAGTAATTACCACGCAAGAGGGTTTGGCCCTGTTCTCTGCCACTCAGGGCGTGGGCCTGGCCTGCCTGGGCGTCATTGTTTCTTGAAGTGGCGCCACGCGGGCGAGGCGCATTGGTGGAGAAGCCTGGCAGGGAGGCTGCGCCGAAGAAAGGTTGCCACGGCTGCGCGGCATTGACGTGAGTTGCATACCCCCTGTGCCGCAATGCGGTGCGGCCCGCGGCAAGGTTCTTCGGCGGTAAACCGCCAGGGTGAGGAAGAAGCGGGAGGGCGTCGTTTCAAGGCCCCTGTGGCGCGTCCCGCATGCCACCAGTTTGATCGGGGGCAGGGCCACAAGGCCTGGCCGTGCGAATGCCCCCCTGCGCGGCCAGGCCTTCCTTTTTCGCCAGGGAGCGCGGTGGCCAGGCCATGCGTTGCATCCTGCAGCCGGGTGCTGATGCGGGTCACTGGCCCGCAGGCAAAAGGGGTCTTGCCAGCCTTGGAGCAGCTTGTCGGCAGCCGCTCAAGCAAAAATGAAGGGAGGAGCAGTTTCTGGCCAGGCTTGCCTATCGGAACCAGGTTGTCCCCCTTCTTCATGCTTGTTTCATAAGTTGACACATCCCATATGGTGAAAGAAAGGCTTTGGCGTCTGGCGTTGCCGGAGGGTTGTCATGGCCCGTCAGCATTTTCTTTTCTGGAGCCAAAAATCGCGCATGAAGGCATGGGTGCTGTGGCTCCTGCCAATTTGCTGGGTAGCGATGGCCAGCATCAGCTTGGCGGCTCAAACTCTGCCATACGCACAAGATGGTATGGAGGCTGGCAGCACTGCTATAGAGGTAGCCTCTTGGCAAACATTTTCAGCTCCCCTGCAAATAGCCGGCAATGGTGCGCGGGTAGTGGAAGACGGCGCATGGATTCGCTTTCTGCTACGACGGACAAATCCCGGTGATGGCGGAGATCCACGGTTACAGGGCTTCGCGTATGCGCAGAGTAATGCCATTGCTCTCTCAGCGTCTTGGCGCCGCTTGATCATGGAAGGGCGCTGGAGCTATCAGCCATTGGCGGGAAATCCGCATCCGGTGTTGCGTATCGGCCTGTTTGCTCGTTATCCGGTGTTGCCCCATGCCCTGCGCAAGGATGGAACGCGGCTGCGCAACGCGCTGCTCATCGACTACCGCATTTCAGACAATTCATTGGAAGCCCTGACCATAAATGGCCGTGGCAAGCTGCGGCAGCAGCGATTCTCACTTGCCATGGGGGCGAAATCCGCATTCTTCCGGTTGCAATTGGAGCGGGGCGGAAGGGGACATATCCGCTGGAGCCTGTTCATGCGTAACGCAGGCGAACCGGACGCAACCTGGCATAAGGTAGCGGCCTCCTCACGGCTCTCCGCTTTCCAGGGCATTGCCCTCCAGCACATCTACATTCGGGTGGGAGGATACATCGCTGATCCACCGGGCAATGAGGCGGAAGCGACATTCGAACAAGTGCGCATGCGCATCGAGCAAGCAACTGCATCATCTTCCAAACGAGTCGCTCATTCAGCTCGCAAGCAATCACTGAAAGGAGTGCAGGTCATTAATGGCTGGGAAGTCGTTCTTGCGGTTCCGATGGAAGTGAAAGCCTGCCTGGAGATTCTGCCAGCTTATCCGGGGGCCACGAACAGACCTGTCTATCATGTTTTCAGGGATGTCTCCATTCAGGATTATGACCCGCGAGGTTTTCTTGTTCATGCCGCTTCGTGGGAGGCAATTGCTGATTATTATCGCAATCACCCACCTCACGGTACAGGTTGGATGATGCAAGTTGGTGATCACATGGTCATTTGGCAACGCGGTAAGGAATTCATTCGGCTTGGAATAACCCCCACAGGCGTGCTGGATGTTTACAACATTTATTTCGAAGCCTGTTCCATCGGAGCCAGCCATCCCGATATTTGCGAAAGTGGAGATAATTTTCCTCTGCCTGCAGATGCAATGATGTTGGCCGGCAATGAGACAGCCTTGCACCACGCATTGCGCAAAGTGACGATCACGCGCTTTGCCGGGATGGTACTTTCCAATCATACGCGTTCTTATCACGTGAAAATTTCGTTGCGAGCGCTCTATCATTGGTATCGGCATCACATCCCCTCAGGCGCGCGACTCGTGGTGGATAAAGCCCCCGCGTCTCATGTGGAGTGGGCATTGCTGGCTTGGGAACTGCCAAGTTCTCCACGTTACAGGGTGGTTGCATTCCTGTATCGCGTGGGGAGAAAAGAGACCATCATCATCCGCAATTGCCTAGCCTTTCAATGAGCCATGATGGAGATCTGTCCATTGCTGATTGGAAGGCAAGATTCAGACTCTTTCGCTTTCATGTTTTTTGGATTGATATTGCTGCTTTCACATCACATGCGTGCACCTGCGATTTGTTGACCCTGTCATCCTGATCCATCAATTGTTAACGGAAAATGGCCGCTCTCTTATGGCCCGCCCTTTCACCTTTCTTTCCCAAGGCAGACCTTGCCACAAGAACAGCAGTAAGGTGGCAACCAACCGTAACCAGGCCATGCGCCACCCCGCCTTGACATTCCCGCGCCCGTGTGTGCTTTTCGCCGCCAGACGGCATAAATCCGCACGCAAGGCGAATCAGCAAATGCACGAATACCGAACCCACACCTGCGATGAACTGCGCGAGGAGCACATCGGCGAGGATGTGCGCCTTTCCGGCTGGGTGCACCGCATCCGCGACCACGGCGGCGTGCTGTTCATCGACCTGCGCGACCATTACGGCATCACCCAGGTGGTGGCCGACCCGGACAGCCCCGCCTTCGCCACCGCCGAAAAGCTG
>JALSQZ010000067.1 GCA_026985055.1 Sedimenticola sp. | reverse complement strand
GTGAAAGTGAAGCTTTTCGCAGCCATTGCGCGGATTCCTTCCGGTGTGGTCTCAACGGTGCGCCAGTGTAGACGATCAGCCCGCAGGAAAACACCGGCCACCCGGTCGTTTTACCCGGTCCAGGGGGATTTTATGCGGGCGTCCGGCCCGGACAGGCCTGCTTCCCGGCTACTGCACCAGCACCAGGTCAGGCACATACGCCAGGCGGCCAAGCACCGGCTCAAGCGCCTCGGTCAGCACCTGGCGCCCCTTGCCCAGCACCCGGGCGAGCCGCCAGTCGACGCCCGGCATCCTGTGCACCGCATAGTCGGAAGGTTTGGCCTTCCGGGAACGGTAATCCGGCGAGTCCGGCAGCCCCAGCAACAGGGCCAGTGCGACGGCCAGCTCGGCGGGCATTTGGAAAGGGATAGTCCGGTCCGGATCGCTGTGAATATCTACACCCAGGGCACGCTCCACCAGGTCCAGTGCAGCAATGATGGCATCCCCGGAATCCGGCTCTTCGCGATTGAAGATTTCCCGTTGAATCTCCCGCGCCCGTCTGGCCGTGCCAGCGCCAAAACGATCCCGCACCAGGCCATGACTGACATGCAACAGGTAGACCCACAGGCTGGTAAGGACTACATCATGATAGGCTTCATCAATACCCTCTTCCCTGCTATACGTCTCGAACAACTCTTCCTGCTCAGTAATCAACAGGATCGGCAACCAGGCCAGCTGTTGCACCCTGTCGCCGCGTTCTCCCGGCGTTTCCATAAAACTCCTCCGCCCGCAGGTTTGTCCATGCGGTCACGGGGATACTGTAAAACACCGGGGGCAGCCTGCGCGTTGTCCCTGCGCGCCAAACGCTTGTCCGTACAGGCTTTATGCTCCCGGCCAGATCTGCCGGGTGAATACCGTCACGGTTCAACCGCTTCTGCATGAGATTGCCGCGCTTCGCGACCGCAGCGTACGCCGCAGGCGGTGGTGGAGTGCTCGCAATGACAGGAATTTTGAATGAATCAGGGCTTCCCTACGGCTTAAACCTGAATTTCGGCAAGCCAATGTCATAATGTATGGCCAGCAAGCGAGTTATAAATATCAGCAAACCCGCGCAGACAGCCGAGATCGTTATATCGATTTCCAGATAGAGGAAACCGATAAACAGCAGCGATCCCGCCCAGGAAACCGTCGCATAGAGCGGGCTTGAAAATACAACCGGCTGCTCATTACACAGCACATCACGAAAAATACCACCCATTGTGCCGGTCATTACACCCATAAAACTGGAAATCAATGCAGGCGCACCCGCCATGAGAGAAACCAGCGTACCCGCGACTCCGAACGTTGCCAAACCGGCAGCGTCAGCAATCAGAAAGCGCTTTGACGAGATATGCACCAGCCTGGCCATCAGGAACATCACCACCGCACTGGCAATTGAAGCGATAAAAAACATTTGATCCTGGATCCAGAATACCGGCCTGTCCAGCAGCATATCCCGCAGAGAGCCACCACCCAATCCGGTAGCAACGGCAATTATAATCACACCGAATAAATCGAGCTGCTTGCTCCCCGCCTTCAGAACCCCGGATGCTGAAGACGCGACTACAGCCAGGAACGTGATCCAGTACAGGTTTTCCAGCAGCGATACTGTTTCATTTAATATCATTATGTGTTGCCGCGCGTGGTAACCTTTTGCAGGGTTTATAGCAGCATAACTTCATGCATAACCGGTTGTCTAACCCGGAGCGACGAGGAACTCTCCGGCAAACCGGGTGCTGTTGTTATGTTTCTGCGTATTCCGGCGAAGATGAACACCGATTCCGGACGAACGTGAACACCTGATTTCGCAACGCATCACGGAGTCGGGTTTTTAACCCAGGTGTTCAGCTTCCGTCAACCTGCGAAATACTGCCAGGGTGGCCATCTCAGACCACTGAACTTCATATCCTTGAATTGAAAGGCAGTTCGCTTGTAACACCGGACGATGACGAGTACTGGATACACAGTAAGCGCCCACGAATCGACACCTATCAATTCAAGCACTACTCCGTCAATACTTTCTCCTGATCCCAGCACAGGAGAAAGACATGCACAGCAAAGCAGCATCCGAAGACCTGGCTAGCTATTGGCAGCAACAAATTGAAGCGTGGCAATCATCAGGACAAACCCAACAAGCCTACTGCAAGACCCATGAGCTGAGCTATCATCGTTTCGGGTACTGGTCGCGTAAGTTTCGGCGACAGGCGCAGCCAGCGCAAAGCCAGAAAGGTTCTGGTTTTGTGCCCGTCACCCCTTCAGCGTCCTCCCAATCTGCCGGATTATCTCTGGCTTTGCCCAGCGGTCTGGTGCTTCGTGGCATTGCGGGTGACAACCTGCCCGTTGTTTACCAACTGCTGAGCCGGCTGATATGAACCACTCCCTCAGGCCGGCCTATGACATGCCGAGGATATACCTGTACCGTAACCCCGTCGATTTTCGAAAAAGCTTTCGCGGCCTTGCCGCCATCGTCGAACAGGAGCTGGGCCACAACCCTTTCGACGGTGGCTTCTATGCGTTCACCAACCGCCAGCGAAACAAGATCAAGTGTCTATTCTGGGAAGACAATGGTTTTGTGCTCTACTACAAGAGCCTGGTCGAAGAGAAATTCCGCTGGCCACGCCAGGGCGATGCGCTCATGTCGCTGACCGGCCAACAGATCAACTGGCTATTGGATGGCTATGACATCAGCCGGATGCAAGGGCATAAAAAGTTGCATTACGACGCCGTATTTTAACCCGCCAATGAAGCGGTTCTGTTATAATGTGGCCCATGAAAACAGCGATAAAAACACCACAAGAACCGGTTGTTTTTATCCCGCCAACGGTGCCTGAATTGCTTGAGGCGCTCGAACAAAAAGACCACATCATCCATGAGCAGCAAAAGCGGCTGAAGCTTCTTGAGGAGAAATTACGACTGTCCAGGCTACGGCGCTTTGGCGCCAGCAGCGAGAAGCTGTCCTTCCAGGTCGATTTCTTTGATGAGGCGGAGCTTGAAGTAGCACTCAGCGAGCTTGAAGCCCAGCTGCCGGAAGACACTTCATCGAAGAAGCCCCGCAAGAAACGCAAAGGCTTTTCGGATCGACTGCCCCGCCTACGCATTGAGCTGAGCTTAACGGATGAAGAAAAGGCCGGTGCGGCCAAAACCTTCTTCACCAAGGTCAAGGAAGAACTGGATATCGTGCCGGCCCAGGCGCGGGTGATTGAATACTGGCAGGAAAAGGCCATTTTTGAACACGGCGGTGAACAGCAGATGGTTGCCGCCCAACGGCCGCCGCACCCGCTGGGTAAATGCATCGCCAGCGTGCAGCTATTGGCCTATATCCTGATCTCCAAATACGCCGATGCCTTGCCCTTGTATCGGCTGGAGAAGATCCTCAAGCGTTATGGTGGCGACATCACTCGCACCACCCTGGCCAACTGGATCATCCGCCTGGATGACGTCTTCAAACCGTTGATTAACCTGATGCGGGAACACCAGCTGGAAGGGGATTACCTGCAGGCCGACGAGACCCGGGTGCAGGTACTGAAAGAAGATGGAAAAGTGGCGACCTCCGATAAATGGATGTGGCTGGTTCGGGGTGGGCCGCCGGATCAACCGGCCGTGCTGTTCGAATACGATGTCTCACGCGGTGAGGAGGTACCGTCGCGCCTGCTGGAGGGGTTTGAGGGTGTGCTTCAAGCGGACGGTTATGCGGGCTACAACAAGGTTTGTCGTGAAAACAAAATCACCCGGATTGGTTGTTGGGATCACGCGCGCCGGAAGTTCGTCGAGGCAAGCAAGGCGGCGCCTGTCAAAAAGAAAGGCGACAACGTCAGCAAAGCTGATGTGGCCATCGGCAAGATCCGCAAACTTTACGCTATTGAAGACCGGATCAAGGATCTGGCGCCTGACCAAAAGAAAGTGCAACGGCAGATACTGAGCGTACCGGTACTGGATGATTTGAAAGACTGGTTGGAAACGAACAGTCGTCGGGTACCCAAGGACAGCCTGACCTGGACTGCGATCCACTACACGCTGAACCAGTGGAACCTGCTTATCGGTTACTGTGAAGAGGGTCACTTGAATATCAGCAATGCACTGGCGGAGAACGCCATCAGGCCCTTTGCCGTTGGTCGGCGCAACTGGTTGTTCAGTGATACACCACGAGGTGCCCGGGCGAGTGCGACCTGCTATAGCCTGATCGAAACCGCAAAGGCCAATGGGCTGGAGCCTTATGCCTACCTACATCATGTGTTGCAGCACATCGCGGCAGCCGATACGCTGGAAAAGATTGAAGCTTTGTTGCCCTGGAACATGAAGTAAGCATAGCGTCACTATGGCTGCAAGGGTGCGGATTCTTTGGCGCTTAC
>JALSQZ010000066.1 GCA_026985055.1 Sedimenticola sp. | reverse complement strand
CAATATTTTCGTTGGGACACCAATGCCCATAAGCGCGTTCCGTATGAAGTGGTTAGAGACCTCATACTATCAACAGCTTACATGGGCATTTGGTGTCCTTTTTCACTCAATAAAGCGGAGAAGAGCCCAAAATGTGGGTTTTTTACCATGAATTACAGTATGTTGCGTGACGAGTATGCTGGATACAGTTTGTACCTGTCATGCTATCCGGTTTATCGACGGCCGGTGTGCGGTACAGGGATATACCGCCATTTTCAGTGGCTGTAAGCCATTGAAAATGAAGAAACCGGGAAATCGCATTTTCCGCTTCCGGGGTTGAAAAAGTCCAGGGAAGGACTTTTTCAACATCCTGCTATTACCTCGGCAGTTCGGAGCTCCCCATGAGATATTCATCCACGGAACGGGCGCACTGACGGCCTTCGCGTATGGCCCAGACCACCAGGGACTGACCACGACGCATGTCACCCGCGGCAAAGATGCCTTCCACGGAAGTGGCATAGGATTTCGGCCCTTCGGTGCTGCCCTTGACATTGCCGCGCCCATCCAGCTCCACTGCGGCCTGCTCGATGAGGCCTTCATGCACGGGATGTACAAAGCCCATGGCCAGAGTGACAAGATCGGCCTTGAGCTCAAACTCGCTGCCTTCCACTTCGGACATCTGCCAGGCGCCGTTTTCATCCTGGCTCCAGTCCACTTTCACGCAGCGCAACGCTTTCACCCGACCCTGACCGTCATCGATGAATTCCTTGGTCAGCACCTGCCACATGCGCTCACAGCCTTCTTCCTGGGAAGTGGAAGTGCGCATCTTGTTCGGCCAGTCAGGCCAGGTCAGTTCCTTGACTTCCTGCTCCGGCGGCCTGGGCATGAGCTCCAGCTGGGTGACGGAAGCCGCGCCGTGACGAATGGAGGTTCCCACACAGTCAGAGCCCGTGTCCCCGCCGCCGATAACCACCACATGTTTGCCTTCGGCGCTGATGAATCCCTCTTCCGCACCAGGCACCTGCTGCACCATTCGCGAATTGGCCGTGAGGAACTGCATGGCGAAGTAAACCCCGTCCAGATCACGGCCCGGCACGGGAAGGTCACGCGGCTTCTCTGAACCACCGGCCAGCACCAGGGCGTCGAACTGCGCGCGCAGATCCGCCACGCCGATGTCCTTGCCCACGCAGGTATTCACGTGAAACTCCACGCCTTCGGCGCGCATCTGTGCCACGCGCCGGTCCAGCAGGGTTTTCTCCAGCTTGAAATCGGGAATGCCATAACGCAACAGACCACCGATGCGATCCGCTTTTTCATACACCACGACGTCGTGACCGGCGCGCGCCAGCTGCTGGGCACAAGCCAGACCTGCGGGTCCGGAACCGACCACGGCCACGCGCTTGCCGGTACGATGCTCGGGTATCAGGGGCTTGATCCAGCCCTCTTCCCAGCCCTTGTCCACGATGGCGCATTCGATGGTCTTGATGGTCACTGGCTGATCCTGCAGATTCAGGGTGCAGGATTCCTGGCAGGGCGCGGGACAGATGCGCCCGGTGACTTCCGGAAAGTTGTTGGTGGAATGCAATACTTCCAGCGCGGTCTCCCAGTCGCCGTTATACACCAGGTCATTCCACTCGGGAATGATGTTGTTCACGGGACAGCCCTGATGACAGAAAGGAATGCCGCAGTCCATGCAGCGTGCGCCCTGAATCTGCAGCTGATCTTCCGTCAGCGGAATCACGAACTCATGATAATGCGTGATACGGTCGGCTACCGGCGCATAGCTTCGGTCCAGCCTTTCGTATTCCATGAAACCTGTTGGTTTACCCATCTGTAGATACCTTGAAATCTTGTGTGTTAACCGGCGGCCTGGGCGACTTTCTGCTCGGACTGCATCTCCAGCAATGCGCGGCGATATTCCACCGGCATGACCTTCACGAAGCGGCCCAGGTAGTCGTCCCAGTTGTCCAGAATCTTCCGCGCCACATCCGAATTGGTATAGTGCCGGTGATTCTCGATAATCTGTTTCAGACGGATTGCGTCGAAGCGGGTCATGTCATGGGACACATCCACGCGCCCCTTGGTCTCCAGATCACCGCCCAGATGCTCCAGTCGCTCCAGGGCGTCGTCCTCTTCCTTGACCGGTTCCAGTTCTACCTGGGCCATATTGCAGTGCTGCGCGAAATTGCCTTCTTCGTCCAGCACATAGGCGATGCCACCGGACATGCCTGCGGCAAAATTGCGTCCTGTGGCGCCCAGCACCACCACGACGCCGCCAGTCATGTATTCACAACCATGGTCGCCCACGCCTTCCACCACTGCAGTGGCGCCGGAGTTGCGCACGGCGAAACGCTCACCAGCCACGCCACGGAAATAACACTCCCCGGCTATGGCGCCGTAGAGCACGGTATTGCCAACGATAATGTTTTCCTCGGCATTGCCGATGGCGGAATCCGACGGTGGATAGATGATGATATGCCCGCCAGACAATCCCTTGCCTACATAGTCGTTGCCTTCACCGGCCAGTTCGATGGTCACGCCCCGCGCCAGCCAGGCGCCCAGGGACTGACCGGCAGTGCCGGCGGCCTTGATATGGATGCTGTCATCAGGCAAGCCGGCAAAACCGTATTTTTCCGCTACCCGGCCGGAGAGCATGGTGCCGAAACTGCGGTTGTAGTTGTGGATATCCACTTCGATCTGCACCGTCTCGCCCCTTTCCAGGGCAGGGGCGGCCTGTTCGATGAGCCGGTTGTCCAGCGCCTTGTCCAGACCATGATCCTGAGGCTCGCAGTTGTATACCCTGTCGCCAGGCGCAGCTTCCGGCTTGCGCAGCAAGCGCGAATAATCCAGCCCGCGGGCCTTCCAGTGATCCAGCGCCTTGCGCATGTCCAGCCGATCCGCCTGGCCGATCATCTCTTCGACACTGCGGAAGCCCAGCTTCGCCATGATCTGACGCAACTCTTCGGCAACGAAGAAAAAGTAGTTGATGACATGCTCCGGCTTGCCCATGAAACGCTTGCGCAGTTCCGGATCCTGGGTGGCGACACCCACGGGACAGGTATTCAGATGGCATTTGCGCATCATGATGCAACCTTCCGCGATCAGGGGAGCTGTGGCAAAACCGAATTCGTCCGCACCCAGCAAGGCGCCGATGGCCACGTCGCGACCGGTGCGCATGCCGCCATCCACCTGTACGCAGATGCGCGAACGCAGACGGTTGAGCACCAGGGTCTGATGGGTTTCCGCGAGACCGATCTCCCAGGAAGAGCCGGCATGTTTGGTGGAGGTCAGGGGCGAGGCGCCGGTACCGCCGTCGAAACCGGAAATGGTCACATGATCGGCATGCGCCTTGGAGACTCCGGCGGCCACCGTGCCCACACCCACTTCAGACACCAGCTTCACGGAAATACGCGCCTTGGGATTGACGTTCTTCAGGTCATGGATAAGCTGCGCCAGATCCTCGATGGAATAGATGTCGTGATGCGGCGGAGGCGAGATCAAGCCCACGCCGGGAGTGGAATGACGCACTCTGGCGATCTGCTTGTTCACCTTGTGTCCAGGCAACTGACCGCCCTCACCGGGCTTGGCGCCCTGCGCCATCTTGATCTGGATATCATCGGCGTTCACCAGATATTCTGTGGTCACGCCAAAACGACCGGAAGCCACCTGCTTGATGGCGGAACGCTCCGGATTGGGTGAACCATCCGGCAGGGGATTGAAGCGTTCCGGCTCCTCTCCACCCTCCCCGGTATTGGACTTGCCTCCCAGGGCATTCATCGCCACCGCCAGGGTGGAATGCGCTTCGTAGGAAATACTGCCAAAGGACATGGCGCCGGTGGCAAAACGCTTGACGATCTCCCTGGCCGGCTCCACTTCATCCAGCGGTATGGGCTGATCCGCCCACTTGAACTCCATGAGTCCGCGCAGAGTAAGCAGTTTCTCACTCTGTTCGTTGATCAGCCGGGAATATTCCTCATAGGTAGCGGCATCGTTGCCACGCACCGCGTGTTGCAGTTTGGCGATGCTGTCCGGCGTCCACACATGCGCCTCGCCACGCTGGCGCCAGGCGTAATCACCGCCCACATCCAGCTGTTTGCGATAGATGAGCGCATCCCCGAAGGCGGCCTGATGCCAGCGGGCGGCTTCCCTGGCCACTTCCTCCAGACCGATGCCTTCGATGGTGGTGGCGGTGCCAGTAAAATACTGATCCACGAACGTGCTGGAAAGTCCGACCGCATCGAATATCTGCGCACCACAATAGGACTGGTAAGTGGAAATGCCCATCTTGGACATGACCTTGTGCAGGCCCTTGCCCACCGCCTTGATATAGCGCTTCTGGGCTTCTTCGAAATCCAGTTCTTCCGGCAGTTCGGGAAGCATGTCCTGAATGGTTTCGAATACCAGATAGGGATTGATGGCTTCTGCGCCATAACCAGCCAGGGTGGCAAAATGATGTACTTCCAGGGCTGCGCCGGTCTCCACCACCAACCCGGAGTCGGTGCGTAGTCCCTTGCGAATCAGATGATGATGCACCGCGGAAGTGGCGAGCAAGGCGGGAATGGCGAGGTTGTCCGCATCCACCCGCCGGTCGGAAAGGATCAGAATATTATAGCCGTCCAGCACCGCCTGCTCCGCCGCCTCGCACAGGGCTGTCAGGGCGTCCCGCATGCCTTCCGGACCATTTGCGGCGGCATAGGTGATGTACAGGGTGCGAGTGCGGAAAGCGCCGCCGCAGTGATCTTCGATCTGCCGGATCTTCTCCAGATCGGCATTCGTAAGCACCGGCTGCTTTACTTCCAGACGCATGTTCTCACCGCCACTGCCCAGGCCCAGAAGATTGGGACGCGGGCCAATGAGTGACACCAGCGACATGACGATCTCTTCCCGAATCGGGTCGATGGGCGGGTTGGTCACCTGGGCAAAATTCTGCTTGAAATAGGTGCTCAGATGACGCGCCCGGTCGGACAGCACCGAAGGCGGGTTGTCCGCGCCCATGGAGCCGATGGCCTCCTGCCCGGTGCATACCATGGGAGTAAGAAGCACGCCCAGGTCTTCCTTGGTATAACCGAAGGCCTGCTGACGATCCAGCAGCACGTCCTCGTCCGGGGCCATGGTGCCTACCGCATGGGGCAGATCCTGCAAACGAATCTGGGTCTTGTCCAGCCATTCCTGATAAGGCTTGGCGCCAGCCAGTTCCGCCTTGATCTCTTCATCGTCAATGATGCGTCCCTGCTGCATGTCGATGAGGAACATCTTGCCTGGCTGCAGACGCCATTTCTTGACGATCTTTTCTTCGGGAATGTCCAGCACGCCCATTTCCGATGCCATCACCACCAGGCCGTCATTGGTGATCAGGTAACGCGCCGGGCGCAGACCGTTGCGATCCAGAGTTGCGCCAATCTGGCGGCCATCGGTAAAGGCCACCGCAGCAGGGCCATCCCAGGGCTCCATGAGCGCAGCATGATATTCGTAGAAGGCGCGACGCTTGTCGTCCATGAGTTTGTTGCCGCCCCAGGCTTCCGGAATCAGGAGCATCATCGCATGCGCCAGGGAATAACCGCCCATGACCAGCAATTCCAGGGCATTGTCGAAACAGGCGGAGTCGGACTGGCCTTCCGGAATCAGCGGCCAGATCTTGTCCAGGTCTTCCCCCAGAATGTCGGAGGCCATGGAATGACGGCGCGCCGCCATCCAGTTTACGTTGCCACGCATGGTGTTGATCTCACCATTGTGCGCGATCATGCGGAACGGGTGAGCCAGATCCCAGGTAGGGAAGGTATTGGTGGAAAAACGCTGATGCACCAGAGCCAGGGCAGACACCAGGGATTCATCCTGGAGATCCGGGTAGTAGTCTCCCACCTGCGCCGCGAGCAACATCCCCTTGTAGACGATGGTGCGAGTGGACAGAGAGGTGAAATAGAAATCATCCCTGCCGGGCAGAGCGGATTCACGGATCTCGTTTTCGATCTGTTTGCGCGCCACGAACAACTTGCGCTCGAAGGCATCCTGATCGGCTGCTGACGCATCATTACGGGCAATGAATACCTGACGGATCAGAGGTTCGGTGGGCAGCACGCTTTCACCAAGATCAGCATTGTTGACCGGCACATCACGCCAGCCCAACAGCTGTTGACCTTCCTGTTGGATATATTTTTCCACCACGGCACAAGCCTTTTCAGCCGCTTCCGGATCCGCAGGCAGGAACAGCATGCCGACAGCATAGTCGCCGCAAGCCGGCAGATCGAAACCCAGAACCTTGCGGAAGAAGGCGTCAGGAAGCTGTAACAGAATACCAGCCCCATCACCCGCCTTGGGATCGGCACCTACCGCGCCACGGTGTGTCAGGCGATCCAGAATGGTCAGACCCTGTTCAACGATCTCATGAGTGCCGCGGCCCTTGATATCGGCCACAAAACCAACGCCACAGGCATCGTGCTCGTTCGCAGGGTCATACAGACCCTGTTTCGGCGGCAAGGCACCGTAACTCATCGCAAACCTCTTCTTCTCAGTAACGGAGGCCACAAACCAGCGGACTGTGGCCTTGGGAATATGGGGAGCCGCCGGCGCAAAGCCAGACGCTCCAACGAACCCGCTAGGATACTGCACAAAGGCGCTTCAGGCCAGTTTTTTCACGGGAAAACTACCTTTCAGGCAGCGTAGCTTTGCAGGCTGCGGCGCAGCACGTCAGGAGAAAAATCACTGCTTATCAATGCGTTGCCGATACCCTTGAGCAATACCAGGCGCAGCTGTCCGGCCATGACCTTCTTGTCCACGGCCATCAGTTCCATGAAACGCTCCGGCGTCAGATCCGGCGGCCTTACCGGCAGGCCGGCAGCATCGATGAGAGCGGAAATCCGGGCTTCTTCCTCTGCACTCAGCCAACCCAGCAGGCGGGACATGCGCGCGGCCATGCACATGCCGGCTCCCACCGCTTCCCCGTGCAGCCAGTTTCCATAGCCCATGCCGGTTTCTATGGCATGACCGAAGGTGTGGCCGAAATTCAGCAGAGCGCGCTGACCGGACTCACGCTCATCCGCGGAAACCACCCGGGATTTGATGACACAGGAACCCTCGATCGCATGTGCCAGGGCATCGGCATCGAGAGTCCGCAGGGCCTGCATGTTTTCTTCCAGCCAGACAAAATAGGCTTCATCCTTGATGATGCCATGCTTGATGACTTCCGCCAGACCTGCTGACAACTCTCGCGCAGGCAGGGTATCGAGACTGGCGATATCGATAACCACCGCCTGGGGCTGATAAAAAGCGCCAATCATGTTTTTGCCCAGAGGGTGATTGACTCCGGTCTTGCCGCCGACGGAAGAATCCACCTGGGACAACAGGGTGGTGGGAACCTGTATGAAATTCACGCCGCGCTGATAACAGGCGGCAGCGAAACCGGTCATGTCACCAATCACCCCGCCTCCCAGAGCAATCAGCGTACAGCCGCGATCAAAGCGTTTTTCCAAAAGCCGGTCGAAAATCCGATTCAGCACATCCAGCGTCTTGTACTTTTCACCATCCGGCAACACTGTCTGTTCCACCTGCAAGCCATTCAGGGTTTCCAGCAGTGTATCCATGTACAAAGGCGCAACCGTTTCATTGCTGACCACCATGACCTGCCGGGAAGCAATATGACGACGGAACAGTTCCGCATCGCTGAGCAATCCCTGTCCGATATAGATTGGATAACTGCGTTCGCCAAGATCGACGTCAAGACTGGATATCAGGCGGGGCATGAGGGACTCAGCTGTTTTCGAAATGGCGGATGACATCCCTGACCACTGCCTGGGCGGAGCGCCCTTCAGTGGAAACCACCAGATCCGCGATCTCCCGGTATTGAGGATCACGCTCTTCATTGAGCTCCTTCAGGCGCTGCAGAGGATCATCGGTATGCAGCAGAGGACGATTCTTGTCCTTGTAGGTACGCTCGTATTGCTGCTCCGGGGAACAGGACAGATAGATGACATAGCCGCGGGCGGCCAGCAGCCGCCGGTTTTCCGCCTGGGTGACGGCGCCACCACCGGTAGCCAGCACCATATTGTCCTGCTCGACCATATCGGCAATAGCCTTCATTTCACGACGTCGAAAGCCTTCCTCACCTTCATATTCAAAGATGGTCGGAATGTCCACCCCGGTACGTTTCTGGATCTCCTGATCCGTATCGTCAAACTCCAGACCAAGAGATTGCGCCAGCTGCCGGCCAATAGTGGTCTTGCCGGCCCCCATGGGGCCCACCAGAAAGATACGAGTGGGTTTCAGCATAGTTCAATCACCTGACAAAAAACGCCGATTATACCTGAATACAATACTGAAGATGGCTCAACGAAAAGACACGGCCTGGGCCGTGTCTTTTCGTCGGTCAGATCAGACCAGGGATTATCTGACGTTCAGAGAATCCTTGATGACTTTTGGCGTAATGAAGATCAGCAGTTCTTTCTTGCGATCCGTCTTCAGAGTTTCCTTGAAGGCATGCCCGATGACCGGCAGATCACCAAAGAAGGGCACCTTCTCCTGGGCCTCCTTGCGATCACGCTCGAACACGCCACCCAGAACTACGGTTTCGCCATTGTCCACCAGTACCCGGGTTTCCACTTCCCGCTTGTTCAGGGGGGGTACACCGAGTACGGCCCGGGTGAAGTCCGCATCATCCTTGGAGACCAGCAGATCCATGATGATACGGTCATCCGGCGTGATATGCGGCGTCACTTCCAGTTTCAGCACGGCTTCCTTGAAGGATACGGAAGTCGCGCCACTGGAAGTGGCCTGCTGATAGGGAATCTCGATACCCTGCTTGATCACAGCCTTGTTCTGGTCGGAAGTGATTACCCTGGGGCTGGATATGATCTCACCCCGACCTTCCTGTTGCATGGCGGTCAGTTCCAGTTGCAACAGGTAGGATCCCACCTTGCCAAGAAGGAAGTTTACCGCTCCACCACGCCCCGGAGCCAGTTGCTGAGGCAGATTCACCATCAGCGCTTCCGCACCGCTGCCGGCGGCGTTCTCGATACCGGGCGCAAAACCGAAAGTGCCGGAGGTGTGTCCAGGGAGACCGCCTGCGGTCAGCAGACTTGAATTGCCACCAATGCCATTTTCCCGGTTGAAGCCGAAACGCACCCCGATATCACGGGCAAAGTCGTCGTTGGCAATTACCACACGGGATTCGACCAGAACCTGTCTGACAGGGATATCCAGCTTTTCTATCAGGGCGCGAATCTCGGTCAGCTTGAGCGCAGTGTCCTGCACCAGCAGGGTATTGGTACGGGAGTCGATGGTCACGTTGCCGCGCTCGGACAAAAGCTTGTTCTCTTCCGATTTCAGCAATGCGGCCAGATCTTCTGCCTTGGCATAATTGATCTGAATCAGCTCCGAATGCAGAGGCGCCAGCTCTTCCACCTGTTTCTGCGATTCCAGATCCAGCTTTTCCCGGGCGGCGATTTCTTCGGTAGGCGCAACCAGTATCACATTGCCGTTCTGTCGCTTGGACAGCCCCTTGGTCTTGAGGATAATGTCCAGCGCCTGATCCCAGGGAACGTTTTTCAGGCGCAGCGTGATGCGGCCATTCACGGAGTCACTGACCACCATGTTCAGGCCGGTGAAGTCCGCCAGCAACTGCAGCACGGAGCGCACTTCGATATCCTGGAAGTTCAGTGACAGCTTGTCGCCGGTATAGACCAGCTGCCGCTTCCGGCGTTCTTCTTTCTCTTCCTTGCTCACGGCGCGGAACTCCAGCGTGTAGAGATCGTCTGCCTGATAGGCCAGATGCTCGAACTCACCCTGGGTACTGACAACGATACGCGTGTCCTTGCGATGGGGACGAGTGACGATGCTTTTGACCACGGTGGCAAAGTCGGTGACATCAAGCTCCAGCGCCTGATCCGGGTCAACGCTGGTTCCCAGGAAATCCAGGACGATATTGGTGCCTTCCTGACGCATGTCCACCACCACATCGGGATCGGACAGGGTTACCTCGACCCGTGCCACGCCTTCGCCACCACGACGAAAATCGACATTGGTAATCCTGGGCTGGGTTTCTTCCGCAGCCGCAGGGGCGGGAGTTTGACTGCTGCCCAGAGCGGCGCCACTCGCCTTTCCATTGAGCATCAGAACAATCTTGTTGCCCTGCTCGCGGATATCGTAAGTGGACTTGTTCAACAGATTTACCACGACCCGGGTCTTGTCTCCCGCCTCTATGGCCGTCACTGAGCGAACGTTCCCGGAACCGATATTCTTGGTACGGGATTCCAGGCCGCTCTTGGTGCCAGGCAGATCCACGGCAATACGAGCCGGGTTGTCGGTGGCGAAACTGTTCGCCCCTTGCACCGGCTCAGTGGTTTCCATCACGATCTGCACCCGCTCTCCCGAAAGGATGGAATACGTAATATTTTCCAGGGTGTTGGCTGCAGCAGTCGAAACACTGAACACTGCGAGCAGCAACCCCCAAAGAATTACCTTTTTGTTGATACCCATTTTTCCACCTGCCATTACGGACTCTCCTTAACTTGAATCTCGCTCGCCCAATGTCAGTGACGCCTGTCTTTCCAGGTATCCGCCACCGCTGTTCGGAATCAGTTCTACCACGTTGATTTTTTCTTCTTCGATGCTGATGATCCTGCCATCGTTCTGTCCCAGGTAATTCCCGGCCTTGACCCGGTGGATGGTTCCATCCGGGGATTGCACCAGCGCCCATACCGCCTGGTTCTGATCAAGCGTACCCACCATTCTCAGGGAATCCAGCGGGTAGGATTCCAGCTCTTCCTTGCGCCGGTTCGGATCAGGACGCGGGCCTGTGCCGGTGTCCGCCACCATGGCATCCGAAACATCTTCCGTGGGAACAAACGGGTTCCGACCCTCGCTTCCGGCATACAGGTAAGTCTCTGACTGCTTGATCTGGGGAATTGGCTCAATTGGCGTTGGAGGCCGGTTCTTGACCTCTTCCACATAGCTGCGCAAATCGGACATGTCCCGGCTGGCACAGCCGGCAAGCAACAGGATCATCAGTGATGGAACCAGATATTTCATCAGCCGGCCTCCTCAAGATAGCGGTATGTTTTCGCCATCGCTTCCATTACCAGCACGCCACTTTTCTTGTCCCTGCTGATCTTTACGTCGTGTACGGTGACGATACGAGGCAGAGCCGCCAAGCCGCTGACGAACTCGCCGAATTCGTGATAGTCGCCAACCACGCGGATCTTGATCGGCAGTTCCGCATAAAAATCCTGCTTGATTTCCGGCATGGGCTGGAACAATTCGAATTCCAGGCCCGCGGCCAGACCGGTCTGCGAGACATCCACCAGCAGTTCCGCAACCTGTGTCTTGTCCGGCAGCTGGCGCAACATGGCGCCAAAGGATTCCTGCATCTCCTTGAGTTGCAGCTTGTATGCTTCGAGATTGACCGCCTTGGCCTGCTTGCGCTCGAACTCCTGACGCAGATTTTTCTCCGCCTTGACCACCTTTTCCAGCGCCACATACTCGTCAGCGATGAAGTAATAGTAACCCGCGCCCACGATCGCGGCGCACAACACCAACGCGGTTACCAGCTTGACCACCACCGGCCATTCGCCGATGTTGTCAAAACTAAGATCGTTGAAATCACTCAAATCCATTCTGTTACACCATCATGTTGGAAACAGTGCCCGGCCGACGACTCCCGACATCCGCACTCATTTTTCGGCTTCCTCCTTGGCATTCGGATTGGCCTGTTTTGCCACCAGCTCGAATTCGCTCATGCCGGTATCCGTCTTGTCCTTGCTCTTGATCACCTTGAGGTCGGGATCCTTCATCCAGTCGCTGGCATCGATCGCCCGCATGTATGCGGACACCCTGGCGTTGGACTGGGCCTGGCCGCTGAGCGTTACTTCAAGGCCTTTTTGTGACATGCTCTCAAGGAACACACCATCAGGAATGGTCGTCACCAGTTCATCGAAAAGATGCACGACCATGGGGCGGCTGGCCTGCAATTCCTGGATGACATTCATCCTGGCCACCAGTTCCGCGCGCTTTTTCTCCAGATCCTTGATCTCCTTGATCTTCTCATCGACCTTGGCGATTTCCGCCTTGAGAAAAGCGTTGCGGCTTTCCTGGAACTCGATCTGTTTCTGTACCTGTAGATACCAGAAAAAGGTAGCCAGCGCCGCCAGCAGAATCGCAAACAGGAGCTGAAAGCCGAAATCCCTCTTGCGCTTCTTGCGCAGGTTTTCACGCCATGGGAGGAGGTTGATATTTGCCATTAGCTGAAACTCCTCAATGCCAGGCCACAGGCAATCATCATTGCCGGCGCATCACTGCTGAGCGCCTCGGCATTGACTCTGGAGCCGATGGACATGTTGGTAAAGGGGTTGGCGACTATCGCATCCACGCCAAGGCGCTCCTGAATCAGGTCATCCAGACCAGGAATGGAAGAAGTGCCGCCTGCCAGCGCAATCAGATCGACATGATTGTAGGGTGTCGCGCCAAGGAAGAACTGGATGGCCCGATTTACCTGCTGCGCCACCGCTTCCTTGAAGGGATCGAGAACCTCGGCATCATAACTGTCCGGCAGCCCCCCGTTGCGTTTTGCCATGCCAGCTTCCTCGAAAGACAGGCCATAACGACGCTGTATCTCTTCAGTCAGCTGCCTGCCGCCAAAGTTTTGTTCCCGGGTATATACGGTGGTGTTGCTGTGCAAGGCGTTCAGGGTGGTGGTGTTCGCGCCGATATCGACCAGGGCCACGGTAAGGCCTTCGCCACCATTGGGCCAATCCACCGCCAGCTCCCGGCAGGCGCGCTCCAGGGCATAGGCCTCCACATCCACGACCTCACATTCCAGCCCGCCCAGGGCAGCCGCCGCCACCCGCTCATCCACGGTCTCGGATCGACAGGCGGCGAGCAACACATCGTTCATCTGGGGATTTTTCTCGCTGGGTCCCAGCACCTCAAAATCGAGATTGACCTCTTCCAGCGGGTAGGGAACGTACTGATCGGCTTCCATCTCGATCTGCGCTTCAAGCTCCTTGTCCGAAAGGGAAGCCGCAACGGATATGGTTTTGGTGATGACCGAAGCACCGGACACGGCCAGCGCGGCGGACTTTGCACGGGATCCGGATTTTTTCACGACCTTCCTGATCGCCTGCCCCACTGCCTCGATATCGACGATACTGCCTTCGACCATGACATTCGGGGGAAGAATCTCCACGCCATAACTTTCCACCCGGTAACGCGAGCCACCACGTCCTCCCTGCCGGCTCAGTTCCAGCAGTTTCACCACCGAAGAACTGATATCCAATCCTACCAGAGGAGTATTCTTTCGACTAAAAAGACTCATTATTCAATTTTCCGGAATCCTTGATGATTATGTCAGGGAAACATCAGATCAGGACAATGCCCCCTTGTCCCCGATGCGCTTTTTGTTCCCCTTTTGCCAACCTTCCGACTGACCTTGCAGTAAATTTAGCAAAAAATTGAAAGCAATGCTTTAATTTCTTTACTTAAGTCACTACCCAAACAGCAATTTAATGTGATGGCTCTCGCAATCTGCGATTGCAGCACGTAAAATGCAATGAACTTTGAGGAGGAAATGCCGTCACGGTTTTCACCACGACAGCGGTTCAGATTTTGCCACACTCCCATTAACGGTCAATGCCGGTTTTCAGCACCAACGCACAATACTGAGATAAACTCTGCCGCCAACCTCTATTTCACCCAAGGACATCTCTGACGCCTCATGATCTGGTTCGCAAAAGCACTCAAATATGGCGCCCTGCTTTTTCTGCTTGGCGTGGTGATCGCCGCACTCATCGTCGGTGGCACCTATCTGCATTTCCGCAGCGAACTGCCTTCCACTGAAAATCTTCTCGATATACAGCTGCAGGTGCCCATGCGCATTTTCAGCTCCGACGGAAAACTCATCGCCCAGTATGGGGAAAAACGCCGGGACCCGGTCAGTTATGATGAAATCCCTCAAGACATGGTGCATGCCTTTCTTGCCGCTGAAGACCAGAACTTCTTTCGCCACTATGGCATCGATCCTGTCGGACTGATCAGGGCCGCGGTTTCCCTGGCCCTGACCGGACACAAGAAACAAGGCGGCAGCACCATTACCATGCAGGTGGCACGCAACTACTACCTGAGCCGCAAACGCACCTTCACGAGAAAGATCCGTGAAATATTTCTTGCCCTGCACATCGAGCAGGAGCTGAGCAAGGAGCAGATACTGGAGTTGTATCTGAACAAGATCTATCTTGGCCATCGCGCCTACGGCATCAAGGCGGCGGCCCAGGTCTACTACGGGCGTACTCTGGAAGAACTCACCCTGGCACAAACTGCAATGATTGCCGGCCTGCCCAAGGCGCCATCCAGTTATAATCCGATCACCAATCCCAAGCGTGCCCTGCTGCGGCGCAATTACGTGCTTGGACGCATGCAGGCCCTGGGGTACATCAGCAAGGAACAGGCCGAGCAGGCCAGAGCAGAACCGGTAACCGCCTCCCTGAACAACGCCAAGGTGGAACTGGAGGCCCCCTGGGTTGCGGAAATGGTACGCAACAAACTGGTCGGGGAATTCGGCCCGGAAACCTATACCAGCGGGCTGAAGGTTTACACCACGATCAGCAGCAAACTGCAGATCGCCGCCAACCAGGGATTGCGCAAGGCCCTTGAAGACTATGACAAACGCCATGGCTGGCGCGGCGCGGAAAAACATTTCGAGCCTCTTCCTCAAGATTCCTCCGCTCTTGACGAGTTGCTCTCCGACGCCACAGCGGTACAGCAGCTACTGCCCGCCATTGTCACTGAAGTCGGGAAAAAGACGGCTGACCTCTATCTTGGCAAGGGACAAACAGCCTTGCTCGAATGGAAGGGTATGAACTGGGCCCGACCCTATGAAGACGAAAGTCACCGCGGCGGCAAGCCAAAAAAGGCTGCTGACATCCTGCAACCCGGCGATCTGGTACGAGTGCGCAAAAGAACGAATGACAAAGGAGAAAGCTGGTGGGAGCTCGCCCAGGTTCCGGCAATTGCCGGCGCGCTGGTTTCCATCCGCCCCGAGGATGGCGCCCTGAATGCGCTGGTAGGCGGCTATGACTTCCACAGCAGCAAATTCAACCGCGCCACCCAGGCCCGGCGCCAGCCGGGATCAGGCTTCAAACCGGTCATCTATTCCGCCGCCCTGGAAGCCGGCTTTACCGCGGCCAGCGTCATAAACGACGCCCCCGTGGTCATGGAAGACAAGGACGACGCCATCTGGCGCCCGGAAAACTACAGCGGCAAGTTTTACGGCCCAACCCGGCTGCGCTGGGCCCTGACCAAATCCCGTAACCTGGTATCCATTCGCCTGCTGCGTTCCATGGGCATCAAACACGCGCTGGAACACGCAAAGCGCTTCGGCTTTTATCCGGACAAGCTGCCCCACGCCCTGTCACTGGCGCTGGGCAGTGGAGAAGTCACTCCCTGGCAGATGGCCAGGGCCTACGCGGTACTGGCCAACGGTGGTTATCTCATCGAGCCGTACTACATCGAACGCATCGAAAAGAACGGAGAAATCATCTACGAGGCGGATCCTCTCGTGGTCGGGTGTGAGACCCCCAGCGAGGAAGTGCAACCGCAGACCGATGAACCTTCCTCCTGCCGTCCCGCACAACGCAGTTTGCCTGAAGACAACCGCTACATCATGTATTCCATGATGCAGGATGTCATCAACCGGGGAACCGCAGTGCGGGCCCGCTCACTGGGGCGAACCGATCTGGCGGGCAAGACCGGCACCACAAACGAACAGCGCGACGCCTGGTTCACCGGATTCAACCAGCACATCGTTACTACCGTATGGACCGGTTTCGATGACAACAGCCGTCTGGGCAAGGGTGAAGTCGGTGGGCGGGTCGCCCTGCCCGCCTGGATTGCGTTCATGAAAGTGGCTCTGGAAGATATTCCGGACGATCCCCCTGCCATGCCCGCCGACCTGGTCACGGTGCGCATCGACAATGACACGGGCTTGCAGGTATCCGGAGACAATGGCAACAGCAGCTTCGAAATATTCCGCCCGGGCCATGAGCCCCCTCTGCAGGAAACTGAAGCTGAGGATCTGCCGGCAGAAGATACCCCGGGCGGTAACGCACCGGTGGTGGTCAAACCTGATGACCTGTTCTGACCGCAGCAGCCCTGAATACGCCTCTCAGCGCCGTTCCGCCATGGGCACATAATCGCGCTTGGGTGCGCCATCATAGATCTGCCGGGGACGCCCAATGCGGAACTGAGGATCGGACACCATCTCCGTCCAATGGGAAATCCAGCCCGCCGTGCGCGCGATGGCAAACATCACCGTGAACATGTTGTCCGGAATACCCAGTGCGCGATAGATGATGCCGGAGTAGAAATCCACGTTGGGGTACAGCTTGCGCTCCAGGAAATAATCGTCATTGGCGGCGATTTCCTCCAGGCGCAAGGCAAGATCGAACAGCGGGTTGTTGCTGTCCGCCAGCTTTTCCAGCACCTGATGACAAACCCCGCGAATGATCTTCGCCCGGGGGTCGTAATTCTTGTACACCCTATGGCCAAACCCCATGAGGCGGTAGGAATCGCTCTTGTCCTTGGCCCGGGCAATGTATTTTTCGATATTACCCACATGACCGATCTCTTCCAGCATCTCCAGCACGGCTTCGTTGGCTCCTCCATGGGCCGGCCCCCACAGAGAAGTGATACCCGCCGCCACGCAGGCAAAAGGATTGGCGCCGGAACTGCCCGCCAGACGCACAGTGGAAGTGGAAGCATTTTGCTCATGATCCGCATGCAGGATGAACAGCAGATCCAGGGCTCTTTCCGCCAGAGGATCGACTTCATAGTCCTCACAGGGCGTACCCTTGAGCATGTGCATGAAATTGGCGGAGTAACCCAGATCATTGCGCGGATACATCACCGGCTCGCCAATGTTGTGTTTGTGGCAGGCAGCCGCAATGGTGGGAATCTTGGCGATCAGACGATGGGCGCAGATGTCCCGGTGATGAGGATCATGGATATCCAGGGAATCATGATAGAAACCCGCCAGGGAGCCCACGACTCCCACCATCATGGCCATGGGGTGAGCGTCATAATGATAACCCTCGAAGAACCGCAACAAGGCTTCATTCACCATGGTGTGATGGGTGATGATGCCCTGAAAATCATCCAGCTCGGTCGCTGTGGGCAACTCACCATACAGCAACAGATACGCCACCTCGATAAAGGTGCTCTTTTCCGCCAGCTGCTCTATGGGGTAACCACGATAGCGGAGAATGCCCTCGTTGCCATCGATGTAGGTGATGGAGCTGTGGCAGCTGGCCGTGGAAACAAAACCCGGGTCGTAGGTGAACACCCCAGCCTGTCCATACAGGCGCGTAATGTCGATGGCATCCGGCCCTTCCGTGCCCGAGAGTACATCGAACTCATGGCTGGCTCCGGAAGGCTCCAGGATGATCTTTGCTTTCTTGTCGGACATTGAAAAACCCCGTCAGCTTGTCTTTGTTTTCAGTCGATCGATATCGCGCAGCACCGCCGCTGCGGAATCCCGGAAAGCCCGGGCCTCTTCTTCCCTGAGATCCAGCGCCACCACCTCAGCCAGGCCGCGTTCATCGAGCACGCAGGGTACGCCCATGGCGATATCCTTCTGGCCGTATTCTCCCTGCAGAATGGCCACGCAGGGCAGCAGGCGCTTGCGGCCATGACTGATGGCGTCCACCATGGCAGCGATGGAGGCTCCCGGCGCATCATAGGCGCTGGAGTTCTTGCGCAGGGCCAGAATCTCTGCACCGCCTTCCCGGGTGCGCTGAATTATATCCTGTAATCGCTCCTCACTGATAAATTGTGTTACCGGTATGCCGTTGATGGTGCAGAAACGCGGCACCGGCACCATGCTGTCACCGTGGCCGCCCAGCACCAGAGTGGTGATGTCACGGCTGGAAAAACCGGTCTCCATGGCGATAAAAGCCGCCATGCGTGATGCATCCAGCACCCCGGCCTGACCGAAAACCCGCTCCCGGGACCAGCCTGTGCGCTGCCACACCCGCCAGGTGAGTACATCCACCGGATTGCTCACTACCAGCACCATGGCATCCGGCGCGTGGCGCATAATATCATCTGTAATCGCATCGATGATGGCCACATTGGTATCCAGCACATCCGAACGGGACATGCCCGGCTTGCGCGGTATGCCTGCCGTGACCACCACCAGATCCGCTCCAGCCAGGGCCGCAGGGTCATTGCTGCCTTCCACCCGGGTATCGAAATTGAAAAATGGCGAGGTTTGCAGAATATCCAGAGCAACCCCCTGCGGGGCATCCGGACGAACATCTATCAGCATGATTTCACTACAGATTTCCTGTTCAGCAAGAATCTGGGCAGTGGTTTCACCCACTCGACCCGCACCCACTATGGCTACTTTGTTCATTCTTATTCCTCCGATGGTCAGAACATGTATCAAGCATAGCAAGCGCCCAAAAAAAGACCGGGAATCCCCGGCCTGTTTTTTTCAGATGTTTTTTTTCAGATAGAATCCATGGGCGGATAATGTTCCGGCCAGGGCATCTGCGCCACACCGGTTTCCACCGCGGCTTTGGCCACGGCGGGAGGTATTGCCTCCCGCAACCGGCCATCCAGCGGCTTGGGCAGGATGTAGTCGGGCCCGGATTCCAGGTGATCCAGGTCATAGGCGCGCAACACCTCTGCCGGCACAGGAAGGTGGGTGAGATTCTTAAGCGCATGAACTGCCGCAATCTGCATCGCCTCGTTGATGCAGCAGGCGCGCACGTCCAGGGCGCCGCGAAAGATGAAGGGAAAGCCCAATACATTGTTCACCTGATTGGGATAGTCGGAACGACCGGTCGCCATGATCATGTCGTCACGCACCTTGTTGGCCACTTCCGGGCGAATCTCCGGAACCGGGTTGGACAGGGCAAAAACCACTGGCCTGTCCGCCATGGTGGCGAGCATTTCCGGGCTTACCAGCTCCGGCCCGGATACGCCAATGAACACATCCGCGCCGCGCATGGCTTCCGCCAGGGTGCGACGCTGTGTATCCGCCGCGACACTGAACTTGAAGGGATTGAGATTTTCCCTTCCGGTGTGAATCACGCCCTGGCGATCCAGCACCAGAATGTTGTTGCGATGGGCGCCCATGTTGCATAGCAGACGCACTGCGGCGATCCCGGCAGCGCCAGCGCCAAGCACCACGATACGGACATCTTCCAGCCTCTTGCCCTGAATCTCCAGGGCATTGAGCAGGCCTGCGGCAATAATGATGGCCGTGCCGTGCTGATCGTCATGGAAGACGGGGATGTCCAGACGTTCCATCAACGCCTGTTCGATTTCGAAGCAATGAGGAGCGGCAATATCCTCGAGATTGATGCCGCCAAAGGTGGGCGCGATGCGCTCTACGGTATCGACAAAGGCACTCGGAGTGGAGGCATCCACTTCGATATCGAACACATCGATACCGGCAAAATGCTTGAACAGTACGCCCTTGCCTTCCATCACCGGCTTGCCCGCCAGGGGACCGGTGTTGCCCAGACCCAGCACCGCCGTACCATCGGTAATCACCGCCACCAGATTGCCTTTGGCGGTATAGCGGTAGGCATCATCCGGGTTTTTCGCGATTCGGCGTACCGGCTCTGCCACGCCGGGAGTATAGGCAAGCGCCAGATCCTGCTGGGAAACGGTGGGCTTGGTCAGCTCAACACTGATCTTCCCCGGCACGGGTTTTTCATGATATTCCAGTGCCGCCTGGTTGATATTTGCGTCAGCGTCTTTACTCATGGCCCATCTCCAGCATGCTCAAAACAAGATCGCCGCAGAGCGCCACGAACGGAGGAAATGCGCCAGATATTCCAGCCATTTCCAACAGCCGGGCTTCTTGCGGCATACATTCCTTCCCTGGAAATAACAAAGGCGCCACCAGGGCGCCTTGTGCAGCAAACGCGCTCAGGCTCAACGAGCGTAACGCTTGCGGAATTTGTCTACGCGACCCGCCGTGTCCATGATCTTCTGCTGTCCGGTGTAAAAAGGATGGCAGGCAGAACAGATTTCGATGTGCAGATCCTTGCCTAGGGTGGAACGGGTTTCAAAGGTATTGCCGCAGCTGCAAGTCACCTTGATGTCATTGTAATCAGGATGGATGTCCGCTTTCATGTTCCGTCTCCGGCCGTTGGCCGCTCAAAAATTATCGATACGCTGGCGCATCTGCGCCACGGAATCGCGCATTCTAGGGAAATGGCAATGAAATATCAAGCCATATTTGCAAGCCTTCAGGAACCTCTGATTAAATCTGAGCGAAGCAGATTGTGATTCAAAATGTTCCGATACAAGGCGCAAATCGCACGTAATGCCCCAGGGCACTCTCTCTTGCGCAAGCGCAATTCACCTTGTAGCCCGCTATTGCGAAGATTTGCAAAGCTTCCGCTCCTGCTAACGCCCCTGACCTACATCCCTGTAGGCCACGCAGTAGCGGGGCATTTTGGGCGCATGATGCGAGTTCATGATTAAATCAGAGGTTCCTTCACATGCGGATGCGATCCAGACGCAAGTCCACGATTTCACCACCTGCGAGCGCGAGACGCAGGTATTCCGCCCCCTGACGGGTAAACACATCTTCCACCCGCCCCTGCAGCTGTTGCTCCTGCCCTCGCTCATCCACATGCACGAGGACAACCCGGGCACGGCGCATGGCCAGCAGTTCATATTCACTATGCAGACCACAGGGAATCGGAGAGTAATCGTCATTCATCGAAAATCACCAACAGATCATTGAGAAAACGCTTCCCCAGGGGCGTTGCGCACAAGCGTTGCGCATCCCTGTTGAGCAACCCCCTGGCGCGGGCGGTGGCAACATGTTCACTGATGGCCGCCTCTGGCAGGCCGGTTCTCCGGCTGAACAGATCCAAAGGAACACCATGCTCCAGACGCAAGGCATTCATCATGAATTCCAGGCGCAAGTCCGCCGGTGAAAGCCAGCGTTCTCCGGCAGAATATCCACCTCCGCCCGCCATATAGGACTGGGGCTGGCGCTCGCGCCAGAAACGCAGTACGCCTTGCGTCCCGCTGAGCTTGCCATGGGCGCCGGCTCCGGCAGCCAGATAATCACCAAATTGCCAGTAGTTGAGATTGTGGCGGCAGGGAAAGCCTTCTCTTGCATAGGCAGAGACCTCATAGCGGGCATAGCCCCGCTCCGCCAGCAACATCTGTCCTGCCTCCTGCATTTCCGCCAGGCTTTCATCATCCGGCAGCCGGGGAGGACGATGATGGAAAAGGGTATTGGGTTCGATGGTGAGTTGATACCAGGAAAGATGCTCCGGCTCCAGCGCCATCGCGCCGCGCAAATCAGCCAACGCCCCGGCCTGATCCTGTCCGGGCAGACCAAACATGATATCCAGGTTGATGTTGTCAAAACCCACGCGACGGGCCAGACGAAACGCTTCCCGTGCCTGCTCCGGGTCATGCACCCGTCCCAGCGCCAGCAGGCTTCGCGCATCCAGACTCTGGATGCCGATGGAAAGGCGGTTCACTCCGGCTGTCCGGTAAGCGGAAAAATGTTCCGCATCCACCGCGCCGGGATTGGCTTCCAGGGTAATCTCCACATCCTCCGCGAGGGGCAGATGCGCGGCAATGCCTTCCAGCAGCCTTCCCGCGGCTTTCCCGCTCAACAGGCTGGGCGTACCTCCGCCAATGAAAACCGAGCGAATATTTCTGCCGGAAATCCGCTCCGCGTCTGCTTCCACGTCCGCAAGCACGGCATCCACATAGCGCTGCTCAGGCAACTCACCCGACAGCGCATGGGAGTTGAAATCACAGTAGGGGCATTTGCGCACGCACCAGGGGACATGCACATACAAGGATAGCGGCACATCCCCCGGCCGGGGGACTGTCATCCCCCATCCCGGGCGGTGAGATAGGCCAGATCCGAAATCCGGCTGTATTTGCGCGAAGCCTCCAGGAAGGCCATGTAACTGGCATGGATCTTTTTTGCCGCCGGGTTCTGCGCGGCCAGATCCGCGGCCACGTCTGCGGAGACCTTGCGCAACTGGGCGAGCACGTCATCAGGATAGGCGCGCAACTGCACGTGATGCTTGTTCACCAATTGCTCCAGCGCACCGGGGTTACGCGCACTGTATTCCGCCAACATGTCCATGTTGACCACGCGACAGGCGTTCTCCACGATGGCCTGCAAATCCTTGGGCAGGGCCTCGAAGGCCTTGCGGTTGATGAGCGCTTCGAGAATGGTGCCTGGCTCATGAAAACCCGGGTAATAATAGTATTTGGCCGCCTTGTACAGGCCAAAGGCCAGGTCATTGTAGGGCCCCACCCATTCGGTGGCATCGATGGTGCCGGAGGTCAGGGCGGTGAACAACTCGCCCCCGGGCAGGTTTACGGGGGTGCCGCCCAGCCGCTTGAGCACCTCGCCGCCCAGCCCCGGTATGCGCATTTTCAGCCCCTTCATGTCTGCAAGGGAATTGATCTCCTTGTTGAACCAGCCTCCCATCTGCACACCGGTATTGCCGGCGGGACGGCCAATCACGCCGAAGGGCTTGTAGCTTTCATCCCAGAGTTTCTGCCCATCGCCGTAATAGATCCAGCCATTCATTTCGTTGGCGGTCATGCCAAACGGCATGGTGGAAAAGAACTGGGCCTCGGGAACCTTGCCTTTCCAGTAATAGGCAGACGCATGCCCCATTTCCGCCGTGCCCCGGGACACGGCATCGAACACTTCGAAAGCCGGCACCAGCTCCTTGGCGCCATAAACCTTGACCTGCAGGCGCCCGCCGGACATTTCCGTAATCAGCTTCGCCAGATTGTTGGCGCCGGTTCCGAGGCCGGGAAAGTTCTTCGGCCAGGTGGTCACCATCTTCCACTTGATGACGGAAGCTGCGTTCGCAACGGTACTGGCGCTTACGCCAGCCGCCACTGCCGCCAGACTGCCTTTTTTCAAAAAATCTCTGCGATCCATGGAAATAACCTCATTGTTGATGATTGTTCAGAGCCGATACACGGAGGTGGTCATCACCTTGGACATGAATTTCATCGCCGTCTTCACTGGCGCGGGCAGTTCCGCCCCGCCATGCGCCTTGGCTGTCTGCCCGTGACGAATCTCGTCTTCCTTCATCTGCTCCAGGATGGCGCGTGTACGGCAATCGGACTGAGGCACCTGGGCCAGATGCTCATCCAGATGCCCCTCCACCTGCTTCTCTGTTTCCGCGACAAACCCCAGGCTCCATTTGTCTCCAGCCACCCCAGCCGCGGCTCCAAGGGCAAAGGAACCGACATACCAGAAGGGATTGAGCATGCTCAGGCGACCACCCAGTTCTTCCACCCGCTGCTCACACCAGTCCAGATGATCATTCTCCTCGGCGGCGGAACGCTCCATGCTGCGCTTCACTTCCTCCCGGCGGGCGGTAAGCGCCTGCCCCTGATACAGGGCTTGCGCACAGACTTCACCGGTATGGTTGATACGCATGAGCCTGGCCACATGATCCCGCTGACTCTCCGGCAACTCGGACTCCTCACAACGATCCGCGGGATTGGGGCGCTCGGTTACCAGGGGACGGCCAAACAGGGTGCGCAGAGCCTGATCCAGGTTCACCACCAATCGGTCTGCAGCAGTGAGATGACGTTGATTCTCCGTTTTGCTGTTCATGACAGGGCTCCATTGCAGCGCAAGATTCCAGGTTCGGTCATTTTATTCCCTGATGAGTTGTTGTGCCAACAGGACCAGCGGATGCAGGTAGCGACGCCCTCCCTGCTCATCGGCTTGCGCAAGATGCAAGCGGCAGGAGACATTGCTGCTCACCACACAGTCAGGCCCCAGCTCCGAGATCTCCTTCATCAGGGGCCGGCGCAGGGCCCGCGCCACCCCGGGACGCAAAATCGAAGCCGTGCCCCCCGCGCCACAACAACTCCCGCGCTGCCCGATTTCATGTATCCGCAGTTGCGGAACCCTGCCAAGCAGGCGCAATACGGCCTGTTCCTGGCCTACTACATTGACCAGACTGCAAGGAAGATGCACAGCCAGATTTTGCTTCAACGGACGGAAACGCAGTCGTGGCAGTACCTCTTCCCTGGCGAGAAAACTGCAGACATCTTCATGCGGCGCGGGCAGGGAAGCATAGTCGTTCAACTGCGCACCGCAACCCGAGGCAACACTGACGATGGCGTCCAGGGGTGGCGAATCAGTAAATGCGCGCTCATTGGCCAGCATCAGCGCTGCTGCTCTGGGGGCATTTCCCGCATGAGCATCCAGGGCGCCACAACACTGCTGGGCAGCAGGCACAATAACCTCGAAGCCCGCCTGAGCGAGCAACAGCACAGCCGCCTCCAGGGTTTCCGCATCCAGCAGCGCCGACGTACAACCGCGAAAAAGACCAACCCTTCCCACGGACTGCGCCGCCGGGCGATACGACTCCCTGTACTTCGGCATTTTCAGCGAAGCCTGGGCCGCGAGATACCCTGCCCCGGCGCGGTTCGGCAACAGCTTGCCGGACGCCAAAAGCAGGCGTCCCAGCCACGGGCGGGAAAGGACGCCGGCCAAAAACTTCTCCATCATCGGCAAAAAGGGGCGCAACCGACTCCGGCCCCGATCCATGAGCGCGCCGAAAGGCACTCCGGAAGGACAAACCTTTTCACAGCGACGACAGAGCAGGCAACCATCCAGAAGATTGGCCCCATGCCGGTCAGGGGACAACTGCCCCCGGTCCAGCGCCTGAATCAGGGCGATCCGCCCCCGCGGTGATTGCGACTCGCTGCCGGTGAGAGCATAAGTGGGGCACTCGGCCAGACAGAGGCCGCACTTCACGCAGTGGGCGGCATCAGGCAGCAAAATCATCCCCATGGCGTATAATCCGGACATCGACTTTCCTCCCGGGAATCACAGGATGTCCTATTTCAAACAACATCTGTTCATCTGCACCAACAAGCGCGAGGAAGGCAGTTGCTGTGCCGGACTGGGGGCGGAAAACGCCCGCCGCTATCTGAAGAAGCGCTGCAAGGAACTGGGTATTCATGGAAAAGGCCTGGTTCGGATCAACAATGCCGGCTGTCTGGATCGCTGTGAACAGGGACCGGTGCTGGTAATTTATCCGGAGGAGACCTGGTACACCTATATAGATAGAGACGACCTGGACGAGATCATAACACGTCATTTACAACAGGGGCAGATTGTAGAACGCCTGAAGCTATGAAGGCTTCCACAACGACACTTGACAAGCATCCCCTAATATTAGATAATTCTCACATACTGATTTTCCTCTCCTCCTCCCCCTATCTGGAAAATCAGTATGCACCATCCTCCTTTGGTGGTTATTGATTCAGCGCGGCATCCCCTGCCGCGCTTTTTTTTGCCCACGATCCGGCCAGGCTGGACATTTCACCCACGACGGTCAAGGCCAATAACACAAAGGACTTGTATCTGTTTTTCAAGTCAGGTATTATTCGCGCCCTTTCGTGGAGTATGGCGATAACCTCGCTTTTTTGGGAACGAGACAAATGACAACGGTAAGCGCGAAACCGGCGGAAGTCCGCCGTGAATGGTATGTAGTGGACGCAGAAGGCAAGACCTTGGGCCGTATGGCGAGCGAAATTGCGCGGCGTCTCAAGGGCAAGCACAAGCCTATCTATACGCCTCATGTAGATACAGGTGACTACGTGGTAGTCATCAATGCAGAAAAACTGCATGTCACGGGCAACAAGATGCAGGACAAGATGTATCACCATCACACCGGCTACATCGGCAACCTGAAGTCCATCAGCCTGGAAAAACTTCTGCAAAAAGCACCCGAGCGCGTACTGGAATCCGCCGTCAAGGGCATGCTGCCGCGCAACCCCCTGGGCCGCGCCATGTTCAGCAAGCTCAAGGTCTATGCCGGTTCCGAACACCCTCACGCCGCGCAGCAACCCAAACCTCTCGACATCTGAATACGGATCTGACCCATGGCACAACAGCAAAATTACGGCACCGGCCGACGCAAGACTTCCACCGCCCGTGTTTACCTGACTCCCGGTGACGGCAGCATCACGGTGAATGGCCGTCCCCTGGACGAATTCTTCGGTCGCGAAACCGCGCGCATGATCGTGCGCCAGCCTCTGGAAGCCACAGAGCTCAAGGACAAGATCAGCTGCCATGTCACCGTATCCGGCGGCGGCACCACCGGCCAGGCCGGCGCCATTCGTCACGGTATTGCCCGGGCGTTGCTGGAATACGACGAAGAACAGCGGTCCACCCTCCGTCAGGCCGGTTATCTGACCCGTGATGCACGCATGGTGGAACGCAAGAAAGTCGGCCTGCACAAGGCACGCAAGCGCCCCCAGTACTCCAAGCGCTGATTTCCCGGGCTTTTCCCCTCTTCGTTCTCCCCTGTTCCGGGGGAGGACTACTTCACCCTTCGACCAGATTGTAACTTTTCTGCAACACTTTCACTTTTTGTGATTTTTTTACAAAAACCAGTTGCTTTATTGTAAAAAAGCAACTATTATTGCTCCTGCTTAGACATGTTTTTAACCTAATTTAATTTAGCGGAGTATTCCAAATGAAAAAGAAGCTTCTAGCTCTGGCAGTCGCTGCAGCCCTGCCCATGGTTTCTCAGGCAGCTACTGCCGACGTGACCATTTACGGTAAAATTCACACTTCTATCGACTATGTCAATCCTGACGCCAAAGGGGCGGACAGTATTTATGACGTCACCAGCCGCGCTTCCCGTCTCGGATTCAAAGGTTCTGAAGACCTGGGCGACGGCCTGAAACTGATCTGGAAAATGGAAACTAGCTACAACACTGCAGAAGGCGGTTTCGGTGGCGGTCGTAATACCTACATTGGTCTAGCCGGCGGTTGGGGCACCTTCCTCTATGGCCGTCATGACACCCCGATGAAAATGTCCACTGGCAAGCTGGATCTCTTCGTTGACGAACTGGCTGACTACAACGCCACTGCCGGCTTTGTCGATATTCGCGCCAACGACGCCATTGCTTACGTTACTCCTTCTTTCTCTGGCCTGACCCTGGTTGGCGCCGTGGTTCCTGATGCGGACTACGATGGCACTGGCGACCTGGGCGGCGCATACTCCGTGGCCGCCATGTACAGCAACGGTGGCCTGTTCCTGGCTGCAGCCTGGGAGCAGCTGGACGACCTCTTTGGTGGAGCCAATGTCGACCACTGGCGTATTGGCGCTGGCTTTGACATGGGCAACTTCCACATTGGCGCTGTTTATGCGGATCAAGGCAACATTACCGACAGCAACAACCTGCAAATCAGCGGTGCCATGAAGTTCGGCAATAACAAGGTCAAGGCCATGTGGGCGCAAATCGACCCCGATAGCGGCTCCAAGCTGAACGCCTGGGCCATCGGCCTGGATCACAACTTCAGCAAGCGTACCAAAATGTACGTTCAGTATGCTGATTCCGAAGCAGGTCTGCAGTCCACCAATCCTTCTGGCGACCAGTCCGGCTTCTCCTTCGGCATGGTTCACAAGTTCTGATTTGTGCCTGACCGAATCTCCTGTCTGAACGTCTCCTGAGACGAACAGCAGGAAGCCAAAAAGGGGAGTGCGAAAGCACTTCCCTTTTTTCTTGTCCGCGGTATGCTTTTCCCATGAGCCACAGCCTCCATATCCACCCATTGGAGTATCTTCCTGCCTGGGAGCAGGCCTCACTGCACAAGAAAATCCGGAACTTCCGACTGCCCGACGAACAGATCGTTGTCTGTCCGGGCGCGCGTCTTACCGCCTCCTGCTTTCTTTCCGGGGAGAAGGGGCTTGGGGGCGTCTATGATCACCAGGGACGGCTTCTGCATGCCTCCCGGCACTTGCGCCGGTACAAGGACTTCACCCGCGCCAATCTGCCCCGAATCTCCCCTGACGATGATGTTGTCCTGCTGGAAGGGCGCTTTCTCTACCTGGGCTGGTTTTTCAACCATTACGGTCACTTCATGCTGGAAAGCCTGAGCCGCTGCTGGCCCCTGGAGGACAAGCGGCAATACGACGGTTATCTGTTCCATTTCCATGCCCGCTCTTCCCGGCCAGCGGCACGCCTGTTGGAATTTCTCGATCTTCTGGACATACCCCGGGAAAAACTGCGTTTCATCACCCGGGATCTGCGCGTGGAAGAACTGCATGTCCCCACGCAACAGGCGGTGCTTTCCCGCGCCATAAGCCCCGGCATGTTGCATTTGTACCAACAACTGGGGCACACCGCCTGGGAGCGCCAGAACTGCCCCCAAGTCAATCCGAAAATCTACATTTCACGCCGTCTGCTCGCACCCGACATGCGTCACGCGAGCAACGAATACCTGCTGGAACGCCATTTTCGCGATCAGGGATACGAAATTTTCCATCCGCAATTGCATCCCGTCCGGGAACAGCTGGCCCGCTTCCATTGCTGCACGCACCTGGCCGGACTGGAAGGCAGCGGCCTGCATCATGTCCTCTTTGCCAAAGCCCCACAAGAAACCTTTGTTCTGGCCACAGCACAACGCCGCGCGGACGCCATTACCCAGGCACAGCTGGATGAGTACCGGGGCTGCAATACCCGCATTCTCTTTCAGGAAGGCTGTCCCAGCCCGCTCCTGCCACCCGAGCGCACCTCCCTGCTGCTAACAAGGGGCAGCCTGCGACATCTCGGCATTCGGCCTGAAGAAACCGATCCCTGGAGCCATGCACTCTGGCTGCATGGTCTGGCACAGCAACTGCTCCCCCACAGGAACGAGATGGAGGCCTTTGCCCGGCAAGCCCGGCTCACTGCGGAAGAAAACCGGCTCCTGCACTTTGTTTTGCAGACTGAACGGGACATGGATGCTGAACTCCTGGCAACAGACTGTGGAAAACTGGTAGCTGCCCTGCGCCAACTGGACCAGGGGAAGCCGGCTGCCGCCTGCGCGTTGTTGGAAAGCTGCCAGGAACAGTGCCGGGAAAATCCTGATTTTCTCCTGCGCCATGCCAGAGTCCTGCGGCAACTGAATCAGCCTGATAAAGCGAGCAAGGTTTTGCAGCAGGCTCTGGCCATCGACCCAAAAAATCCGGATCTGTTGCATTTGCAGGCGGAATTGCTCACAGACACGGGCGAAACGGACGAAGCTCGCCGTCATTTTGAAAACATTCTTCGTGCCACGCCGCTCTATCGTCCTTCCCTGATTTCCCTGGCCAGCCTTCTGGCGAAAAAATCGGAATTTGCGGCAGCTGCAAACCATCTAACCCAGGCATTGGAAGTTTTTGTTGGCAACGGCGGACTTTACCCCAGACTGACGTGGTATTTGATGCAGACCGGCGACTGGGAAAACGCCAGAGCCAGCGCCGAAACAGCATTACGCATGCTGCCGCAGAACATACATTCCCATGCCCATCTGGCGCACATATGGCTGGAGCTGGGCGATGCGGAAAAAGCCCTGGATCACATCAGCGAAGCCATCCGCAGGCGACCCGACAATCCGGCCCATTACCGGCTGCGGGCGCGCCTGCATCGGTATCAGGATAATCCGCAGGCGGCCCTCGCCGACGAGCAGCAGGCGGCAAGCCTCCAGCCACGCTGATCGCGGCCCGACGGATCAGCTTATTCGGGCAATACCGTGCGTGGCCCCGACTCGGATCCCAGAATCAGCACATCCGCCGGGCGGTGACCAAAGATGCCTACCGTAACCACCCCGGCCAGCTGATTGATCTCGGTTTCCAGTTTTACCGGCTCCATGATTTCCAGGTTCTGCACATCGAGAATGATGTTGCCATTGTCGGTAATGAAGTTCTCGCGCCACACAGGCGTTCCCCCCAGCTTCACCAGTTCCCGCGCCACGTAGCTGCGCGCCATGGGAATGACTTCCACAGGCAGGGGAAACTTGCCCATGACATGCACCAGCTTGCTTTCATCGGCGATGCAGACGAACTTCTTGCTCGCTGCGGCAATGATCTTTTCCCGGGTCAATGCGCCACCGCCACCCTTGATCAGATGCAGGGAATGATTGGATTCATCCGCGCCGTCCACATAGATTTCCAGCTCTCCTACCGCATTCAGATCGAAAACCTGCATGCCTATGGATTCGAGCCTTTGGGTGGACGCCTCCGAGCTGGATACCGCGCCTTCGAAGCGATGCTTTATATCTGCCAGCAGATCGATGAAATGGTTGACCGTGGATCCGGTTCCAATTCCCAACACACCACCATCCGGCAGATATTCCAGTGCCGCTTCCGCCGCCTGGCGCTTCAGTTCGTCTTGATTCATGGTTTCTTTTCTCCTTATCAGCAAACTCTGATAAATTACCATTACCATGAAGAAAACGCCATTGAACAGGTAGTACAACATGTCCCGCAGTTATCTGGAGAAGATCCTCCGCGCCCGTGTCTATGATGTTGCCCGGGAAACCCCTCTGGATCGTGCGTCTCGTCTCTCCGCACGCCTTGGCCTGTCCATCTGGCTCAAACGTGAAGACATGCAAAGCGTCTTTTCCTTCAAACTGCGTGGCGCCTACAACAAGATCTACAACCTGCCGGAAAAGAAAAAGCAGCAGGGTGTGATCGCCGCCTCGGCGGGCAACCATGCCCAGGGGGTGGCCCTGGCGGGAAAGCGCCTGGGCGTGCCGGCCCTGATCGTGATGCCCACCACCACGCCGCCGATCAAGGTACAGACGGTTCGTAATCTCGGAGCGCGCATCATTCTGCATGGAGACTCCTATGACGATGCCTATGCCCACGCACGCAGCCTGGTGAAGGAAAAGGGGCTTACCTTTGTCCATCCTTTCGACGATCCGGACGTCATTGCCGGTCAGGGAACCGTGGCCATGGAAGTGTTGCGTCAGCACGAAGATCCCATAGAGGCCATCTTCATTCCCGTGGGCGGTGGCGGCCTCATTGCCGGCATGGCCGCCTATATCAAGCGGGTGCGTCCTGAAATCCGCATCATCGGCGTGGAACCGGAAGATACGCCCACCCTGCACCATGCCCTGCGGGCGGGACGCCGGATCAATCTGAAACAAATCGGCCTGTTCGCCGATGGCGTTGCGGTACGCCAGATCGGCAGGGAAACCTTCAAGCTGGCCAGGGAACTGGTGGATGAAGTGGTGCTGGTCACTACCGATGAGATCTGCGCAGCCATCAAGGATATCTACGACGACACTCGCAGTGTGGCCGAGCCGGCAGGCGCCCTGGGTATTGCCGGAATCAAGAAATATGTGCAACAACGCGGTAAACGCAAAAGCGCCGGCAGCCTGGTGTCAGTGCTCAGTGGCGCGAATATCAACTTCGACCGGCTGCGCCATGTGTCCGAACGGGCAGAGCTGGGCGAACAGCGGGAAGCCCTGTTTGCGGTGGGAATTCCTGAACGTCCAGGCAGCTTTCTGAGCTTCTGCCGTCTGCTGGGCAAGCGCAATATTACGGAATTCAACTATCGCTACCATGATGACCAGCGTGCCCATGTATTCTGCGGTATAGAACTCTCCGGCGGGCAAGAGGAACGAAACAGCATTATCGAACGCCTGCAGACAAAAGGGTTTGGCGTGACCGATCTGACCGACAATGAAACCGCAAAACTGCATATTCGTTACATGGTCGGTGGTCATGCGCCTCAGGTAAAGGATGAGCGTTTGTATCGGTTCGTATTTCCGGAACGCCCTGGCGCGCTACTGGATTTTCTTTCCGGTCTGAGCCGGGGCTGGAACATCAGCCTGTTCCATTACCGCAACCACGGCGCGGCCTATGGCAGGGTGCTGGTAGGCGTTCAGCTCAGCAAGGGAGAAGCAGTAGAATTTCGCAGATACCTGAAGGAACTGGGCTATCGCTATCACGAAGAAACGGACAACCCCGCCTATCGGCTATTTGCCGGGGCGGGCTAGCCCGGGCACCCCGATTTTTCGAGATGCCCGAAAAGCACGAAGATCGACATCAGCCTTGCCGCGTCTGAGCGACGACAGCAAGGCAAAGGCGGCAATGCTGCCTACTTCTTTCTGGCGGCTTTCTTTTTCGTCGCCTTTTTCTTGGCGACCTTCTTCTTGGCCACCTTTTTCTTCGCCGCTTTCTTTGCGGGCTTCTTTTTCGCTACCTTTTTCTTGGCTGTCTTTTTCTTCGCAACTTTCTTTGCCGGCTTCTTTTTCGCCGCCTTCTTCTTGGCTGTTTTTTTCTTGGCGACCTTCTTCTTGGCCACTTTTTTCTTCCCCACCTTTTTTACAATCTTTTTCTTGGCCGCTTTTTTCTTTGCCACCTTCTTCTTCCTGGCGACTTTCGCTGCTACTTTTTTCTTCGCCAGTTTTTTCTTGGCTGCCTTCTTTACTACCTTCTTCTTGCCCACCTTCTTGGCAACGGCTGCCTTTTTCTTCGCGGTCTTCTTCTTGGATGTCTTCTTTGCCATGAGTTCCCCCAATTGCAGTTACCTAACACAAGACGCATTCCATACATGCATCCATTATGTCGAGTATAAACAACTCATCAATAAATGCCAGCGTTTACCTGTGGTTATGTAGAACCCGCAAACCCTGGACATCAAAACAAACAATCGCTGCACGCGACAAGATGCTTTCCCGGGAATCTGAAATGACTTTGATACGCTGACATATTGACCAGGGATTTTCCTCATGGGAAATGGCTTTCACCCCATGTATACCGCACTCTCGGTCACTATGGCATCCAGAGGAACATCCCAGTCGGATACTTTTATGTTTTTCACTTTTTGCAGTTCATAGGCGTATCCGACCAGCATGGGACCTTTCCAGAAGCGCCGTCCAAAACGCCAGGCAAAACTCCGATCATAATAACCGCCTCCCATGCCCATGCGATTACCCTTGCTGTCAAAAGCCACCAGGGGCATCAGCACCAGATCCAACGCCCAGGGCTTGACCAGGGTTTGCGGCTTCCATACCGGTTCCGCTATACCATAACGATTCGGACGCAATGCCTCGCCAGGTTGCCAGCGGGCGAACCAGAGACTTTGCTCACGCACGGGATGCAACACCGGAAGATAGCATTGCTTGCCCATGAGACAGGCTTTCTCCAGCACCGGAAATGGATCGAGCTCCGCATCCGCCGCCAGGTAGAGCGCAACCCGGCGGGCGTTTGTGAACCGATTCAGGGAAACCAGATGCCGACAGGCGGCCTTTGCCAAAGCGAGACGACAGGCAGGATCCAGCGCTCGCCTGCTGGCGCGCATCTGCTGTCTGCTGTGGGTAGAAGGGATCATGAAGAAAGACATCCTCCACCTGTGCCGCTGCTGACTTGAGACCTTGAACCGGCAGGTTCAAGTGGGAATCCCTGTCACCGATCAGGCTTTCCGCTCGGAGCGGACATGCACACCACAGTGATAATCAGATCCCCTGTCTAATGTACTAAGGCTCAAGGGATTACGAAGTCAGCTCACGAACACCGCAGAGGATGCCTTCAATCAAAAGGCTACTCCGTTTTTCCCTAAAGTTCCAGTTGATTGAATTGATGCAGGGCAACCTCGACCTTATCCTGCAAACTGCGCATGCGCCGCTCCAGGGAAGCATCCCCCTCATCTCCTTCCCGATTTGCGTTCAAAAGCTCATGCGCCATGTTCAGGGCGACCATTACCGCAATACGCTCGGTACCAATGATCTTGCCGGACTGACGGATTGCGCGCATGCGCTCATCCAGCTCCATGGCTGAAGCCAGCAGAGCCTCCTCCTCGCCAGGCTGGCAGGCAACGCGGTATTCCTTGTCCAGGATGACGACCGACAAGGTCTTGGCTGCCTTGTTCACGTGTTGGCTTCCAGGGATTTGAGTCGGGTAATGATCGCGCCCACCCGGCTGCGGGCCGTCTGGTTCTTCTCCATCAGGGCGGCTCGTTCTTCCTGCAGGCGCTCCTGCTGCGCACGCAACAGGCGATTTTCTTCCTTCAGGTAGGCGCAGGTTTCAATGAGCGAAACAATCTGCTCTTCGAGGATATCGAAGGCCTGATGGGAAGCGGTCTTGTCTGGCTGCTTGTCCATAGTCCTTGGAAATATAGATGGCATGAGGCTTCGGGTCAATGCCTGACACTGCAGAAACGGGAGAAACGCAACATTCATCGCCAATCTGATAACATTCGAGCATGAATGATTTCAGCCCAGACTATCAGACCCTGTGGGATCAGCTCGGTGCGGCCGGCCTGCCCTATTCACCCGCCGAAACACATGGCATCCTCACTGGCATGTTATGCGCCAAGACCCGGAATTGGCGCAAGCTGCTATGTGACCAGGTGGACGAGGAAAGCCCCGAGGGAGCACAATGCCTGCATGAGTTGGACAAACTCTGGACACACACATCCACAGAACTGCGCGATGGTCAGATGCCCCTGACCCTGATGCTTCCCGGCGAGAACGCAGCAGTGAACGAGCGCGCCCTGGCGCTGCGTGACTGGGCTCAGGGTTTTCTCTATGGCTTTGGCCTGGGGGGGAAACAGCATTCTTCCCTCATGAACAGCGATGCCGGTGAAGCCTTGCGCGATTTCAGTGAGATTTCCCGTATGGACACGGAAGAATTTGGCGATCACGAGGAAGCAGAGGAGGCCCTGATGCAGCTCGAAGAATATCTCTGGGTGGCCACTTCACTCATCTGGCACGAGGCGGGACAAGATGACAAGAACTGAGTTCAAACGCCGCCGCCGCCAGCTCATGCGCATGATGGGCAAGGACAGTATCGCCATACTTCCGACCGCGGCGGTCAAGCAACGCAACAGCGATGTTCATTACAGCTATCGTCCGGACAGTGACTTCTACTACCTGACCGGATTTGCCGAACCCGAAGCAGTGGCGGTGCTCATCCCCGGCCGCAAACAAGGGGAGTACATTCTGTTCTGCCGGGAAAAGGATCCGGACAAGGAGCGCTGGGACGGCCCCATCGCCGGACAGGAAGGAGCAGTCAATGACTATGACGCGGACGATTCCTTTCCCATCAGCGATCTGGACGACATTCTGCCACGCATGCTGGAGCAGTGTGAGCGCGTGTTCTACGCCATGGGCTGCAACCCCGAACTGGATCAGCAGATGTCCGGCTGGGTGAGCCAGTTGCGCAGCCGGGCCCGCAGCGGAGTACATCCGCCCCAGGAATTCATTGCCCTGGATCATTATCTGCACGACATGCGCCTGTACAAGTCACGCTCGGAAATCGCCCTCATGCGCAAGGCGGCAAGAATCTCGTCGGCTGCGCACAAACGCATCATGCGCGACTGCAAGGCAGGCATCCCGGAATACCAGCTGGAAGCGGATTTCGTCCATGAATGCACCCGGCGCGGCGCACGGCAGCAGGCATATTCTCCCATCGTTGGCAGCGGAAACAATGCCACTGTACTGCATTACGTGGACAACGACAGCAAACTCCAGGCAGGTGACCTGGTGCTGGTGGACGCCGGTTGTGAACTGGAAATGTATGCCTCGGACATTACCCGGACTTTCCCCGTAAGCGGCAAATTCAGCGAACCCCAGGCGCAGATCTACCAACTGGTGCTGGATGCGCAACTGGCCGCGATCAAACAGGTAAAGCCGGGCAACCCCTACAATGCGCCGCACAAGGCGGCAGTGCGCACCCTGACCCGGGGATTGCTCAAGCTGGGTCTGCTCAAGGGCAATCTGAACCAGCTCATCAAAAACGAGAAATACAAGAAGTTCTTCATGCATGGCACGGGGCACTGGCTGGGGATGGACGTACATGACGTGGGCGATTACAAGATCGATGGCCACTGGCGGCAGCTGGAACCCGGCATGGTGCTGACCATAGAGCCCGGCCTGTACATTCCCCTGGGCAGCCGGGGCGTGGCGAAGAAATGGCAGGGCATAGGCATTCGCATCGAGGACGATATCCTCGTCACCCGCGATGGCTGCGATATCCTGTCCGCGGATGCGCCCAAAAGCATCGCTGAAATCGAAGCCATCATGGGACGCGGCAGATAAACCATGAACCAGCCTTACGACATTCTCATCATCGGTGGCGGCATGACCGGCGCCAGCCTCGCGATTGCCCTCTCCGGCCATGGTCTGCACATCGGCCTGGTCGAAGCCGCACCCCTGAAGGTGGATGCCGTACCCAATTATGATGATCGGGGCATCGCCCTGTCCCATGGTTCACAACGCATCTTTTCCGCCCTGGGCCTGTGGGATGCAATGCACGCCCAGGCCCAGCCCATCGAGCATATTCATGTTTCCGAACAAGGTGGCTTTGGCTTTACCCACCTGCATGCGGCGGAAGAAAATGTCCCTGCGCTGGGACAGGTGATTACGGCAAGAGATCTGGGGGCCGCCTTGTTGCCTGCACTGGAGCAATGCACGGATGTAGAGATCATCGCCCCGGCCCGGGTGCAATGGGCCAGGGTCGAAGACGAATATGCGCGCATCGGCCTGGAAGACAGGGAATTGCAATCCCGTCTGCTGATTGCGGCGGATGGCGGTCAATCCCTGGTGCGCAATCAGCTCGGATTTGCCTGCCGTCGCCGGGAATATCAGCAAAGCGCCATCATCGCGAATATCACCCCCGGGCGTCCTCATGGCAACAGCGCCTGGGAACGGTTTACCGGCCACGGGCCCATGGCCATGCTGCCCATGACCGGGGGACGCTGCGCGCTGGTGTGGACGGTGGCCGATACGGATGTTGGCCAGGTACTGTCCCTGAATGACAGGGATTTTCTCGCCCGGGTACAACAGGGCTTTGGCTGGCGACTGGGAAAACTGCAACGATGCGGCAAACGTTCCGCCTATCCCTTGTCCCAACTGTGGGTGCCGGAAGCAGTACAACACCGGGCGGTTGTCATCGGCAATGCCGCCCATACCCTGCACCCGGTAGCCGGGCAGGGATTCAATCTGGGCCTGCGCGACGTAGCCGTGCTCGCCGAAGTACTGCTGCAGGCAGTACGGCAGGGACAGGATCCCGGCCTGCTGGACAGTTTGGGTCACTATCAGCAATGGCGGAAAAATGATCAGCGGGGCGTGGTGGAAATCACCAATCTGCTGGTGCGCGGTTTCAGCAATCAACTCCTGCCCATGAAACTGGCGCGCAATCTCGGCGTGCTGGGACTGGAGACCCTGCCCCCGGCGCGTCATGCCATTGCCCGCGCCGCCATGGGCCTGCATGGACGTCTGCCGCGTCTGTCACGAGGACTGCCCCTGTGAGTGAAAAGCACTTTGATATCGTCATCGCCGGCGGCGGCATGGTTGGCGCCGCCCTGGCCTGCGCCCTCGGCGAACAGCACTTCCGGGTGGCAGTCATCGAACGTCAGCCGGCGGCAAGTGACTGGCCTTCCAACAGCCATGACATTCGCGTTTCCGCCATCAGCCGTGCTTCGCAAAACATTTTCACCAATCTGGATGCCTGGCGGAACATGACGGATCTGGGAGTCACTCCCTACGAACAGATGGTGGTCTGGGAATCCGGTGGCGCGGAAATCCGTTTCCACGCAGCGGACATTGGCGAACCCGACCTGGGGCATATCATCGAAAACCGCGTCATTCAGCTGGCACTCTGGCAGCGCATGGGGCAACTGGAAACGGTGCAACTGTTCTGCCCCGCCAGCATCAGCAGCCTGCAACTGGACGAACTGGAGCCACAAGTCACGCTCAACGACGGCACCCGATTGGCAGCGGCACTGATCGTCGCTGCTGACGGCGCTCGCTCCGCGCTGCGGGAAATGGCCGGCATTTCCACCACCGGCTGGGGTTACGACCAGACCGCCGTGGTCTGCACTGTCCAGGCCGAACTTGGCAATCAGGCCAGCTGCTGGCAGCGCTTCATGCCCAGCGGCCCCCTGGCGCTGCTGCCCATGGAAACCGACCTGTTCTCCATCGTCTGGTCCACCACTCCGGAGCAGGCGGAAGAACTCACGAGCATGTCCGCAAGCGAATTCAATGCCGTCCTCAGCCGTGCCAGTGAACGGCGTCTGGGCGAACTTGCGTTGATCGGCGAGCGCGGCGCTTTTCCCCTGCGCCTGCAACATGCGCGGCAATACATCAAGCCCGGTCTGGCGCTGGTGGGTGATGCGGCGCATGTCATTCATCCCCTCGCGGGACAGGGCGTCAACCTGGGACTCATGGACATGGCTGAACTGGTGGATGTTCTGCTGCATGCCCGGGAACGGCAACAGCCGCCAGGCGCACTGCCGGTGCTGCGCCGCTACGAACGGGGGCGCAAGGGCGACAATATCGCCATGCAGGGCGCCATGGACCTGTTCAAGAAGGTATTCAGCAATGACCTGCTCCCCCTGAAGGCCGTCCGCAACCTGGGACTGGGCCTGGCCAATCAACTCAGCCCGCTGCGCAACTTGCTGATACGCAATGCTCTTGGAACCCTGGGAAGCACTCCCGCCCTGACCCGCTCCCAAACCACCACCAGCGCAAGAGACTGATCCGGAAACGGAACCACAGCGACCAGCCCCCAATATCTGCTATATTTTTTATGAAGGGTTTATACCCCCGTCCTGCAGTCAATTCCCAAGAGGCCATCTCGAAAAATCGAGATCCCCGAGGGGGATAGGGATGTCCCGCCATTTTTAATCACCACAAGCGATTGAAAATGGGAGCAAAGAAGAAATTGCATTTTCTCTTTGCGACGAGAAAAATTCCATGGAAGGAATTTTTCGAGATCCCCAAGAGTTGAAAGCAGTATTCTCAACTACCGAAACGAGGACGACAAATCATGCAAACCTTACCCAAGACCAAGCTTGCCCTGGGGATGTTCCTGGCCCTGGGCAACATGCCGACAATGGCAGCCAACTATGGCATTTCCGACCCCAGCATAAGCGTGATTCCGGCCATCTCTTTCGAACCTTTGGATACGGGTACATTCTTTGGAACGGGTCCACTGGGAAACCGCTGCGTAATCACCGACGATACTCTCATGGCGGCGTTGCCTGACGATATTCCCGACGGCGCCCTGATCACTGAAGTGGACGGATATTTTTACGACAATGACGCGACCAACGATGCCTACTTCATCTTCGGCGCCCTGTATGCCGACAAGGACACCGGCGCAGGCTTCACCCTGCAAGGCCTGGAGACATCATCCAGCACCAGCGGACAGCCGGGAAATACCGTGGTCAAACTCCCGCTTTCCCTTGTGATCGACCATACCCAGGACATGAACAGTGACGGAAAGACAGATCTGCTGTCCTATGCCGTTGCGGTGCAACTGGGCAACGGCAGCGGTGACGTATGCATCAATCAGCTGGCCATCACCTGGTATCGGCAGGTCAGCCCCGCTCCCGCTGCCGCCACCTTCAACGACGTGCCCACCTCCCACCAGTTCTTCCGGGAAATCGAGGCGTTGGCGGACTCCGGCATCACCTCTGGTTGCGGCGGAGGCAATTACTGTCCGGACAGCCCTCTCACACGCGGCCAGATGGCGGTATTCCTGTCCCGGGCACTGGGACTGCACTGGGCGGACAACTGACCAGCTTGCGCACGGTTCCCTCGGGGACTGTGCGCAAGGAGGAAACCAGCTTTTCTCTTTGTGGTGAGAAAAATCCCATGGTAGAAATTCTTCGGGATTTCCCGATGGTTTAGCGGAATCCGGTAGCGCAGTACGGCCCATTCAGTGAACGGCGTGAGAAAACCTTACGCAGTTTCGCCCATCCGTTTTGGCACGGTACAAGGCCGCGTCGGCGTTTCGGAACAGTTCATCCAGATCGTCATTGCCTGTGGCCACGCCAAAACTGGCGGTAACGAACAGTTTTTCCGGATCAAAATCGATTCTGGTGTTCTCCAGGCAATGGCGCAGATCCTCGGCAATGGAGCAGGCCTGCCGCAGGCTGTCCACCAGCAAAAGCACACCGAATTCCTCGCCTCCCAGACGGGCACAGAGATCATCATTGCGCAGGCAACTGCGATACATTTGCCCGACATCCTGCAACACCTTGTCTCCGGCCGGATGCCCCCAGCTGTCATTCACCTGTTTGAAATGATCCAGATCGGAAACGATCATGGCCAGCATCTGCTTGCCCCTTCCCGCCAGCATCCCCTTGCCCAGCTCATAGAATGCGCGCCGATTGTAAAGGCCGGTAAGCGCATCCCGGTGGGCCTTGTGCTCGGCAGCCGCGCGCGCAGCCTCCAGTTCATGTCCAAGCCGAAAACTGCGATCCAGCGCCAGAGACAATACCTCTCCAGCCTTGATTACCGTGACTATGAACAATCCGACTCCGGCTACCAGCAACCAGGGAATCAGCGCCATCTGGGATATAAAGAAAACGGTGATGGGCAAGAGTATGCAGCCAATGGTGGCCAGGGTCATGGCGCGGTGTGCAGAGTACACGGCAAGGGCGCCACCGGCCATGCCGACCAGAAAGAGAAAGATGATCACCTGATGCAGCAGAGAATCCGGAGGAAGGATGAACAGCACCCCCATCCCCCAGATGATCGACGATGCCAGCAGCGTAAGAAAATAGGGCCGCTCCCAGGACAGGATGGCCTCCCCTTCCGGGCTGGCCCGCCAATAACCCAGGAACAACACCCCCCTGGCAATTGCGGAAAACACCAGAACCCCGTACCAGAACAACAACCGGCTGTGATCCTGCACGGACCACAGAGAGGCACAGATCAGCACACCAGTGAAAAGGCTGGCAAAGATGGCGGGAAAAGACTGACGGTACAACAGCTGCAGCTTTTCCGCCCGCACCAGACGATCCAGCACGGCATTTTCGTCACTGTTGCTCAACGAGTCACTCTCTCCTTCGGCAGAGGGGATCCTTGCCCCGATTGTTTCCGTGTCTTTTCTGATCATAGCAAACTTGGCAATTCCGAGGCGAATCTGTACCATTGGTTCACTCAAACCCCAGCTGTTGCGGGAGAGACCGTGGCGCAGAAGCCCGCGGCGCCGAAGGCGCAATTCCGCCCGGAATCGCTCAGGCACCAGGACCGCAAGGCATGCCATCACAATGATGACGGGTTGACTCTGGAGAGCGGCGGAATCACCGCCCACCGACGGGGCAGGCATCGGCAACGATGTCCAAACTCTCAGGTACCGGGACAGAGGGGCGGGAATCCTGATCTATACCAATGGAGAACCCCGTGGACAAAAAAACCATCCTCAACCAGACTCACCGTGACATGGGCGCCCGCATGGTTCCCTTTGGTGGCTGGGACATGCCGGTACACTATGGTTCCCAGATCGACGAACATCATGCCGTGCGCAGGGATGCGGGCATGTTCGATGTATGCCACATGACCGCCGTGGATCTGCGCGGCCCCGGAGTACGCGAATTTCTCGCCTGGCTGCTGGCGAATGACATCGGCAAGCTCACGACCCCCGGCCGGGCACTCTATTCCTGCATGCTCTTCAAAAACGGCTGCGTAATAGACGATCTCATCGTCTATTACATGGCGGATGACTGGTACCGCATGGTGGTGAATGCCGCCACCACGGACAAGGACATCGCCTGGATGGAGGAACAGGCAGAGGGCCATGAGCTGAACATCCAGCCCCGGCGGGATCTGGGCATGATCGCGGTACAGGGGCCCAATGCGCGGGAAAAATCCCTGCCTCTGCTGCCTGATGAGCTGCGTTCCCAGGCGGCCGGGCTGAAACCCTTCAGCGCCTGCAGCAACGACCACTGGTTCGTGGGACGCACCGGTTACACCGGCGAAGACGGCTTTGAAATCATCCTCCCCAAAGAACAGGTAGTGGATCTGTGGCAGAATCTGGCCAGCGCCGGGGTTCGTCCCTGCGGCCTGGGCGCGAGAGACACCCTGCGCCTGGAAGCCGGCATGAATCTCTATGGTCAGGACATGGACGAAGACCATACCCCCCTGGAATCCGGGCTGGCATGGACGGTATCCTTTACCGGCTTGCGGGACTTCATTGGGCGCAGTTCCCTGGTGGTGCAGAAAAACCTCGGCGACATCCCCCGCTTCACCGGCCTGGTGCTGGAAGGCAAGGGCGTGTTGCGCAGCCACCAGAAACTCTATGAAGGCGAACGGGAAGTCGGCGAGATCACTTCCGGCGGCTATTCTCCCACCCTGGAAAAATCCATAGGCCTGGCACGCATCGCGGCCGATGCAGGCGACACCCTGCAAGTGGACATCCGTGGCCGAAAGCTGCCGGTGACACTGGTCAAACCCCCTTTCGTACGAAATGGCAAACCCCTCATCTGATCCAGAGGAAGCAATCATGAGCAATATCCCGGAAAACCTGAAATACACCAAATCCCATGAATGGGTCAAAGACGAAGGTGACGGCACGGTCAGCATCGGCATCAGCGATCACGCCCAGGAACTTCTCGGCGACCTGGTTTTCGTCGAGCTGCCGGAAGCGGGAGCAAGTCTGTCCGCCGGCAGCGAATGCGCCGTGGTGGAATCCGTCAAGGCTGCTTCCGATGTTTACAGCCCTGTGGATGGTGACGTGGTAGAGGTGAACGAAGAGCTGGCCGATACCCCGGAAAACATCAATCAAGCACCCTATGACGCCTGGATTTTCAAGGTCAAACTCAGCGACCCCTCGCAACTGGACGGCCTGCTGGATGCCCAGGCCTACCAGACCATTGCCGAAGACGACTGATCATGCCTTTCATTCCGCACACGGAAGAAGAAACCCGGGAAATGCTCGACGCCATTGGTGCCGACAGTATCGATGAACTGTTCGACGAGATTCCCCACAACCTGCGCTGTGGTGATCTTGCCACCCTGGGCCCCGGCCTCTGGGAACAGGAAATCAGCCAGCTGATGCAGGAGAAAGCCCGCAGCGACGGGCAGCCCCTGTGTTTCATCGGCGCCGGCGCCTACGATCATCATGTCCCTGCAGCCGTCTGGCAACTGGCCACCCGGGGTGAATTCTACACCGCCTACACGCCCTACCAGGCGGAAGCCAGTCAGGGCACTTTGCAGCTCCTTTACGAATACCAAAGCATGATGACCGAGCTCATGGCCATGGAGGTGTCCAATGCCTCTCTGTATGACGGCGCCTCAGCCCTGGCCGAAGCGGTACTCATGGCCGTGCGCGCCCACCGCAAGAGCAAGTCACGGCGGATTCTGCTGCCCCGCAGTCTGCACCCTCATTACCGCGCCACGGTGCACACTCTGGTAAAAAACCAGGGCATAGAACTCGTGGAACTGGCCTATGACGGCAGCACCGGTCAAATCGATCAAAATGACCTGGAAAAGTACAGGAACGAGGATTTTGCCGCACTGGTCATTCCCCAGCCCAACTTCTTCGGGGTTCTGGAAGATACCGACTGGCTGACCGGCTGGTCGCATGACAATGGCATGCTCGCCATTGGCGTGGTCAATCCGCTGCTCATGTCCATACTCGCCCCGCCTGGAACCTGGGCGGAAACCGGGGTGGATATTGCCTGTGGCGACGGCCAGCCCCTGGGCGCGCCCCTGTCCTCCGGCGGCCCCTATTTCGGTTTCATGTGCTGTACCCAGAAGCTGGTCCGGCAGATGCCGGGGCGCATCATCGGGCGCACCGTGGATCTGGATGGAAAGCAAGGCTTTGCCCTGACCCTGCAGGCGCGGGAACAGCATATCCGCCGTTCCAAGGCCACTTCCAACATCTGCACCAACCAGGGGCTGATGGTCACGGCCGCCACCATTCACATGAGTCTCATGGGCGCCGACGGCCTGGCCAGGGTTGCCCGGAAATGTCACCGGAATCTCAATCTGCTGAAAGAGAAACTCACCGCTCTGGGCGAGATAGAACCCCTGTTCAGCGGTCCCGCGTTCCACGAGACCGTGTTGCGCCTGCCACTGGAGGCCAAAAGGGTATTACGCACCCTGGCCGCGCACAATGTCCTGGGCGGCTATGACCTGAGCCGTCACTATCCCGAACTGGGGGACAACGCCCTGCTGGTCTGCGCCACGGAAAACCGCAGCGCGCAGGACATGGACAAATACCGCCTGAAAATGGAACAGGTACTCGCCTCCCGTCGTCAGGGCGCCTGCGCCACCATGGCCAAATTCGACTGAGAACAAGATGCTGATATTCGAACATTCCCGATCCGGCCGGCGCGCCCGGGCTCAGGCGCCCGCCACTCATGACGAGCTGTCCGGCATTCCCGCGCACTTGCTGCGCCAGCAGCCACCGCGCCTGCCGGAAGTTTCTGAAATGCAGGCCGTGCGCCACTATACGCGGCTGTCGCAGAAGAACTTTTCCATCGACACCCAGTTCTATCCCCTGGGTTCCTGCACCATGAAATACAATCCCCGGGCCTGCAACAGCCTGGCCATGCTGCCGGGACTGCTGGGACGCCATCCACTGGCACCGGAGACCCACAGCCAGGGGTTCATGAGCGCCATGCATGAACTGCAGGAAATCCTCAAGGAAGTCACCGGCATGTCCGCGGTATCCCTGGCACCCATGGCCGGCGCCCAGGGAGAATTCGCCGGCATCGCCATGATCCGCGCCTATCATGACGCCCGCGGGGACAGGCAAAGAACCGAGGTTCTGGTACCGGACGCCGCCCATGGCACCAACCCGGCCACCGCGGTCATGTGCGGATACAAGGCGCGTGAGATTCCCACCAAATCCGATGGCGATGTGGACATGGAGGCGCTGAAGGCGGCCCTGGGGCCGCAAACCGCCGGGATCATGCTCACCAACCCCTCCACGCTGGGTGTATTCGAGCGGCGCATCGAGGAAATCGCCCGCCTGGTACATGAAGCCGGGGGGCTGCTGTATTACGATGGCGCCAATCTCAATGCCATCCTGGGCCGGGTTCGTCCCGGCGACATGGGCTTCGACGTAATCCACATGAACCTGCACAAAACCTTTTCCACGCCTCATGGCGGCGGTGGCCCGGGAGCCGGCCCCGTGGGAGTGAGCAAACGCCTGCAGCCCTTCCTGCCGATCCCCGTGGTGGGTACGGACGGTGACCAGTTCCACTGGCTGGAAGAAGAACAGCTTCCCCAGAGCATTGGCCGCCTGTCAGCCTTTGCCGGCAATGCGGGCGTGCTGTTACGCGCCTATGTGTATGCAAAAATGCTTGGCGGCGAAGGCATGCAGCGGGTAGCGGACTATTCCACCCTCAACGCCAACTACATGCTGAAAAAACTCATGGAAGCGGGTTTCGAGGCAGCCTATCCCGAGCGCCGCGCCACTCACGAGTTCATCATCACCCTGAAACGGGAAGCAAAGGAACTGGGAGTGAACGCCATGGATTTCGCCAAACGCCTGCTGGATCATGGCATGCACGCACCCACCACTTATTTTCCCCTGCTGGTGCCCGAGTGCTTCCTTATCGAACCCACGGAAACCGAAGCAAAGGAAAGCCTGGACGCCTTCATCGAGGCCATGATCACCATTCGCGAAGAAGCCCGGCAAGACGCCGAAAAAGTGAAGGGAGCACCATACAGCCTGCCGGTACGCCGTCTGGATGACGTGAAGGCCGCCCGGGAACTGGATCTGCGCTGGCAGCCGGAGAAAACGGAAGCATGAGCGCGGGCAAGCCCGGCAATACCGGCATCACCCGCCTGATCCGGGCTTTCGGTTACTCCATGAAGGGTTTTGCCGCCTGCTTCCGCTCCGAAGCTGCTTTCCGCCAGGAAGTGGCTGTGAGCCTGTTCATCATTCCCCTGGGCCTGTGGCTGGGGCAGACCGGCGTGGAACGCGCCCTGCTGCTGGGAAGCTGGCTGCTGGTGCCTGTGGTGGAATTGCTCAATTCCGCCATCGAGGCTGTAGTGGATCGCATCGGCACGGAACAGCATGAACTGTCCGGCCAGGCCAAGGACATCGGCTCCGCAGCGGTATTTCTCGCCATCAGCCTGTTTCTCCTGGTATGGATCCTGATTCTCTATCCCCACTTCATTTCCTGATCGACGAGGAAGTTTTATGTCTGCCCTGATTTGTGGTTCTTTTGCCTACGACACCATCATGGTTTTCCATGATCGCTTCCGCAACCACATCCTGCCGGAACAGGTACACATCCTGAATGTTTCCTTCCTTGTGCCGGACATGCGCCGGGAGTTCGGTGGCTGCGCCGGCAACATCGCCTACAATCTCAAGCTGCTTGGCGGCGAGGGCGTCCCCATGGGCACCGTGGGCACGGACTTTCAGCCCTATTCCGAATGGATGGACAGACAGGGAGTAAGCCGCGAGCACCTGAAGATCATCGATGGCCAATACACCGCCCAGGCCTACATCACCACGGATCAGGACGACAACCAGATCACCGCCTTCCATCCCGGCGCCATGAACGAATCTCACCAGAACCAGGTTACGCAGGCCGAGGGCATCACCCTGGGGCTGGTGTCCCCGGACGGACGTCAGGGCATGATCGAGCATGCGCAGCAATTCGCCGAGGCCGGCATTCCCTTTATTTTCGATCCCGGCCAGGGCATGCCCATGTTCGATGGCGAAGAGCTGATACGCTTTGCCGAACAGGCCAGCTGGCTGGCCTTCAATGACTACGAAGCCCGGCTCATGCAGGAACGCACCGGCAAGAGCATCAGCCAACTGTCGGAAATGGTGCAGGCGATTATCGTAACCCGTGGCGGGGAAGGCTCCAGCATCCATGTTCGCGGCAAAATCATCGAAATTCCCCCTGCGCAAGCCACATCCGTGCAAGACCCCACCGGCTGCGGCGACGCCTACCGGGCCGGTTTGCTGTATGGTTTGCAAAACGGCATGGACTGGGAAACCACCGGGCGCATCGCTTCGCTGATGGGAACCATCAAAATCGAACATGCCGGAACCCAGAATCATCATTTCACTTTGGATGAATTTAAGGCAAGATTCCGCAATACATTCCATTATGGTTTCCAGGAGTAGAACATGGGACATGCCACAGGCAACGAGGAATTCCGTCCGCTAAAGATCGCGGTACTCACGGTTTCCGACAGCCGTACCGACGCAACGGACAAATCAGGGGATTATCTGGTGAAGTCCCTGCAGGAAGCCGGCCACCAGTTCATGGGCAAGAAGATCGTTCCTGACGATATCTATCAGATGCGCGCCCTGTTTTCCGCCTGGATCGCCGACCCGGAAGTGGAGGTCGTAATCTCCACCGGCGGCACCGGGGTCACCGGCAGGGACAGCACGCCGGAAGCCATCACGCCCCTGCTGGACAAGGAAGTGGAAGGATTTGGCGAGCTTTACCGGCAGATGTCATTTGAAGAAATCGGAGCATCCACTCTCCAGTCCCGCTGCCTGGCGGGACTGGCCAACGGCACTTTCATATTCTGTATTCCCGGCTCCACCGGCGCCTGCCGCACCGCCTGGAACAAGATCATCCAGCCCCAGCTGGATATCCGCACCCGCCCCTGCAATTTCGCTGTACTCATCCCCCGGCTGATGGAGAAATAAGATGTCCGGCTGTGACTGCACCCCGACGGTTTCCGATCTCAAACCCTATGAAGAAGCCCTGGAACTGTTGCTCTCCCATGCCAGACCGATGCAGGACAGGGAAACCCTGAACCTGCATGAGGCCCTGGGCCGGGTGTTGGCGGCTCCGGTCAAAAGCGGCATAGATGTTCCCGGCTGGGACAACAGCGCCATGGATGGCTACGCGGTTCGCGTTGCCGATATTCCCGCTGAGGGTACCCGTCTGAGCGTCTCCCAACGCATTCCCGCCGGCACCGCGCCACAACCTCTGGAACCCGGCACTGCGGCGCGCATCTTTACCGGCGCCCCGGTTCCCCAAGGCGCGGACGCCGTGATCATGCAGGAACTGACCTGTCAGCAAGGTGATGAAGTCATCATCAATACCATACCCCAGACCGGCGCAAACATCCGCCGCCGGGGAGAGGATATCCGCCAGGACGCGCAAATCATCGCACCCGGCGTACGCCTCTTGCCCCAGCACCTGGGACTGGCCGCCTCCGCGGGCGTGGGCAGCCTGGAAGTATTCCGCAAGCCCAGAGTCGCGGTGCTGGCCAGCGGCGACGAACTGCTGATGCCCGGACAACCCCTTAAACCCGGCATGATCTACAATTCCAACATTTTCACCGTTGCCGGCATGCTGCGCGCCCTGGGTTGCGAGGTCATTGATCTCGGCCAGGTGGCGGACACCCTGGAAGCCACCAAGGAAGCACTGACCCTGGCCGCATCCCAATCCGACCTGGTGATTGCTTCCGGCGGCGTTTCCGTGGGCGAGGAAGACCATGTAAAGCCGGCTGTGGAAGCTCTGGGAGAACTGAATATGTGGAAAGTGGCCATCCGCCCTGGCAAGCCGGTGGCCTTCGGCCATATAGGTGATACTCCGTTTATCGGCACGCCAGGCAACCCCGTGTCCCTGTTCGTCACCTTCCTGCTGTTTGCCCGGCCTTTCATCCGCAAGCTGGCGGGACTGAGCGAAGTCATGCCAGTGACCATCGAAGCCACGGCTGGCTTCGACTGGAACAAACCCGACAAGCGCCGCGAATTCCACCGCGCACGACTGGAAAAGCAGGAGGACGGCAGCGATCTGGTGCGAGTCCATCCCAGCCGCTCCTCGGCAGTGCTCAGCTCCACCACCTGGGCCAATGGCCTGGTGGTACTGCCGGAAAACCAGACCATCGAAGCCGGCGACAAGGTCCAGTTCATGCCCTTCAGCGAGTTGCTGTCATGATCCATATACTATATTTCGCCAGCCTGCGGGATCGCCTGGAAACCGAGAGTGAAAACCTGTCTCTGGAAGGCGTCACCAACATCGCCCAACTGAAAGAGAAACTGGCCGCCCGTGGTGGCATCTGGGCAGAAGTGTTTGCCGGCGACGAACCGGTGCTGGGCGCCGTGAATCAGGAAATGGCCCAGGAAGACACCCCCGTCGGAGACGGTGACGAAGTAGGGTTTTTCCCTCCTGTGACCGGAGGCTAAGGAACCTCTGATTAATTCTGAGCGAAGCAGATTGTGATTCAAAATGTTCCGATACAAGGCGCAAATCGCGCGTAATAGCCCGCTATTGCGAAGATTTGCAAAGCTTCCGCTCCTGCTAACGCCCCTGACCTACATCCCTGTAGGCCACGCAGTAGCGGGACATTTTGGACGCAAGATGCGAGTTCATGATTTAATCAGAGGTTCCCTAACCTTGCCAGCGTTCCCGATTCCGCTTACCCTTTGACTCAGATTCATTTTGCAGGAAACCATCATGCCCGCACTCAATCCAGACAAGGCCCGCTACAACATGGCCTGGCAACAGATACGTCCCTGGGAGGTAGTCGATGACCGGGTATTGCAGATCATGCAGGACATCCCCCGGGAGCAGTTCGTTCCTCATGCCTACCGCGCGCTGGCCTTCAGCGACATGCGTATTCCCCTGGGGCATGGACAAGTGATGATGGAACCCAAACTGGAAGCGCGCATGCTCCAGGCTCTTGCGGTGAAGCCCAGTGACCAGATTCTGGAAGTCGGAACCGGCAGCGGCTTTGTTACTGCATGCCTCGCCGCCCTGGGCAATTCCGTGGTCAGTTATGACATCTATGAGGCGCTGGTCAAGACAGCGGAAGACAAGCTTGCCCTGCAGGCGGCGAACAATACCCATCTGCATCTGGGCAATGCCTTTCTCGCCGATCTTCCGGAAAGCGGTTTCGATGTCATTGCCGTCACCGGCTCCCTGCCGCGCTACGACGACCGCCTGGAGCGCCTGCTGGCGCCGGAAGGACGGTTGTTCATGATCATCGGAAAATCACCGGTCATGGAGGCCACCCTCATCACCCGACATGGCGATGAGTACGTGCAGGACTTTCTGTTCGAAACCGACCTTCCCCCTCTGGAATTGTTGCCGGAACCTTCAGGCTTCGTTTTCTGAGGCAGCCAGCAGCGTATCCACCTGACGGACAAGGCGTTGCAGGGCGCCACGGTTTTCCTCGACCACCTGACGCCCGTTCTCGCCGATGCGCGAGCGTTCACTGGCGTCCTGCAGCCAGGCGCCCACCTGCTCCGCCAGTCCGGCCGCATTGTCCACCATGACCCCCGCTTCCCGGTCACGCAGCAATCGGGCAATGGCGGAAAAGTTGAACACATGGGGACCGAAAACCACCGGCACTCCCTGGGCAGCCGCCTCCAGCATGTTATGCCCCCCGATCTTCACCAGACTGCCGCCAATGAAAGCCACATCGGCGCCACCCAGAAAGACCGGCAGCTCCCCCATGGTGTCACCCAGAAACACCTGCACCGCCTCAGTACAAGACTGATCCAGGGAACGCCGGCACAATACGAAACCATGACGCGCCACCAGTGCCGCCACCCGGTCAAAACGTTCCGGGTGCCTGGGCACCAGCACCAGCAGGGCGGCAGGAACCTCTTGCAACAGCTTCCGGTGCGCAGTGAGTATCTGTTCATCTTCTCCTTCGTGGGTACTGGCCGCCACCCATACCGGGCGATCCCCCCAGGTACGGCGCAATACCTGGATCTGTTCCTGGACGCTGGCGGGAATACGCATATCGAACTTGATGCTGCCCGTGACCCGCACCCGCTGCGCAGGCACGCCCAGGCTGATGAAGCGTTGCGCATCGGCTTCCGACTGGGCCGCCACCGCACGGATGGCGGAAAACACTTGTCGGGAAAATCGGCCCAGGCGAGCATATCCCCGGGCGGAACGGCTGGACAGACGCCCATTGGCAAGCAATGTGGGAATTCCCTGCTGCTCACATAGCGCCAGAAGATTCGGCCAGATCTCGGTCTCCACCATGATCAGCATGCGCGGTTGTACTCGCCCAAGGAAAGCACGAATGGCGAAGGGCAGGTCATAGGGGCAGTAACTGTGAAAAACATCCGCGCCAAACAGCAACTTCACCCGTTCCGAACCTGTGGGAGTGGAAGTGGTAATCATCAGGGCCAGGGTGGGATACTGCTCACGCAGGTGCCGCACCAGGGGTTCGATGGCCTGCACCTCACCCACGGATACCGCATGTATCCATACGCCACCGGCAGGTACTCTCGCATTCACCCGGCCAAAACGCTCTCTCCAGCGTTCCCGGTAAGCCGGCGCCCGCCGGCTGCGCCAGAGCAAACGCAGCAATACGCCGGGAAGCAACAGATAGAGCGCCAGCGTGTACAGAGTTCTCATGCCAGTTCATCCGCCAGCGCAACATTTTGACGCAAATGCCCTTCGTCTATGGTGCCGACAATCATGCTGCTCACTCCCGGCAGGGAAAATACATGGGTCATGGCCGCCCTCACCCCTTCGATGCCGGGTATATGACCGCTCATCAGTCCTTTTTTTACCAGCACACCCTTGCCCTGTTCCCGAGCCGCCTCCAGCACCGGCCGCTCGTCATCATATTGCAGGTTGGCGGTGGCCATGACCACGTCCATGTCCCGCACCACCTGCAGCCCGCCTTCCACGGTCTTGGAGGACATGCCGTGAGCGCGGATCAGGCCGCGCTGCTTGAGCTCGCGCAGGGCATCCAGCGCACCCTCCTCCCGCAGAATGCGCAGGTCGTCGCCATTGGAATGAATGAGAACGCAGTCCAGGTAATCCGTACGCAGCTCCCGCAGGCTTTGCTCCACGCAAGCCAGGGTATGCGCATAGGAAAAATCGAAACGGGATTCGCCATTTTCGAAAATCTCTCCCACCTTGGAAACGATCACCCATTCCTGCCTGATACCGGGCAACAGCTTTCCAAGGCGCTGTTGCGCCACGCCATAGGCTGGCGCAGTGTCCAGCAGGTTGATGCCCAGTTCCCGGGCCACTTCCAGGATATGCGCTACAGAGGCATCCCCCGGGATCTCGAAGGAGGAAGGATATTTGACCTGCTGGTTGCGGCCAAACTTCACCGTGCCCAGTCCCAGGGGGCTGACCCGGATACCGGTGCTGCCCAGGTCTCTCAGCTCCATGAGGCCTGCTCCCAGGGCAGCGCCGCCAGGGGCGGCTCGGGCAGATCAAGAGGCGGGGGCTCTTCCGCCGATACTTCCACGCCTTCCTGCAACAGTTTCTCCAGCACCTTGTCCGCCAGGCGCGGGGCGAAGGCCAGCTTGGTAGGCCAGGTGGTCATCAGCGAACCCGTGCCACCAAGAAAGCAGTCATCCGGGCGCTTACCACCGGGAGTAGCCACTTCCGCCCGGTCGATGGGCAGGGTCGCCCAGTCCAGGGAAGCAAAATCCATCCAGGGTAACAGCTTTTCCAGTTCCGCACGGGCGCGGGCAATCTGCTCCGCCGGGCGGCGATCCACTCCGCTTTCCGCCAGCTGCCCACCGAGATACCAGACCGATACGTCTTTTTCCAGGGGATAGCTGGTGATGGTGAGGCGCGGATTGCTGCTCGCCCCCAGGCAATGGGCATACACCGGCGGCAACTTGCCCCGGACCATGACCATGTGCAAAGGCCGGGTCTGCATCTTGGGCGTGTTCAGTCCCCAGCGGGGCAGGAGGGAAGCATTGCCCTGTCCCGCAGCCAGCAACACCCGTTGCGGCCTGATTTCAAGCTCTCCGATACGGACATGGTCTGTGGTTACGATCATGTTTTCAGGTTCATAACGATAACACCAGGATTTCGCCTGATCCGCCAGACATTGCATCAGGGAAGCGGTATCCAGTACCGGCTCCTGCAAGCGATACAGGCTGCCACGAAAGCGGGGCGAATCGAATGGGGCGGGAAAGGCATCGCGCTTCAGGGAGGCCACCCGGCTCTGCATGAGCTTGCTGGCAAACAGATTCGCCAGGGAAGAACCGAGGCTGCCGCTGGACCAAAGGTACTGGTGCCCAGACAACAGCCGTACACCGGACAGATCGATATCGCCCTGTCCCGCCAGGGCATCGCGCCAGATGCCCGGCATGTCGGCGATGGCGCGGGTGGATTCGGTAACCGCACCCTTGAGGGCGTACTTGGTACCGCCATGAATGATCCCCTGGGATGCAATGGACTGCACTCCGCCCAAGGCCGCTGATTCCAGCAACAAGGCCCGATAACCGGCCTGACGGGCGCGCAGCAGCGTCCACATACCTGCAATGCCGCCACCGAAAATGAGCAGATCGAGCTGCATCCAAGTCGTACCGGCCGTCTTCAATCCGAGCGCAGGACAGTATTATCCGACGTGGCCATGCGCATACCGCTCCGAGCCATGTATTGACACCCGGCAAGGAGGGATACGGAGAAATTCATCATCTGTTGCGCTCCTTTATGCTGTCCACAATGGCGGTAGTAGAGACTCCCTGAATATAATCGAGCACGCGCACCTCGCCTCCGGCTTCGCGCACACAGGCAGCGCCGGGAATGGCATCCGGATCATTGTCGCCCCCCTTGACCAGCAGATCCGGCTTCAGGCGACAGATGAGGCGCTCCGGGGTTGCTTCGGCAAAGGGCACCACCCAGTCCACGAATCCCAGGGCGGCGAGCACGTGCATACGGTTTTCCAAAGGATTCACCGGACGCTCCGGCCCCTTGAGCTGGCGTACGGTTTCATCCACGTTCACTGCCACGATGAGGCGATCCCCGAGACGGCTGGCCTGTTCCAGGTAGGTGACATGCCCCGCATGCAGCAGATCGAAACAGCCATTGGTGAACACCACGCGTTCGCCCCGGCTGCGCGCCGCGGCCACCAGGTCCACAAGCAAATCCTCACTGACCACCCCATGCTCGGCGAGACGCTGTTCCTGCAGCCCCTGCTCCAGCTCGGCAGCACTGACACTGGCCGTGCCCAGTTTGCCAACGACCATCCCCGCCGCGAGATTGGCCAGGGCGGTGGCCGCCTCCATGCTCTGCCCCACCGCCAGGGCAGCCGCAAGAGTGGCAATGACGGTATCCCCGGCACCGGTGACATCGAACACTTCCCGGGCGCGGGTGGGCAGATGATGTACCTCCCGGTTCAGATTGACCAGACTCATTCCCTGCTCGCCCCTGGTGATCAGCAGGGCGTCCAGTTCACAATCCCGGATCAGTTTGTGCGCGGCGCTTTCCAGTTGTTCCTGGCTGCCACTGGAACCCGCCACTGTTTCGAATTCAGACAGATTGGGCGTAATCAGGGTGGCGCCCCGGTAGCGGGAAAAATCCTGTCCCTTGGGATCGATGAGCACCGGCAGGCCAGCCCGCCTTGCCAGGGAGATCCATGCCTGGGGATCGGCCAGGGTGCCCTTGCCGTAGTCAGAAAGCACGACCACATCGTGTTCCGCAAGCAGGGTATTGAAATGCTCCAGCATGGCGCCGGGGTCATGCTCGGGAAAACCATCCTCGAAATCCAGGCGGATGAGCTGCTGATGGCGGCTGATGACCCGCAGCTTGGTAATGGTGGGGTAGCCTGGCTGGCGGAACAGATGGGTATCCACCTCTGCCTCTTGCAGAGCGCTTTCCAGACTGTCGGCAGCGCCATCCTCTCCCACCAGCCCCAGCAGGGATACCTTTCCCCCCAGGGCGGCGATATTCACCGCCACATTGCCACTGCCGCCGGCGCGCCCCTCCTCATCATGCACATGCACCACCGGCACCGGAGCTTCCGGTGAAATACGCTCCGTGGCGCCATGCCAGTAGCGATCCAGCATCAAATCGCCGACGACCAGCACCCGCGCCTTGGAAAAATCCGGCAGCTCTCTCATGAATCCTCAGAAACGGAAGCTGGCCTGCAACATGGCGCCCAGCTCGTTGCCATTGCCTCCCAGACCGATTTCCGCGCCGGCCTTGAAGGTCATGTCCTTGTAGGGAAGCAGCAATTGGGGCACCACACTGAACTGGTTGAGATCGGAAAAGTCCCCCAAATAGGTTAGTTCCACGGCAGGATGCAACATGCCCCAGGGCGAGAATACCGCTGCCACCCTGGCATCCAGCGCCGGGAAACTGTCGTCCCCTGCCGGATGCAGATCGTCACTGTCAGTGTAATAGCGCAGGCCGGCATTGGCGATGATCTGGCCGAAGCTGTGCACCCGGTCGAATTTCACACCGCCCATGAACACCATGCCGGTATGGTTGAAGGGATCCATCTCGTCAGGGTTCTTCAGATCCCGCTTGGTGGTATCCAGGCGATCAGGCACCCGGCCTCCGCCCACATAGTAAGACAGGTTGTAGCCGGCGTTTTCCGCAAATACCAACTGATGTTCAAAAGTCACGGTGAGAAAATCGAACACGCCACCATAACCTTCCACATCGATATTTTCCCCCTGTTGCATGGGCTGATTGTCCTTGACCACGGCATCGGCATTCGTCTTGAAAGGAAAATCGATGCGCAGCTGGTACTTCCCGGAAAAGGGAAACACAGCCTGAGCAGTGGCCGTCCAGCCTTCCAGGTCGTCGGCCTCATCCAGTTCCATTCCCTTAAAGCTCTGCCATCCCAACTTGAATTCCATGGCTTCGCCAATATCGGCATAACTGCTGCGCAAGGGCTCCGGAGCAGCCGCCAGGGTGGAAACACTGAGCCCGGCGCAAAGCCCCGCCAGCAGGGTTGTGATAATGGTTTTCATATTCTTTCTCCTGATCGTTTGGCGGCAGGAGTGCTCCTGCCTCTGTGTCATTTTCTCTTTCGTTCCCAGGCCCGATCGAAGTCCATGATCAGGGGCTTGAGTGAGTTACGGTAGCTTTCTTCGCGTGGCAGCTGTTTCAAATAGAGATCCACGAATCGTTCGAAACCAAATTCGCGCATGGCCAGACTGTGTTCGTCACTGTTGTACAGATGACGGAAATTTCTCGCCCGCAAGGAACGATTCAGCGCCCAGGGCCAGAAACGAAGATCCTGGATATCAATAAGCCCCATGCTCCCATCGGATTTGAGCAATACGTTGCCCGGATGCACGGAACGGAAATAGACGCCTTTTTCATGCAGCTCAGCGAGAAAACCTGCCAGGGTCTCGAACAGAGCCTCATCCATGTTGTTCTGGAACAGTTCATAGAAAGGCTCCCCTTCCAGCCGTTCATAGACTACGCCATGGCGCTCTATCTCGGGACAGAAAAAGGTTTCCAGGATATTGGGCGCCGCCACGCCGCGGGCCTGGAGACGAGCCGCATTGCGCGCGAACCGCAGATTGTAGGGGTACAGACGCCCGGAGCTGAAACGGCGCTTGACGCGGAACATCTTCACAACGCGCTGATCCGGCAGCAACCACACCTTCACGCCAAAGGACTGTTCCTCCAGCACCCGGGCATTCGCCACCAGCGCCTCGTGCTCTTGTCTGCTGACCTGCTTCATGCCGCCGACCGGTCTTTTCTGCGCAACACATAGGTGCGCCAGTGGGAATAAGCGGGCAGAAAATCCACCTTGCCGAGAATGTGGAAGCCCGCCTCGTCGAACTCCTTTTCCAGCACCGCCGGAGACTGGACGAAGCGATCCTGAAATCTGCGCTTGAATTCCTTCTTCCCTGACGCCCGCTGGGCTTCCAGACGACGGCGGCGCCAGCCCTTGTAGTTGCCATCCACCCAAAGGGACAGACTCACGCTGTCACTGCTGACACGATGGAACTCCTGCAGAATCCTCATGCGATCAGCCGCCTTGCCAATATGATGCATGAGGCGCATGCAGAAGATATGTTCCACAGCCTGGTCTTCCAGCTGTATGTCGAAAGCCGAGGTCTGAAATATATGGAAGCGCTCCACCAGCTCCGCGGGCTGGAATTTCCGCGCTGTATGCAGCATGTTCTCGCTGTAATCCGCGGCCAGCAGCTTGCGTTCAGGGGCTTCGGCAAGTATCGGCCAGAAGCGCCCGGCGCCACAGGGCAGATCCAGCACCGAACGGGGGTTGCCCGCCATCTCCAGCACCTTGCGCGCAATCTGCTTTTCCCGCCAGTCTGACAGGCGCCGGCTGAGGTTTTCCTGATGCTTGTTGAAATAACGTTCCGCCCGTTGCTGGGTGTACACGGAAGAAAACATCAGCTCGCCCGGCTTTTCCTCCACGTCTTTGGTCTTGTGTTCGGTCATCGATCTTCTGCCTGCTGCTTCTCTGTCTGGATATTATACAGCTTGGCGTACTCTCCCATGCGCGCAATCAGCTCTTCATGCGTGCCCGCCTCTACGATTTGTCCTTCCTGGATCACCAGAATCCGGTCGGCGTTCTCTATGGTGGACAGGCGATGGGCGATGACCAGGGTGGACCGGTTTTGCATCAGATTGCGCAGCGCCGCCTGCACATGGCGCTCGGACAGCGTGTCCAGGGCGGAAGTGGCCTCGTCGAGTATCAGTATCGGCGCATCCTTGAGCAAGGCCCGGGCGATGGCGATACGCTGACGTTGCCCTCCGGACAGGCGCACCCCATCCTCGCCTATCAGGGTATCGAAGCCCTCGGGCAGATCGCGTATGAATTCCAGGGCATGCGCGGCCCGGGCAGCGGCTTCCAGGCGTTCCCGATCCGGCGGCTCCGGCATGCCATAGCAAATATTGGCCGCCACGCTGTCATTGAACAGCACTGATTCCTGGCCCACATAGGCGATCTGCCGGCGCAGATCCAACAGGCGAATCTCCTCCAGGGGCTGATCATCCAGCAAGATGCGTCCCTCGCTGGGATCATAGAAACGGGGGATCAGGGCAGCGATAGTGGTTTTGCCGCTGCCGGACGCACCCACCAGCGCCACGCTCTGACCCGGCTCGATGGTAAAACTGATGTCGCGCAGAGCATCGCCGCCACCCTGGGCGTAGCGGAAGCGGACATGCTCGAAACGGATGGCGCCGCGCACCTTTTCCAGGGATTTCTCTCCGGTATCCCTCTCGCTGTCTTCATCCACCAGGGCAAATACGGATTCCGCCCCGGCCAGCCCCGTCTGCAGGGGCTGGTTGATGGCGGTGAGGCGCTTGATGGGCGGAAACAACAATCCAAGCGCAGAGAAGAAGGAAGTAAACTCGCCTACGGTCATGGGCTCGCCGCCCAGCTGACCGGTGCCCAGGTAGATCAGCAGGGCGATCATCATGGCGCCAATGAATTCCACAATGGGCGCGCTCGTGGCATCCGCCACCTTGAGCTTGAAACGATGCCGGCGCACCCAGTTGGCCAGTTTGTTGAAACGCTTGCGCTCATACGCCTGCCCACCATAGACCTTGACGATGCGGTTGCCGCGAGTGGCCTCTTCCAGGGCATGGGTCATCTCTCCCATGGTTTCCTGCAGCCGCCGGCTGGAACGGCGCATGCGTCCGGACACGAAACGCACGAACAACAGCATCACCGGGAGAAGAACGGACACCACCAGGGTGAACTTCCAGTTGGTCCAGAGCATGAACCCCAGCAGTCCGATGACCGACAGACCATCGCGCAACAGCACCACCAGCACCCGGGTGGCGGCAGTGGTCACCTGGGTAACATCATAAGTGACCTTGGCAATGAGATTGCCCGTGGCATGGGCATCGAAATAGGACACAGGCAAGGCAAGGATGCGTTCGAACATTTCCTTGCGCAGATCCAGCACCACCTTGCCCGCCACCCACTGGAAGGCGACCCGGCTGACGAAGGCGGAAATGCCGCGCACCACATACAGCAGCAGCAGGGCAATGGGCATCCAGAACATGTACTGCTGATCCCGCGCGACGAAGGCCTTGTCCATCAGCGGCTTCATGAGATAGGGAATGGCGGGTTCGGTAGCGGCCAGAAACACCGTAAAACCGATGGCCACGGCAAATGCATGCCAATAGGGACGCACATGGCGCAGGAGACGAAAATACAGCTCCTTGCTCTCTGTCAGGCTGACGTGGTCGCGCTTTTTCATTCAATCGACCGGATAGATACGCGGATCAGAGCGTTGCGGACGGGTTCTGAAGCGACGGTGTATCCACATGTATTGTTCCGGGGTCTCACGCACCCATCTCTCCACCAGGTCGTTCACCCGTTGAGTGTCAGCAACAAGATCGCCCGTGGGAAAGTCTTCCCAGGGCGGCTCGAGAAAGAGGTCATGACCCTTGCCGTCCTGCCTGCGCACCGCGCGAAAGGGAACGACCACAGCACCACTGAGCCTGGCCAACCGGGCCGTGGCCGGGTTGGTAGATGCGGGAATGCCGAAGAAGTCGGCAAACACCGACTCACGGCGCCCCGCATTCTGGTCCACAGCATACCATAGGGCCCACCCCTGTTTAAGCGCGCGCACTGCGGCACGCGCGTTGTGCCGGGGTATCAGGGTGGACAACCAGCGACTCCGCGCCCGGCTGATGATTCTGTCGATGACCGGGTTGTTGGAAGGGCGGTACATGGCTGCATATTCCTGCTCATGCACCAGCAGACGTCCGCCAAACTCGGGGCTGTTCAGATGCGCGGAAAGCAGTAACACGCCCTTTCCCGATGCCAGCGCATCCTGGAGGTTTTCCAGGCCGTGAACATGCGCCAGTTTTTCCATGCGCCGGCATGAAGCCCACCAGGCCAGGGGCGCCTCCAGCAGGGTAATGCCCAGGCTGTCGAAACTGTCCCGCAGCAACTGCTCCCGCCATTCAGGCGTCTGTTCAGCGAAACACAGCTGGATATTGGTTTGGGCAATCATGCGGCGCTTGGGCAACGCTCGGGCATAGGCGCGTCCCAGCCAGGGACCGAGACGCAGAATCAGGCCATAGGGCATGAAGGCCACCAGCCGCAGCACCCCCACTCCGACCCAGGTGGGCCACAGACGAGGATGATAAAGCGGCACCCCCTTGTACTTGTTCGCCACGATACCCTGCCGTTAACCGTCCCGTTCTTCCAGACAGAGCGCCAATGACTCACGCCAGTGCGGCAGCCGGATGCCCCAGACCTGCCACAAGCGGTTGTTGTTCAGCACCGAATAGGCCGGTCGCACCGCAGCGGTTGGATATTCCCCGGTGGCCAGGGGCTCCAGCCTGCAGCTTTCATTGCCCGCATCGAGAATGGCACGGGCGAAATCGAACCAGCTGGCCTGACCTTCGGCGCTGAGATGGAAGATCTCTTCCCGATGTTCGCCAAAACTGAACCCCCCGTCCGCGGTACGGCACTGGGCCAGCAACTGGGCGGTGGCTTCGGCAATCAAGCGCGACCAGGTGGGCGCACCAAACTGATCCGCGACCACGCCAAGAGAGTCCTTTTCCCGGAACAGACGCTGCATGCTGAGCAGGAAATTCCGCCCTCGTCCGCCATACACCCAGGCCGTGCGCAGAATCAGACAGTCCGCCCGGGAGGCCAACAGGGCGCGTTCCCCGTCCAGCTTGGTTTTTCCGTACACGCTTTTGGGGTCCGGCTCGTCATTTTCCTTCCAGGGCCGGTCGCCCTTGCCGGAAAATACGTAATCTGTGGAATAGTGCAACACAGGGCAATTCAGTGCCGCGCCCAGCTGTCCCATCTCCCCTACCACATCCGCGTTCAGGCGCCGGGCCAGCTCCGGTTCCGATTCAGCCTGATCGACAGCGGTATAGGCGGCGGCATTAACCATCAACCCGGGGTTCAGTTCATGCACCAACCGCCTCAGGGCATCGCCGTCGCCAAGATCCAGTTCGTGATCAGCGCCATCCAGCCCCGCAGTAACCACCGAACCCAAGGTGGCAAGACTGCGGCGCAACTCCCAGGCGATCTGCCCGTTGTGGCCGAACAGGAGGATTCGGGGAGATTCATAATTCATGACTGGTACTCCGGCAGACGCTCATCGGGAACCTCCTTGAGCAACAGCGCGTCGGCATCCTTGTCCGACAGACTGGGCTGCCCCACTACCGGCCAGTCGATGCCGATATCCGGGTCGTTCCAGCGTATGCTCAAATCCGTTTCCGGATGATAATACTCACTGCATTTGTAGCTGAAGATGGCGTTGTTGCTGGTCACCACATAACCATGGGCGAAGCCCGGCGGCACCCAGAGCTGACGGTGATTGTCGGCGGACAGAATCACGCCCACCCATTTCCCGAAATGCGGGGAACCGCGGCGCACGTCCACCGCGACATCGAATACTTCACCCATGACCACCTGCACCAGTTTGCCCTGGGCATGGGGATGCTGGAGATGCAGTCCGCGCAAAATGCCGTGCCGGGAGCGAGCCATGTTGTCCTGCACGAAAGGGCCGCGGATGCCCGCATCAGCATAGCGCCGCGCCTGCCAGGTCTCCATGAACCAGCCCCGCTCATCGCCATGAACCTGCGGCTCCACGATCAGGACGCCGGGAATATCGGTTTCCAGGATCTTCATAGGATCTGCTCCCGTAACAAGCCTTCCAGGTAACTGCCATAGCTGCTCTTGCCCAGTTCCGCGGCGAGAGCCAGCAACTGCTCATCATCGATCCAGTTCATGCGCCAGGCCACTTCCTCGGGACAGCACACCTTGAGTCCCTGACGGCTTTCCAGGGTCTGGATGAACTGCCCGGCGTCCAGCAGGGAATCATGGGTGCCGGTGTCCAGCCAGGCCATGCCCCGTCCCAGCACTTCCACCCGCAGTTCTCCCCGGTTCAGGTAATGCCGGTTCACATCCGTGATTTCCAGTTCACCCCGGGCCGAAGGGCGAATGTCGCTGGCGATGTCGATCACCTGATTGTCATAAAAGTATAGACCGGTTACGGCGTAACGGGACTTGGGCTGCGCCGGTTTTTCCTCCAGACTCAGGGCGCGGAATCCTTCGTCGAATTCCACCACGCCATAGCGCTCCGGGTCATGTACCGGATAGGCAAACACGGTCGCGCCCTGCTCCCGCCGGACAGCTTCACTCAGGAGCTGGCCGAAGTCATGCCCATAGAAAATGTTGTCCCCCAGCACCAGGGCGCAATGATCATCGCCAATGAAGTCCGCGCCAATGACAAAGGCCTGGGCCAGCCCCTCGGGGCGGGGTTGCTCGGCATACTCCAGGTGCATGCCCCACTGGCTGCCATCTCCGAGCAACTGACGAAACAGGGGCAGGTCATGGGGCGTGGAGATGATCAGCACCTCGCGTATGCCTGCCAGCATCAGGGTGCTGAGGGGGTAATAGATCATGGGCTTGTCATACACCGGCAGCAGCTGTTTGGATATGCTGCGCGTCACCGGGTGCAGGCGGGTGCCGGAACCTCCGGCCAGAACGATGCCTTTCATTCGATCACTCCCAGACGTTCCCCGCGATAGCTGCCATCCAGTACCCGCTGGCACCAGAGATCGTTTTCCAGATACCAGTCCACGGTCTTTTCCAGGCCGCTGACAAAGGTTTCCTGAGGCGTCCAGTCCAGCTCCCGCGCGATCTTTCCGGCATCGATGGCATAGCGCAGATCATGCCCGGGACGATCCGCCACATGGGTGATCAGATCCGCGTAGGCGCCCAATCCACCCGGGCATTCGGGACGCTTCTCGTCCAGGATGGCGCACAGGGCATGCACAACTTCCAGATTGGTCTTTTCGTTATGCCCGCCGATATTGTAGGTCTCGCCGTCCTTGCCCTGTTCCAGCACCCGCAGCAGGGCCCGGGCGTGATCGTCCACATACAGCCAGTCGCGCACCTGATCGCCCTTGCCATAGATGGGCAGGGGCTTGCCCGCCAGGGCGTTCAGAATCACCAGGGGAATGAGCTTCTCCGGAAACTGGTAAGGCCCGTAATTGTTGGAGCAGTTGGTGATGACCACCGGCAGTCCGTAGGTACGCTGCCAGGCGCGCACCATGTGATCCGAGGACGCCTTGCTCGCAGAATAGGGCGAACTGGGCGCATACGGGGTTTCCTCGGTAAACAGGCCCTCTGGCCCCAGATCGCCATAGACTTCGTCGGTGGAGACATGATGGAAGCGGAAGGCCGTCTTCTCCTTCCCCCGCAGTTCGTTCCAGTATCCACGCGCCGCCTCCAGGAGTACCGTGGTGCCCACCACATTGGTCTGAATGAAATCCGCCGGGCCGTCGATGGAGCGATCTACATGGGATTCCGCGGCCAAATGCATGATGGCGTCCGGCCGATGCTCGCGGAACACCCGCGCCACCTCCGGCGCGTCACAGATATCCACCTGTTCGAAAACATAGCGCTCGCTGCCGGAGACACTGGCCAGTGATTCGAGATTGCCCGCATAGGTCAGCTTGTCCAGGTTGACCACCTGATAGCCGGTATTTTCGATGAGATGGCGAATCACCGCCGAGCCAATGAAACCCGCGCCGCCGGTAATGAGCAGTTTCTTCATGCTTCTGCTTCCACTTGGTTTTCTTTGGTTACCAGAATATCCTCCATGACTAGGTATTGCAGATCCGAGCCAAAGAACATGTTCAGGGCATCCTCCGGCGAACAGACCATGGGCTCGCCGCGCCGGTTCAGGGAGGTGTTCAGAATCACCCCGTTACCGGTGAGTTTCTGCAGTTCGCCAATGAGCTCATAGTAACGGGGATTGGTCTCCCGGGTCACTACCTGGGCGCGGGCGGTGCCGTCTTCATGCACCACTTCCGGCACCCGCTCTTTCCAGCCTTCGCCAACGTCGAAGGTGATGGTCATGTAGGGGGCCGGATGATCGGTTTGCAGCATGTCCGGCGCGACGCTATCCAGAATACTGGGGCAGAAGGGCCGCCAGCGTTCCCGGTACTTGATCTGTTCGTTGATCCGATCGGCAATGCCCGGCACATTCGGCGCGCCCAGTATGGAACGGTTGCCCAGGGCCCGCGGCCCGAACTCCATGCGCCCCTGGAACCAGGCCACGGGATTGCCCTCGGCCAGCAGTTTTGCCACCTGTTGCGGGACATTTTCGAGCTTTTCCCAGTGAGGCTGCCCTTCATGGGCTTCACAGGCGGCGATACATTGTTCATTGCTGTAGGATGGCCCCAGATAGGCATGGCGCATGGGCTGCACGTTATCGCCCAGCTGATGGGCGATATAGGAAGCCGCGCCTATGGCCGTGCCCGCGTCGGAGGCAGCCGGCTGAATGAACAGCTCCTGTACATTGTCCTTGGCCAGAATCCGCTGGTTGAGCTTGACGTTCAGGGCCACGCCGCCGGCAAAGGCCAGCTTCCCGGTTTCACGCAGAATATCGCCGAGATAGTGTTCGATGAGTCCCAGGGATACCTTTTCCAGCAAGTCCTGCATGGAAGCGGCATAGTCCACATAGGGATCGTCGATCTCGTCCCCTTCCCGGGGCGGCCCCAGCCAGTCCACCAGTTTGGGGCTGAAATACATGCCCTTGCCATTCCTGTCCTTCCAGCGGCGCAGGCCGATGACGTTCACCAGCCGGGTGTTGACCCGGAAATCCTTCTCGCTGTAGTCGATGAGGCGGGAAAAATCGAAGCGCGAAGGATCACCATAGGGCGCCATGCCCATGACCTTGAATTCGCCATCGAGCATTTCGAAGCCCAGGTATTCGGTCATGGCGCCGTACACGCCCCCCAGGGAATCGGGGTCGTAGAATTCCTTGATTTTATGGATGCGCCCGTTCTCGCCGTAACCGAAGAAAGTCGTGGCGTATTCACCCTTGCCATCGATACCCAGGATCGCGGTCTTCTCCTTGAAACCGCTGAGATGATAGGCGCTGCTGGCATGGGCCAGATGATGCTCCACCATTTCCAGGCGGGCATTGGTGATGCCCAGATCCGCCACCAGCTTTTCCAGCAGGGAACGGTTGCGCCAGTAGCGCCGATTGCCCCGCAACAAAGCCGTGAGCGCCCGATCCGGCGCATACCAGTGGCGGGCGGCATAGTGCCAGCGCGCGGGGCTGCTCAAAGGGATTTTTGCATAGGGAAAGGCCACTACGTCCACCTGCCCCGGCTCGATACCGGCTTCGGCCAGACAATAGCGCGTGGCCTCGTAGGGAAAGCGCCCCTTGGCGTGCTTGTCACGGAGGAAACGCTCTTCTTCCGCCGCGGCCACCAGCTCGCCATCGACGAACAAGGCCGCCGAAGGGTCATGGCTTACCGCGCCCGCTACACCCAATATGATCATGAAGAAACCTGATTGCCCGAATATTTGCCGCTATTCTACCCGATTCATTGATGCATAAGGCGCTCAAAAGCGCTACGCAGATCTCCTGTCCAGTTCCGTACAAAGCGCTGCCGGTCGCGATGGATCCGGGCCCGCCGCGCCGGCGCGGTAAGCGGCCTGCTCATGGAATCCAGGTCGATGACCTCGACCCCGGTTTCATTCATGATGAAATTGGTGGCTTTCATGTCACCATGAACCAGGCCGTTTTCCCCGAAGGCCAGTACCGTATCCGCGAGACGCTGGAGATTCCCTGCCTCCGGGTGCGCGGGAATGTAGCCATTGGCTCCCTCGCCATGAGCCACATCGGTAATCAGCCAGGCGCGCCGGCGCACAGGCCCCCAGCGTTCCTCGATCATGGCCAGGGGATGCGGCGTGGCAATGTGGTAGGCGCGCAGACGATGGGCATTCTCCCAGGATTTTGATGCCCGGCTGCGGGTGAACATGCGCCGCAGGGCATGCCAGGGATTTTTCAGGTTGTAGCGCTTCACCACCACTTCCCGGCCGCCCAGGCGGGTGCGCCATACCGTCTGGGAGTTGCCGGGTTTGAGGATTTTCTCGCCCTCCCTGGGTGCCAGCTCGGTGGCTTGCAGCCAGCGATTCAGCTCTTCCACCGGCAGATCACGGCGCTGACAGATACGCAGGCCCTGATGTCTGCGCACCAGGAACTCACTGCAGTTCCGATATGCCTTGCGGCTGATACGCCGGGCGCGACGATGACGAAAGGCATCCGCCGCATCACTGACCCGCGGCAGCAACCCGGGTTTGTCGGCCCAGTCGCGTTCCTGGAGATAGGGCTGCAAGACATCCGGGGATCGATGCAGCTCCCGGCGGGGCAGATGACCAAAGAGAAAACCCAGGTTGGCGATGGCGGCTTTCCGGCGCACCGGCGCATCACCAAGGAGAAAGTCGCCGCCGTCTATGGCGTACAACCGGCCAGCGGCATCAACGAGAAAATTGTTCAGATGAAAATCAACCTGGCGCAGTCCCGCCTGGTGCTGGGCCGCCACCAGACGCAGCAGCTTTTCCAGCAACAGCTCCCGCTGATGAGGGTCAGCCAGCGTCCAGGCCTGACGAAAGGAGCGCGCCTCGGGGATGAAGTCGAACAGCAACAGCACATGCGGCTTGTCCCTGACCTGCAACTGGTGACGCAACACCGGGGTAGGGATATTCGCCGACATCATCGCCCGGATCGCGGTCGCGTCCACCATTGCCTCCTTGCGACCTCCTTCGCCCAGGAACAGCTTGGCCAGCACTGTCTCCCCCCGGAATCTCGCCCGACACACCAGTCGCCGGCCAGGCAACAGCCGCAGAATCTTCTCGCAAACCATGATTTGCCCGTCCGCCAGTGGCAGATCGAAGGGCAATACGATTTCACGGCGATATTCCCAGTCCTGCTTCATCACTGAGGTCGGGGGCGGTAGCGGCTCAGGCCCAGCTTCACCGCCAGATAGCGCAGGGGTTTCTGGCGCAGACGCCAGTTCATGCGCCGGGAAGCCGCCCAGGACGGTTGCAGACGGCCAGGCAAAAGCTTCAGTCCGGCCAGATGTTGTTCATAGCCCATGGCCGCATTGAAAGGAGAAAACTGTTCTTCCAGCCAAACCAGATCCTGCTCATGGATCTCTCCGCTCACCCGCAGGGCCAGATCCGGATTGAAAACATCCGCAAGTCCCGCCTTGCGGGCGTTCATGAAACGCGCATTGCCATGTCGGGAATCGGCAATCGCAGATGCCGGCCTGGGCCAGTCGAGCATGGCCTGCTCCCAGGGCAGATCGAGATCCTTGCACAGGCCCATCAGAGCCGACTCCGCATCCACGGCCAGGTCTTCGTAACGGAACACGGGTATTCCCCGCTCCCGGGCATCTTCCCAGGAACGCAGGAAGCGCCGGAAGCGCAGGCGCAGGGGCGGGTCTTCAGCGGTCACGCCATTGCGCCCATAAGGCTTTTTCATGAGCGACATCCATACTGCACGCACATCCCGCACCACAAGCAGGGGTTTCACCGCATAGCCCTCATCCTCCAGCAGGGCGATCTGTTCCGCCAGGGTAAAACAGCTGATGGTGGTCTTGTACCAGAGCAAAGGCGCATCCAGACCCCGGGGCGGCAAGGGAATCAGATCGGTATCCCCATCCAGGGTGCCATTCATGTCCGGCCGTTGCAGAAAACACCAGGACAGGAGCGTGGATCCGCTGCTCTGCATTCCCGTTGCCAGAACAACGGCTTGGGCACTAGAATGGTTCACTTCATTTCGCTCTTGCGCGTAACCGGGGATCGGGGAATTATAAGCCCAGACAGCCGTCCATGTCCTTCAGCAAAAAGCTAAAACAAAAGCTGCGCAGCGGTCTTTCTTTTCTGCACCGGGATCGACCCGCGATTCTGGGTTTCCTGTTTCACGGCCTTTTCGAAGACCGGGAGGAAATCGCGGCAAATCATGTGGATGCCCAGCAGGCCATCACCCGGGAACAAATGCGTCTGTTCATCGAGATTTTTCTTGAAGCCGGCTATGATTTCATCAGCCCCGAACAAGAAGACAGCAAACTCACGACGACGGGAAAATACGCCTGCATCACCTTTGACGATGGCTATGCCAACAATCTGCGCATGGTCGCCCTGCTTGAGGAATATGACATCCCTGCCACTTTCTACATCACTACCGGCAATGTGGAACAGCAGGAATGCTTCTGGTGGGACGTGGTGTACCGGGAGCGCATTCGCCGGGGCGCGCAAAAGACGGACATCTCCCGGGAACAGAAAATGCTCAAGGAGAAGCATCATTTGGACATCATCACATATCTGCTACGGGAATTCGGCGATACTTGTCTGCTCCCCTGGTCAGATACGGATCGCCCCATGACAATAGAGGAATTGAAGGAATTTTCCGCGCACCCGCTGGTGCATATCGGCAACCACACGCGCAACCATTATCTGCTCGACCAGTATGGCTACTCGGAAATACTGGAGCAGATCCAGCTGGCGCAAATCGACATCAGCAACTGGACCGGCCGCACGCCCGTCAGCATCGCCTATCCCAATGGCAATTATTCTCCTGTTGCGGCCAAGGCCGCCGCAAACAGCGGGCTGCAGCGCGGGCTGACCCTGCAAAAAATCAAGAACCACCCGCCCATGGATGGCAATTTTCAAATAGGCCGGTTTACTCTCTGGGGTAACCAGGAGATTCGCACCCAGTGTAATGTTTTCCGATCGGATATCCCGCTATGAACCTGAAAAAATGGCTGAGAAAAAAACGCCGTCAAATGAAACTGAATCGTCTTGCCCGGGAAGGCAAGGCCTGCAACCCGAAGAAATGGGTTTTCGTCGTGGGCTGCTACAATTCCGGCACCACACTGTTGCATGATGTCATCGCCAGCCATCCTTCCGTGGCGCACTTGCCCAGGGAAGGGCAGTACTGCACCGACCAACTCACCATTCCCAGTGAAGTGGGCCTGACCCGCACCTGGGCGCTGAATCCTGATCGTTTCGTCCCGCGACCGGGAAACGAACCGGATGCGGAAAAACTCAAACGCCAGTGGTGCGGCATGATGTCCGATCCGCGCCTGCCGGTGTTCATCGAGAAATCCATTCCCAATGCGGCGCGCATTCAATGGCTGGACAAAAACTTCCCCGGCGCGCACTTCATCGCCCTGGTACGCAACGGCTACGCGGTAGCCGAGGGCATCCACCGCAAGGCCGGCCAGTCGGTGGAAATCGCCGCCAAACAATGGCAGCAATCCAACCGCATCATGCTCGATCAGCTGGACAAGGTGGAGCGCAAACTGATACTGAAATACGAGGACGTCACCGCCCGGCCCGCGGAACAGATGCAGCAAATCATGGACTTTCTCGGGCTGGATCACACGGAACTGCTGGCTGACCGGAAATGGACGGTACATGGCGTGACCTCCCGCATCCGCAACATGAACGCCCGCTCCCTGAGCCGCCTCAGCCCGGAGGATCGAGCCTACATTCAGCAGGAAGCCGGCGAGTTGCTGGACTATTTCGGCTATACGCCAGACCCATGATTGCAAGACAGACGCTTTCTGTCTATCTGAGCGCGGCCATCGCCAGCATTCTGCTGTCCCTGTGGCAGATCGGCGCAGTTGAGCAGATCAATCACGACGCGGTTTATTATCTGCTCGCCATTGAGGGTGACAGCGACGCCATCCGGCACATCGGCAACTGGCTGTTCTATCCCCGCCTCATCGGCCTGACCGGCCAGCTCACCGGCCTCGCGCCGGAACAGGCCGCCTGGGCGCTGAATACGCTGCTGGACACTCTTGCGGTACTGGCATTTCTGCGTCTTGTGGAGGAACTTGGCGGTACCCGGCGCACCCTGCTGTGGGCCGCGCTGGTCATCCTCAGCCTGCCCTATTTCAATGAAAACCGCGCCGAGATCATTCGCGATCACGGCTACTGGGCGTTCAGCCTGGCCGGCATGATTTTCTATCTGCGCCTGTTCCGCCAATTTTCCTGGAAAGACCTTCTGAGCTGGAATCTGGGCATGTTCATCGCCCTGTTGTTCCGGGTAGAGGCTCTGGTGTTCCTGCTCCTCATGCCCTTTGGCCTGCTGGCTTCGGGCAGCACCAGCCGGTTTCGGGACAGCGCCAAGGCGCTGATTCCCGTGCTCATCATGGGCCTGGGTTTCGCCCTTGCGACACTGCTCTGGGGAGGCATGCACAACCGCCTGGCGAACAGTCTCGCCAATACGCAGCAATTGTTGCAAACCTTCACCGTATCCATCCCGCACAAGGCGGCTCTGCTGCGCAAGGGGGTGGTTCCCCAGTTCTCCCAGGGCATGGCGGAAACCACGCTCTATCTGGGAGTGGCCTGGAGCATCCTCAAGGATCTGATCAGCAGCATGAGCTGGCTGTATTTCGCCATTCTGATATTGCGCAAATACTTCCCCGCCCCCGCACTGCCCCGGGATTATCTGCGCATCCTGTGGATCTACGCAGCGCTGACCGCTGCCATTCTCTTCATCCATGGCGCACAGCACTTCATCATGGTGTCACGCTATACCATGGCGCTGGGCCTGATGCTGCTGCCGATAGTGGTTTTTTCCCTGGACGCTCTGCACCGGCAATACCGGGAGCAAAACCGGAGGGGCGCATGGCTGGCGGCAGCGCTGCTCGGCATCCTGATACTCGTTGGCGACAGCCTGCACAACAGTGCCACCCCCAAGGCCTACATTCATCAGGCCGCGCAATGGGCCAGATCGAACATTCCGGACCGCTCACGCATAGTCATTGATTATCACCGGGAGCGCGTATCCTGGTACAGCAATCGAAACAGTGGAAAAAAACTCGAATACCAGCGCTTCCGATCTGGCAAAACCAGGCTCCGGAATTATGATTATGCTTTTGTGCGCAGCGGAAAGAAACAGGCTCAAAGCAAGCTCTACCAGTTACTCTCTGCAAGGGGACTGAAACCGATAGCCGAATTGCAGCCCGAACATGGGCAGGGCGTACTCATCTACAAACTGAAGGGCATCCCGAAAAATCCAGATGCGCGAGCGGGACAGGGATATCCCACCATTTTAGATCACGACAAGTAATTGAAAATGTGAGCAAAGAGGAAATCGCATTTTCTCTTTGCGACGAAAAAAATTCCATGCAAGGCGTTTTTCGAGGTTCCCTGAAGCCGGCCAAAACCCGGGCCGCCACGATCAGTGCACCAGCTTCCGCCAAATCTCCCTGACCTGGCGCCCCAGCCGGGTTGGGAGCCTGTCGGATTTAACGATGATCGGCTGCAAATCCGACAGGCTCCTAGCGCTTTCGTCTTGCCACCTTTTTCTTGGCCGTTTTTTTTGCCACCTTTTTCGCGGTCCTGGCTGGCGATTTTTTTGCTGCTGATTTCTTTGCCGGCTTCTTTTTGCTGACGGACTTTTTCACTACTTTCTTTTTGCTCGCGACCTTTTTGCTCAGCGGCTTTTTTTTCGCCACCTTTTTCGCCACCGCCTTTTTCACCACTTTTTTCTTGGCTACTTTTTTTCCGGCAACTTTCTTCTTGACCGTGGAGGTCTTGATCGCCGGCTTCTTTTTGCTGACGACTTTCTTTTTCGCCGCTTTTTTCGCAACCTTTTTTAGCGCCGCTTTCTTGACCACCTTTTTCTTGGCGGTTTTTTTCCTGATGGAGGCGCCCTTGGCGACAGGCTTCTTCTTGCTCGCGGACTTCTTCACCGCCGCCTTCTTTTTGCTCACCGACTTCTTGACAGCCGCTTTTTTGGCGGCCACTTTCTTTACCACTTTTTTCTTTGCCGCTGCTTTCTTGCTGACTTTTTTCGCGGAAGCCTTGTCCGTAGTCTTCTTTGTTGTCGCCGAAGCCGTCTTTTTAACCGGCTTCTTTTTTCCCGACGTTTTCTTCGCCGGCTTCTTTTTCGCCACAGCAGCGGAAGTCCGGTCGCTCCCGCTGGCGGCAACGGCATTCCCGGTTTTCTTGCTGGCTGCCTTGGGTTTTCGCCCTGAATCCGCTTTCTCTGCTTCTGCTTCTTTCGCCAGAGGCTCCAATACTACCGGGACAGTGCTATCGACGATCTGCTGTACGCCTTCCCACAATTCGTCTTCCGTGCCATTGGCATCCACCACGCGCAATTTGTCCAGCTTGCGGTAAAAATCCAGCACCGGCTGCACCGCCACATCATATTCACGCAACTGGTTGGCTATGTTTTCTTCATAGCCCCGAGGGCGGCGACTCACCCGCGAGCCGCACATGTCGCAAACCCCTTCCACCAGAGGCGGATTGACGTACAGATTGTAGTGGGAGCCACAGGCATCACAATCGATACGGCCGACGCGCCGCTCCATCAGCTCATCCCGGTCGATGTCGATCATCAGCACCAGATCCAGGGGCCGTCGCATCTGATTCAGCGCTTCTTCCATGAACCCGGCCTGAGCCACATCCTTGGGGTAACCGACCAGAATGAACCCGGAATCGAGTTCTTCCTTGCCCAGCACCCGGCGGATGACGATGTTGCATACGTCGTCGGAAACGCGCCCGGATCCGATGGAATCCCTGGCCAGGCGGCCCAGCTCATCGTCCTGCTGGGCCATGGCCGACAGTTCCTCGGCCACTTCTTCGACACTTACCACAGGAAACCCATATTTATCGGCAAGTTTCCGGGAGATAACGGATTTTCCCGAACCGGGAGGCCCCAGTAAAATAATCCTCATGCGCGCATTGTCCTTGTAGAGCAGATCAACATGGGACTGAATATATCCCGCCCCGTTTTTTTCCTTTATAATTGGCGAGATTATCCAGACCAACAACCATTTTGATGCATAGCTAATCGCAGTTGGCTTCCAATGTCAACCAAGGAACCGCCAAAGTTCCTGATTTTCTGCGATTTTTTTGACTCAAATAAATATATCAGCAGGTTATCGAAGCATCATGGCTACAATTCCCGACTACGGAAAAAGCGAAGAATGGATTATCAGGACCACGCTGAAGGAGCGCTATGGCGAGGATGTGCCCTTTGAATACGCGGATGCGGAAATCCGCCTCTCGCCCGCAGATCGCGATCTGAGCAACTGTCCCGTTGTGTACTGGCAGAAAGACGGCTGTAATTTCGTGATTTTCAAATCCGGAGACCGGCGCTATCGCTGCCAGTTCTTCTACCGGGGCTATCAGCAATACGGCACCGGGGTACACGAATACGATGACCTCAGCGAGTGCATCGTATCCCTGTTGCAGACCCAGGCCGACCACGACGCCAAGGAGCGCGGAGAGATCTGAAGCCTGCAGGAAAATTTCTCATACATCCATCAAAACTCTAACGCTCAAGAGGGAGTTATCATGACAGCAAAGAATGCTTTCTATGCACAATCCGGCGGTGTGACCGCCGTAATCAACGCATCCGCCTGTGGCGTGATCGAGACCGCCCGCAAGCACAGCGACAAGATCGCCAATGTGTACGCCGGTCGCAACGGCATTATTGGCGCGCTCACCGAAGATCTCATCGATACCAACCAGGAATCCGCTCAAGATATCGCTGCCCTGAAGACCACTCCCTCCGGCGCTTTCGGCTCCTGCCGCTACAAGCTCAAGAGCCTGGAAGACAACAAGCGCGAATACGAGCGTCTCATCGAAGTGTTCAAGGCGCACAACATCGGCTACTTTTTCTACAATGGCGGCGGCGACTCTGCCGACACCTGCTTCAAGGTATCCCAGCTGTCCGAAAAGATGGGCTTTCCGGTGCAGGCCATCCATGTGCCCAAGACCGTGGACAACGACCTGCCCATTACCGACAACTGCCCGGGTTTCGGCTCGGTAGCGAAATACATCGCGGTTTCCACCCTGGAAGCCAGTTATGACGTACGCTCCATGGCCAAAACCTCCACCAAGATTTTCGTTATCGAAGTCATGGGACGTCACGCCGGCTGGATTGCCGCCGCAGGCGCCCTGGTGGAAGACTACGGCATTCCCGTGGTCACCCTGTTCCCTGAAGTGGAATTCGATCAGGACAAGTTCCTCGCGGCGGTGGACGCCAAGGTCAAGGAACACGGCTATTGTACCGTGGTGGTTTCCGAAGGTTGCCACTGGCCGGACGGCAAATTCCTCGCCGAGCAGGGCACCCGGGACGATTTCGGTCATGCCCAGCTCGGTGGCGCCGCCCCCGTGGTCGCCAATATCATCAAGGAAGCCCTGGGCTACAAATTCCACTGGGCGGTTGCCGACTACCTGCAGCGCGCGGCGCGGCATCTGGCGTCGGAATCCGACGTCGAGCAGGCCTATGCCCTGGGCGAAGCCGCGGTGAACATGGCCCTGGAAGGCCACAACTCCATCATGCCCACGGTGGTGCGCGAATCCTCTTCCCCCTACAAGTGGAGCATTGGCATGGCGCCCCTATCCGAAGTGGCCAACGTGGAAAAAATGATGCCCATGGATTTCATCACCGATGACGGCTTTGGCATTACCGACGCCTGCAAGGAGTATCTCTATCCGTTGATTCAGGGCGAAGCCTATCCCGAGTATGACGACAACGGCATGCCCCGCTACGTCACGCTGAAAGGCATCGCGGTTCCGCGCAAGCTGGCCGATTTTGAAATCTGATCCAACTCCCGCCCTTCGGGGCGGGTTATGACCATGAATCTGGACAGAGCCCGGGAACTGATTGAGGTACAGCTGCAATTCAGGAGCGGCTACAACCGCAATTCCGTGCGCATGATTCTTGCCGAAGTGCAAAAGATTCATGGCCAGGAAGCTGTGGACCGGCTCATCCGGGAGCTGGATCTGGAAAACCGATTCGATCTGAAGCCGGGAACCGACTTTTCCAGCCTCAGATAACAATAAACCGAGAAAACACAGGAGAACATAATGTCAGTACTGGTAGGCCGCGAGGCACCCGACTTTACCGCACCGGCGGTGCTTGGCGACGGCAGCATCGTCGATGATTTCAACCTGAAGACCCACACCAGGGACAAGTACGCGGTGATCTTCTTCTATCCTCTGGATTTCACCTTCGTCTGCCCCTCGGAGCTGATCGCCTTCGATCATCGCCTGGATGAGTTTAGCAAGCGCAACGTGGAAGTGATCGGCGTGTCCATCGACTCTCACTTCACCCACAACGCCTGGCGCAATACCCCGGTCAACGAAGGTGGCATCGGCCCCGTGCGCTATCCACTGGTAGCGGATATGACCCATGGCATCTGCAAGGCCTATGACGTGGAAACGCCGGACGGCGCAGTGGCCTTCCGCGGCTCCTTCCTCATCGACAAGGAAGGCGTGGTGCGTCACCAGGTGGTCAACGACCTGCCCCTGGGACGCAATATCGACGAAATGCTGCGCATGATCGACGCCCTGCAATTCCACGAAACCCATGGTGAAGTCTGTCCTGCCGGCTGGAAGGAAGGTGATGAAGGCATGAAGGACACGCCTGATGGCGTAGCCAGCTATTTGTCCAAACACGCCGAAGAGCTGTAAGCTGACAGCCACACGAAACCGCAAGCCGGCCTTCGGGTCGGCTTTTTCCTTTCAGACAAAAACAAAATATCAGAGTGAGAAGACAATGAACCTCGACCGCGTAACCCGGGGCAACAATGTCCCGGACGAAATCAACGTCATCATCGAAATTCCTGCCAATGCCGAGCCGGTCAAGTATGAGGTGGACAAGGAATCCGGCGCCATGTTCGTGGATCGCATCCTCCGTACCGCCATGCGCTATCCGGTAAACTATGGCTATATCCCGCATACACTTTCCGATGACGGCGACCCCTGTGATGTACTGGTGCCCACCGCCTTTCCCCTGATTCCCGGCTCCGTAATCCGCTGCCGTCCGGTAGCCGTGCTCATCATGACCGACGAATCCGGCGACGATGCCAAGGTGGTAGCGGTACCCGCCGACGACATCACCGACCGCTGGTCCCATGTGAAAGACGTGGATGACATGCCCAGGGAACTCATGGAGCGCATGGCCCATTTCTTCGAGCACTACAAGGATCTGGACGAAGGCAAATGGGTACGGGTACAAGGCTGGGAAGGCGCCGAAGCCGCACGCAAGGAAATCACCAATTCCGTCGCCATGTTTGACAAAGCCCCGGAAAAACCACACTTCTGATGAAAATCTGCATTCTGTCCGACAGCCACGACCACATCCCCCTGCTGGAAGCAGCCGTCAGAGATGCGCTGGCACTGGGGGCGGAAGCCGTAGTCCATTGCGGCGATGTGGTCGCCCCCAGCACCCTGGGCTGCCTGGAACAATTCGGTCTGCCGGTGCATGTGATCCACGGTAACAACACCGGCGACCTGTATGCCCTGACCCGCCTCAGCCACAAGCCCGGCGGCGTGCTGCGCTATCACGGCATGGATGCCGGCATCGAACTCGGCGGAAAGCGCATTTTCCTGGTGCATTATCCACACTACGCCCGGGCCATGGCCGCTACGGGAGACTGGGATCTGGTCTGCTGCGGGCACAGCCACAAGGTTGCCATCGAATGGCTGCCCAATGTGAACGGCGGCCAGACCGCACTGATCAATCCCGGCACCGTGGGCGGCGTGGGCAAACCCCAGGCCACCTGGGTGCTGGGCGATCTTGAGCACATGAACTTCGATGTACACGAAGTGTCCAAATCCATTGAATTCGACCAGGTATCCCAGGCATGAGCAAACTCACCCATTTCGACGAACAGGGTCAGGCCCATATGGTCGATGTTGGCGCCAAGGACCACACCCACCGTGTCGCGCTTACCAGCGGGCACATCCGCATGCAGGCAGATACACTCAAACTCATCGAGGAAGGGGGACACAAGAAAGGGGACGTACTGGGCATCGCCAGGGTGGCCGGCATCATGGCCGCCAAGAGGACGCCTGACCTGATCCCCCTGTGCCATCCCCTCGCGCTTACCCGGATTGCCATCGACTTTGACATCGACCATGAAAACAATCTCATCCGCTGTCATGCCCGGGTGGAAACCCGCGGACAAACCGGAGTGGAGATGGAAGCCCTGTGCGCCACCCAGGTCGCTCTGCTCACCATCTATGACATGTGCAAGGCCGTGGACAGGGGCATGATCATCAGTGAGGTTCGCCTGGAGGAAAAATCCGGCGGCAAATCCGGACACTGGAAACGCGGCGATGCAGACTGACAACTACTACCGTCAGGCCAGATTTCTGACCAGCGCCGCCAAACTCAGCCAATGTCCCGCCGACGAAGGTTATGAGGTGGCCTTCGCCGGACGCTCCAACGCCGGCAAATCCTCCGCCATCAATACACTTTGCGATCACCGCGGGCTGGCCAAGACCTCCAAAACCCCGGGACGAACCCAGCTCATCAATTTTTTTGAACTGGATCATGAGCGCCGTCTGGTGGACCTGCCCGGCTACGGCTACGCCAAGGTCTCTGTGAGCATCAAGAAGGACTGGCAAGGCAGCCTGGCGCAGTATCTGGAAAAACGCCAATGCCTGAAAGGCCTGATACTGATGATGGATGTGCGCCATCCGCTCAAGGATTTCGATGTCCAGATGCTCGAATGGGCCGGACATATCCAACTTCCGGTTCATGTGCTGCTGACCAAGGCGGACAAACTGAAGAAAGGCCCGGCAACCGCGAGCTGCCACAGGGTTGAAGCGGCATTGAAATCCATGCAGGGCGATTTCAGCGTACAGCTGTTTTCTTCCCTGAAACGCAGCGGCGTGGGCGAAGTTCATCTAACACTCAATCAGTGGCTCGACAGGACAAGCTCTTGAAAACTGTCACTTTCTTCCTCCTCGGCCTTCTGTGCAACACCTCCATTGCCCAGCAAGCGAGGATATTGCAGGCAGATCAGGTGGAAGAATCCTGCCACAAGCTGCCTGCCGGGCAGACCATCCACTATCGCTTCAGCGCCGACCAGCCTCTGGAATTCAATATCCACTATCATGAAGACAACCAGGTGCTTTTTCCGCTAACCCGAATATTGCACCGGAATCCGGAATTTTCCCGAAGAGATTTTTGCCCAGATTGTTCGAACGGACAAAAGCCGATGTTATTCATCGGTTTGCAAGGCGTTCGGGCAAGCTGGGTGAAAAGATCCCGGGAAAAACCGGATAGCATGACAGGTACAAACTGTGTTAATAAGAGCACGACTGCCACAAAACTGCGTTTTACCGTGGAAAAAAACTGACCGCTACCTGCTCCTGGCAGTTTTTCCAGACCATAGAAAACCCCGAAGCCAGAGGGGGGGCAAGCTTCGGGGTTGGGGTGCCGGTTGACCCGGCGGGCCACCAAGGGAGGGGGGTGACCCAACGTTTTCCTAACGTCTGTCAATATGACCCGGCGCCAGAGAAAAAGTTTCCCCAAGCTGCACCAGCTTTCATTGGCACTGCCTGAAAAGCGTGACGCAACGCACAATACCGATAACCAGCAAAACAGAAAACCGGAATTCCTGATAGGAGATAAGTATTTGATATATATAACAAATAATAAAAAGCTGGCTGTCCGGTATTTGTCCCCATCCCTCAACCCCCTAGCCCGCATGTTGCACCGGAATCCGGAATTTTCCCGGAGAGATTTTTGCCCAGCTTGTTCGAACGGACAAAAGCCGATGTCATTCATCGGCTTGCAGTGCGTTCGAACAAGCTGGGTGAAAAGATCCCGGGAAAAACCGGATAGCATGACAGGTACGAACTGTATCCAGCATAACCGTCACGCAACAGGCTGTAATTCATGGTAAAAAACCCACATTTTGGGTTCTTCTCCGGTTATGTGAGTGAAGAATACGCCAGATCATAAAACATGGAATGGTCATCGGGCAGTGATGATTGCCGAATCTTGAGCTTGAAATAGTCTGTATCCCGAATGCCTCGCGCTCGTTT
>JALSQZ010000065.1 GCA_026985055.1 Sedimenticola sp. | reverse complement strand
CATGGTTGTGCACACGGGAGTGAAACCCGGCAATCTGCGCCAGGTAGGAGGCATTGCGGAACTCCGGCTCCACCTCCGGCGCATAAAGCCGCGCAAAGGCATAGCCCGCGTCATGACAGGCAAAAATGCCCGGCGGCGGCGCCGTGCCTTGCTGGCCCAGGCTCAGGATGTATTTCAGGATGGGATTGTCATAGCGGCCAGCGATGGAGCTTGTATCCGCCAACTGGCGCACATCGCTGTCGCCAATGGTCAACAGCCGGCCATTGGGCTTCATCATCCATGCCAGCACCTGCTCCATGGCATGCAGCCGCTCCAGCAGGTCCGGGGCGTTCTCAAACAGCCCGCTGGAAGCAGCGCCACGGAAGGATCCCAGAACCATGTAATGGTAGGAAGGGGAATGTTCCTTGTGCGAGCCGCTGGGAAAGAAATGCGCATCCATGAGTTGCCGCACGCGCTGCAAGGCAAGCTGATGATAGTGGTCGAAGCCCTCAAGCCACAGGAAGCGACGCGCGGCGGAAAGCTGCCCCAGTGCCTGATAAATCCCGTGATTGCTGGATGGCGTGAAGAAGGCTTCTTGTGCCAGCAACTCATGGTGAAAGCGCAAGGCCAGCAACAGACGTGCTATCTGCCCATCTTCCACGCGCTCGTCGCGTGCCGCAACATCCAGGATATAGGCCAGCCGATATATGCGCTGTCCTGTGGTCATGTCGTACCAGACAGGATCCTTGCGGTTTGCGAGCGCATGAGAGATCAGAGGCCGCACCTCGGATGCCCGCCATTCATGCAACGGAAAGTTCTGCTCCACCCAGTCCGCGGCGATATCAAGGGCGAATCGAAAGGCATCATCATCTCCTGTCAGGTCATGAAAACGGAGAAAAAGTTCCAGCGGCTCCCAGGCATGGAGGGAATTGTCGAAGGAGCCATGACGCTCGTGCCAGGGCACAGGCGGCTTCAGGCTCGGCAGACGATGGCCCCAGCGTTCCCAACCGTTGTCCAGTATTTCCTGAAGCTGCCCCCGCAAGTGATCAATATTGTTCTTGGGTGATGTATTGAGATCATCATGTGGACGTGGAGCATGCGCACGCAAGCGCTTCCTGAAATCGACTACCGATATCATGGATTCAACCTGATCATGTCCTGGGGATAAAGGATACCTGCCACCCCAGCAGGCGCGCGCGGCTGCCGGCCAACGCATCATGCATCAGCCTGTAGGTGAAGAAGGTGCCCTTCCTGTCCCTGACGCTGCCACGCGAATAGGTAAAGCCGGTGGGGCGTCCGTTGAAGTTGTCCACATCCAGCACATGATATGTCTTCCAGGTATCCTTCATGACCAGCCACACCGATGGGCGCAGCCCCAAGGCCGGTTCCTTGGCTTCCGTGGACAGGAGATAGGCAGGCCCCACGTCCGTGATCTTGCGCACAGGGTTGCCAATGTATCCGGCTTCCCGCACGACGAGCGGCTTTTCCTTGTCCGCCAGGAAGAGACGGGCGCCTCCCCTTTGTGCCAAGGCGAGATCAGGGGCGAAATTGTCATCACCCAAGGGGTCGTCGCACCCCCAGAACAGCTTGTCTTCCAATACGACGAGATCCGTATATCGATGGGCGCTTTGCCGACGCCAGGCAGAGCGCTCCGGCAACTCCACGCGCGGAGAAGGATCTGTTGCTTCATGCCAGGTGTCTCCGTCATCATCAGATCGCCACACCCTGCATTGCTCGGGCGTATCGCCTGAACTCAGCCACCAGCATCCCCGCTTGAAAGGGTCTGGCGTTATGGCATGAAAATGCCTGATGGCCGGGGGAGACTGGGAAAAGACGACTTCCCAGCTCAGGCCGCCATCCCTTGAACGCCAGACGTGGCATGGATGCAGCGCATCCTTGAATGCCGCCGGATCTTCCTTGTAGGCCTCCGTGAACATGGCGGAGTTGTTGTGATACTCCGCATACATGATGGTGTTGCCGGCCTGCGCCACGGAGGCCGTGCCATGCCAGTAGGCAAAGCCTGTCTTCACCTTGTCAAGCAGTTGCCAGTTCCTGTCGAACACGAACAGGGCGGCGTGGCGCTCCGGATCTGGCGGGCCATCTTCCGGCCCCTGCCAGCCCAGCGCCTGGATGACATGGTTGCCCTCCGCGGTGGTAAAACTGTTCCATAGCCGGATGTCTTCCGCCCCCTTGATATCGATGCGCCTCCAGCTTTGTCCGAGATCATCGGAAACACCAACGAATCCCCTGCCGCAAACAATCAGCGTGTCCGTGGCTTCGCCCGTGTTGGCGTCCATGACATGTTCGGCGAATTCGCAGTCCTCGATTTCGGGAGGGATGGGAGGAATGAAAAGCCGCAATTCCAATCGTTCCCATTGCTCTTCCCCCGGCAGGGGAACGGAATATGTCTTGCTGGCGGGCTCCCCTTGCAGCGATGGCAATTCGGTAATGACCGCGCGAAGCCCGTGGCTGGCAGCGCGCTTGCCTGCCGCCCCTCCCGTGAACAGCCCGCCCAGCAAGCCTTTCAGCCTGCCATGCCTCCGGCCTGCTGGTTCCTGTCCCGCTTCCTCCGCCTGCTCCCCCGCGCCAGGGGCGGGCTTGAAACCCACGAACCAGTCGATATCCATGCCCGTTGCCGGATCCGCAAGAATGACATGATGCGGCTCCAGCCCCGCCTTGCGCATGGCGTCCATGAACCATTCGCGCCCGACCTTGATGCTGACGAGATCCACATCGTCGGGAATGTAGTCGAAATATCCCGCCTTTTTCTGGATGACGGTCTCCACCGTTGGCGGCTCCCGTCCATCCGTCAGGCGATAGGGAGCGATTTGCGTAAACAGCGCGCCCCCGGGCTTCAGCACGCGGGCGCACTCACGCAGGGCCTGTTCATGCTCGGTGAAATAATCGAACAGCAGTATGCCCATGATGGCGGAAAAGCTCTCATCCGCATAGCGCGAGAGATCCCGCACATCAACGCCGGTTTCGTGGTCGGAACCATAATCCCCAAAGAGCGAGGCGGACTTCACTACCGGAAAATGGCTTGAGACCGCCCTGCGCTCGGCCCCGGACATGGCAAAGCCCAGCAAGGGGGCCTGCCGCCGAATATCTTCCGGCAATCGCGGGAGTATCGCCTGCTCAAGCAAATGCGGCAGCGTGCGCGTGCGCGCCCGCGCGCCACATTCAGGGCAGCCTTCATTGTCCGCATCCACGCCCTTCAGCTCCGCGCCACAGATCGAGCATGCCAAATCCCGGGTGGATGCCTGATTTTCCGGTTTGAACCCGATGAACCAATCGGAAATGATCCCTGTTGCCGGGTCCTTCACCTGCACGATGGCAGCATCGAACCCCACCTGCCGCATGGCATTGATGAACCATTCACGCCCGACCTTGATGGAGAGCACCTCCTCTCCCTCCGGATAATAATCGAAATATCCGGGCTTGGGCTTGATCATCGTGTATTCGCGAGGCGGTTCATCACCATCGAGAAGACGAAAATCGGCAATATGCGTGAACAATGCCCCTCCCGGCGCGAGCGTTCTGAAACACTCGCGCAGGGCCTGTTCCTGCTCGGTGAAATAGTCAAACAGCCGGATGCTCATGATGGCGGAAAAGCTCTCATCCGCATAGCGCGAAAGATCCCGCACATCGACGCCGGTTTCATGCTGATCGGCATATTCACCAAAGCCATAGTCGCCGAACAGGGAAGCCGAGCGAATGCGGGGAAAGTGCTTTTCAAGCACGTGGAATTCCTGGTCATGCATGGAAAGCCCCAGCAACGGTTTCCGCTGCCTGAGATCATGGGAAAGGCGGGGCACCACATGCTTTTCGGTAATCTCGGGCAGGGAGCGCGTGCGGGCCGCCGCGCCGCAGGATGGACAGTATTCATGCTGGTCGCTGAGGCCTGCAAGAACAGCGCCGCAACATGAGCAGACCGCCTTGCTGCTGATCATCAGGGGTAGTTCCAGGCCCGTAACGGGGTCGCGCGCATTCAGGCGCTGCACATTGAAGAACCCGGCAAGCCGTTCGAACCAGTCCTTCTCCCCCAATTGGCGAAAGCTTCCAACCTTGTATTTTTCATAATTTTCCTTTCCATACCAGGAAGTAATACGCTCCTCGTCAGCAAATTCGCGGGTTTCTTCTCCGGCCTGCACATGATCCACCGAGAGCAGCTTGCCGCCTGGTTTGAGCACCCGGCGGATTTCCTTCAGCGCCGCGTCAAGGTCATGCACGCATGGGAAGACGTAATTGGCCACGACGAAATCGTAGGCATCATCCTCCACCTCCGGCATGTTGCAGATGTCGGCCACGATATCAGGCCTGGCCTCCGGACGAACGTCCACGGAAGTCAAGGACGCAACGCCCATTTCCTGCAGGAAGCGCACTTCTGCCACGGC
>JALSQZ010000064.1 GCA_026985055.1 Sedimenticola sp. | reverse complement strand
GTACTGCTTGCCTATTTCAAGCTGACGGAGGAAGGCCACCAGCTCGTCCATCAGGATCACGCAGGGCGCGGCCTGACGAACCAGATCCGTCAGGATCTCCTTGCCAGGCGAGGTGCCGTCCCGATCACTGTCAGCCACCCGTCGGTAGCCTGCCTCACCCAGCAGTTGCCAGGCCAGCTCGCCCCACAGGGTATTGATGGTGTATTCGCCATATGTTCTGGGCTGGCTGGGAGAGAGCTTGATGCCGTCGATCACAGCCACCCGGGCCTCGGGCAGGTCCGTGATGCCTGCCTCGTCAAGCAGCGGAGGAATCCCGCTGAGACGGGAGGTGGGCACCGAGCGCGAAGCCAGGTGATAGACAGCCAGCAGCGTGTGGGTCTTGCCACCACCGAATGCAGTCTGCAACTGGATGACCGGATCGCCACCCTGATCCGCCAGGCGCTGCGCCACAGAAATCAGCAGCAGACGCATGCCCTCGGTGATATAGGTGCGGGCAAAGAACTGCTCGGCGTCCTGGTATTCAGCCGGCGCTGTGCCATTGGCCACCTGGGTGATGTCCGCGGCGAACTCCGACTGCTTGAAGGTGCCGGCCAGGACGTCTTTGTGAGGGGTGGCGATCTCGCGCCGGGGTTTCAACGACATTCATTGCTCCTCATTCAAAATCCGAACGCCACAGGTGCGCAGCACGCTCCGCCATTTCCCGTTGCCTGCGTTCGACGAGTTGGGGTGTCCAAGCTTCAGGCGCCAGATCAGGCAAGGTGCTCGTCATCTGATACTGGCTTTGCGCATAGCCTTCCACCTTTTTGGCATAGGGGCGATTACCGATCTGGCGGTTCAGCGAGGGCTCCAGCAAGGTGAGATTGCCCAGCCGGTAAATGTACTCATCCCACTTCTCCTCCGGAAAGTAATCGGCCCAGTCGGCGGATGGGTTTTCGGGCAGAATGTGCTCGATGGTAGCCGGATCGGTGTCGGGATCGCATGTACGTCCAGACTGATCAGCTTCCAAGCGACACAGAATATATTTAGCGACCTTGCGCCGCCTTCCACCAGTGTTGATGGTCGAGATGGCAAAGTCCTGGATAAATTTCTCATCGTCGACAAAGAGAGGCCTAAGCCGTTCATAGACCTGCCTCGGCCCCTTGATCGAACCGTTAAGAATACCGCTGGCGATCTCGTGGGAGACAGGTTCCAGTGCATTGGTATTCAGGCTGCTTATGATCGTATAGCGGAATATAAAGCGGCTGATCAATTTGGTCGTTCGCGCAAAGCCATGGGCATCGAACGTGTCCCAGGCTGCGAACAACACCGGCGTAAGCTGTTTCGATCCAAAGAGTATCAATTCACGCACGTACGGGTGACACTCCCTGTTCTCAATCCAGTATTCATGGGTATCATCCTGAAGCGCAGCGAACAACTCGGCTCGCCCTTCCAATGCATCCATGAGTTCGAAGACATGCTCTGGCTCTCGCACTGAATCACGAACGACCTTGAACAGACGCTGCTTGCGCACCTTGGCATGCTGACACAACAGGTGGTAGCGGAGGAAGTCGGGAAAGCGCTCCTGGCGAATGGTGGCAATCAAATACTGCCAGCGGCGTTGCAGATGCTCCAGATCCGCTTTGACCCGTATCCGTGAAAAAAGATAGTTCTTCAACAAATCGGTGGCAGAAAGCTCCAAACCGCGGGCGTTTAGGGTTTCGAAGACCGTATAGGCGTTCAGCTCATCATCCACGGTTATCAGAATAAACAGCAGTTGGCGTGCCACGGTTTCATTGAGCAGGGCTGCCAACGGTTGTCCCGTCGTCCACTGCGAACCCGATTCACCGAGTTTGCGGTAGAAATACTGGAAACATTCCCACAGCAGTTTGTTTGATTTTGGCAACCCGCGTGGATTACGTGGCTCCTTGAGTTGGATCAGGTAATCCTGGAAGAACGCATCATCCGTTGCATTCAAAAACAGCTTGCTGCTTTCGATGAGAGAAGCCGGATCTTTTTCGCCAATGAAGCGATGTCTCAAGCTCTGAGCCCGCTCGTGATTGGCCTCGGGCTCATCACCTTTCTCAGCGAGCGCCAGCAAATGCCTGATGACAGCCAATGCCAGCAAGGTGAGTGTCGCCAGCCGTTGTTGGCCATCGATGATCTGAAATTCCCGATCATTGATGGATTCGATCACCAACGCGCCCATGTAGTGGCGTTGGTCCCGATCCTCCCGCATTTCAATGATGTCGTTCCACAGGTCCTCCCATTGCTCCTCCTGCCAGGAGTAGTCTCGCTGATAGGGTGGCACACGGTAAATCTTTCCGTTGCCAATCAGCTCCAGAAAATTAGCCGTTCGAGTGTCGAGCAGAACATTCTTTGCCATGACGGTTACCTATAGATCCAGTTCCAGCGATTCGCCCTTGTGTCCCACCTCATGAGAGGCGGTGACGATGGCATGCCAGGCGCCGATGAGTTCATTATACGCTCGGGCATCCTCGGCCCAACCGGCGCGTTCGCAGAGGGTGTAGAGGTGGTAGGCGAGCTGGCGCAGGGGTTCGCCCTTTTCGGGCATGCGAGCCAGCAGCTCACCGGCGGCGGCCTCATTGTCTTCGTTGAGGCGACGGATCATGTGGTGCAGGGCCTCCCAGACGGGGGTGCGCTCATCCTGGATTGGATCCCAGTCGGCGGGATACTCCTTCCACTTGAACAAACGAACCTTGCCACCGCCGGATTCCAGCACGCCGGCCTCGACCACGCCATCCACGCTGGTGCCCTTGGCGCGGGCGAGCACATCGGCCTCACCGAATGGCCCCTTGTTCCAGCCGTACTGCTCAAACCAGGCCGCGCAGAACTGGGTGTCATTGTCGAAGCTGCCGGACTCGGGACTCAGATATTCGGTGATGGCGCGGTTGATGAGAATCAGCGCATCGTGCACCGTCATGCGCGAACCGTCCTGGTTCAGTACGGCGTCGTATTGGGAGAAGATGGCCATGCCGGGGCCGATGGCGGCTTGGGCCAGGTCCACTGGGGCAATGGGGGAGGCGCCTTCGGAGCCACCAATCATCGCCTCCAGCGCCTCGGGCATCTCGCGGCGCAACTGGCGCTGGAAGTCCTTGCGGGAGATGGACTCGGCGTGCTCGGGACGTTTGCGGCAAACGAGCACGACGGAGGAGGCCAACACATTGTTCCCCGTTTTTAGTCCTTGATCTCGTTCTGTCCGCATAGGCCATGTGCCGTCTATCGAGAAGCCTGCATGAATTACTGCTGCCAAGAAAGTCACCCAGCCTGTACTGAAAGTATTTCCATCCTTTGTTTCAGACTGTTTGAAGGCATAGTAGATAGTTACCGGAAAGGCAGGATGCGCCTGCTCGGCCAGGTTATGCAGGGCCTGTTTCATGCCCTCCAGAAAGAATTGCTCGGCCTTCTCCTTGCTGCCGTGGCGGTAGGGTGTGGCCACCAGTTCTTCAGCCTTGGGCACGGCCAGCGTGGCGAACAGGCCGGGGTAGATCGGCTTCAAGCTGCGGCGCAACCAGACGTAGAAGAAGTCGGAGAGGTCGGCGTAGCCGATGTTGTCGTAGTAGGGTGGATCGGTTGAAACGACTTTATCCTTACTGATGCTTTGAGAAGCTGCATCTGCTTGAAGTGCATAGCCCAATTCAGTAGCGGGTAATGCATACTGCATTACTTTCTCTATCCATACTAGAGCCCCTGACCAATTGCCCGTCGATGTTGAAAACGGGTTCCCTTCCGCATGGTCCCAAACCATCGGAATCGCTTGCCGCCCAAAAGTTTGGACAATGAAATCTCCCCCCCAAGGAGTTAAAGACGACCAATAGTTAGAAGATCTACCCAACGCCAACGCCAAATACACCGCCACCGCATCGCCATAGGCGGTGGCGCCGGTGCCGCCGGCATCGAGGCCCTGGCCATCATCATCCCAGCCGGATTTGCGGGCGTCTTCGATGACCCTGGCGCGGGCCTCCTGCACCAGATCGGAGAAGGTGGTCAGCGCCACCAGTTGGCGGGGGGTGAAATAGTCTCCAAAAGTCTTGAATCCGTATATTCTCCCCTGCGCATTACTGGCCCATGTTCCCCTACTAGGAGTTTCCGGCTTCCATTCCGGTTTGGCTGATTCAGCTATGTCCACATGCTCTTCTATTGGGCTAAGATAAACCCGGCCCCGATGCCCTTCAGCCACAATGGCCATCAATCGTTGACCCATCCTTCCAGCATTTGCTTCATCATCGATATAGGAATATGACATCGGTGTATCTGAAAAGAGGCAACGAAAGCTTCCTCTGCTAATTTTTGTACCTTTCTTTGCTTCTTCTGGCGGCTTGCCCACCCGCACCTCAAAATGATAAGGAACGAGTGAAGAGGAGTCAGAAACGAGTGAATCACTCTTTTCTCGTTTCTCTTCACTCGTTTCTAAAACCGGCTCCACCCAGGC
>JALSQZ010000063.1 GCA_026985055.1 Sedimenticola sp. | reverse complement strand
TTCTACAACAAGGGCTGATAACGCTGTCCGCGGGCAAGGGCAAGCGGGCCTGTCCTTATCGATCAATCGGTTAGGGGCTTCAAGAAAAGGCCAGCTCCGCGTTCCGGCTCTTGCCAAGGGAACAACCCTTGCCTGCGAGCCGCGCCTTGATCTGCCCTTTTCTTGAAGCCCTGAATACGACATAGATTGTTGCCGAGTTAATAGTAACCCGGCACCAATCCATGTCACCCTCAGCCACCACGAGCGCACCCGTGGTGAGGAAGTGACGGAATGGATTGCGCATGGTATGGAGATCTTCCGCCTTCTGCTCTTGTATCCGTTCAGGGGAGATGACTATTCAGGAACTCGCTCAATGCCTTGAACATCTGCCGGGATTCCGGCGTCTGGTACATGGATAGATAGTCTCCATGAGAGAATCCTTCGAATACTTCCAGGCGTGCTGGAACGCCTGCAGCGCGCAGTTTCTGGTAGACCCTGACGGTGTTGCTGAGAAAAAGATCCCTGGTGCCACTGACCAGGATGGCGGGAGGAAATCCGGAATAGTCGCCGTGAACCGGCGACAGCAGTGGTTCGGCGAGGTCACGGTCACCGGCGTAGAGGCGTGCCGCGCTAGCCAGCAGGCCCTCGCCGGTGACCAAAACGTGGTCTGCTCCCTCATTCAAGTGATAACTGTCCCCGGTCAGGGTGAGATCGGACCAGGGTGTGCCGCCGAAGAGCGCTGCTGGCAGCGGCAGATCGAGCTCCTTCAGCCGCAGCAGGGTCGCCAGCGCCAGCCCCCCGCCAGCGGAAGTGCCGCCGATGGCCAGGGACCCGGCGGGATACTGCTTGAGCAGTTCCCGGTAGACCGCCACCGCATCGTCAAGAGCCGCAGGGAAGGGGTGATCCGGCGGCATCCGGTAATCCACCGACAGCACCGGAATGCCGATGCGATCAGCAATCAGAGCTGCCTCGTAAGTAGCTGCTTCGCTTCCGTTGAATACATAGGCGCCACCGTGCAGATGGAGAAACAAATGGTTTTTGTGCTGCGGCATCACCCGGGAGGGGGTTACCGAAAACACCGGCACACCAGCCAACACGCGCTGTTCCACCTTTACTGACAGGTTTCGAGCCAGTTCCCGCGCCTTGCGGATGCTCTGTTCCCTGGTGCTGTCAATGAGCTTGCGCCATTCCTTTTCATTGGCGGGAACCAACTGGTGAACCATTGCCACGTCCGGTGCCGGCAGGGAAGCAATTGCCTTCTGCAAGGGCGCGCTGGCGCCTTCGGGTGGGGGCAGGAAACGTTGTGGCAGCGTCCAACCCGATTGTCCGGCAAACACCACGCCAATTGACAGAAGTCCTGAGCAAATTACCAGAAGCAATGTGCGCTTTTTCATATTGATGTACATTTTTCGTTTCCTGTTAAGAATTGAGGCATGGAGGATGTGGCCGGTTCGGGCGCCATGCCATGAATGTGGACCTCCCGGTCTGTCACTGATCGCGAGTGATCCATCCGGCTGTGTGGCGATATGGCCGCAAGTATTGTGACAGAAGAATAATATAGGCAAGAACAGGGTACATGCCAGATTTTTCTGCCCGGAACAGGACTAGCCCGCATGTTGCACCGGAATCCGGAATTTTCCCTGCCATGACAGACGCCCAGACAAAGCGGGTTCTGATGGTTGCTGATCAGTGTGAGGGTATCGGGGCTTTTCGTTACGGGACAAACTCAGTAAACTACGCGGTTTCCTGATTTCGAGGAACCAAGATGCAGGACATAAACCCCATTACCAATATGATTGCCGATCTGAAGGGACGTCTGGAATCCCTCAGGGGGTATCTTTGACTACCCTGAAAAAAAGGAACGACTGACGGAAGTATTGGCGGAGCTGGAAGATCCGGAGGTCTGGAATGATCCGGATCGGGCGCAGGCCCTGGGGCGGGAACGCGCCGACCTGGAAGCCGTGGTGGAGAATATCGACCGCATCACCAGCGGGCTGGAGGATGCGGGCGATCTTCTGCAAATGTCCGTGGAGGAAGGGGACGAGGAATCGGTCGGCAGCATCGCCGAGGAAGTTCAGGGCTACGAGAAGAGCGTCGAGGAGCTGGAGTTTCGGCGCATGTTTTCCGGCGAGCAGGATGGCAGCAACGCCTTTCTTGAGATTCAGGCCGGTTCCGGTGGCACCGAAGCCCAGGATTGGGCGGAAATGCTGTTGCGCATGTATCTGCGCTGGGGGGAGTCGCACGGATTCAAGACTGAACTGATGGAAGTCTCTCCCGGCGAAGTGGCGGGCATCAAGTCCGCTTCGGTTCGTTTCGAGGGGCCTTATGCCTATGGCTGGCTGCGCACCGAGACGGGGGTACATCGTCTGGTGCGCAAGTCGCCCTTCGATTCGGGGGGGCGCCGCCATACGTCTTTTGCCGCGGTGTTCGTGGCTCCGGAGATCGATGACAGCGTGGAGATCGATCTCAATCCCGCAGATATCCGCGTGGATGTGTATCGTGCCTCCGGCGCGGGTGGGCAGCACGTGAACAAGACCGAATCGGCGGTTCGTCTGACCCATCTGCCGACCAATACCGTGGTTCAGTGCCAGAGCGGGCGTTCCCAGCACAAGAACAAGGATCAGGCCATGAAGCAGCTCAAGGCCAAATTGTATGAGCTGGAGATGCAAAAACGCATGGAAAGTCAGCAGGAACTGGAAGAGAGCAAATCCGATATCGGTTGGGGCAGCCAGATCCGTTCCTATGTGCTGGACCAGTCGCGCATCAAGGATCTGCGCACCGGTGTGGAAACCGGCAATACCCAGGCTGTTCTCGACGGCAGTCTGGACATGTTTATCGAGGCCAGCCTGAAAAGCGGCCTCTGAATCAAGTGAATAAACCATGAACGATACAAACCAGGAAGAAAACAAGCTCATCGCCCTGCGTCGGGAGAAGTTGCAGCGCAAGCGCGAGCAGGGCGTGGCTTTCCCCAACGATTTCCGCCGTGAGGATCTGGCGGCGGATCTGGCGGCGGAACTGGGTGACAAGAACAAGGAAGAACTGGAATCCCTGGATCGCCAGGCGAAAGTGGCCGGGCGCATCATGGCCAAGCGTGGCCCTTTTCTGGTAATCCAGGACATGAGCGGCCGGATCCAGTTCTATGTGGATCGCAAGGGACTGCCGGCGGAACTGCTGGATGATATCAAGACCTGGGACATCGGCGATATCGTCGGTGGCGAGGGGCCGGTACACAAGTCCGGCAAGGGTGATCTGTACATCAACCTGAAAAAGGCGGTGCTGCTCACCAAGTCCCTGCGGCCTCTGCCCGAGAAATGGCATGGGCTTTCGGATACCGAGCTGCGTTACCGGCAGCGTTATCTGGATCTGCTCATGAATCCCGAGTCACGCAAGGTGTTCGAGCTGCGTTCGCGGATGATTGACTATATCCGTCGTTTTCTGGTGGAGCGGGGCTTTCTGGAAGTGGAAACCCCCATGATGCAGGTGATTCCGGGCGGCGCCACCGCGCGTCCCTTTGTTACCCATCACAATGCCCTGGATTTGCCCCTGTATCTGCGTATTGCGCCGGAACTGTACCTGAAGCGTTTGGTGGTAGGTGGTTTTGAAAAGGTTTTCGAGATCAACCGCAATTTCCGCAATGAAGGGCTGTCCACCCGGCACAACCCTGAATTTACCATGCTGGAGTTCTACGAGGCCTATGCAACCTATCACGATCTCATGGATCTTACAGAGGCCATGCTGCGCGGCATTGCCCGGGATCTGGTCGGTAGCACGGTGATCGAATCCCAGGGGGAAACCCATGACTTCGGCAAGCCCTTTACCCGCATGACGGTGAAGGAGTCCATTCTGCATTTCAATCCGGATATTCCTGCGGCGGATCTGGATGACCGGGACAAGGCCGCGGCGCGGGCCGAAGCCCTGGGCGTGGAAGTCAAGCCGGGTTACGGGCTGGGCAAGATCCAGATCGAGATTTTTGAAAAAACCGTGGAGCATAATCTCAAGGACCCTACGTTCATCACCGCCTATCCTACCGAGGTATCCCCCCTGGCGCGGCGCAACGATGAAGACCCCTTTGTTACCGACCGTTTCGAATTCTTTGTCGGTGGCCGGGAGATCGCCAACGGTTTTTCGGAGCTCAATGACCCGGAAGACCAGGCCGAGCGTTTCCGCAAACAGGTGGAAGAAAAGGATGCCGGTGATGACGAGGCCATGCATTTCGATGAGGACTATGTGCGCGCCCTGGAGCATGGCCTGCCGCCCACGGCGGGCGAAGGCATAGGCATAGACCGGCTGGTTATGCTGTTTGCCGACGTGCCTTCGATCCGCGACGTGCTGCTGTTTCCGCACATGCGGCCGTTGGGTTAACCCGAATATTGCACCGGAATCCGGAATTTTCCCGGAGAGATTTTTGCCCAGATTGTTCGAACGGACAAAAGTCGATGTTATTCATCGGCTTGCAGGGCGTTCGGGCAAGCTGGGTGAAAAGATCCCG
>JALSQZ010000062.1 GCA_026985055.1 Sedimenticola sp. | reverse complement strand
TCACCACCAAACTTCGCCGCCTGGACGGTCGTGATCGCCGCGGTCAGCGTGGTTTTACCGTGGTCTACGTGACCAATGGTGCCCACGTTTACATGGGGTTTGGTTCTTTCAAATTTTTCCTTAGACATCGCCGAACAATCTCCGAAAAATAAATTACAATGGTCAACGCTTCAGTAAAACCGTATGCCAAGGCATACCGGAATCTGGAGCCCAGAAGCAGATTTGAACTGCCGACCTCACCCTTACCAAGGGTGTGCTCTACCAACTGAGCTATCTGGGCAAAGCTTGTCTGCCCCAACATCCTGCCAGAACAAAACCTGGAGCGGGTGATGGGAATCGAACCCACGTAGTCAGCTTGGAAGGCTGAAGTTCTACCATTAAACTACACCCGCTGAAAACGCGGCCTGTATACCGCCTGTCCCTGTCGGCAACCTGCTGCCGACCAGCGCCATGTCCGCATCCATACGGACCGCCAGCATCCGGAAAAACACAAACGACCGGACACTATAAATAAAGGAGGGGACTGTTCCCATCCTTCAGCCAGCCTCACATGAGGCCTTCAGCTTCCATCCGACACCGGCAAACCGGCCGACAGAAAAAGCGTGGTGGAGGGGGGAGGATTCGAACCTCCGAAGGCTGAGCCAGCAGATTTACAGTCTGCCCCCTTTGGCCACTCGGGAACCCCTCCAAAAAAGAGGACGCATTTTCCAGAATAATTCTCCGCTTGTCAACTCTATTTGACATGAAAATCTCCCTGCGGAAAAAACAAACATCCTGCCCCTGGAACTCGGCACATGAGGCAACAGACCGGGCAAGACCGTGTTCATCATGCTCACTCACCGCAAGTGATTGAAAACCTGGGTTAACCCGCATATTTCGCCAGAACGCGCAAACTGTGGGTTTTTACCCTGAATTACAGTATGTTGCGTGACGAGTATGCTGGATACAGTTCGTACCTGTCATGCTATCCGGTTTTTCCCGGGATCTTTTCACCCAGCTTGCCCGAACGCACTGCAAGCCGATGAATGACATCGACTTTTGTCCGTTCGAACAATCTGGGCAAAAATCTCTCCGGGAAAATTCCGGATTCCGGTGCAATATTCGGGTTAAAGAGAAAACACATTTTCACTTTGCCCCAAGAAAAACCCATGGAACAAATTTTTCGCAACCCCGGCAAAAGCAAAGGCAGTGGAAAAGCAACGGAGTGAACAGTACACTGTGCTGCCCATGAATCAAGGATTGACTGACGATTCAGGCATGAAATTGCCGGGCTTGCACCGCCCGGTCGCATATATCCCTGGACACAGCAGAAAATTCTGCTGATTCATCCTACAATAGCCATACCAAGCTCAACACAGGTTCCGAATCTTTCATGCGCCCTAATTCGAAATTGATACCGCTTGTTCTGTCTCTGGCACTTGGCGCATGTCAACCCCCAATGCTCAAGCCCGACCGGGAAACCGGAACAGAGGAAAACCAGGCTCCACCCAGGGAGCTCCCCTTCCAAAGCACGGCAGTGCCCCCGGAACAACTGGACAAGGAATTGCTTTACAACTACCTGGCCGGAGAAATCAGTGTCCGGCGGGGCGAGTGGGAATCCGCCTACGAGCATCTCATGGCCGCTTCACAGGAAGCCAAGGACCCGGTCGCCGCAAGCAAGGCAGCCCGGCTTGCCTGGCGCCAGGGAGAGATGCAAAAAGCCGGAGAGGCCATTGCCCTCTGGATCGCTTATCAACCCAATTCTCTTGCGGCGCGCCAGCTTGCCCTTTTGAAGGCACTGCGCAGCCAGGACATGACGGAAGCCATGAAACAGGCCCGGGCAAGCATCAGCATTGCGGATGCTTTGGGCAAGGACGGGTTTCTGTTGCTTGGCTCCGCACTGGCATCAGCAAAAGGCGAAAGCAAAATTCGGCTCATGAAGAATCTGGTCAGGGATTATCCAGACAATGCCCATGCCCAATATGCCCTGGCTTTGGTTGCGTCCCAGGAGAAGAAATACGACGACGCACTCGCTGCAGCAGATGCTGCCAGCCACCTCGATCCGGACTGGGATATTCCTTACCTGTTGCAGGTGCAGATCCATGCCCTGCGCGGAGATGAAGCCGCCGCCGAAGAAACGCTGCGCAACGCAGCCCGGAAGCATCCGGATAGCGCCAGCATCCAGGAGGCCTATGGCCGACTGCTCATGCAGCAGAAAAAATATGCCGAAGCGCTGAAACGTTTTCAGCAGGCCCTGAAGCAGAAACCGCAGGATCAGGAACTCCGTTATCTGATCGGCGTCCTGGCCCTGCAAACGGAAAACTGGGAACTGGCCAGAAGCACCTGGGAAATGCTACGGGACGAACCCCGTTTCCAGAAACAGGACGAGGCCTGGTATTTTCTCGGCCAGCTGGAGGAATTGCAGGGAAACCTGGAGCAAGCCATAAAAAACTATCAGCATGTCAAAAACGGGAGACTGAAGAACGAGGCACTGCTGCGGGTTGCGATTCTTACTGGCAAACTGGGAAATCTGACCGAATCCAGGGAACTGTTCCGCAACCTGCGCATCACGGCTCCTCATGATGCTGCTCAGACCTATGTCACTGAAGCCGAGCTGCTCAAAGAAATGGGCAGGACGGATGAAGCACTGGATATCTACGACGAAGCAATCCGGGCTTACCCTGAAGATACGGATCTTCGCTATGCCCGCGGCCTGCTCGCCGCGGATCTGCAGCGGGTCGATCTTGCCGAACAGGACTTCAAGGCGGTACTCAGGCGCAAGCCGGACGATACCGACGCCCTGAATGCCTTGGGATATACCCTGGCGGATCTGACCGACCGTTATCAGGAAGCCTTTGAATACATCAACGCTGCCTACAAACAAAGCCCCGACAGTCCGGCAATTCTCGACAGCATGGGCTGGGTACTGTACCGGCTGGGAAATACAGAGCAAGCACTCAAGTACCTGCAAAAGGCAGCGGAAAAACTGGATGATCCGGAAATCGCCGCCCATCTTGGAGAAGTATTATGGGTCACCGGCGCCAGGGACAAGGCCCGAAAAATCTGGAAACAGGCGATAGAAAGCCATCCGGACAACAAAAAGTTGCGCAAGACCGTACAACGCTTCCTGTGAACAAGGACGACATTCTCTGGGCCGCCCCCGCCAAACTGAACCTGATGCTGCGGGTTCTGGGAAGAAGACCGGATGGCTATCATCGGCTGCAAACCGTATTTCAGTTTCTGCATCAGTCGGATCGATTGCAATTCCGCCTGCGTCGTGACACACGGATTCGCTGCATTCCCGGGCTGCCCGGCGTATCCGACGATGAGAATCTCGCCCTGATTGCCGCTCGTCTTTTGCAGGAACATGCCGGACATCATGTCGGTGTGGATATCCGGATACACAAACAGCTCCCCATGGGCGGAGGACTGGGCGGCGGCAGCTCCAATGCAGCCACCACCTTGCTGGTGCTCAACAGGCTCTGGAATCTGCAACTGGACCTTCAGCAGCTGGCTGAACTGGGACTGCAACTGGGAGCAGATGTTCCGGTTTTCATCCACGGACGCGCCGCCTGGGCGGAAGGCATTGGAGAAAAACTGCGGTTTTTCCATCCCGAGGAGCCCTGGTACCTGGTACTGACCCCTGACTGCCATGTCTCCACCGCCAAAATTTTTTGCGATCCCCAATTGACACGGGACGCCAAGACAATCAAAATACGCGACTTCATTGCGGGTCGGCATGAAAATACCCTGCAAGCGCTGGTGGCAAAACGTCATCCCGAGGTCGAACGAGCGCTGTCCTGGCTCGATCAGCACGGTGAAGGGAGACTCACCGGCACTGGAGCCTGTGTGTTCGGGAGATTCCCGACCAGGCAGGATGCGGAAAAGGCGCTGCGGGAGTTGCCTGCCGACATGCATGGCTTTGTGAGCCGGGGATGCAATGTTTCCCCCCTGCACACACAGTACAAAGAGTTTTTTGGGGCGTGGCCAAGTGGTTAAGGCACCGGACTTTGACTCCGGCATCGCAGGTTCGAATCCTGCCGCCCCAGCCATACACTTACATTGTAAAAGAGGTCGTCTGACGAGATGGCCAAAAAGCAAGCGAGGGCCATACAGGTGGCTAGCAATGGCATGATGGTCTTTGGCGGGAACGCCCACCCGGCGCTTACCCGTGAAATCGCGGAATATCTCGATCTGGCGGTGGGAAAATCTGTCGTTGGTCATTTCAGCGATGGCGAAGTTCAGGTGGAAATCGAGGACAACGTCCGCGGCAGGGATGTGTTCGTGGTACAACCAACCAGCGCTCCCACCAATGACCATCTCATGGAACTGCTGGTGATGATCGACGCCCTGCGCTGGGCATCGGCCAATCGCATCACCGCCGTGATCCCCTATTTTGGCTATTCCCGACAGGATCGGCGTCCCCGCTCCGCCCGGGTGCCCATCACCGCCAGACTGGCGGCCAAGATGATCGGCACCGCGGGAGCAGACCGGGTACTGACCATGGACTTGCACGCCGACCAGATTCAGGGGTTTTTTGACATCCCGGTGGACAACATCTACTCCTCGCCCATTCTGCTGGGAGACATCTGGCGTCAGAAATATCCGGAACTGATGGTCGTTTCCCCTGATGTTGGGGGCGTGGTGCGCGCCAGAGCCCTGGCCAAGCGTCTCGACGATGCGGACCTTGCCATCATCGACAAACGTCGCCCCAAGGCCAACGAGGCCCAGGTGATGAATATCATTGGCGATGTGCAGGATCGCTCCTGTGTGCTGATAGATGACCTTGTGGATACCGCGGGCACGCTTTGCAAGGCCGCCGACGCGCTCAAGGCGCAAGGCGCGGCCCGGGTGGTGGCCTACTGCACTCACGCAGTGCTTTCGGGGCCTGCGGTGCAGAATATCGAAAACTCCAATCTGGATGAGCTGGTAGTAACCAATACCATCCCGTTACAGCCACGAGCGCAACGTTCCAACCGCATCCGTCAGCTTTCCATAGCGGGAATTCTGGCTGAAACCATGCGCCGCATAAACAATGAGGAATCAGTAAGCTCCCTGTTTATGGACTGATTTTTTTGCGCCCTGTGGGGCACTCTGACCGCCTGACTCATCTGGTCGCGGATGCGTCGGGCTTTTGTTTTGGCCGCCCCCGGGCGGATTTTTCTCAGGAGAGAACTATGTCTGACTTATTCAATATCAAAGCGGTAGCCCGCAGTGACAAGGGGAAGGGTGCGAGCCGCCGCCTGCGTCGCGAAGGGCTGGTACCCGGCGTCATATACGGCGGGGGAAAGGAACCCGAAATGATCTCCACTCTGCACAACAAATTGCTGCAGCTTCTGGAACATGAGGCTTTCTATTCATCCATCGTGAACGTGGAACTCGATGGTCGCAAACAGCGGGTAATCCTCAAGGATCTGCAACGCCATCCGGCCAAACCCTTCGTCCTCCATTTTGATTTGCAAAGAGTTGCCGACACTGATCGAATCAGGATGAACGTACCCCTGCACTTCATCGGCGAGGAACAAGCCCCGGGCGTGAAGCAGTCCGGAGGCACATTCAGTCACGCTCTGGTGGATCTGGAAATCATCTGCGAAGCCCAGAATCTGCCTGAATACATCGAAGTGGACGTATCCGCAATGGATGTAGGCGACATGCTGCATCTGTCTGACATCAAACTGCCGGAAGGCGTGGAAATCGTTGCGCTTGGCCATGGCGACAGCCATGACCATGACGAGCTGGTCGTCACCATCCATGCCAAGGCTGCGGCTACCGAAGCAAGCAGCGAAGAGGAAACGGCAGCGGAAGCTGACGAGGAGCCCGCTGGCGAAGAAGAATAAACCTTCGGCTTGGACTCAGGCGATACGGCGGCCATCTGGCCGCCGTTTTTTGTTAAGCTCTCCGCCAGTATCCATTTCTCCATTTGTTCCTGACAACATGCAGCAAGGCATCCAGCTTCTTATCGGTCTGGGCAACCCCGGTGACAAATACCGGGACAACCGGCATAACGTCGGCTTCTGGTTCGTCGATGAACTGGCCCGCCGCTACAACATCAGCCTGCGCCCGGAAGGAAAATTCTTCGGAGATACAGGAAAACTCGATCTGCCCGACGGAAAATGCTGGCTGCTCAAACCCATGACCTTCATGAACCGCAGCGGCAAATCCGCCAGCGCCCTGGCCCGTTTCTATCGAATTGCACCACAAAACATTCTGGTCATACACGATGAACTGGATCTGCCTGCCGGCAGCGCGCGCCTCAAACAGGGCGGTGGACATGGGGGACACAACGGTCTCAGAGATATCATTTCCGCTCTTGGCAGCAAGGATTTCTGGCGATTGCGCCTGGGGATTGGACACCCGGGACACAGGGACAAGGTTACCGGCTACGTACTCTCAAGGCCGTCTCGAGACGACCAGCAGGATATCGAACTGGCCATCGACCGCAGTGCTGATCAAATCGACAAGCTTCTCAGCGGTGATTATCAGGCCGCCATGAATCAGCTTCACACCAAACAATAACCCCTGCTGTCCCCGCGCGATGCGGATACAGCAGGGGCGATCATTGCTACCACCAGGAAATTACCGGCTTACACCTTGTTATCCCTGGTGCACGCCAAACACGTACTTGGGCTTGAACAGGTACACCAGCACCGGCAACAGCATAAGCGCCGTAAACACATCGATCACCAGTGCCTCACCAATAAACATGGCCAGACCCCAGGTGTTTGCCAGATCTGTCGCCACCAGCGGGATAAAGCTGCCCAGCAGCACCACCACCGATACGATAACCGCAGAACCGGTGGTATTGAGGGTATTTCTCAAAGACAGCTTCCAGTCACCCGCCGATGCTTCCATCTCCTCGCGCAGGCGGGAGAACATGTAGATTCCGTAATCAACCCCCAGACCCATGGCGATACTCAGAGTTACCAGCAAATGGAAAGCCAGATTGCCGGACCATTCCTGTACGGAAGTGAAATACCCACCTAGCCCGTATTGAGCAAAAAGGGTAATCATAAGCGTAAAGATAAGAATACCGGCTACCATCAGCGAACGGAAAATCAGCGCCGCCACCAGGAACACCACCAGGGCAGTGAACAATGGGCCAGTCAGCCAGTTGTCCATGGCCACTTCGCGCGTCGCCTCGGTCGCTCCCAGAAAACCTCCCACCGCCGGGCGCACATAATCCGGACCAGGCTGCGCCATTTCATTGTTGTCGCAGGCCTTGTAGACTTCCGGGTCGTCCACGGGGCCACAGCGCAGTCCGAAATTCACCTTGCTGAAGCCCTTGTCATTCTTGTGCTCCTCGATGTACTGCTGGATATCCATCGTTACCTGATGGGTCTCTCTGGGATCCATGGTATTGATAAAGCCAAGAACCACCCCTTCATTCCAGTCCGCAGATACGAAGGAATCCATATCTCCGGCACTGGTATTGGCTTCAAGCAATCCGTTGTAACTCTGGACGATATCATTTGGATTGCCTTCAGGGTCACGGCTGGCCAGGAACTCCTTGGAGGGAATGGCCAAATTTTCGATATCTGGCTTTTCACCGAACAACAACATGTTTACCAGCCGTATGTATTGTGCGTAGGATCCGGTGTAACCGATAAAGGGATGTGCGCGCATCCATTTTTCCATGGCTTCCATGTCAGCCAGCACCTCAGCATCATTGAAGACACCTTGAGCGCCACAGGCCTCGGAATCCCAGCAAGAACGAGCGTTTGCCTCTGCGGCACAGATAGCGGCCTTTTCCCCGGGATCTTCCATGTCATAGATTTTGTCCGGGAACAGTTGGTCGCCTTCACATTCCTTCAAAACCGGCGTCTTGCCACGAATGGGAATACTCACGGAAATGACCCCAGGCATGATTTCATTCAGCTTGACCAGATCCTTCCAGATCTGCGAACTGCCCTTGAACGCCGCCCGGGCATAGTTGATGCCTTTTTCGACGCCGGGCATGATATCGCCTTCCTGCTCCATCTTGACCTGGGCTTCTGGGTCCCCTTTCCAGTTGAAAAGGTTGGTGTAATAAAAGGACACAGCCATGATGATGGCGATAAATCCTATGGGCAGCCATTTTCCTGGGCCCATGACAATCTTTGCCAGGATACCGCCCACTGTGACTTCCCAACTGTGACCTCCGGCCTGACAGCTCTCCCGGCTGGGCGGAAACTTTGTCAGCAACAGCGGAATCAAGGTGGTAGTGGTCGCCAGGAGGGTGAGCATGCCGAACATGCCGAACCAGGCATAAGCCTTGTAGAAAGAGATATCCACGGTTGCCAGAGTGGCAAAACCCACCATGTCGGTAATGATGGACAATGTCGCCGGGACAATCGTATGGGAAATGGCCTGTCGCGCCGCTTCATCACAATCACCGCATTTGCCATAGTCCAGCAGGAAACGCCGTGTCACCTGCACCGAGTGGCCGATACCGATTGCCAGCAACAACATGGGGGTGAGAACCATCATGGTGGTCAGCTTGAATGCGGTAAAACCCATCAGCCCCAGAGTAAAGGCAATAGTCATGCCCACGCCAAGGAGAGGGAAAAAAGCGCCTCGCCAGTCGCGGAATTCCAGCCACAGGACAACAATTACAATGGCGATGGAAATCGCAAACAGCCACCATTTGTGTACCAGATCCGCCAGCATCCACGCCAGGAAATAAGGCTCCCCGGCTACCAGCAACTCGACCCGCTCATCCTGGGCGACTTCATCCATGAGATCGCGTACGCTTTCCACCCAGGGAAGATAGATTTCCTTCACATCATCTGAATAATCAGCAATGATGTACGCCGCCTTGGCCACGCATTCTTCCTTGTAATAATCTTCGTAAGCGCAACGCTTGCCATCCTTGTCGAACATGGCCACCAGCATCGGCGCCATGACCGGATTGGTCTTGATTCCTTCCTTGAGAAAATCAAGCTGCTTTTTTGCTTCCGCCGGATCACTGCTAATACCTGAAGTAGGAATCAGCCGCTTGAATACCAGTCCGTCTTCAGGACTGCTGTTCATGTACTTGATTTTCTGGGCCGCAAAATCGATAAAGTTGGCTTTGCGGGAAGTCGGAAGATCCACCAATTTCCGGTGTAATTCCTGTATTTTGTTGACAAACCAGGCCTGATAGATATCCCCTTCCTTGACCCGTAGGGAAAAGACCATCAGATTCCCCATGCCAAAATTGTGTTCGGCATAGAGATTCGTCGCCACATAACGATTGGTGGGAGGCAAAAGCGTATCCGGGTCATTGCGGATATCCAGCTTGGGAATGTACAAGGCGCCGATGATGGTGCCAATGATCAACAGAAAGATGATCACCATACGGTTCTTCAATACGAAGTCCGCGTATCTTTCCGCCATGCCGCGGTTTTTTGCCTGCTCTCCCATGAGGAACTCCCGATATGCTGCTAATAATTTATTATGACTCTGAACCGGTCCGATTCAGGATTTCAATGCGAAACTCTAAAGAACACCGTCTGTTTGCAGTAATACGGTTTCCATTATTACGAGGTTGTTGCGTCCGCAAACCCAGACTGCAAACAGGGGGCCAGGCAAGCTCTTTCCAAAGCTGCCTGGCCCTGATCCCATAAATCAAATGGTGCTGTTACATCATTCCCAGATGTACTTGAGGCCGATCTGGGCATTGGACGAGTTCTTGAACTGTCCAAAAGTCGTATCCTCATCACCCCAGTAGAAGTTCAGTTCGGCAGAACCGATAAACTCGTCGGTGAAAGAATACTCTACGTCGAAACGATCCCAGAAGCCGCCACCATCTTCATACATGACGATGTTGTTCCAGCGCCCCAACTGTCCCTCACCAAACGGCTTGGAAAGGAACAGGGAATAGAATTCCTTATGCTCCCATCCCTTGTTCATGCCATTCGTCAGATGCAGGGTGGAGAAATCGCCCGTGTAACGTGAACAGTCATAGCTGTTACCGGCCTGCGTAGTACAGGTACGCTTGTCATCGATGAAATCCAGATTGTTCTGCTGAATAAACTGGCCGCTGACGAGCATGTTGGTCAGCACCGTGACATCGACGCCGATCACATAGCTGAACTTGTCCATGTCTTCCATGGTCAGTGAGCTGGTAAGGTCGCCGATGCCCAGCAAGCGCTTGTCGATGACCGGTTGCTTCTCACCTTTGTCATACAGCACTTCTGCACGGAACACTACAGGCAGGCTGCCAAGCTGCGTGCCGTAATCCATGGAACCGCCGAAACTGTTGACTCTGGAACGTGTTTCCTGCATCTCCATGTACACGCCGTTCTGATTGGCATTGGGCATGCCCGTGGTGGGATCGAAAGCACCGTAGAACTGACCGGCGCCGTTCATCAGCAAAATGGTGGGCATGGCATCGAGACTGGTCATGGCATTATTGCCCACCTCATTGGCGGCCAGGGTATCGCCAGGATTGGGCATGACCACGGGATTGCCATTTGGATCAGTACCCACAACCATGCCACGAGCCCGCAATACCTCCAGTTTTTCACCCGTGACCGCATCCCGCCAGCTCAAGTTGATCTCCGGATTGGCGCTGTAGTGATAGAAGTAGTTGATACCGAAATTCAGACCATTGTCCAGCGATCCCCGATAGCGCAGACCGGCATTGACCCGCTCCGGATCGGGCTCATCGACGACATACTTGGTCTCAGCTCCAGTAAACACCGGCCCTTGTGGGGTGAAATTCACATTGGTGAAAGTATTGAAGGTCGCAAAGGTCGCGTTGGGCATATATTCGAATGCGGACTTCGGATTGGACGGATCCCATGTCACCTGGGTAACCTGGGGACCATTCACGTCCATCAGGTTGGTTTCATTGTTGTTGGCATTGGGATCGCCCGGATACAGGCCATTTTGCGCAATATTGTTCAGGACAATGTAACCAGGACCAAAGGGAACCGGAGTCTGGGTGCCATCACAACCTGTGGGAGGACAGGGGAAACCATAAACGACAGGCGTACTGGCGAAACCATCAACAGTCAAGCCGGCAAAAGGCAACAGCCCCGCCAAGTTGATGTTGCCGGTAAACATGCCGCCCATGGCCGCGCCATTGAAACTGCCCGCCACGCTTGCCAGCGCCGGCGTTACATTGAGGAAACCATTGACATCGCCGGTAATGGAATCCACCCCTTTCATGATGAAAGGATGTCCGGAATCGCCATCGCGGTTCAAACCGGGAATGGCATTCTTGCGATTCTCCGAAACAATGAACTGGATGTTACCGGTTTCCCCGACATTACGCTCCACATTGAGCATCCAGATGGGAATACGGGAGTCCTCCATGGAATTCTGCGCCATCTCACGGAAATCCGTGGGATTGATGATATCCAGCAACTTGATACCATCTGCGGTACCCCAGACTACCTGCTGCTTGCCGAACCGGATATTCCAGTCCGAAAGCGAGTAATCAAAGTAGAGCTCGCGCAGCCAGTCATTCTGGGTATAGCTCTCGTGGCATTTGTAATCTGAATTTACACCCTCGGAATCACAGACGATATTGAGATCCAGGTGCCAGCTGCCATTTTCTCCCAGCAGACCGTTGATAAAAAATCGGGCCGAGTTTTCGAATTTCAGCAGGTCGCCAGCATCGTGGCCCCGGTTGTCCAGCATATTGCGAGCTTCGCCGGTTACCTGGCCGTCATTGAGAAAAATGGCGGTTTCATTCTTCAGAAAACCATTGACCTCGATATCTTCGAAAAACCCCGCATTCGCCGTGGCAGGCAATGAAATGGCCGCAAGTATGGCCAGGTGTAGGGATGAACGTTTATACATTTTACTCTCTCCGTGTACAGGCATGACCCGGACGGCCATACCACTGGATGTTATTTGTTTCAGAATCAACGCTTGATTTTACGCAGGGTCTGCTCAGACCAGAGCTTGTCCTTGAAATCACCATTGGCGACACTTGCGCCATCCGGGATGATAGCCCAGGTCTCGTGTCCGGTAGCCAGGGTCTTGCCGTACCAGTAACCCCAGAACTGGGCGCGCGGATCGTCCAGGGGAGCATCCACCCAGTTACGATCGATCACCTTGATCTTTTGGTCATTCTTGAAATACTCGGTGCGATAGTCGGCAAAGGTTTTTGCATCCACATAGCTGATGCGATAGTCATACCACCAGTTCTGGAACTTGGTGGTGCTTTTCAGCTTGTAAACTTCCTTGCCCTTGTGTTGACAGGCGGCGGCCGGGAGATTGCGGGTATAACGACCACGCTGATTCTCCGGAATGTCGATAGCACCCAGGCAATCATTGAAGGTTTCCTTGCCGAGCAGCTCATGGGTTTCATGCATGGGCTTGCGCAGGGTTACGTCGCCAAAGGTGAAATCACTGCCACCCCAGGCATCATCATGGGCAGGCTGGGCAAAACGACGGATCTTGCGCAATGCCGGAAGCCAGATCATGTAAGACTGAGACTTGGCATCATCAACATAGTCGGTAATCAGCATGCCGGTGCCACGCAGTTTCCCGGAACGGAAAATGGCCAGATCCTTTGCCTGAATCACGCCATCGCTGTAGTTGTTGTTGAGGAAACGCTCCAGGGTAATGGTCGTCGGTTTTTCACCCTTGCCCTTGAGAATCAGGGTCGTGATCTTCTTGCCTTTCTTTACGATGGCATAATTCTTCATGGCATAGAAGTGATTAACGAAATATACCTGCTCAGCAACCTGATCCGCAGTGACATCACCGCTGGGATATGGCAGATCCTTGGGTACGCCCGCCAGGACATTCATACTCGCAACCAGGGTGGCTGCAACAATACTGCTTGTAATCTTTTTCTTCATCAATTTCATTTCCTTGCAATACAATAATTTTTCCAGAATCCCCTTGCCGGACAAGGGGCCCCACTCTCAAACACAAACTGCCCGAATCTCAATTACGGGGGCATCTCGAAAAATCGAGATTCCCTTGCAAGACCAGGCAACGGAAAAAACACCATCGACGAACATCAGCGCTTGATCTTGCGCAGAGTGCGCTCAGACCAAAGGGATTTCTTGAAGTTGGCGTTATACTTGATAACCTCCTTTGGGATTACAGCCCAGCTCTCGTGGCCGGTTTCAAAATTTTTCCCGTACCAGTAGCCCCATGCCAGGGCTCTGGGATCATCCAGACCCAGACTGCGCCAGTCCCGGTCGATGAATCGTATCTTTTTGCCGTTTTTATAGTATTCGGTACGATAATCCGCAAATGTGGACGTATCCACATAACTGATCCGGTAGTCATACCACCAGTTCTTGAACCTGGTGGTGCTCTTCACCTTGTAGACTTCCTTTCCCTTGGGCGCACAGGATTTCTTTGCCAGCCTGCGGGTATAGCGGTTCTGATGCTTTTTCGGAATATCCATTCCTTCGAGACAGCCTTGGAAAATCTCTTTGCCAAGGTATTCGTGGGTCTCGTTTTCCGGCTTGCGCAACACCACATCGCCAAAAGTAAAGTCCAGACCTCCCCAGGAATCATCCTGGGCCGGCTGGGCAAACCGCCGGATCTTGCGCAACGCCGGCAACCAGATCATGTAGGATTGCCCCTTGGCGTCGTCATCGAAATCCGTGATCAGAATACCGGTGCCGCGCAGCTTGCCGGAACGGAAAATAGCGAGATCCTTGGCCCGAATAACCGGGTCGTCTTCGTAATCATTGTTGAGATACCGTTCCAGCGTATTGGTTGTAGGCCGCTTCCCCTTGGCCCTGCTGATCAGCACCGTAATCTTTCGCCCCTTTTTTGTTATGCCAAAATTTTTCAGCGCATAGAAGTGATTTACGAAATAGACCTGCTCGATGATCTCCCGGGCAGAGGGCGTTCCTTCCGGGTAAGGCAGCTGCGGCGTAACACCCGCGAATGCGATATCGCAAGACAGCAATAATCCTGATACAGCAGCTATAAGGCCGGTTTGAAAACTTCTCATAGGCACCACTCCCCCACTTCGAACTTTGAAGTATTTATATTTATTTTTGCCTTCTTCTGGCGGCACCATACCTGTGCTGCGCGGACCACAGGATATTTCCCCGGTTTCCACGCCCGATTGACGGACAAGTATCCGACAACAATCCCAGCTTGCTGTGGATTATTAACCAAAAAGACAAAACTTGCCACTGTTTTTCAATGAAATTTTTTCTGGTTTATGCTATGCAAGCATATGCTGATATACCAAATAGCCATTTTCTTAGCCATTTTCTACTGCAATACTCGAGCACTCTCCCGCATTGCGACTTGCATTCAGTCAACCAATAGCACAAAATTTGCTACCTTGACTCATATTGGCGGAATCTGCACTGCAGACCAGCATGACGCTTCTCGTTCTGGGTTTAAATCACACTACAGCCCCTGTCGATATCCGTGAGCGCATCACTTTCGGCCCGGACATCATCGTTGGCGCCTTGCGCAGCCTCACGGAGTCGGCTGGCGCCAGTGAAGCCGTGATCCTGTCCACCTGCAACCGCACGGAAGTGTATTGCTATGGTGGCGACCTGGATCCCGACCGCCTACAGGCCTGGCTGGCCGACTTCCACGGACTGGAAACCGAAAACCTTTGCACCTATCTGTATCTGCACCAGGAGCAAAAGGCGGTGGAACATCTGCTGCGCGTGGCCAGCGGACTGAATTCCCTGGTGCTGGGCGAACCGCAGATTCTTGGTCAGGTGAAATCCGCCTGGCAGACCGCTTCGGACGCGGGAACCCTGGGAAAAATACTCGGGCGCATGTTTCAACACAGCTTTTCAGCAGCCAAGCAGGTACGTACGGACACCGCCATTGGCGACAGCCCGGTATCCGTGGCCTTTGCCGCGGTAAGCCTGTCCCGGCAGATTTTTTCTGATTTGTCCGAACAGACTGCCCTGCTCATCGGCGCCGGTGAAACCATAGAACTTACCGCCCGGCATTTGCAGCAGCAGAACATCGGACGCATCATCGTTGCCAACCGCACTGTGGCCAAGGCCCACGAACTGGCCGAACAGTTTGGCGGATACGCCATCGGCCTGACCGAAATCCCCACCCATCTGGCAGAAGCCGACATCATCATATCCTCCACCGCCAGCCCCGTTCCGGTTCTGGGCAAGGGCGCGGTGGAAAGCGCGTTGAAGCAGCGCCGCCACCAACCCATGTTCATGGTGGATATCGCTGTTCCCAGAGACATCGAGGCGGAAGTGCGGGAACTGCGGGACGTGTACCTGTACACCGTCGATGATCTCGAAGAAGTCATCCAGGAAAACCTCAAATCACGCCAGCAGGCCGCCGAGCAGGCCGCCGAAATCATCGAACTGCGCACTAGCGAATTCATCGCCTGGCTGCGTTCCCTGGATGCGGTGGAAATGATTCAGACCTATCGCGGACGAGCCAATCGAATCAAGGAAGAGACGCTGCAGAAAGCACTGCGCATGCTGGACAACGGCACCCCTGCGGAGCAGGCACTGGAATTTCTCGCCAACACCCTGACCAACAAGCTCCTGCACACCCCCAGCTCCCAGCTGCGCGAAGCAGGTTCCAACGGGCAGCGGGATTTACTGGAAGCCGCCACCACCCTGTTCCAGCTCGACAAATGAAGGACAGCATTCGCAGCAAACTCGAACAGATCCAGGATCGGTTCGAGGAAATCACAGCTCTGTTGTCCGATCCCGAAGTTCAGAATGACCAGAATCGCTATCGCGACCTGAGCCGCGAATACGCCCAGCTCGAACCGGTCAGCCAATGCTACCGGCGTTATCTGGACAGTGAAGAAGAAATCCGTGCCGCCGAAGAAATGCTCGCCGACCCGGAAATGGCGGAACTGGCAAGGGAATCCTTGCAGGACGCAAGAAACGAACAGCAATCACTGGAACCCGAGCTGCAGAAACTGTTGCTGCCGAAAGACCCCAATGACGAACGCAACATTTTTCTCGAGATTCGCGCAGGTACCGGCGGTGCCGAGGCTGCCCTTTTTGCCGGCGATCTGCTCAAGGCGTATCTGCGCTATGCCGAGCACAAGGGCTGGCGCACCGAGATGATCAGTGAAAGCCCCGGTGAACATGGCGGTTACAAGGAAGTGGTAACACGCATCATCGGCCAGGGCGTGTATTCGCGCCTGAAATTCGAGTCCGGCGCCCATCGGGTGCAGCGCGTCCCCGAGACGGAATCCCAGGGCCGCATCCACACTTCAGCAGTGACCGTGGCCATTCTTCCCGAGGCAGAAGCCGTGGATGCAGTGGAAATCGATAGCAGCGAGCTGCGCATAGACACCTACCGCGCCTCCGGCGCCGGCGGCCAGCATGTAAACAAGACCGATTCGGCGGTGCGCATCACCCACCTGCCCTCCGGCATGGTGGTGGAATGCCAGGATGAGCGATCCCAGCACAAGAACAAGGCGCGTGCCCTGTCTCTGCTGCAGGCGCGTCTGCTCTCATCAGCCCAGGAACAACAGAATCAGGCCCAGGCCGCCGAGCGCAAGCTACAGGTAGGTAGCGGCGACCGTTCCGAGCGTATCCGCACCTACAACTTTCCTCAGAACCGGGTCACGGATCACCGCATCAATCTTACCCTGTACAAGCTGGACGAGATCATGGCTGGCAGTCTCGACCAGATCATCGATCCCCTGATGCAGGAATACCAGGCCGAGCAACTGGCCGAACTGTCCGGGCAGTGAGCAGCGTCGCCGAATTGCTCTCCCAGGCCAGGGAAGCGGCTCTGGAAGACGCGCCGCTGCTGCTGGCTCATGTACTGGACAAGGATCGCAGCTGGCTGCTTGCCTGGCCCGAATACCAGCTGCAGCCTTCCGAGTTGCGCCAATACGAGCAACTCCTGAAACGCCGCCAACAGGGAGAACCCCTGGCCTATCTCACCGGGCGCAAGGAGTTCTGGTCTGTGGAACTGGAAGTGAGCCCGGATGTGCTCATCCCCCGGCCGGAAACTGAATTGCTCGTGGCACAAGCCCTGGAGCTTGGTCTGCCAGACCAAACCCGGATCCTGGAACTTGGCACCGGCAGCGGCGCCATTGCCATCGCCCTTGGGGGAGAAAGGCCGGACTGGACGATCACCGCCACGGACATCAGCAGCGCCGCCCTGGATATCGCACGGAAAAACATACTGAAACAAGGGAGAAGCAATATCCGTCTCGCCCAGGGCCACTGGTATGAAGCAGTTCCGCACGGCCACAAATACCAGCTTATACTCAGCAACCCCCCCTATGTGGCGGCGGATGACCCTCACCTGCTAGAGGACGGCCTGCCCTGGGAACCCCCGCAAGCCCTTGGCGCAGGCAGCGATGGCCTTGCCGATCTGCGCACCATCATCAGCGCTGCCCCGGCCCATCTGTTACCGGCGGGATGGCTGCTCGTGGAACATGGTTTCGATCAGGGGCGGGCGGTACGCAAGCTGTTCACCAAGGCCGGATTCACCCGCGTGCTCACGCGGCGGGATCTGGGCGGGCAGGACAGAGTCACCCTCGGGTGCTATCCTCCCAGCTCATGAACGACGAACAACTGCTGCAGTACAGTCGCCAGATCATGCTGCCCCAGATCGATGTTCCGGGACAACAGCGTCTCCTCGACGCACGGGTGCTGATCGTGGGGCTGGGCGGCCTGGGATCACCCGTTGGCATGTATCTGGCGGTAGCCGGCGTCGGAGAACTGCTGCTCGCGGATTTCGACCATGTGGATCTGAGCAATCTGCAACGACAGATCATTCATACCCGGGATCAGCTGGATCAGCCCAAGGCACGCTCCGCAGCAAAAATGATCCGTGAACTGAACCCGGACTGCAAGACCCGCCTGATCGAATCCCGGCTGGACGACGAACAACTGGCGCAGCTCCTGTCCGAGGTGGATCTGGTTCTCGACTGTACCGACAATTTCACCAGCCGCTTCGCCATCAATCGCGCCTGTGTCGCCCATTCCAAGCCCCTGGTATCCGGTTCCGCCATCCGCTGGGAAGGACAGGTCGCGGTATTTGGCGATCGGCCCGGCGCCCCCTGTTACCACTGCCTGTACGGTGACAGCGGCAACCTGTACGGTGACAGCGGCAACCTGGACGAGAGCTGCGCCAACAACGGCATACTTGCCCCGGTAGCCGGCATCATAGGCAGCATTCAGGCCACCGAAGCGCTCAAGTTGCTGACCGGCGCCGGCGAACCCCTCAGCGGCCGTCTGCTGCTCGTGGACGGACTGAACATGCAAATACGCAGCCTGAAACTCAAGGCCGATCCTCATTGCCCCGTGTGCGGAAACCTTAAGCCATGACTCACAAAACACCGGATCTGGACAAACTGCGTCAGGATCTCATCATTCAGGACGAACTCCTGGAACAGCCCATGACCTTTCACACAACCTGGGGACTGTTCTCGCCCAAAGCCATCGATGCCGGCACCCGGCTGCTGTTGAAATACCTGGAAGTGCAACCCGACGAACGGGCCATCGATCTCGGATGCGGCTACGGCCCCCTGGGCCTGGCCATTGCCAAAAGCGCCCCCCGGGGACATTGCACCCTGGTGGACAAGGATTTCGTCGCCATCGAATATGCTCGCAAGAATGCCCGGCTCAACGGCATCAGCAACGTGGACATCTTTCTTTCCAACGGACTGGATCAGGTTCCCGCGGAGCAGCGTTTCACCCTGGCCGTCACCAACCTCCCGGCCAAGACCGGCAAGGAACATTATTACCTGTTTTTCAACGACATCATGGAACGCCTGGAGCCTGGCGGTCGTTTCTATGTGGTCGTTATTTCCGGCCTGCGTCAGTTCATTGCGCGCAGCTTCAGGGAAGTGTTCGGCAATCACAAGAAAATCAAGCAGGGCAAGAGTTATACCGTGGCCATGGCGATCAAGGAATAACCGCTCACGCGCTGTTGTACAACCAACGCCGAAACAACCATTGTGACAACATGACCAGCAACAAGCCTTCCACCGCGCCCGCCAGAATGTCTTCCGGGCGATGCACGCCCAGTTCAATACGGGAATAACAGACCGCCAGCATCCACCCCCAGAGCAGAGGCAACAGCCACAAGCGTCGCCGGGCACAGACAACCCACAGGGACAACCAGGCAACCAGAACCGTCGCGGCAAAAGCATGTCCGGAAGGGAAAGAGAACCCGGTTTCTTCCGTCCAGTGATCGCGCAACAGTTTCGGCATGGACAGGGAACCGTCTTGCCAGACAGCCTTCAACCGTTGGCTGCGGCTCGCCTTGTCCGGCAAAGCGTAGAAGGCATCCACGCCTTCCGGAATGGCGAATCCTGCTGCCGCGGATGCCATGAACTGGATATTGGGTCTGGGCTGGGCGACCGCGGGCTTGATCAAGTGCTCATTCACCCATGCGCCGGATCCGGCGATCAGCAACAGCGGCAACAACAACCTGAGCAACTTACCGGCAGATCGCGTAAACAGCACAGAGAACAGCAGGGCAACCCAAACCAGCCCGTACTTGCTCGCAGACAGACTCAAACTCCACCACAATACCAGAGGCCAGTCATCCCGGGGGATGGCAGGAGAGAGCAGGAACGCCGGCAGCAACAGGGTCAGCACCAGCAACATGGCGCCCAGCCATTGCCTTCTGCCCCGCAGCGTGCATTCCCGGCGCTCGCCTGAAGCAGCTTTTGTCATGAATCAATGTCCGTAATTTGGCATTCCTGCAAAATGTTAACCCGAATATTGCACCGGAATCCGGAATTTTCCCGGAGAGATTTTTGCCCAGATTGTTCGAACGGTCAAAAGTCGATGTTATTCATCGACTTGCAGGGCGTTCGGGCAAGCTGGGTGAAAAGATCCCGGGAAAAACCGGATAGCATGACAGGTACAAACTGTATCCAGCATAATCGTCACAGCAACAGGCTGTAATTCAGGGTAAAAAACCCACATTTTGCGCGTTCTGGTGAAATATTCGGGCTAGTACCTGGTACCTAGCAACTAGATCAAACAGGGTCTGCCCTCCTTTTCTTTCTTGTTAAGGGTACTGACCCCTTTTCTCCTTTTCTCATTTATCAAACCACCCAGCATGGCTGATATTTCCTTTGCTTCTTGCGCCCATTGGCGTCCTTGCGCTGGCTTGATATAACCGACATCCATGCCAATAAGTA
>JALSQZ010000061.1 GCA_026985055.1 Sedimenticola sp. | reverse complement strand
AGTGGGGATGTGACCCTGAGCGCCGATACCACTTATCTGCAACGCCGGGTAAGCAGCAGTTGTACCGCCGGCAGCAGCATCCGCGCCATTGGCGCCGACGGAACCGTTACCTGTGAAACCGATGACAATGCCGGGGGAGATATCACCGCCGTCACTGCCGGCACCGGTCTCAATGGCGGCGGCGCCAGTGGAGACGTCACTTTGAATGTGGATGTGCCGCTGGTGTTGCTTGGCAGCGCGGGCGCCTCCGGTGACAAGCAGGGGTTGATTCAGGTGACCAACATCAACAGCTATGGCTATGGCATTGAAGCCTATGGCAATTACGCGGGCGGTTATTTCGAGGATCGTACCAACCACAGCTATGCCCTTGTGGGCTACGGCGACTTGGGGATCGCCAGCTATGGCAATTACACAGGCGGTATGTTTTCCGATGCTGATGACAGCGGCTATGCCTATGTGGGCAATGGTGACTATGGGATCCGCGCCTTTGGCAATGCTGCAGGTGGTTACTTCCAAGACATCGATAGTAGTGCCAATCATACCTACATCGCGGGGCACTTCGGCACGGGAATTTCAGCTTATGGCGACACTTCTGGTGGATATTTTGAACACGATGGGCAAGATAGCTATGCATGGGTAGCGGTGATGGAAGGCGGAATAGATGCTGCGGGCAACAATTATGGAGGTTATTTCCACAACCTGAGCGCAGCAGATGGAACCGTCACAGCCAAGGTTGCGTATGATAATAAAGGTATTATTGCTTATGGCAACACCAGTGGCGGTGAATTCAGAGACTCAAACAGTTCCGGCTGGGCCTCCGTGGGCTACTCCACCTACAAGATCTATGGCAATGGCAACATGTCGTTTGTCCAAAACCACCCGGAAAACACGGATGAAGTAATCGTCTATAGCGCACCCGAAGGCGACGAAGTGGCCACCTATACCCGGGGCAGCGCCAGGCTGGTGAACGGCGAGGCGCGCATTCCCCTGGGTGAAACCTTCAAGTGGGTCACCAATCCGGATATTGGTCTGACAGCGCATTTGACCCCGGTGAACGGCTGGGCTCCTTTGTATGTCGCGGAAAAGAGCACCACGGAACTGGTGGTAAAATCACCTTCCGGCTACCCCGACAATGTGGAATTCGACTACATCGTCTATGGCCTGCGCATCGGCTTCGAGGACACCACCGTGGTGCAGAAGAAGACCGAGGAAGCCCGCATCCCCTCCATGGCCGATCACCGCAAGGCCATCGCGGACAATCCCGAACTGGGACGCTACACCGCCCTGGCCCGCTTCGCCGCCATGCAGGGACTGGACAGAGAAACAGTCAAGGCCCGCATGACCCGCGCCGCCGCCCTGCTGGACAAGATCGAGGAATTCGACCCGGCCATCCACAAGGTGGAATCTCCGCAAATGCCGAAGTAGGTAGTTGCTGCTGCAACTCCCCTTCTCCCTGCGTTGGGGGAGAAGGGGGCGCAATCTGGCGGCCAGGCCTGTGGAATTCTGGGGACACAATATTTATTAACTCGGCAACAATCTATATTGTGTTCAGCTTGATTGGTCAATCCGTTAGGGGCTTCAAGAAAATGTCAGCTCCACGTTCCGGCTCTTGCCAAGGGAACAACCCTTGCCTGCGAAGCGCGCCGCGTTCTGACTTTTGTCTGACGTCCTGAGGATGGCATAGATTGATGCCGGGACATCCCTGTCCCGTACAGGCATTCCGATTTTTCAAGATGCCCTTGCGTCGTTACTGCCTGAAGAGCTCCAAAAGGACGTTTGTTCCAAGCTTGACGCCCAGCGGAATTGCGTCCAGATCGACCTTGTAATCCGGATTGTGGTTCGCGTAAGGGACCAGCTTGCCTTCTTTCTGGGCAGCTGCAAAATCACTTGGCTTGGCCGTACCCACATGCATGAACACATATTTGTGCTTGGGATTCTTGATGACCAGATGGTGAAAGTCTTCCGATCCCATGTTGGGCGGCGTACCTGACAGGATGCTTTTCTCTCCAAGCGTCTTGATCACCACGGGCGTGATCTTGTCCACCAGTTCCGAGTCATTTTCCACAGGGAAAGACCAGCCCTTGAATTTCATCGTCGGATACATCTTCTCGGGAAGGCCATATGCCATGGCTATGGATTTGTTGATACGCTTTATGCCGTTAACCATCAGTTTTCTGTCAGACTCATTGAACCATCTCAGGTTGATCTTGAGCAGCGCTTCCGATGGGATGACGTTGTTGTCCGAGCCGGCCCGTACGGCGCCCACTGTCAGAACCGCGGCGTTTTGCGGGTCGATTGCACGACTGACGATGAACTGGTAGTCGACGATCGCCGCCGCGGCCATCAGTATGGGGTCTTTCGTCAAATGCGGCATGGCGCCATGACCACCAATACCCTTGAACGTGACGTCGATCTGGTCGGTACCCGCCATATGGGGACCCTTTTCGAGATTGACCGTACCTGTCGGAAGCGGGGTGGTGTGCATCGCAAACAGATAATCCGGCTTTGGCACCCCTTTCTCGTACATGCCGTCATCCACCATGGCCCTGGCGCCTTCGATGGTCTCCTCTGCCGGCTGCGCAACCAGGATCAGCGTGCCCTTCCAGCTATCCTTCAGCTCCTTCATCGCCCTGGCAATACCGATCAGCCAGGTGGTGTGCGCGTCATGACCGCAGGCATGCATCACCGGAGTGCTTTTGCCGTTTTCTCGTGTGACGGTTTTTGTACTGGCATAGTCCAGCCCCGTTACTTCCTTGACGGCATTGGCATCCATATCGGCACGAAACATCACTACAGGACCTTTCCCGTTCTCGAGAATGCCGACAACGCCTGTTTTGGCGATCCCGGTAATGACTTTATAGCCGAGCTTTTTCAGCTCCTTGGCGACAATTCCGGAAGTCCTTGTCTCCATGAACGCCAGCTCGGGGTTCTTGTGGATGTCCTTGAAGATTTCGATGAGATGATTCTGATCTTCCTTGATCAGTGCATCCAGCTTGTCTTCCTGTGCTGTTGCGTTTGCCGTGAAAGCAAAGACAAGAGCGATTGTGATGGCAAAGATTTTCATTTCCATTGCCTCCTTACTTCACTTCCGCGATCAGTTTATAGAGGGTGAATCCCCAAACACGGCGATAGGTGTCACTTGAACGACCGGCTTTGAACTGCTTCGCGATCAAGGCTTTCCTTGAATCCATGGTTTTATCCATATCATCGGTTTCAACCTCATATACCGAGAAATATTTCCCTCTTCCGTCCCGTACATCATCGCTGAAATACCGTCTCGCGCTCACATAATCGGGGGTCTCCAGAGCGTCCGGAAGATGGATGTTGTTATACCAGTCGTTATAGGCATCCACACGCTTTGGGTCGGCGTTGGTTTCAGTAAGAACGATCCAGTGTTCTTTTTTCTTTAGCTTTTTTCCCGAGTCGCGTTCGGTCATGAACTTGTAGAGAACATCCCGCCACAAAAATACAGCCAGATCCGTCATGCGCCCCTTCTCTTTCGCCTCGGCTTCTTTCTCACGCCAAAGCTGCATCGTCTTTTCGATATCGTCTGTTTCGATGAAATACATCGCCATGTATTTACCTCTCCCGGTAATCACCTCCGGAAGTCCGGCTTCATAGAGCTTTGCCGATTTGAATCCTTCTCTGGAAACCACATCAGGCATACGAACCTTGGTGAACCAGTCCACAAGCTCCATTGCTTTTTCCGGCGGTTCAGGATAAACCTCCTCCATGAGGATCCATTTTTCCATTTTATTCGCCTTCATTTGACCATCATTTTTGTTCATTTCTGCCTGATGAGCCATTGCATTGAAGGCAAAAAGAGACAAAAACGATGCAAGCACAATCAGTTTTTTCATAATCAAGCTCCTTTTTTCGGTTCTTCCGAGAAATCAGTTGCTGATTGCTCGTGTCAAACCCCGATAGTTCATAAACTCGCCTGTTGATCAACTCCAGGCGTTTCCCTGCTACCCCTGAGGTGCCCCCCCCAACATTGGACAGATAGAGCGTATTATAGTCAAAGAATCAGGAATTCCTGGAGAATTTTGGGGGATTTTTGGGTAAGGAACCGGAACTGAAAAAAACCTATTGCAGGTCATTCACCAGTGAAGCTGCCGTATCTGCGGCAATGGGAGAAACGGCCACAGCAATTTCAGCATGGTCGATCCCCATGCTGATGGGGGCGCCCTGCCTCGCAGCCTCGACCATTTGGTCGCTCAGTTCAAAACGCATGAAATGCACGCTGGAGGTTTTTTCATCGGTGGTGCGCTCCAGGTCTTCGTTGGCAACGGGATAGACCTTGTCCATGTCACCAATACGCACCCAAACCTTTTCTTCAATGCCCTTCAGACGGGCCAGCATCTTCCGGCGTTCCTCCACGTCCGGATATTCCAGCATGAAAGTGGCCTTCCAGTTGCCTCCGTCAGGAATCAGGGGGTTATAGGCATCCAGTTCCTCCTGAATCCCGGCAGCGTCGAAGATTTTTTCTATGCGCAGCATTTCCTGTATCTGATACTGCATGGTGAGGCGATCCTCGAAATACAGGGCCGCATGTTCGTTGAGACGCACCAGGCGGTTCTTCTTGTGCGCCATCACCTGTTTGCGGAACTCAGGGCGGGCCTGGTCATACTCTTCCAGGCTCATCAGGTCTTCTCGTTTCAGTTTGCTCATGATCTTCTCTCTTTGACTCAGATACCGTAGGCCTTGCGCAGGAGTTTCATGGGGTGCTCTGCTGTCTGGCCATCGCCGACGGCATGGGCGATATGATGACCGGCCATTACGCAATCGCTGGTGAGATGATCCGGTTCGAACTGCCTGACCTTGTTTGCCACCGGGCGCACCAGTTTCATGGAGATGGCATGAAACTCGGCCTTTACCGCGTAGGTGCCGTCATGCCCGGAACAGCGCTCGATGGTCTGAACCTCGGTGTCGGGTATCAGTTGCAGCAGCTCGCGAGTCTTCATGCCGATGCGCTGTACCCGCTGGTGACAGGCGACATGGTAAGACAGCTTGCCCAGCGGCTGTTTGAATTCGGTATTCAGCTTGCCTTCCTTGTGGCGCAGCATAAGATACTCGAAGGGATCGAAAATATGATCCCGCACCTTGAGCACCCCTTCATCATCGGGGAACATCAACGGCAGCTCCTGCTTGAACATGAGCACGCAGGAAGGAATGGGGGCGACGATGTCCCAGCCGGCGTCGATCATTTTCAGCAACGCCGGGATGTTCACTTCTTTCGCCTCGGCCACGGCCTGCAGATCACCCAGTTCCAGCTTGGGCATGCCGCAGCAACGTTCCTTTTCGGCAATGGTTACGGGAATGCCATTGTGTTCGAACACGGCCAGCAGGTCTTCGCCAATGTCCGGCTGGTTGTTGTTGCCATAACAGGTGGCAAACAATGCAACCTTGCCGGTGGTGCGGCCAACAGCTTCTCCCGATGCATCGGGTTTGGGCTGGATGCGCTTGCGCAGGGGCTTGCTGGTGTATTTGGGAATCACCGCATCCTGATCCACGCCCAGGGTCTTTTCCAGCAGTTTGCGGAAACCGCCGTTGCCGTTCATGGCATTCACCACCCCGGCAACGATGGGAATACCCGCCAGTTTGGGTACGGTGTCCGTCGCGGACAGGATCTTGTCGCGGGTCCTGGCGCCGTGATTCTTGAAATGCACCGCCTTGGCCTGGAGCATCAGGTGAGGGAAATCGATATTCCACTCGTGGGGCGGCACATAGGGGCATTTGGTGAGAAAGCACAGATCACACAGATAACAGTGATCCACGACCTTCCAGTAGTCTTTCTTGTCCACGCCATCGACTTCCATGGTGTCGGATTCGTCCACCAGATCGAACAGGGTGGGAAAGGCATGACAGAGGCTCACGCAACGTCGGCATCCGTGACAGATATCGAACACCCGTTCCATTTCTGTCAGGAGTTTTTCTTCATCGTAGAAATCCGGATTCTGCCAGTCCAGGGCGTGCCGGGTAGGCGCTTCCAGACTGCCTTCGCGTCTTTCGCTCATCTTCTGTCTCCTCCTCGAAACCGGGCCGGTTTCCCGGCCCGGGTACTGCTACTTCTATCAGCTGTCCAGGGCGTCCAGGGCCTTCTGGAAACGGTTGGCATGAGAACGCTCGGCCTTGGCCAGGGTCTCGAACCAGTCCGCAATCTCGTCGAAGCCTTCATCGCGGGCATCCTTGGCCATGCCGGGATACATGTCGGTGTACTCGTGAGTCTCACCGGCGATAGCTGCCTTGAGGTTGTCGGAAGTACCGCCGATGGGCAGGCCGGTCGCGGGATCACCCACTTCTTCCAGATATTCCAGATGACCGTGGGCGTGGCCGGTCTCGCCTTCGGCGGTGGAACGGAATACCGCGGCCACATCGTTGTAACCTTCCACATCCGCCTTGGCGGCGAAATACAGATAACGGCGGTTGGCCTGGGATTCGCCGGCGAAGGCGTCTTTCAGATGCTGTTCGGTTTTTGAACCTTTCAGTGACATGTCAGTTCTCCTTTTTGGGTGAAATGGGAAACATACAGACAGACGCCCGGAGATCTCATGCGGACGCTGTTTCTACATTTCGGAATGGTCTCGCCATCCTCGAAAGAAACTATAGTTGAATCAGGAAAGATAACTGAAATTGTTTGTTGCAATGCCCTTGATAGGCATTACCTATGATCTTCCTGTCAGTCCAAATGCTTGATACAGCTGAGCTGGCTGGCATTGACCGCCTGCCGGAGCACATCAATGGCCTGGGGACGGGGAAAGCTCTTGCGCCAGGCCAGGGCCACGATACGGCTGGGATTGACATCCTTGAAACGCTTGATGCTGACCAGACGCTGGGAAAACCGGTCTGCTCCCGCGGCGGAACAAGGCAGAATGGTTACTCCCATGCCACTGGCCACCATGTAGCGAATGGTTTCCAGGGAACTGCCTTCCAGGTCGGCGAGCATGCTGCCTTCCGCCAGATTGTGCTTGCGCATGCAGTCCGGACAGATCTCCAGAACCTGATCCCGAAAACAATGTCCTGACCCCAGCAACAGCACTTTCTCCTGGCTGATATCCTCGATACTCAGTTTCTCTTTCTCGTTCAGAGGATGAGAAGCGGGTACCAGGGCGACGAAGTATTCTTCGTAGAGAGGCACGGTCAGAATGCCATGTTCCTGGAATGGCAGGGAAATGAGAATGGCATCCACCTCTCCCTGTTTGAGCTTTTCCGCCAGCACATGGGTGTAGTTCTCCTCGATGACCAGGGGCATCTGCGGCGCACGCTGGGTCAACTCGGAAATCAAATGCGGAAACAGATAGGGACCGATGGTATAGATGGCGCCAATCCGCAGGGGAGCGGCCAGCTGATCCCGGCCATGCTCGACGATCTCCCTGATGACCCCGGCCTCTTCCAATACCCGCTGGGCCTGGGCCACCACCTGCTCCCCCACGGGAGTGACGGTAACCTCTCCCTGACGCCGCTCGAACAGCTCCACGCCCAGCTCCCGCTCCAGCTTGCGCACCGCGACACTCAAGGTAGGCTGGCTGATAAAACAGGCTTCCGCCGCCCTGCCGAAATGTCTTGCCCGGGCAACCGCGACGATGTACTTCAGTTCATTCAGGGTCATGGACAGAGTGTATCAGAACAACTGGGACACAAGAACCAGACTCAGCCAGGGCACATAGGTAATCACCAGCAGTGCCAGAATCAGCACCCCCATCCAGGGCAGAGCCGCGCGGGTCACTTCCCCAAGGCTCATGCCGGACAGACCTGCGGCTACATACAGATTCAGCCCCACGGGCGGCGTGATCATGCCCACTTCCATATTGGTGGTCATCACAATGCCCAGATGTATGGGGTCGATTTCCAGGGAAGTTGCAATGGGATGGAACAGCGGCGCCAGAATCAGGAGTATCGCCGATGGCTCCATGAAATCTCCGGCAAACCAGAGAATGATGTTCACCATGAGCAGGAACATCCACGGCTGGGGATCCGAAGAAAGCACGGAATGGGCCAGTTCCTGGGGAATGCGCTCCTCGGTAAGCACATGGGCAAAGATCATGGCGCAGGCAATGATGAACAACAGCATGGAGGTCATTTTTGCCGCTTCCAGCATTACTTCCGGCACCTTGGCAAACCCCATGTCCTTGTGTACGAACAGGGCAATGAAAGCGGAATAGACCGCCGCCACCGCAGCGGCTTCGGTAGGCGTGAACACGCCGCCATAAATACCGCCCACCACGATGAAGATCAGCAACAGTCCCCAGAAAGCCCGCACAAAGCAGCGGAACAGATGTTTCCATCCGAGCCAGGGCTCGCTGGGTATGTTCATGCGCCGGGCGGCAACCCAGGTAGCCGTCATCAGGAACACGCCCATGAGGATGCCCGGCAAAATACCGGCAATGAACATCTTGCCCACGGATTCTTCCACCGCATCGGCATACACGATCATGGGAATGGACGGCGGAATCAGGATTCCCATGCTGCCGGATGTCGCCACCACCCCCACGGCAAAGCGTTTGTCATATCCCGCGGCAATCATTCCCGGAATCATGATGGAGCCAATGGCTACCACCGTCGCCGGGGACGAGCCGGAGATGGCGGCAAAGAACATGCAGGCCACCACCGTGGCCATGGCCAGTCCCCCCGGCATCCAGCCCACGGCGGCCTTGGCAAAATCCACCAGCCGCCGGGACACACCGCCGGTAGTCAGAAAATGCGCGGAAAGAATAAAGAATGGAATCGCCAGCAAGGTGGTGTGTTCCATGGTATCGAACAGCTTCTGGGCGATGATGATGGGAGAATCGTCCGTCGCCAGCAGGGTAAACAGCAGGCTGGACAACCCCAGACTGATGGCAATGGGCACGCCGATGAGCAGCAGAAACAGCAGACCGATGAACAGCGCCAAAGCCGTCATCAGATATCCTCCACCTGTTTCAGGGCATCCGCTGCTTCATTGGCATGAATACGCAGGGTTCTGCCCTGCAGGATATCCCAGCCCACCTGCAGCAGATGCAGGAACATCAATCCCAGACCCACGGGAATGGCCAGATAGGGAATCCACTGGGGAATCTGTAAATCCAGGGTGAGATCACCCCAGGCGTGAATACGGATGGTGTATAGCACGGAGTACCAGAACACCAGGCCCACGAACAACAGACACAAAGACACTGCCAGCAGGGCAATACGCTTTTGCACGGTGGGAGAAAATTTCTCCACCAGGATGTCAATGCCCAGATGAGTACCCGCACGAAAACCATGCGCCGCCCCCACCAGCACCACCCAGGCGAACAGGTACTGAACCAGCTCCAGAACCCAGGTAAATCCGCTGTGAAACACATAGCGGGCCACCACATTGGCAAACAGCAGCAAAGTGGCGGTCGCCAGTCCCACAGTAATGATGAACTTTTCCAGAACCTCCAGGCTCTTGTCCAGATTCACTGCAGAAATCTGCCCTGCAATCAGTGCCCCAAAAGCTTGTGAATCTCAGCCAGCAGATCCTTGCCGATCTGCCTGCTGAACTGACCTTCCACACCGGCCACTGCCTTGCGCCATTGCGCCAGCTCTTCAGCCGTCAGCTCAACCACCTTGGCCTTGCCTGCGGCTTCGATCTTTGCGCGATCACCCTTGTCGGCTTCCGCGGCAAAGCGACGGTTGGCCTCCGTGGCCTCCGCCATGATGGCGGTAAGCTCCTTGCGGATATCGTCGGGCAGGTTGTTCCAGAATTCGGCGCTGACCACCACCATGTACCCCAGGTAGGAATGGTTGGACACCGTGATGTAGTCCTGCACCTCATAGAATTTCTTGGAATAGACATTGGACCAGGCATTTTCCTGGCCATCCACCACGCCCTGGGAAAGTGCCTGATAGACTTCCTTGAACGGCAGTTTCTGCGGTACGCCACCCAGCGCCTTGATCATGGCCGCATGCACTTCAGAACTCTGGATGCGGAACTTCTTGCCCTTGAAATCATCCGGCACCTTTTTCAAAGGCTTGTCTCCACGGATGGAAAACACCTTCATGCCGTTGTCCCACAAGGAAATCGCCTTGAGTCCCTTGCGCTCGAGAGGCTTGGTCATCTTCTCCATGATGGGAGAATCCACCAGCTTGTGAACATCCTCGATATCATTGAACAGGTAGGGAATGTCAAAAGCCTGGATGGTGCGGGAGAACTTTACGAATTTGGACAGACTGGGAGCCGCCATGATGCCGGTGGTCTTGCTGTCACTGAGACGCATGGCTTCCATCACCTTGTTGTCATTGTACAGCTGGGAATTGGGGAACACTTCCACCTTCACCTTTCCCTGCATGCGTTCATTGACCATTTTCGCGAACAGTTCCGCAGCCTTTCCCTTGGGCGTTCCCGGCGCCACCACATGGGAAAACTTGATGACATACTCCTGTGCAACAACCCCATTGGCCCCCAGTGCAAAGGCCGTGGCAAAGAGCAATCCGAATAGATTTTTCATGGTCGTAACCCCCTGGTTTTTGTTGACCTTGTGTGGCGCGCCAGACAGCGCCCCAAGCTTCCACTAACCATAGCATGTTTCCACGGGATTTCACCATTCCTGCATGGGCCAACTCCGGTATTGACTGCGCCAGGCATTGGGAGCATAGTTATTAACTCGGCAACAAAGTATGGCTTGGCAGGCTGTTGAAAAATAGCGTTTTTCAACAGCCTGTTAAGGAATCTCCGAGTTAAATCAGAGATTGATAACAATAACAACAGATGTTGTTTCCGTAGCAACCACGTCAAGATATTTTTCCGATACTGTCACCACCATGCGGGTGACGGGCGTTTTCTGCAGATCACGCAGCAAACACCAGGGGGTTGGCTACAGGAACAGCTGCAATAGGGCAGCTCGAAAAATCGAGATGCCCGAGTGGGACAGGGATGTCCCACCATTTTCGATCACCACAAGTGATTGAAAATGTGAGCAAGGAGAAAAATTCCATGAATGGAATTTTTCGAGATTCCCAAATAATCATCAACCTGAAGTAGAGCCTTCCAACCACCGATACACACGGACACGGGAAGGCCGAGGAAAAATCATGCTGACCTACGACGAACTCCACGCGCAAAACGATCATATTACCGAACTCACCAATACCCTCAGACTGCTGCTCACCGACCGGCTGCTATGTGACTCCCACATCACCGCAGAACTGTTCTGCCGCTATGTAGATGCGGTCAAGGGTCATCTGGAACTCACGGACAAGAAACTCTATACCCAGATGCTTACCAGCGCCGACAACCAGGTAACCACGGTTGCCAACCGTTTCATGGGAGGCTCCAAGGAGATCAAGCGCATCTTCAACGATTTCGTGAAAAAATGGTGTGACATGAAAAAACAGCAGCTCATGGTCACGGACTATGACGAGTTCGCACGCATTACCGATGGCATGTTCAACATGGTGCTTGATCGTATCCAGGACGAAGTGGAACATCTCTACCCCATGCTGCGCAAAGTGCGTGGAGACGACAAGTACGCGGCCTGATTCCCGGGGGAAAGCAGTTTGCGCTACAAGGGCTTGTGCGCGCGCAAACCGTCCCTGGAATTGTAGATCACCCCGCCCGCTTGCCGGTAGGCTTTGAGTACCGCCAAAGCCTCGTCCCGCAGTACCCCGGTTCTCACCTCTATTCCCCGTTGCTCCAGTTCCTTTTGCCAGTTTCCGGGTTTCGGGCCTTCGTCGAATCCCATGCTGCGGGCATCCTGATCCGACGACGCCGTAACCACCCGGGAAACGCCTGACCAGCAGGTGGCGCCCAGGCACATGGCGCAAGGTTCCGTAGAGGTTACCAGTTCATGGCCAGGCAAATCCTTTGCGCCAAGATCATAGTTTCCAAGGCGATGTTGCGCCAGGCTGAAAGCCACGATTTCCGCATGCAGCATGGAAAGATTTTCCGGAATCACCCGATTCACCCCCAATGCCACCAGTCGCCCGCTGTGTGATTCAAAAACCGCCGCGGCAAAGGGGCCACCGCTTTTCTCCAGAATGTTGCGCCTGGCAGCTTGTATGACCAGAGACATGCGCTCTTCATCGGTTCGGGCGATTTTTTTGCACGACGCCAGATAGTCCTCCACCCAATCCGGCAAGGAAAAACAGACCTCGGCAGGCATCTTGACCTTCATCCCGCCCCTCCATAGTTCTCCAGGGCCTTTTGCAACTCCGCTTTCACCTTTTCTCTCAGCCGGGGTGGAGCCAACACCTCCACATCCGCCCCGTAGCAAAGGATATCCATGCTCAGCAGGGCATGAACTTCCGAGGCGTTGAACCACAGCCCGGGCAGGGAAAAACTGTCTGCTCCCGGCTGGTCTTCATCATAGCGATATCTGTCCATATCTTCCCTTTGCCCCGTTGAACTGCACCCGCCAGCTCGAAGCCCGTTGAAGAACACGGTTGTTCTTCGGGGCATCCCGATTTTTCGAGCTGCCTGCCGGTTCATGAGCGGTTCAGGGATGCCACATTGGTTGAAAGCGTAGCAGAAATTGCCTGCATGCGAGACTGCGAGGAACAAAGCAAGCAACATCCGGAGCCTCCAGGGAGCCTCGCCAAAAAAGAAAACCCGCTCACAAGGAGCGGGTTTTCCAGGATATGGTGGGTCGTGGGCGATTCGAACGCCCGACCAATTGATTAAAAGTCAACTGCTCTACCGACTGAGCTAACGACCCAGGGAGCGCGCATTATACAGTGAAGAAGGCTTCTCTCAAATACTTTTTTTACGCATTTTTTCAGGAATGGTATCGGGTGGGATCCGCAACACCGGCCTCTTCGAATCCCTGTGCCCGCAACCGGCAGGAATCACAATTTCCGCAGGCCCGCCCCTGTTCATCCGCCTGATAGCAGGACAGGGTCAGCCCATAGTCCAGCCCCAGTGCCGTGCCTGCACGAATGATCTCCGCCTTGCTCATCTGAATCAGGGGCGCCTGTATCCTGAAACTTTCTCCTTCCACGCCGGCTTTGGTTGCCAGATTGGCAAGATGCTCAAACGCCCGTATGAACTCCGGCCGACAGTCCGGATAACCGGAATAATCCACGGCATTCACGCCAATAAAGATATTCCTGGCCTCCAGCACTTCCGCCCAGCCCAACGCCAGAGAGAGAAAAACCGTATTTCTGGCAGGAACATAGGTAACCGGAATACCTTCCGAAGCCTCATTGGGCACATCGATGGACATATCGGTAAGCGCCGAGCCACCTATGCTGCCCAGATCCAGGGACAATATCTTGTGCTCCACCACGCCAAGCGCCTGTGCAACCCGCTTCGATGCGAGCAATTCGGCATCATGCCGCTGGCCATAATCGAAACTCAAGGCATGACAGGCATAGCCCTGCTCCCGGGCAATGGCCAGAACCGTAGCGGAATCCAGACCGCCGGAGAGCAATACCACCGCCTTTTCCCGATTTTCTGTCATTTTCCCGGCTCCTCTCCCCAAAGAATCTTGTGCAATTGCAGCTGAAAACGCACTGGCAGACGATCCTGCAGTATCCAGTCTGCCAGATCAGCAGGCGCAAGCTGCCCCTGTACCGGAGAAAACAGCACTTGCGTGATATCCGCCAACCCATGCGCCTTGAGCTGCGCTCTGGCCCATTCATAGTCTTCCCGGCCGGCGATGACCAACTTGATCTGATCCTTTTTTTGCAACAGGGCAAGGTTTTCCCAACGGTTCTTCTGCTCTTCTCCGGAACCGGGAGTCTTGATATCCATGACGATGGATACGCGGGGGTCGACATCGGCAATGTCCAGACTTCCACTGGTTTCCAGGGAGGTTTCATGCCCGGCATCACAAAGACTGACAAGCAGGGGCAATACTTCTTTCTGCGCCAGAGGTTCTCCCCCGGTTACGGTCACATGCCGGCAATCAAAATCGCCGACCCGGCGACAGATTTCATCTCGCTCCATCCACTCCCCACCCTTGAAGGCATAGGCGGTGTCACAATAGACACAGCGCAGGGGACAGCCGACAAGGCGCACGAATACCGTAGGCCAGCCAACGCTGCGGCTTTCCCCCTGCAGGGAATAAAAAATTTCGCTGACACGCAGGCGAGACACTATTTTTTCATGTGTTTCAGACGCGCCTTGGCCATGCTTGCGGCAGCAGAACCGGGGTAACGGCGCTGTACCTGCTGCAGGGTATCGCGCGCCGCAGCGCGTTTTCCCATGGCATCCAGAATATAGCCTTTCTTGAGCAGCGCCCCCGCCGCCTTGTCGCTGGCCGGATATTCCGCCAGCACACGCTCGAAGGCCTTGAGTGCATTGGCGTTGTCCTGGGTGACATAATAGCTCTCACCCAGCCAGTACAGCGCATTGTCGGCCAGGTCGCTGGCCGGATATTTTTTCAGGAAGGTCTGGAAGGCGGCAATGGCTTTCTTGTACTCGCGCCGGGACGGATGCAGGTAGGCATAGGCCTGGTCATACTCCGCCTGGATGGCAGCCGGATTCTGGGCAGCATCACCAATGACCTGGGCAGCAGACGGCTGTACAGGCCGGGCATGGGTTTCGGTACCGGGTTTGCTCCCCGCATCATCCACCGGCGTATCCACCGCCGGCGCCTGTGCGGCAACAGCCCCACCCTGCAGCCGGTTCATGCGTTCGTCCAGATCAAGATACAACTCCCGCTGTTTCCTGCGCAGGCGCTCCAGGGCATGCTGCTGTTCCTCGATCTGCCCCTGCAATTCCCGGTTGCTGCGTTTGAGAGCCTGTACCTCCAGCATCAATTCCGTGATATGCCCTACGCGCCGCTCGAGGCGCTGCAAACGCTGCTCGAGCGCATCGTTCCCCGCGAGAAGACTCACCGGATAGGCCAGCAACAGGCTGGACAACAGCAGTACAGAAATCTTGTTCATTCTCCACTCCCGCTCGAAAAAGACTCCGGAAGCCTGCGGCTTCCGAAGTCTTCAGTCATGGGTGTTATACCCGCCAGGCGGTTACTGGTAAACCAGCTCTGCGCGGCGGTTCTGCGCCCAGGCGGCCTCATTGTGACCGGGATTCACCGGGCGCTCTTCTCCATAGCTTACCGTATCGAGTTGCACCGGACTTACTCCCTCGGCTTCGAGGAAGCGCTTGACCGAATTGGCCCGGCGCTCCCCCAGGGCGATGTTGTATTCCCGGGAACCACGCTCATCACAATGCCCCTCGATGACCAGACGGGCATCCGGGGTGTTCACCAGATATTCGGCATGGGCACGCAGGGTATCCACATATTCCGGGCGGATTTCAGCGGTATCGAAATCGAAATAGATTACTTTTTCATACAAGGGGCTGTTGGGATCATCCAACGGCGATCCTGTCCATTTGCCAGCACCACCTGCAGCGCTGGTGCTGGTACCACTTTCACTACCCATGCCCGAACCGGCACCACCTTCCATGCCATCTTTGGTTCCGGTAGAACTGCAGCCAGACAGTACCAGCATGCCTACTACCAGTGGCAACAACAGTATTCTCAAAATTTTCATGAATATTTTCTCCTACTTGTAATACGGGGACCACACCGGATCCCGTACATCCCCAGATTGTAGCGCCAGTCGCTGTTTCACCCGTCCATCGGTGGACACTGCCGCCAGAACACCTTTGCCCCCATGCCGGGTAGCATAGATAATCATGCTGCCATTGGGCGCAAAGCTGGGCGATTCATCCAGCTTGCCGTCAGTCAACACGGTAATGGAACCGGTCGCCAGGTCCATTACCCCAATACGGTACTGGCTGCCCACCCTGGTAATGAGAGTAATGGATTTCCCGTCCGGCGCATAGGAGGCCCTGGCATTATATTTGTTTTCGAAAGTGAGGCGCTGCACATTTCCACCGGTTGCGGCAATCTGGTAGATCTGTGGTGAACCGCCCCGGTCAGAGGTGAACAGCAACTTGCGCCCATCCGGTGACCAGGACGGCTCGGTTTCTATGGCCCAGTGACGCACCAGCCGGCGCAACTTCCGGCGCGCCAGATCCATGACATAGATATCCGGATTACCGTCCCTGGACAAGGCCATGGCCAGGTAACGGCCATCCGGAGACCAGGCAGGCGCGCCGTTGATGCCCTTGAAGCTGGTAATCTTTTCCCGCTTGCCGGTAAATACCTCCTGAATCCAGATGGAAGGCCGGCCATTTTCAAAGGACACGTAGGCCAGCTTGCGTCCGTCCGGAGACCAGGCCGGGGACATCAGCGGTTCCGTGGAAGAAACAATGGTCTGGGCATTGTATCCATCGGAATCGGCAATACGCAGAGACACCCTCGGTGATGCTACCGTTCCTTCGGATACCACATAGGCAATACGGGTGGCAAACGCGCCCCTTGTGCCGGTAAGGGTTTCATACACCAGATCGGCAATATGGTGGGCGATGGCGCGCAGATCCTTTTCCGTGGTGGTAAAGTTGTAACCGATGAGCTGAGATTCCTGATACACATCGAACAACTGGAAACGCAGCTTGTAACCACCAGGGCCGTTGGCTTCGATACTGCCGATTACCAGATTCTCCTGCTTCAGGGCACGCCAGTCGCGGAAATCCACCTCTGCCATGGTGGAGGGCTGCGCCAGCATCTGGTTTTCCGGCAGTGTCTTGAAATAGCCGCTGCGCTGCAAGTCGGCCGCCACGATACGGCCTATATCCTGAGAGGGTGGCCGGGCCGGATCACCATTCCATTTGAAGGGCACCACGGCAATGGGCAAAGCCCCTTCCACGCCTTCGGTGATTTCGATCACCAGCCGGGCCTGCGCCTGGGAAAAAACGAACAGCAGTGCCAGCAATACAAACAGTTTTTTCATTTTGTGGGCCTGAATATAAAAGTAAAGTCCCGGAATTCCGATATCAGCAGCGGATTTTTCGGCATGGGCAGCGGATCCGCCTTGTTTACCGCCGTCACCACGGAACGGTCGAAAGCAGCATTGCCGCTGGATTTTACCACCTGTACCAGGAGTACGGAGCCTTTATCGTTGAGCCGCACCCGCACCGTGGCTTCCAAACCCTGCTTGCCTGCGGAAGGCGGCCTCAGCCAGTTGTTCTGTACCTTGCGCTTGATCGCAGCGGTGGCGCTGGCGCGTTCCCGTCCGGCCTGTTCCGCTTCCCATTGGGCCTGCATTTCCGCTTCCCGGGCCTTTCGTTCCGCTGCCTCGCGGGCCTTGCGTTTCTTCTCCGCTTGCGCCTTTTTGCGTGCGGCTTCTTTCCTTTTTCGTTCCGCCTCGGCCTTTTTCTTTGCTTCGGCTTTCTTTTTTTCTTCGGCTTTGCGGCGTTCCTCTTCCTTGCGCTTCTTTTCTTTGAGCTTGCGCTGGCGTTCGAGTTCCGCCTTTTTCTTTTTTTCCTCTTCCTTTTTCTTCAGCGCCAGCTTGCGCTTCTTCTCCGCTTGCGCCTTTTTGCGTTGCTCTTCCTTGCGCTTCAGTTCCGCTTTTTTCCTGGCTTCCTGTTCGCGTTTGCGCTCCTGCTCCAGCCGGCGTTTTTCCTCTTTCTTCTTTCTCGCTTCTGCCTTCTTCTTCTCTTCCTGCTTGCGCAGCCGCTCCGCCTGCAGACGTTTCTGCGCTTCCCTGGCATCTTTCTCACGCTGCAACTGGCTGGTGTCCATCAATGTTGCATGAACAATCTGTCCAGCCGGTTTCACCGGTTTTGGGGGATTGAGCCAGTCCAGGCCAAACACCATCAAGGCCAGTATGGCCAGATGCATGAGCACCGCCAGAAAAAAGGCCAGGGGATGGCGGCGAATCACGTCGAGCATTATGGTTCAGTGGGATCAGTCAGCAAGCCGATGTTTGGCGCGCCTGCATCCTGCAGCAACACCATGGCGCGCACCACTCGGCCATAGTCCACATCCTTGTCACCTTTCACCAGAACGGGAATGCCAGGATTGTTGGCGATGATGGCCGATGCCTGGCGCAACAGTTCTTCTTCATCCAGGGTCCGGCTGCGATCATCATCATAGGTGAGGTGAAAAGCTCCTTCCTTGTCCACACTGAGCACCAGAGGCCGTTTTGCATCTTCATCCATGGGCTTGGCGTCGGCCTGGGGCAGATCGACCTTCACCCCCTGGGTCAGCAGGGGCGCGGTAATCATGAAAATCACGAGCAACACCAGCATCACGTCGATATAGGGCACGACATTGATTTCCCCCATGGGGCGGAGTTTTCTGCCCCGGCGCGACATTATTTGCCCCCGCCCAGCATATGCACCTGGCGCTGCAGAATATTGGCGAATTCCTCGGCAAAATCCTCGTAGCGGCTTTCAAGACGCTGTACCGCCTCGGCATACTTGTTGTAGGCCACCACCGCGGGTATGGCGGCAAACAGTCCCATGGCGGTAGCGATCAGCGCCTCGGCGATGCCCGGCGCCACCAGATTCAAAGTCGCCTGCTTGACATTGCCCAGGGCATGAAAGGAGTTCATGATGCCCCAGACCGTACCGAACAATCCGACATAGGGACTGGTGGAACCCACCGTGGCAAGGAAGGAAAGATGCCGCTCCAGGGAGTCCATCTCCCGGCTCATGGCCACGCGCATGGCGCGCCTTGCGCCCTCCACCACAGCCATGGGATCCATGCCGGAGGCATCCTTGAGCCGGGCAAATTCCCGGAAGCCGGCGTGAAATACCATGGCCATGCCCTGAATCTCGTCAGGATAACGATCCAGACCCCGGTACAGCTTGCCCAGATCACCGCCGGACCAGAACTTGTCTTCGAATTCATCCGCCGCCTTGCGCGCCTTGCGCAAGCTGCGGGAGCGATCAAAGATGGCCGTCCAGGACAGCACCGAGGCCAGCAGCAGACTGGCCATGACCAGCTGTACCAGAGGGCTGGCGTCCAGCACCAGCTGCAGGAAGGAAAGCTCAGTCTGCATCTTTCAGTTTCTCCAGGATGATTCCAGGTATGGGGGAAGGACGAAAAGATTCGATATTCACGCACACGATGCCCACCTTCCCCCGGCACAGCAACTCGTCATCGTCCTGGCGGTAGACATCCTGGGCGATGCTCATGGCGGTACGGCTGTGCTCGCAAACCTCGCCGGTCACCCAGAGCAGATCATTGAAGCGGGCTGGCGCCAGATAGTCCGCCGCGGCGCTGCGCACCACAAAAACGATGCCATGCTCTTCACGCAGGACATCCTGCTCAAATCCCAGATGCCGCAGCCATTCGGTTCGCGCCCGCTCCATGAAACGGAAATAATTGGCGTAGTAAACGATACCGGCGGCATCCGTATCTTCGTAATAGACCCGAACCGGAAAGCGATAGTTCACCCCTCGCCTCCAAAAAGATCGTCAGTAGCGGTCTCCCGCCTGGGAGTAAAACCAAAATATTCGAAGGCCCGGCGAGTGGCCACCCGCCCCCTGGGGGTGCGCATGAGAAATCCCTGCTGGATGAGGAAAGGTTCGAGCACGTCCTCAATGGTGCCGCGCTCCTCGCCAATGGCAGCCGCCAGGCTGTCCACGCCTACCGGACCGCCATCGAATTTCTCCAGCACGGTCATGAGCAGGCGCCGATCCATGTGGTCGATGCCATTGGCATCCACCTTGAGCATGGACAGGGCGGCATCAGCGATGGCAAGGGTAATCTCTCCGTCGCCTTTTACCTGGGCATAGTCACGCACCCTGCGCAGCAGACGGTTGGCGATACGCGGCGTGCCCCGGGAGCGGCGAGCAATTTCTCCCGCGCCTTGCTCGTCGATGGCCATGGACAGTATGCCCGCCGAACGCTGCACGATATGCGTCAGATCCTTCTGATTGTAGAACTCCAGTCGCTGTACGATGCCAAAACGATCACGCAGGGGGGAGGTAAGCAGGCCCGCCCTGGTGGTCGCCCCCACCAGGGTAAAGGGCGGCAGATCCACCTTGATGGAGCGCGCCGCCGGTCCTTCTCCGATCATGATGTCGAGCTGGTAATCCTCCATGGCCGGATACAGGACTTCTTCCACTACCGGACTGAGGCGGTGGATCTCGTCCACGAACAATACATCGTGCGGCTGAAGATTGGTGAGCAGCGCCGCAAGATCACCCGCCCGTTCCAGCACCGGGCCGGAAGTCTGGTGCAGTTGCACCTGCATTTCATTGGCAATGATGTGCGCAAGGGTGGTCTTGCCCAGTCCCGGCGGACCGAATATCAGCACATGATCCAGCGCCTCACCGCGCTGACGAGCGGCAGGAATGAAGATCTCCATCTGTTCCTTCACCGCGGGCTGACCTACATAATCCTGGAGCAGACGCGGCCGGATGGCGCGATCGAGCATGACATCATCCATGCCGGCGGCGGGATCGATAATTCTTTCTTCGTCCATGTGCTTCTACCCTTTGGCCTTTCCCTGCAGGGCCAGGCGGATGACAGTTTCCGTGTCCATGTCCTTGTCGAATACCGCAGCCACCATGCGCGCAGCCTCTGTAGCCTTGTATCCCAGGGCAACCAGGGCGCTGACCGCATCCCCGTCAGCCGATGCCCGGCCGGATGTTGCCCCGGCAGCGGGCGGTACGACAGCGGTTTCCGCCCCGGTCTTGTCCAGGCGATCACGCATTTCCATGATCAGTCGCTCGGCGGTCTTCTTTCCTACCCCAGGGAGGCGACAAAGCGCTTTCACATCTCCGGATTGCACATACAGGGAAAACTCGTCCGTGCTCATGCCGGAGAGTATGGCCAGCGCCATCTTGCCCCCTACTCCGTTCACCTTGAGCAATGAACGAAACAGGGTCCGGTCACTTTCCCGAATGAAACCAAACAGACTGTGGGCATCGTCCCGAACCATCATGTGGGTATAAAGCACCACTTCCTGATCCCCATCCGGCAGGTCATAGAAAGTGGACATGGGCGCTTCCAGTTCATAGCCCACACCATTGACTTCCAGCAGCAGGGAAGGCGGCTGTTTCACCAGTACCCGGCCCCGCAGCAGACCAATCATGAGCGGCCTCGCAATTTCTGTGCATTGACATGGGTATGGGCATGGCAGAGCGCTACAGCGAGGGCGTCGGACTCATCCAGCCCCATGGACTGCTGCAGCCCAAGGATCAGACGTATCATGTGCTGTACCTGTTCTTTCTCTGCCGCGCCCGTCCCCACCAGGGCCAGCTTCACGGCGCGAGGCGTGTATTCATGAACCGGCAGTTGCGCCACCACGGCGGCGGTAATGGCCGCGCCCCGGGCATGCCCCAACTTCAGCGCCGAGGACGCGTTGGCCGCCATAAACACCTGCTCCACGGCAACCTGTTGCGGAGCATGATCTTCCAGCACCTGTCGGATACCGTTGAAGATTTCCCCCAGACGGGCGGAAAAATCCTTGCTCGTGGTGCGAATACAGCCGCTGCATACGTGACGGCTGTGACGGCCATCGGTATCGATGACCCCAAATCCCGTTACCCGGGAACCCGGATCGATGCCCAGTATCCTCAAGTGCCCAGGGACTCCATGATTTCATCGGCGATCTCGGCATTGGAATAGACTTCCTGTACATCATCCAGATCTTCCAGTGCATCGATGAGGCGCATGAGTTTTTCCGCGCCTTCCTTGTCCATATCCGCCTTGGTAGTGGCTTCGAAGCTCACTTCCGCGTGATCCGGAGTCTGCCCGGCATCGACCATGCCCTGTTTCACGTCGGAAAATTCTTCCGGGCTGGTGAATACATCGATACTCCCATCATCATTGGTCACTACATCATCGGCGCCGGCTTCCAGAGCCGCTTCCATGATGGCATCCTCATCTGCCCCGGGAGCGAAACTGATGATGCCTTTTTTCTCGAAGAGATAGGCTACAGAGCCATCCGTACCCAGATTACCGCCATGCTTGGTAAACGCATGGCGCACCTCGGAAGCAGTACGGTTGCGGTTGTCCGTCATGCAGTCCACAATGATGGCAGTACCACCGGGACCATAACCCTCGTAACGAATCTCCTCGTAGTTTTCACCTTCCATGCCGCCGGCGCCGCGTTTGATGGCCCGCTCAATGGTATCTGCCGGCATGTTCGCGCCCTTGGCCTTGTCCACAGCCAGACGCAACCGCGGATTGGACTCCAAATCGCCACCGCCTTCCTTTGCCGCCACGGTCACTTCCCGAATCAGCTTGGACCAGAGCTTGCCCCGCTTCTTGTCATTTGCTGCTTTCTTGTGCTTGATATTCGCCCATTTGCTGTGACCTGCCATTTCTTACCTCATAAAAAACCGATTCAAATGCGGAAAGCCGAAAAAACCTCTGCTGAAGTTCAGATCCCGGGACATGGTCAACAGCCCGCTGATCGTCAGCATACCGGGCAATTCTACCATGAGCGGAAACTGTACCGGGAGTGGAGAACCAGATGTTCAATCAGACCGGCACCCATCAGGATTTTCCTGCTACACTCGCCTTTTTTACGGAACAGAAGCTTGTCATGCTGGAAACAGCCGCCATTGCCTTCACCACTTTTTTCGCTACCGTGGCACCGGTGGATTCCGCCTTCATGTTTGCCGCCCTGACCGCAGACAACACTCCGGATGAACGGCGGCATATGGCTTTGCGCGGAGTGGCCATTGCCAGCATTCTGCTGCTGCTGTTTGCGTTTTTCGGAAAGGTGTTGCTGGCGCGCCTGGGAATATCCCTGGCGGCTCTGACCACGGCCGGCGGCATTTTGCTGCTGCTAATGGGCATAGACCTGGTATTTGGCCGCAATTCCGGCGCCATGTCCACCACCCGCGCGGAATCCCGGGAAGCAGTGGAAAGAAACGATATTTCCGTGTTTCCCCTGGCCACTCCCCTGCTCGCCGGCCCGGGAACCATGGGCGCGGTCATTCTCATCATGGCCAACGCCCACGGAGATCTGCAAAAAGGCGCCATCATCATCGCCATGCTGCTGCTGGTGATGCTCATCTCCCTGGTTTTGCTGCTGGTGGCGGGAAAACTCGAAAAGCTGCTGGGCGTCACTGGAATGCGGGTCATAAACCGCGTTTTCGGGGTATTGCTCTGCTCACTGGCCGTACAGTTTGTCTTTGACGGAATTCGCAACAGCGGACTGTTCGTCTGAGTCGTAGCAACACACCTGGTTACGACCTGATTTCTTGGCCTCATACAGCGCCTGGTCCGCCGCGTGAAACAAGCCATCCGTTGAAGTTGAAGCACCCGGTACCGCACTGGCGCAGCCAATACTCAGTGTGAGCCGGTACTCCTGTTCTCCGTCAGAGTAATGAATGCCCAGCTTCTGAATGTCATCCACGATCTGCTGGGCGAAAGCCTGCACCTTTTGCATATCCGGTTTGTCCATATCCAGCAGAATGGCAAACTCCTCTCCACCGATCCGGCAGGCGCGGTCGCCAGCGCGCCGGGTTTTTCTCTTCAAATAGTCTCCCAGCTCGCGCAGAACCTCATCGCCACGCAGATGCCCCATGACATCGTTCAGACGCTTGAAATGATCCACATCCAGAATCAGCAAAAAAAGAGCGCGCCGGTGTCTTGCGTTGATGCGCCACATTCTCTGGAAATGTTCTTCAAAACTGCGCCGGTTGCACAAACCGGTAAGGGCATCACGGCCGGAACTGTCCCGAAGATAAAGAATCTGATGCCGATTGGCCATGAAGGCTACTCCGGCAAGGCTTACCCAGACCGGCAGATTGGTGGTGATCACGCCAAAGAACAACAACAGCACAAGGGAGATACCAACTGTCACCGATAACCCGAGAATCAACCCCCGGGCCGCACAATTCCTGCGATAGAAAGCAACCACCATACCCCCAAGGGCGGCCAACAGGGACAGCATCGCCAAGCGTGGCCAGCCCCGCAATTCATTCAACAGGGCACCTTGTTCAAGAGCATTCAACACATTGGCATGGATTTCCACCCCGGGCATGAGCCGGTTTCCTCCACCGGGAACAAGGAACACACGCTGGATACCCTGGGCGGTTACCCCCACGAATACGGTTTTGCCGGTCAGCAGAGCACCCCGGGTTCGTCCTTCCAGTACATCTGCAAAAGAAAGCACCGGAAAATGACTGCTGTCACTGGAAAAAGGAAACAGGATTCGATGATCCCGAACCCATCGCCCCATGCCTTGACCGAGACCATATACATATTCTTGCCCGGGCAGGTGCTTCACCTTGTAGTCTTCATTCAGATAGAGTGCCGCCAGCGCCAGTTGTGGCCAGCGCGCCGCACCTGATCCCGCCAGCAGAAATACGCCTCTGAGCATGCCATCCCGATCCACCGGCATGTCCGTATGACCAACGGCGGCGGCCGGCCGCATGAACATTGGCAGGGGAAGCACCTCGGATACCACTCCCCGGGAAATGTCCCGGTCACTGGACATGGCCAGCACCACACGCCCATGTTGGGCAATGGCATCGGCAAAGGCCTGATCTCCCTCCTCGTCGCCCCGGCGCCGATCGGCAAACAGAATATCGAAAACCACGGTTTCCGCCCCGGACTCGGTCAACTGCTTCAACAGGCGCGCATATTCCCTGCGGCTCCATGGCCAGGGGCCAAGTTCCCGGAGACTTTTTTCATCAATGGCGACAATGGCAATATCGCCAGCCAGAGGCGCACGCACCAGTTGCAGTTCCTTGTCCACAACCATTTGTTCCGTACGCCAGGTGATACCGGAATAGTCCACAAACAGGGCGAGCAACACCGCCCCAAGCACATAGGTGATGGATTTGTCTGCCAGCTTGTCGATCAGTTCTTTCAAGGCATTCATTCTACCTGAATCAGCAAATCCGCGAATCCGAATTTTGCTCTGTTGGCAGAGCCATTGAAAAACTGCATTTTCAATGGTCCGGACGCCGGCAGCCGGAAATCGCGTTTTCCGCTTCCGGAACGGGACAAATCCTTATCCCATATCTTTTTCGAGTTCCTGGCTACAGAAGCAGCAGCACCGCGGCGATTCCAAAAATCGCCAGTGGCCAGTAACTTTCCGGCTTGACCTCGAAACGCTGTGGCGCGCCAAAACCACCTTCGTAGCCTTCCTCATCGATGGAACCCAGGCGGAAGTAGTAATACCCCGAAGGAGGCCGTGGCAATGCCAGGGACGCCTTTGAGGTTTTTTCGTCCACCACCAGATTCTGAAAATCCCTGTCTGAGGCAATCTGCAGATGATAACTCGCGACACCGTTCACAGCCTGCCAGGCCAGTATCAGTTTTCCCTCTTCGGTGGCTGGCGGTTTGGCCTGCGGTACTGGGGGCACGGGCAATACTTCGATCTTGAGCGAGTGCCCCGGCGGTCCTTTCCGGCCATCATCTGCTATCGAGGTCACACGGAAATACCATGTCCCCTGATCAACAGACAGGCTGATATCAGTGCCGCGAACGATTTGACTCACCTTGGCATGGCCAAAGTCCTGATCGCCGGACAACTCGAAAAGATAACTCTCCACGTCTTCCACTTGCGCCCAGGAAAACTCCAGGTCACCCGCATGCAGAACCGTTCCCGGCAGCGGCTTGCGTACGATGGGCGGCTCGGGCCGGGCATCCACCAGGAATGTGGTGTTCGCATCCTTTCCTTCCAGGCCATTCCTGTCCATCGCACGAATCCGGACATGGTAGCTGCCATCAGGGAGCGCTTGGTCGATCATGAACCGCTCCTTGATCTTGCGATCGAGCACGATCTTCATGAATTCGGCATCCCTGGCTACCTGAACATGATAGCCCCTCGCCCCGGCCGGGCCATCCAGCTTGATGACTGCGGGCAGGTAACGGATCCGGGAAGGGAGAACACTCAGATCAGGCGCCGCCAGCAGTTTGACCGGCTTGACCGGCGGGGCGTCCCTGGTCACCACCGTACCAAAATTTTCCGGCACATCCACCTTGCCCAGGGCATTGCCCACACTGACCAGACCCTTGAGCACTTCAGTGCGGGAGCTGTCTTTTTCCACGCCAATGCGGAAGCCGGTTCCGCGCACGGCAGTGTTCGCCGCAGCGGTGCGAATATGATAATTGTTATCCGGATAATGAGACGGGTTGGCATCCATTTTCAGCCCACCCTTGCCGACAAATACCCCCGCATCCAGGCTCCGGCCTCCTCCCAGTCTGCGCAGGCGGGTAAATTCCAGCTCGCTTTGCTCCTGCATCAGGATGACACTGTCGTCATCCAGGGCAATCAGCGCGGTGCTGTTGCTGCCGGTGACCACCTTGTCACCCGCCGACAGAGCCACACCACGCTTCAAAGGCGCAGATACAGCACTTCCCTTCCAGGTAACAGTCACCTTTCCGTGAACCGCTTCGACCCGCGCTTTTACGGTTTCCTCTCGTACGATGTACAGGGGAATGGCGATGCGCATGCCCGGACGAATCGTGGTTGCATCCTTGATGTGGTTGTGTTCCAGGATCTGTTTCCAGTAGCGCCAGTCCTTGAGCATGCTGTGGCTCAAATCCCACACCGTATCCCCAGGCTTGACCGTGTAAAGCCAGTCCTGCGCCATCGCCGGCATGCCCGCCAGAAGAAAACCGATGCCCGCCAAGGACACCCAAACCGCTTTTGATACCAACTTCATGTACACCTTCTACAACTGCAGCGCCCTGAAAACCGTTCTACAAGCGGTCTCAATGAAGGCACCGTAAACAATACATATTAGGGCATCTCGACAAATCGAGATGCCTGAGTGGGACAGGGATGTCCCACCATTTTCGATCACCATGAGTGATTGAAAATGTGAGCAAAGAGGAAATCGCATTTTCTCTTTGCGGCGAGAAAAATTCCATGGAAGGAATTTTTCGAGATCCCCATTAGAGAATCAATGAATTTTATCAATATACTTATCGCCATGTCATATTCCATTTCCTGCACTGACTCCCGGAACGAAACAGGGATCAGGGCATCTCGAAAAATCGAGATCCCCCATCAGTGATTTGCGCTTCCCGGCGGTTCATGCCAGCATCTGCTTCTTTTCCATTTCAGACCCCAGGCAAGGCCATGAGTGATTCTGAACATCCACAACCCACACAAATACAGTTGCACAAGAAATCCCGGCTTCTGAGCGTGGAATTTTCCGACGGCGCCCATTTTCGTTATCCCTGCGAATATCTGCGGGTATTTTCCCCGGCTGCAGAAGTCGCCGCCAATCAGCAGCCGGAAAGCGGCAAGAGAGATGTCAACATCGATAACCTGGAGCCCAAGGGCAATTATGCCCTGCAGATCATTTTCGATGATGGTCACGATACCGGAATCTATTCCTGGGATCGCCTCTATGATCTCGGGCTCAATCAGAAAAAATACTGGCAGGAATATCTGGAAAGCCTGGAAAAATTTGGCCTCAAGCGGGACAGTGATGAGGCGACATCAGACAAGAGCGAAACCATGGTTCTGCATATCATGTATTTCAACTATCTGGTAAACAAGCTGGGAACCCAGGAGGAAACGCTCACTCTGCCGGCAAACCGGGTTGAGACAGTTCAGGATCTTCTGAAGCTCCTTGGCATGCGCAAGCTGGAACGCGGCTATCTGCTCGCTGAGGATGCCGTGCGGGTAACCGTAAACCGCCAGTTTGCGGAACCCTTCACCCGCATCGAAGATGGAGATGAAATCGGTATCGTGCCCAACTCTCCGAATCCTCCGCCACCACCGGACAAACGGCACTGAACATGCCGGTGGTGAAAAGCGCCTTCGTCCCGGCATGGTGGCTGCCCGGCGCCCATCTTCCCACCTTGTGGCCCAGTCTGTTCCGCCATCGGCCGGATCTTCCGCAACTGAAGCGGGAACGGGTGGAGTTGCCGGATGGTGATTTTCTGGATCTGAGCTGGAATGGCGATGATCAGGCTCCCATCGTTCTGCTGCTGCATGGACTGGAAGGCAGCCTCCATTCCCATTATGCCGCACCTTTGCTGAAAACGCTGGCAGAGGCCGGCTATCTGGCCTGCATGCTGCATTTTCGCGGTTGCAGCGGTGAACCCAACCGTCTGCCTCGCAGCTACCACAGTGGCGACAGCGCCGAGCTGCAAAGCGTAACCGAACATATCCACAGCAGCCGCCAGCGCCCGGTACATGCCATCATCGGCTTCTCTCTGGGAGGAAATGTGCTACTCAAATGGCTGGGAGAACAAGGCCACCAGGCAAATATCGAAAGAGCCATGGCGGTATCCGTGCCTTTTCTGCTGGATCAGGCGGCAGACCGCCTCAACCAGGGTTTTTCCCGCCTGTATCAAAAACACCTGCTGCACAGCATGAAGAAAAAATACCGGGAAAAATTCAGCCGAATGCCTTCTCCCTTGCAGGTGGATTTGAATCAGATCAACAGCTTTCGCGAATATGACGAACAGATTACTGCTCCCCTGCACGGATTTTCCGGCGCAGACGACTACTACCGGCGCTGCAGCTCCCGGCAGTTCATACCCTTCATACGCATTCCCACCCTGATACTCCACGACCGGCATGATCCCTTCATGTGGCCACACACGGTTCCCACGGAACAGGAATTGCCGGACGAAGTAATGCTGGAACTCACCAAAGGCGGCGGGCATGCCGGCTTCATCTGCAATCAGGCCGACACGCGGGGCGCCTACTGGACAGAGAGGCGTCTGCTGGAATGGCTGAAAGAGGACAAACAACCATGAACAAACTCGTTCTGCTGTGCAACATCATCCTGGTAATCCTGGGGGCCGTGATGATCGGCCTGGGAATAAACGACGGAATCCTGCCCCCAGCCATTACCGGAGCGGGATTTTTCGTCATCGCCCTGGCCCTGCAGGCCGGCAACAGGAATTGAAACGCAGCAGCTCCCGATAACAGGATGTTGAAAAAGTCCTTCCCTGGACTTGTTCAACCCCGGAACCGGAAAATGCAATTTCCCGGTTCCTTCATTTTCACTGGCTTACAGCCACTGAAAATGACGGCATATCCCTGTACCGCACACGGGCTCTGTCACGAACATTCAGGAAGCTTCTTCCTTTTCCTTCTGCGGGAGCCGCAGACGTATGGAAAGCTCCCGCAACTGGGCAGGGGAAACTTCCGAAGGCGCCTCCGTGAGCGGACAGGCCGCCGTCTGGGTCTTGGGGAAAGCCATCACGTCACGTATGGAATGGGCGTCCGCCATGAGCATCACCAGCCGATCCAGACCAAACGCCAATCCGCCATGGGGCGGACAACCATATTCCAGGGCATTGAGCAGGAAGCCGAATTTGTTTTCCGCCTCCTGTTCGCCGATCCCCAGCAGGCTCAGCACCTTGCTCTGCACCTGGGTGCGATGGATACGCATGGAGCCACCACCGATTTCGGTGCCATTGAGCACCATGTCATAGGCGCGGGAAAGACATTTGCCAGGATCGGAATCGAGCAATTCAAGATCTTCTTCCCGGGGCGCGGTAAAGGGATGATGCAGGGATGTCCAGCGCTTTTCTTTTTCGTCCCACTCGAACATCGGGAAGTCCACCACCCACAGGGGACGCCATTCGCCCTGCATGAGTTCCAGATCTTCACCCAGCTTGACCCGCAGCGCACCCAGGGCTTCATTCACTACCGTGGCCTTGTCCGCGCCAAAGAAGATCAGATCGCCATCTTCCGCTCCTGTGCGCTGCATGATGCCATCCACGGCATCATCGGGCAGAAACTTGAGAATGGGCGACTGCAGACCTTCACGGCCTTTTTCTGCCCACTCGTTGACTTTGATATAGGCCAGCCCACGTGCGCCATAGATGCCCACGAATTTGGTGTAATCGTCGATTTCCTTGCGGCTTAGCCTGCTCCCCTGGGGAACCCGCAGCGCCGCGACCCGGCCCGCGGGATCGGAAGCCGGACCGGAAAACACCTTGAAATCCACGTTCTGCATGAGATCCGCCACATCCGTCAGTTCGAGGGGACAGCGCAGATCGGGACGATCCGAACCGAAGCGTTGCATGGCCTCCGCATAGGTCATGCGCGGAAACGGGTCCGGCAGTTCCACATCCAGAGCCCCCTTGAACACACCACGGATCATCTCTTCCATGTGCTGCATGATCTGTTCTTCACTCATGAAGGACATTTCCACATCCAGCTGGGTAAATTCCGGCTGACGATCGGCGCGCAGGTCTTCATCGCGGAAACAGCGCACGATCTGATAATAGCGATCCATGCCGGACATCATCAGCAGCTGCTTGAAGAGTTGCGGAGACTGAGGCAGGGCAAAGAATTTTCCGGCATGGGTGCGGCTGGGCACCAGATAATCCCGCGCGCCTTCCGGAGTGGCCTTGGTGAGCATGGGCGTTTCCATGTCCATGAAGCCATTGTTGTCCAGATATTCACGCAGCAAACGGGTCACATGGGAACGCAATTGCATACGTTCCAGCATCTCCGGGCGGCGCAGATCGATGTAACGGTAACGCAGTCTCAATTCTTCGGAAACATCGTCATCATCCAGCACGAAAGGAGGCGTTTTTGCGGCATTCAGAATCTCCAGCTCCTTGCCCAGCACCTCGATCTCACCGGTGGAGATCTCCGGGTTCACCGTGCCTTCAGGACGGCGACGCACCCGCCCCCTGACACGTAACACATACTCGGTACGCACCTTTTCCGCCGTGGCGAACACCTCTTCCACATCCGGGTCATAAACCACCTGAATCAGGCCGCTGCGATCGCGCAAATCGATGAAGATCACACCCCCATGGTCACGGCGGCGATTCACCCAACCGCAAAGCTCCACTGTTTCATCGACCTGTTCCAGGCCGGGTTCACCACAATAATGACTACGCATCGAATTCTTGTCCCAGATATATCATTTGGTTGCACAAAGAACACACCCCGGTAAACCGGGGTGTGAGATCAGTCGTCAGTGACAGCCGCAGCTGCCGCCGCCACATCCACCGCCTCCGGACGAGGATTTGTCCTTGCCCGAATCGGCCACGTTTTTCTTCTGCCCGGACTTGAAGTCCGTCTCGTACCAGCCACCGCCCTTGAGGCGGAAACCGGTCGCGGAAATGAGCTTTTGCAGTTCCGGTTTGCCGCACTCGGGGCAATTTTTCAACGGCGCATCACTCATTTTCTGCATGGCTTCCAACTCATGGTCGCAAGCCTTGCATCGATATTCATAGAAAGGCATATCGCAACCTCCATACTATTCATTGAGAGTAAACTTTGGAATTTTAACACGAAGAAGAAGAAATGGGATGGCAAAATAACCGTCCGGGTTCTGGTGAACAGGACAGGATCCCTCGGCACCTGCATGCCAATGAAAAGGAGGGCATGATTTCACGATCACACCCCTTCCCCGGAAGGTTACCGAAATGGCGCCTGTTATTCCCGGGCAAAAAAGGATGAATCATCTGCGTCCCCCACATCCATATCATGAATCTTCTCAAGCGCCACACGCAGATTGCTCAGTTCCTGCTCACCCATGCCAAAACGGACATAGTATTCCGCCTTTTTGCGCAGATCCTCCAGGATCTTGTTGCGTTCCAGCAAATACAGCAATACATAACCGAGTTTGTATTGATCCTTGCCCTTTTCCCGCAGTGCCTCGGCCAGTTTCACCGCCTGCTCGATTTCTTCACGGCTCGGTTTATTCATGGGCATTATCCACACTCCCTGGTACCGTCACGGTACAAACACTAGAATTTAGTATTAACCCGGAATCAATCTATGCCATCCTCAGGACGTCAGACAACAGTCAGAACGCGGCGCAAATCGCACGTAATGCCCCAGGGCACTCTCTCTTGCGCAAGCGCAATTCGCCTTGTAGCCCGCTATTGCGAAGATTTGCAAAGCTTCCGTTCCTGCTAACGCCCCTGACCTACATCCCTGTAGGCCACGCAGTAGCGGGACATTTTAGGCGCAAGATGCGAGTTCATGATTTAATCAGAGTTTCCTTGATATATAGAATATAGACCATTCCCCATGTTGATAACAGCCGAATCATGAGCAAAACCTACCAACGCAGCATTCTCATCACCGGCTGTTCCAGCGGAATCGGTCATCATGTCGCTCATGGTCTCAGGCAACGAGGTTACCGGGTATTCGCCACTGCCCGCAGCCGAGGGGATGTCAAACGCCTGCACGAGGAAGGCCTGGAAAGCATGCAGCTGGATCTTGACGACGAATCCAGCATTGGCAACGCCGTGGAAGAGGTACTGACGGCTACCGGCGGCAAACTGTACGCCCTGTTCAACAACGGCGCCTACGGGCAGCCCGGCGCAGTGGAGGACCTGGATCGCGCCACCTTGCGCGCCCAGCTGGAAACCAATTTGCTCGGCTGGCATGACCTTACCCGCCGCATCATCCCGGTGATGCGCGCCCAGGGAGAAGGGCGCATCATCCAGAACAGTTCGGTATTGGGTTTTGCCGCGATGCCCTATCGCGGCGCCTACAACTGCTCCAAGTTTGCCCTGGAAGGTCTCAGTGATACTCTGCGCCTGGAACTGGCGGGCAGTGGCATTCATGTCTCCCTGATAGAGCCAGGCCCCATCCGCAGTCGTTTTCGGAAAAATGCCTACGCGTGCTTCCGCGCCAACATTGATAGTGAACACAGCATCCACCGGAAGCGTTATCAGGGCATGATCGACAGATTGAAAAAGGAAGGAGATGCGGCTCCCTTCACCCTGGGGCCGGAAGCGGTAATGAAAAAAGTTCTGCACGCGCTGGAAAGCAGACGCCCCAGACCTCGTTACTATGTAACCTTTCCTACCTATCTTTTTGGCTACCTCAAACGACTGTTGTCAAGCCGCATGCAGGACAGACTGATGCTCAAGGTGTCCGGAGAAGGTAAGCGCTGAGAGCAACCGTTGAAAAGCACCGTTGTTCAACATTCACTCGCGCCGTCTCCAATCTGCCCGGCAAAATACCTGGCCAGATAAGCATCGAAACTCTCGTCATCGGTGTTTTCCAGCTCTTTCTGCTGCATCAGGGAAAGGGTCGCCAGACGATCCAGTTGTTCGGAAAACTCTGCATCCCGAGTTCGCCCGGCAAAATAGCGCCAGTGTTCCCGTGACAGGCGCCGGGCAAACTGATAGAAGCCTTCCCCCTTTTCCCGCATTTCCTCCAGCATGCATCCCGAGGGCGTGAGAGAAGCGTCGTTCAGTTTCTGCTGCTGTATTTTCAACGCCGACGGATAGCGGGCGTCATTGCTCTGTTCTCCGAGCAACTGCGCCAATGGCTGCATGGCCTGGAGCAATTCCCCGGCCCAATCGAGAAACAGCACGGCTCGATCACCACGCTGAAGTTTCAGCAGGGGGTCTCTTCCCTGCTGCGCCACCCAGATGAAATTCCGGTCGATTTCCTTGCGTTCGGTGCAGCTGATTACCGGGCTTTCCCGCAACAGGCAGTAGAGCATGAAGATGTGCAGAAAACGTAACTGGATTTCATCCACACCCAGAGGATGATAGGCGTTTACGTCCAGGGAACGCAGCTCCACATATTCAATACCCCGCTCCTGCAGCGCATGCGCCGGAGTTTCCATGTCCGCGCAAATCTGTTTGGGACGCACCGAGCTGTAGTATTCATTTTCGATCTGTAGCTGGTGGGTATTGAGTTGACGATACTCGCCATCCACTTTTACGCCAATGGATTCCCATGCGGGACAGGGAGTGCGCGTCGCCCTGGCAAGACTATGAACATAGCTGCTCAAGTCATCATAGCTGGCCTTGATCCCCATGCCTTCCTCCTTGCGGTTCTGATATCCGATGTCCCCCATGCGCAATGAAGTGGCATAAGGTTCATAGTAGGTACTGTCATCAAAAACCAGCAGATCCGGTTCCTTGTCGGCAAAAAAAGAACTGCAGACCGCGGGGGAAGCACCAAACAGATAGGGAATGATCCAGCCATAACGCTGCAGATTACGCACCATGCCCATGTAGTGATGATCACGAAACTGCCGCAGGCTGCCTTGTTCACCCAACAGACGCTGATACATCGGCCAGAAGCGCTCATCCAGGGAAAAATTGAAATGCACTCCGGCAATCACCTGCATGGTGCGCCCGTAGCGATACCCCAGACCCACCCGATACACATACTTCATCAAACCGGGATTGGAGCTGCCATAGCGGGCGATGGGAATCGCATCCCCTCCCGCGAGAATACAGGGCATGCTGGTTGCCCAGAGAAATTCCTTTTCCAGTCTGTCATGGACATGCAAATGCAGCCCCTCCAGACAATCAAGAGCCTCGCTGAAACGGCTAAACGGCGGCGTCACCAGCTCCAGCAAGGCTTCGGAATAATCCGTGGTGATATGCGGATGGGTCAGCGGGGAGCCCAGAACCCGGGGATGAGGCGTAAGGGCAATGCCCCCGCTTTCCGCCACTCGCAGGCTTTCCTTTTCCAGGCCAAAACGCCCTCGGACCAGCAGATCGGAATCAGCCTGGGAGCGCAACTGCGCCAATAGCCCGTCTATCCGGGAGGAACCCGTAGGCACTGCGGTATTATTCCGCTTGCGCGGTTACAGGCTGCTGCTGACGAATGAAATCAGCCAGTATGTGGGCGGCCTCTTCCTGCATGATACGGTTGATGCCCTCGGGATCTTCTTCCTTTTCCTCGAATTCATCCTCATCGCCGTCATCCAGCTTGGCCAGCGGCGGAAGACCACGCAAGGCGCGCAGCCGGTTGTGCCGTTCCAGGGCGCGCTGTTCCCGTTCATCCCATTCCTTCTTGCGCTCGGATTCGACGAGGGAAACTTCCTTGCGCTCCTCCATCTTGTTGATCTCCTTGTTTTGTTCGACAAGGAATTTGAAACCGGGATCCCGGGCCACACGCTCCTGATGCTTGTGTTGCAGCATGGCCAGCTGTGGCGACCAGTTCACCGGACGATACTGCGCAGGCTTGATTTCCGCCCAGGGTAGCGCATTTTCCAAAGAGCGCTCACCATGCTTTCCCGATCCTTCCGAGGTGGGGAACTGCACATCCGGTATCACCCCCTTGTGCTGGGTGCTTCCTCCCTTTACCCGGAAAAACTGGGCGATGGTAAGACGCAGCCGTCCCAGATCCTGCTTGTGACGGGAGAACTGCCCCAGATCTACCAGGCTCTGTACCGTGCCTTTGCCGAAAGTAGGTTCGCCCACGATCAGGCCACGCCCATAGTCCTGAATGGCGGCAGCAAAAATTTCAGATGCTGAAGCGCTGTTGCGGTTCACCAGCACGGCCAGAGGACCGCTATAGGCTTCTTCCGGGTCGCTGTCGCGTTCCACGTCGATATGCCCCTGGCTGTCCTTGACCTGCACCACGGGGCCATGAGGAATGAACAGGCCGGTCAGTTCCGTAGCCTCCGTCAGGGATCCGCCCCCATTGTTGCGCAGATCCACAATGATGCCGTCCACCTTTTCCTTTTGCAGCTTGTCGAGAAGCTTGCGTACATCTCTGGTGGTGCTGCGAAAGTCCTTTTCTCCGGCAGCCTGGCCCCGGAAATCCCGATAGAAGGCCGGCAGATCGATAATGCCAAAACGCATGCCGTCCACTTCGATGATGCTGGATTGCGCTGCCTGATCTTCCAGTTTGATCTTGTCCCGCTGGATCAGCACGGTCTTCAGGGGCGCATCTGCACCCGCCCCCTTGGGCAATACATTCAGTCGCACCAGGCTGTCCTTCTTGCCGCGAATGATTTCCACCACATCCTGCAGGGGCCAGCCGATGATGTCCTCCATCTCGCCCTTTTCTCCCTGTCCCACGCCAACAATCCTGTCTCCGGCGTGCAACTGCCCGCTCTTGTCCGCGGGACCACCGGGAACCACTTTCTGAATCACCGTGTATTCATCGTCACTGCGCAATACCGCGCCTATGCCCTGCAATGAAAGGCGCATGGAAATATCGAAATTCTCGGAACGCTCCGGCGACATGTAACTGGTATGCGGCTCGATGCTCAAGGCATAGGCATTGACGAAGCTCTGGAAGACACTGTCTGAATCCAGCTGATGAACCCGGCGGCGCATGGTCTTGTAACGCTTTTCCAGGGTCTCGTGAATCTTCTTCTCGTCCTTGCCCGCCAGACGCAAGCCAAGAATGTCATTCTTGACCCGCTTGCGCCATTGATCGCTGATGGCCGACTCATCCCTGGGCCAGGGGGCGTCTTCCCGGTCGAAACGGTAGCTTTCCTTACGGGTGAAATCAAAATGGTTTTCCCTGAGCAGCTTCAGCGCCAGCGCCACACGCTGATCGACCCGCTGACGAAAAGCACGAAAAATATCGAAAGCCGGTTCCAGACGCCCGGAGGCAATGGCGTCATCCAACTCATGGCGATAGCGGGAAAAACGCTCTATGTCCGCCTGGGTAAAAAAGCTCTTGTTGGGATCCAGGGACTCCAGATAACGCTTCAGAATAGCCTCGGACAATCTGTCGTCCAGATGCACCTTGCGATAGTGGTAGCGTTCCAGAACCCGGTTCAGAATCAGCGCCGTCTGTCGCTGGGTGTTGTCAGGCACCAGGGATTCGGGAGGAACTTCCTTGGCGACAGCCAGCGCGGCGCTACTGCAGGCCAGCAGGTAAAGGGCGATGATTCCCGGGATCAGTATTTTCTTCATCTATGTTTCCGTATTTCGTATCTGCACGGCAAGGCCGTCATTCAAAGGACGCCGCAGCCCGCAGGCCAGCTCCAGATATTCGTCATGTTGCGGTTGCAGATAGCCATGGCGCAACAGAAAGTCAATGATAACCAGGTTGCAGTTCAACTTGAATTCGTCGGTTTCCCTTACCAGCCGCGCAACCTCGTCCAGGGGCAGCAGACTGAAGGACTCGACCTCGCCATCGGTGTTTTGAGGCCGGAAGTCACTGGAAAGTTCCAGATCATAACAATACAGCACATCTGGCCGATAACCTCGTTCTGCTACCCGATTATAGCTCACCAGACCCACAGGCACTGCCTGACTGGCCAGTTCTGCGGTCAATCCCGCCTCTTCCGCACATTCCTTGCGCAGGTTCTCTTCCAGACTCACTCCCCAGGGAAGCCCACCCGCGACCATGTTGTCCAGGTGACCGGGGAAGATCAGGCGATCCTGCGCGCGCCGCCCCAGCCACATGTAAATGCCATCTTCCTTGCGCACAAAACCATTGAGATGCTGGCCGAAGGCCCGCACGCCGAAATAGGCCGCAGCGGAACGATCCATGATGCACAGTGCCGCGTCCCTGCCTCCCGGCGTAACCGGATATGGCTCCCCCATGGGTGGCGTAATGAGCTGATTGTCCGCCAGCCAGGAAACCACTTCATCCAGTGCCCGGGTGCGCGTGGAAAAAGTCTTGAGTCGGCCATGCAAGCACACCCGATCCTGGCCGATCTGAAAAAAATCGGGTCTGTCGGCCAGCTTTTCAACCAGCCAGGGACGCAACCAGCCTACCACCTGGTTTTCGATGTACCAGGGAATGAAGCGCTCGCGAAGTGGCGGATTACAAGCAAGAACATGGCGTAAATATCCATTTTTATTCATCTTTTTCCTTCTCCACGTTTTTCGCCTGCTCCCAGGCCTGCTCCAATGCCACAAGATCCAGTTGTTTCAGATCTTCATGTCCCTGGGCATGCAGCAGTTTCTCCATGAGCCGAAACCGGGTTTCAAAATTGCTGTTGCCGCGACGCAAGGCCTGTTCTGCATCCACTCCCAGCAGACGAGCGATGTTCACCGCGGCAAACAACAGATCGCCAAGTTCATCCCTGAGCGCCTCCGGATCAGCGGCATCCACTGCCGCCTGCACTTCCCGAAGTTCCTCCAGCAGTTTGTCCATGGCGCCACTGGCGTCAGGCCAGTCGAAACCCACCCGGGCAGCCCTTTTTTGCAGTTTGTCCGCCCTTGCCAGAGCCGGCAGCGCGGAAGCCACGCCATCGAGCACACTGGCGTCTTGCTTCTTTTGCTCACGCTCCAGGGCTTTTTCCGCTTCCCAGGCCGCTTTTAGCGCAGTTTCATCTGCATATCGAACATCGGCAAATACATGTGGATGACGGCGGATCATCTTTTCACAAATGGCATCCACGACGTCGTCAAAATCAAAACGTCCCTGCTCTTCACCGATACGGGCATGGAACACCACCTGAAACAGCAAATCCCCCAGTTCCGCCTTCAGCTCATCGCAATCACCCTGCTCGATGGCGTCCGCCACTTCATAGGCTTCTTCTATGGTGTAGGGAGCAATGCTCGCCCAGTCCTGCTTCAGATCCCAGGGACAACCCTTGTCAGGATCGCGAAGGCGCGCCATGATCTGCAACAACTCCTGTATCTTGTGTGCCATGAAAAAGCCTTTGTGTTCTGAAGATCACGTTTCCTACCGGTTGTACATTCGCGTACACCAGCCAGTGCGGATTGTGGCAGGTGCATTGGGAAGCTGCAATTTTCCACCCGGCGAGTACGCTTACACGGGAAGCGCGCGTCGGAATCTTCAGGCACGGATAACCAGGCATCTTTCGCATAAAAAAAAGCTGCACTGGCATATCGACTACCTGTTGATTCATCCAGACGTGGAAGTCATCGGCGTAGACACCTCATCCATCCCGGAATGCCAATGGAACCAGCAATTGCAGGGGGAAATTCCAATACCGGGGTTCGGCGCAAGCGATTGCCAACACCATTGCGGCGCCCACTTGAAACGGATGACCAAACCTTAAGGAACCTCTGATTAAATCTGAGCGAAGCAGATTGTGATTCAAAATGTTCCGATACAAGGCGCAAATCGTACGTAATGCCCCAGGGCACTCTCTCTTGCGCAAGCGCAATTCACCTTGTAGCCCGCTATTGCGAAGATTTGCAAAGCTACCGCTCCTGCTATCGCCCCTGACCTACATCCCTGTAGGCCACGCAGTAGCGGGACATTTTGGGTGCAAGATGCGAGTTCATGATTAAATCAGAGGTTCCTTAATGATCCACGTCAACCCTTCCGCCGCTCATGCGTTTTTTCTGTACAACACGATTCATTGACATGGCATTGAGCAGGACGAATCATGACACAGGCCCGTAGCATAACCTTCATGGATACAGACCGTTTCCCACAGGCGCGAACCCACTCCCCCGGGCTGGAAAAATTCCTTGCCAAGGTGGAAAGACGCGCCCTGGTGATGGCGGAAATTGCTACCGGCAGCCGGGAAGAAGCCCTGGATCTGGTACAGGACAGCATGATGGCTTTTGTTACAAAATATGCATGCAAGGCGGAATCGGAATGGCCCCCGCTTTTTCATCGCATTTTGCAGAACCGCATTCGGGACTGGTACCGGCGTTCCGCGGTGCGCAACCGCTGGAAGGGCTGGCTTGGATTCGATGATGATGAAGGGGATCCGGTACAAAAGGCGCCCGATCCCCGCGCCGCTACCCCGGAGATGGAACTGCAACGGGAAGAATCAGGAGAAGCCATCAGCACGGCCCTGCACAATCTGCCCCTGCGCCAGCAGCAGGCCTTCATGTTGCGTATCTGGGAGGGACTGGATGTCCGGGATACCGCAAAGGCGATGGGCTGCAGCCAGGGAAGTGTCAAGACGCATCTGTTTCGCGCCATGCAAAGCTTGCGCGGACAATTGCTGGAATACCGGTCATGAACGAATTCGAGAACAACCTGAAAAAGGCGCTGGATGAGAAAACAGGCGCACTGGATGCCGCCACCCTGTCGCGGTTGCGCCAGGCCCGTGAAAAGGCCCTGGACGCTCCGGTTCCCTGGTGGCGCGCCCTGCAGGCGCGTACCTTTGCCACTGTCGGCCCGGCTGGAATCATTTCACATGGCGGTCGCGCCACTGCCGCCCTGAGCATTCTGGTTCTGCTCAGCATGCTGTTGTTCATGTACATGTTCGTTTCATCCCCAGGCGCAGAGAGCACGGAAACCCTGGAGTTCCTGGAAATTCTGAACCTGGATGCCGATCTGGAACTGGTAGAGGAAATGGATTTCTACCACTGGCTCGAAGAACAGACTTCCGGAGAAAGCAACCGTTGATTGCGACCCTGATGTTCCTGACCTTGACCTTACCCGCGGAGGAAACCGGTGATCCCGAAGAAACCGCAAATACCCCGTCCCTGGAGCTGCTGGAATACATTGGCGGCATGGAAGAAGATGCGGATGGCAACTTGCTCGACCCCATGGATCTGCCCAGCATGCAGGAGCCGCCCCCCCTTGATCCGGAAAACCCGGCTTTTGCCTCCTCTGCCCGAAAAAAGCTTTCAAACCCATGAACAGAAACCACCTCATCTCCGGCCTGCTATGGATTCTCGCCTGTTTCTGCCATGCGGCGTTGGCGGAACAGACCATTGCCTGGGAGGATCTTGGCGAAGAGGAACAGCGCATTTTGCAGCCGGTGCACAAGAATTGGGAAAACCTGCCTGCCGAAAAACAGCAATTGTTGCGTGCCGGAGCCAGGCGCTGGAAAGACATGACCCCCGAACAACGGGCAAGAGCCAGGAAAAACCTCAAGCGCTGGAAGAAGATGACGCCCCAGCAGCGCAAGCGTTTGCGCAACCGTCTGAAAATATTCCGCAAACTGCCTCCGGAAAAGCGCCGCAAACTACGCCGCTATCGCCAGTGGTTCAAAAGCCTGCCCGAAGAACGGCGCAAGGAATTGCGCCGACGCTGGCTGGAAATGACGCCGCAGGAAAGACGCAAACGCTTCAACCGCCTTCCCCTGCGCCCTCCACCGAAACACCATCCAGGCCGCTGAAAGAATCCGGAAGGACTTTTGCTTGCCTAAATTTTTGAGACGCAGCTTTCCGCAATACCCCCACAGGCTGTCAACCGTTTTTCTGCTGGAGCGTTGTATCTCCCCAAACCAGCAAAAGGGGATTACACATGGATCTTCAACAACGCTCCCTGGCGAAAAAGATCGCGGCCTTCGCCACCCTCGCCTCATCTGGCGCCGACAGAGCCGCCCGGACAGACAACCCGGATCAACCATTGCCGCCTCCAACTGCGGACATTCTCACCCTCAGTCGTTGTACCTTCGGCATCACGGAGGCGCTGGCACGACAGATAGACAGACTGGGCCGGGAACAATGGCTGCGGCGACAACTGGACTGGAATCGGATCGACGACTCGCCTGTTGAAGAACAGCTTCACAAGCAAACCCCCACCATCTACATGTCTGAAGCGGAACTCGCTGAACTGGGTAATGGTTTTCGGGTAGCCAGCCAGTTGAAACAGGCAACCCTGTTTCGCGCCATGTTCAGCCCCCGGCAGCTGTATGAAGTCATGGTCGAGTTCTGGAACAATCATTTCAGCATCTATCATCGGGACGGCGCGGTAATCCTGCTGAAAACCCTGGACGACCGGGACGTTATTCGCCCCCATGCCTTGGGCAAGTTCCGCGATCTGCTGCATGCTTCCAGCAAAAGCCCGGCCATGTTGCTGTATCTCGACAACCACACCAATGTCGCCGGCACACCCAATGAAAACTACGCCAGGGAACTCATGGAGCTGCATACCCTGGGCGTAGATGGCGGCTACACGGAAACCGATGTGCAGGAAGTTGCCCGATGCTTTACCGGCTGGGCCATTGCTGACTGGCGCAGTGAGAATAAGGGCAAATTTCAATTTTACCCTAACCGGCATGACCAGGGCGCCAAGACCGTACTGGGCAGGTTAATCGATCCCGGCGGTGGCATTCGCGATGGAGAACAGGTGGTGGACATGCTGGCCGCCCATCCATCCACCGCGCGATTCATCTGCACCAAGCTGGCGCGGCATTTTGTCTCGGATCAGCCTCCGCAAACGCTGGTCGAACGCATGAGCCAGGTCTTTCTCGATACGGATGGCGATATTCCTTCCCTGCTGGAAGAAATGATTCTTTCAGAAGAATTTCTCGCCACTGCCGATGCAAAATTCAAACGCCCCATGGAATATTTGATGAGCGCCCTGCGCTGCACCAATCCCACGCTGGAACGACAGTCCTATGCCAGTCTGGGCAGCTATCTGTACGCCCTTGGCCAGCTCCCTTTCGAGTGGGGACCCCCGGATGGATATCCGGACACGGCAGGCTACTGGACATCGACCAACGGCGTACTGAACCGGTGGAATTTCGCCAGCCTCCTGGCCGGATCACGTCTGCCGGGCATAAGTATCGACTACCAGGGTCTCGCGGGCGACAACAGAAGCGCGGAAGAGACCGTCGACAGTCTCGCACACAGATTGTTGCATCGCCGCCTGAACCGCACTCACCGGGAAGCATTCATCCGCTTTCTAGAAGACAAGGATCCGGAAAACAGGCTTGCGGACCAAGGCGATTTCCAGGAACGCATTCCTGCGCTCATCGGATTGATGCTGTCCTCACCGTATTTTCAATACCGTTGAAAGGAGAATCACGATGAAACTGTCCCGCAGAAAATTCCTGCAACTCACGGCTCTGGGCAGCGCCAGCCTTGCTGCTCCACGGCTGGCATTCTCCAGCGAAGGCAACGACCGCAGCGACGACATCATCATCAGCATCTTTCTGCGTGGTGCCGCCGACGGACTGAACATTGTACCGCCCTGGGGAGATCCGGATTACTATCGCCTGCGCCCCAACCTGGCCATCTCTGAACCTGGCGACCAGGATGGCACCCTGGCGCTGGATGATCTATTCGGCTTCCATCCCGGCATGGTCAGTCTGATGCCCGTTTACGAACAGGGTGATCTGGCCGTGATTCATGCCTGCGGCTCGCCTTCTCCGAGTCATTCGCATTTCGAGGCACAGGATCTGATGGAGCGCGGGCTGGAAGAAAACACCAATGAATTCAACGGCTGGCTGGGGCGCTACCTGGACTATCGCATGGACGACAGTTTCGGCGTGTTTCACGCGGTGGCCATGGGCATAGCACCGCCCCGCACCCTGGCTCACCAGGCATCCAGCATCGCGATGCCTGACATCGAATCCTTCACCCTGCAATTCCCTACTGGTGAGGAAGAAAAGATACGCACGCTGCTCAAGGAACTCTATTCCGGAGATGAGATGCTGGACCAGGCTTCCCGGGACACACTGGCTGCTGTAGACGAACTGGCGCTGGCGGATCCCCTCCGATATGCGCCGGAGAATGGCGCGCAATACCCCGACTCCCCCTTTGGCCGCCAGATGCAGGCCATGGGACAGCTCATCCGGGCGGACCTCGGTCTGCGTGCCGGCGCTCTGAGCCTGGGAGGATGGGACACCCATGAAGGCGAAGCCGCTACTCTCGAAAGCCTTGTACCTGACCTGGCCGGCAGCCTGGCCGCATTTCACACGGACATGGGGGCAGACATGAACCACATCACGGTGGTGGTCATGACCGAATTTGGCCGCAGGGCATATGAGAACGGATCTGCCGGAACCGATCATGGACATGGCAGTTTCATGCTGGCAATGGGGAGCAACGTGAATGGCGGCCAGGTTTTTCATCAGTGGCCCGGATTGAAGGATGAAAACCTGTATGGCTCTGGCGATCTGGAAGTAACCACGGACTACCGGCAGGTGCTGGCAGAAATGATTGACCGGCGCACCACTGGCATGCCTCTTGACACACTTTTCCCCGGGTTTTCGGGATATTCTCCCCTGGGGATTTTTTCCTGACCAACTACCAATACCCTACGGAAATATCCATAAAGCATCTCGAAAAATCGAGATGCTCGAGCGGGACAGGGATGTCCCACCATTTTCAATCACCATAAGTGATTGAAAATGTGAACAAAGAGGAAATCGCATCTTCCGGTTCCTTAAACAAAATCCATGGAAGGACTTTTTCAACATCCTGCCAAAGTCATCGTTCAAACGGCATTTGGGAACTTTTTCTGACATGTCTTGTCATACCGCCTCGACTGGCTTGTGTGCAAGGAAACCAGCAGTTTATTGCTGGTAAAGCGGAAAACAGCCACAAACCGGAAGGGCATTTTGCCAATCCAGACACAACGCAGGCAGACAGTATTCATCTACACTGTCAGCCTGCAAGCTGGCGGACTGTTGAATAGGTATCCACAGGAAAAGTGAATTCCGTTTCTCCGCCAGAAACCAGACAACCCCATGTCCGAACTGATGGTGATATCTTCCATGAACCCGATAAAGCTTTTTGCCGCCACCCTGTTGTTTGCCGGCGCCAGCCTCGTCCACGCAAACACCCAGACCATCACCATCGTCGATACTGACCGCAGTTTTGAAATCCAGGTGGACAGCACCGAGATGCCGGGGGATGGCAGCCTGATACTGCATGTAGCACCTCATTACACGGAAATGATCAACCCGGTCGCTCGCAACAGCTCCAATCTTGTGCTTGACGACGCCACTCTGGGCGCGAGCGCCGACTGCAACTGGGATTCATGGAGCATGGATGGCGAAGGACGCATTACCCTGAATATCGACGCCAATGACCCTGATTCCTGCGGTAATCCGGATTACAACTGGCCCGCCTATAAAGACGTGTACAGCTTTCATTGGGCCTACGATTCCGTGCAGGCCCTGACCGCTGCGGGAATCAGCAGTGGCTGCGACGCCGATCATTTCTGCCCGGATCAGCCGGTCACCCGCGCTGAAATCGCTGCCCTTCTGGAAAAAAGCATACATGGCAGCGATTATGTTCCGGATCCGGCCACCGGCGTATTCACGGACGTTCCCACCGGGTATTGGGCTGCCGACTGGATAGAAGCTCTCTCCAACGACGGCATCGCCGACGGCTGCAGCGACACCGAATACTGTCCTGACAACAACGTCACCCGTGCGCAGATGTCTGTGCTCATCTTGCGCTCCGTACATTGGGCCGACGCCAATCCCTATACGCCGTCCGCCGCTACAGGCAACCTGTTTACCGATGTTGCCGCGGATTACTGGGCCGCCGACTGGATAGAAGCTCTCTACAATGACGGCATCACCAACGGCTGCAGTGACGCCGAGTACTGTCCTGAAAACAATGTCACCCGCGCCCAGATGGCCGCTTTTATCGACCGCGCCTTCCTGCAAACGCAACAGTAAAGGGCATCTCGAAAAATCGAGATGCCCGAGTGGGACAGGGATGTCCCACCATTTTCGATCACCACAAGTGATTGAAAATGTGAGCAAAGAGGAAATCGCATTTTCTCTTTACGACGAGAAAAATTCCATGGATGGAATTTTTCGAGGTTCCCCAACAGAGAATCGATTGCTGTGATTCAGTCTCCCTGCTGCCTGGCTTCCAGCTCATCCCAGCGCAGATACAGGGCTTCCAGCTGCTCGCTCAGCTCTCGCAACTCCCCGCTCAGGGTTTGCACCCGGTCGGGGTTCGACTGATACAACTGCGGATCTGACAGGGCCTGCTCGACACCCGCACGGCGTTCTTCCATGGCCTCGATCTCGCCGGGCAGCCTTTCCAGCTCCCGCTGTTCCTTGTAGCCCAGCTTTCCGCCTGGCGTTGTTGATGGCCTTTTCTTCGGTCTTGCCTGACCGGATTTTTTCTCTGCCTTTTGTGTTTCCCGCACAGGGCGTTGCGCAAGCCAGTCGCTATACCCTCCCACATAGGCGTTCACCTGAGCGTCTCCCTCGAACACCAGACTGGTGGCCACCACATTGTCCAGGAACGTACGGTCATGGCTGACCAGCAGCAGGGTGCCTTCATAGTTCAGCAACAGTTCTTCGAGCAACTCCAGGGTTTCCACATCGAGATCATTGGTAGGTTCATCCATGACCAGCAGATTGGCCGGCTTGATGAACAGTTTGGCCAGCAACAGCCGGTTTCGCTCCCCACCGGAAAGCGCCTTCACCGGCTGGCGGGCGCGCGCAGGAGGAAACAGGAAATCCTGCAGATAGCCAATGATGTGCCTGGAACGACCGTTGATACTTACCCTGTCACTGCCGTCACTCACATTGTCGATCACCGTCGCTTCCTCATCCAGCTGGGCGCGCAACTGATCGAAGTAGGCCACTTCCACCCTGCTTCCCAGCCTGATCTGCCCCGAATCCGGTTGCAGCTTGCCCAGGAGCAAATTCAGCAAAGTGGATTTACCGCAGCCGTTGGGACCAATGATGCCCAGTTTTTCGCCACGCAGCAGGGTGAAGCTGAAATCCCGCACCACGGGCTTCCCATCCCAGGCATAGCTGACGTTTTCCGCTTCACAGACCAGCTTGCCAGACAGCTCCCCCTTGTTCATCGCCAGCTTTGCTGTTCCCTGCTTGCCGCGCCGCTGGCGGGCCGCTTCGCGCATGGCCTGCAACTGTCGCACCCGGCCCTCGTTGCGCGTGCGCCTGGCCTTGATGCCCTGACGTATCCAGACCTCTTCCTGGGCGAGTTTCTTGTCGAAACGTGCATTTTCCAGGGCTTCCGCATTTTCCCTCTCCGCCTTGCGCCGCAGGTAGTTGTCATAATCTCCAGGCCAGTCTGTAATCTTGCCCCTGTCCAGCTCCAGGATGCGCGTCGCCAGACGCCGCAGGAAAGCCCTGTCATGGGTAATGAACAACAGACTGCCACGCCAGCCAAGCAGAAACTCTTCCAGCCAGGCGATGGCCTCGATATCCAGATGGTTGGTCGGCTCATCGAGGAGCAACAAATCCGGTTCCGCTGCCAGGGCCCTGGCCAGCAGCACACGCCGCTTCATGCCTCCGGACAGACCGGCAAACTCCTGGTCCGGATCCAGCTCCATGCGCGAGATCACCTGCTCGACTCTTTGCTCCAGCGCCCAACCGCCCGCCGCTTCCATTTTCTGTTGCGCCACAGACAGGTGATTCATGGCCGCTTCGTCACCTTTTTCCGCCAGGGACACACAGGCCGCATGATAGTCCTTCACCAACCCGGCCAGTTCTCCCAGACCATCCGCCACCAGATCGAAAACCCGACCGCCCATGTCCTCCGGCACTTCCTGTTGCAGAAAAGCAAGCCGAACACCGTTGTCCATGCGGATATCCCCTTCTTCAAAAGGCAACTGCCGGGCGATTACTTTCATCAACGTGGATTTCCCTTCGCCATTCCTGCCGACAAGACAGATCCGCTCGTTCTTTCCGATGCTCAGATCAATTCCATCCAGTAAAGGCGGATAACCAAAGGACAGGGATAAATTCTTTATTGAAAGCAATGACATAGAAAATTATTCCGCAAACTGGAGAAAAACTGAAAAAATAGTGCTATTAAGAGCCAATGCTTGATTGTTATCATTGCGCTGCAAAGTAGTTTTCGACTAACCGACCAGGAAGCGCATCTTCGCACCATGATCAAGACAGTCACTCAAGAAGAAGCCTGGAAAGGCGAAGCCAACTGCAAGATCTGCTCCATCCGGGACACAGTACTGTTCGCTGGCCTGGAGGAAAAGGACTTCGAGCTGATTCACAAGCCCATCGAGCAGCTTCCCCTGCAGCCAGGCGATGTTCTCTACCATGCCGGCGACAAGGCCGATCGTCTTTTTACCATTCGCAGCGGGCTGGTAAAACTGGTGCAGTATCTTCCTGATGGCACACAACGCATCGTGCGCCTGCTGCGCGCCACGGATGTTACAGGAATGGAAGCGCTGTTGGGAGACGAATATCAGCATGATGCGGTAATCATGCAAACCACCGAAGTCTGCATATTGCCCATCGATGTGGTGCAACGCCTGAGCAAGGAGAATGCCCAGCTTCACCATGAGCTGATGAAACGCTGGCAACGCGCTCTGTCCGACGCCGATCTGTGGATCACGCAACTGTCCACCGGATCTGCCAAACAGCGGGTCGCGCGCCTGCTGATCAAGCTGGTATGCGATGAGGACAACCGCTGTGAACTGTTCAACCGGGAAGACATGGGCGCCATTCTGGGCATTACCACGGAAACCGCCAGCCGCACCGTGGCGGATTTCAAGCGCAAGGGGCTGTTGCGGGAAATGCGCCCCAACCAGTACCTGGCGGACACGGACAAACTTCTGGAAGTGGCAGAAGATCTGCTTTGATCTGACCGGCATCAACTCTGGCTTATGAAGTCAGGGGCGGTAATCTGTTATGCTGTACGCAGGAATCACCAGCTGACGTATAGCGATGGCCAAAACACCCCCTTCCCCCTCGCCGGACCTGGCGCCCATCTGGCAGTCCCTGCAGGCTCATGCGGGAGAAATGAAAAAGCAGCATCTGCGGGACATGTTCGCCGCCAATCCCGCCCGTTTTCGGGATTTTTCCCTGTCCCACGGAGAAATGCTGCTGGATTTCTCGAAAAACCTGATCGATGCCAAGACCCTGCGCCTGCTGGAAAAACTGGCCCAACAGGCAGAACTGGAATCCTGGATTACACGCATGTTCAGGGGGGATCGCATCAACAACACGGAAAACCGTGCCGTGTTGCACACCGCTCTTCGCGCGCCCGCCGATGCCGAAGTAACAGTGGACGGCCAAAATGTGATTCCCGAAGTACATCGGGTATTGGGTCAGATGGAAAATTTCTGCGCCCGTGTACATGATGGCAGTTGGACCGGATATACCGGCAAGGCGATTACCGACATCGTCAACATCGGCATCGGCGGTTCGGATCTGGGACCTCATATGGTATCCACCGCCCTGCGCCCCTACTGGAAAGACGGTCTCAGCGCCCATTTCGTTTCCAATGTGGACGGCACCGACATCAATGAGACCCTGGCGAGGCTGAATCCGGAAACCACGCTGTTCATCATCGCGTCCAAGACTTTCACCACCCGGGAAACCATGACCAACGCACATACCGCGCGCCAGTGGTTTCTGGACAACAGCGAAAACAGGCACAGCCATGTAGGCAGGCATTTCGTGGCGGTTTCCACCAATGCGTCTGCGGTACAGGCTTTCGGCATAGACAAGGACAACATGTTTGAATTCTGGGACTGGGTGGGAGGCCGCTATTCCCTGTGGTCCGCCATTGGCCTGCCCATCACCCTGATCGTCGGCATGGACAACTTCCGCAAGCTGCTGGCCGGCGCCCATGAAATGGATGAACATTTCCGGCACGCGGATTTTCTGCAGAACATGCCGGTGATTCTCGGACTGCTGGGGGTCTGGTATCGGAATTTTCTCGGCGCCAGCAATCACGCCATTCTTCCCTATGACCATTCCCTGCGCCTGCTGCCCGCCTATCTGCAACAGGCGGACATGGAAAGCAACGGCAAAGGCGTGAGCCGCGATGGCAATCCCGTGGACTGGGACACCGGCCCCATCATCTGGGGACAACCCGGCACCAATGGCCAGCACGCTTTCTTTCAGCTGATTCACCAGGGCACGGAAATGGTGCCCGCGGACTTCATATTGCCAGCCCGCACCCACCATCCCATCAGCGAGCATCACGAGATCCTCTGCGCAAACTGCATCGCCCAGACCGAAGCGCTGATGCGAGGCAAAACCGAAGAAGAGGCACGAGAAGAACTGGCCGCTGCCGGCATGGACGAAGCGCAAATCGAGGCACTGGCGCCGCACAAGGTGTTCCCCGGCAACAAGCCCACCAACACCATTGTCCTGCGCCAGCTTACGCCATTCAATCTGGGCAAACTCATCGCCCTGTACGAACACAAGATCTTTGTCGAAAGCATCATCTGGAATATCAACGCCTTCGATCAGTGGGGCGTGGAACTGGGCAAGCAACTGGCCAATGTCATCGAGCATGAGCTGGACAGCGCCGGGGACTGCAGCAGCCACGACAGCTCCACCAATGGTCTGGTCAACTATCTGAAGAGACAATGAAACCGTCATGACGCCTGCATCCAGCCCAATATTCACAGCACCAGGCCGATTGCTCCAGTACGCCATACAGCAACAGGTATCATCATGAGCGACTTGAAGAAAAAGGAACAAGCCAAACTCTACCAGTACTATACGCAGACCAAGAACGCCACCGAAGTCACACGCAACACACTGGTGCTGATTCTCGCCGGCGGTCAGGGATCTCGCCTCAAAGGATTGACCAAGTGGCGAGCCAAGCCCGCGGTTCCCTTTGGCGGCAAATACCGCATCATTGACTTTGCCCTGTCCAACTGCATCAATTCCGGTCTGCGCCGAATCGGGGTACTCACCCAGTACAAATCCCATTCCCTGATTCGCCATCTGCAGCGAGCCTGGAGTTTTCTGCGCGCGGAAATCGGGGAATTCGTGGAAATCCTGCCGGCCCAGCAGCGCCTTTCCAAGGAATGGTACCAGGGTACCGCAGACGCCCTGTTTCAGAACATCGACATCATGCACCGCCATGCCCCGGAATACGTCATGGTTCTGGGAGGCGATCACATCTACACCATGGACTATTCCAAAATGCTGATGGTGCACGCACGCTCCGGCGCGGATCTCACTGTGGGCTGCATCGAAGTTCCGGTGGAAGAAGCCAAAGCCTTCGGTGTCATGTCCGTGGATACGGATCTGCGGATCATCCGCTTTACGGAAAAACCGGAAGACCCCGAAACCATTCCCGGACGCCCGGACATGGCGCTTGCCTCCATGGGTATCTACATATTTTCCACCAGCTTCCTGTACAACGCACTGATGCTGGATGCGGAAGACGACAGCTCCTCACATGATTTCGGCAAGGACATCATTCCCAAAGCCATTCAGAACGCCAAGGCCGTTGCTTATCCCTTCCGCGACGATCATGGCAATCAGGCCTACTGGCGTGACGTAGGCACCGTGGACTCCTACTGGCAGGCCAACATGGAGCTGTGCGCGGTCGAACCCGAATTGAACCTGTATGCACGCAGCTGGCCCATCTGGACCTATCAGACCCAGCACCCACCGGCAAAATTCGTGTTCGATGATGAAGGCCGCCGTGGCGAGGCCATCGACTCCCTGGTTTCCGGCGGATGCATCATCGCCGGTGCCCGCGTCAAGCGCTCGGTGATCTTCTTTGCCACGCGCATCGAAAACCGCTCCACCATCAAGGACAGTGTAATACTGCCCAAGGTCACCATCGGCAAGAACTGCCGCATACAAAACACCATAATCGACAAGGGTGCCTACATTGCCGACGGCACCGTCATCGGCGAAAATCCCGAGGATGATGCCCGTCGTTTCCATGTCACCCCCAACGGCATCGTGCTGGTGACTCCTGAAATGCTCGGGCAGGATCTTTTCATGGAACACGCCGAGGCAAAATGAGCACCAAACTGAACCTGACTCTGTGCTGGCACATGCACCAGCCCTACTACCGCAAAGGGCTGAGTGGCGAATACCAGCTGCCCTGGGTTTACCTGCACGGCATCAAGGACTACGACGACATGGCCGCCCACCTGGAGCGCCATCCAAGAATGAAAGCCGTGGTCAACTTTGCCCCTGTGCTGCTGGAGCAGTTGAGTGACTATGCCACGCAGATACAAGAGTTTCTGGATACTGGCGACCGCATGGACGACATCATGCTCAGCATGCTGGCCGGAGCCACCCCCATTCCCGACAACGCCAAGGGCCGCCGGGAACTGATGCAGGCCTGCCGTCGCGCCCACGCGCCGCGCATGATTGATCCCTACCCCCAGTTTCAGGGCTTGCTGCAGATGTTCCCCGTAGATGAACCCACCGGCGGACAGGAAATCCTGGTCTCCTATCTGGATGACCAGTATTTCGTCGATTTGCTGGTCTGGTATCACCTGGCCTGGTGCAGCCATCGCCTGAAACAGACGCCTGCAGTACGCAGGCTCATGGAGCGCGCCAAGCGTTTCACCATGGAAGACCGGCATGAGTTGCTGGTGATCATTCAGGAAACCCTGGCCAGCATCATTCCCCGTTACCGGAAACTGGCGGAAAGTGGTCAGATAGAGATCTCCATGACTCCCTGGGGGCATCCCATCGTCCCCCTGCTCAACGATTTCGGCAACATGAAGGAATCTCAACCCGATGCCCCCATGCCAGAACACCCGGCCTATCCCGGTGGGGAAGAACGCTCCCGCTGGCATCTGCAACACGGGATGGAGCGCTTTGAAGGTTTTTTCGGTTTCCGTCCCAAGGGAGTATGGCTGTCCGAAGGCGGCGTGAGTGACGATGCCGTCGCACAGCTTGATGAAATGGGCATCGAATGGACCGCCTCCGGCGAAGCGGTATGGCATCACAGCTGTCTCACTTCCGCGTGCAATCCGGACGAGATGGCCTGCCGCAAGGCACTGTTCATTCCCTATCAACTGAACAACAGCAAGACCCTGCTGTATTTCCGCGATGACGGACTTTCCGACCTCATCGGCTTCGAATACAGCAAATGGCATGCCGATGATGCCGTAGCCGATTTCATGGGACATCTGCATCGCATCGCATCTTCCCTGGGAGACGAGGCCGACCAGCATGTCGTGTCCATTATTCTGGACGGCGAAAACGCCTGGGAGTATTACCCGGACAATGGTCATTATTTCCTGGACGCCCTTTACCGGGCGATTGAAAACAGCGATTTTGTCAACAGTACGACTTTCTCTGAAGCCAACCGTCTCACACGCCGGGACGAGCTTTCCCATCTGGTAGCCGGAAGCTGGGTATATGGCAGTTTTTCCACCTGGATCGGCTCACCGGACAAAAACCGCGCCTGGGATCTGCTGGTGGACGCAAAAAACATGTTCGACCGCAAGATCTCAACCCTGCAGGAAAAGGAAGCAGAAGAAGCGCGGCGCATGCTCGCCATCTGTGAAGGCTCTGACTGGTTCTGGTGGTTCGGGGATTACAATCCTTCGGACAGCGTGAATGATTTCGACCGCCTGTTCCGCACCCAGCTCAAGACCTTGTACTGCATGCTCGGCGAGACGCCGCCCGCCGCGCTGGACACCCCCGTATCCAGTGGCGGCGGCGTCATGGAGAACGCTGGCACCATGAGAAGGAACTGACCCCGGCGATGGCATATGATTTCAGCCAGCGTCGCGCAGGGGTATTGTTGCATCCCACTTCCCTGCCATCCGGAACCCTGGATGACAGCGATTCCTGGCTGGATTTCATGCAGGCCAGCGGGCTGAGTGTCTGGCAGGTTCTTCCGCTTGGCGTGCCCCAGGAGGATCTGTCACCCTATCAGTGTCTGTCGGCTTTTGCCACAAACCCCAAACTGCTTTCCCACATTCCGCCATGCCAGCCGGACGACAGTGGTTTTGCCGACTTCTGCACCCAGGAAGGCGATTGGCTGGACGACTATGCGCTGTTCGTCACCATCAAGGAACAACAGCAAGGCAAGGCCTGGTACGACTGGCCACAAAAATACAAACAGCGTGACCCTGACACCCTGCAGCGGTTTCGTCAGCAACACCAAGGCGTCCTGCAGGAAATCTGCTGGCAACAATACCAGCTGCATCAGTATTGGCAGGAATTGCGCACCAGGGCAGAAGCCAGAAACATCCATCTGTTTGGCGACATGCCCATATTCGTCGCTCATGACAGCGCTGATGTCTGGGCCTGTCCACAACGCTTCCTGCTGAATGACGAAGGACAACCCACCTGGGTAACGGGAGTACCCCCTGACTATTTCTCCGAAACCGGCCAGCGTTGGGGCAACCCCCATTACAACTGGGATTACCACCTGCAAGAGGGCTTCCGCTGGTGGCTGGCACGCCTGCAGCATCACTTTCGCTGGTTCGACCTGGTTCGCATCGACCATTTTCGCGGCCTGCAAGCCGTATGGATGATCCCTGCCGACGAAGACACCGCGATACACGGCCACTGGCAGGAAGTGCCTGGCGATGCCCTGCTGGCCGAACTCCAAGCAGACATGGATCCTCTGCCACTGGTGGCCGAAGACCTGGGCATCATCACCGCGGAAGTAAAGGCGCTGAAAAAAAAATACGGATTGCCGGGAATGGCGGTTCTGCAATTTGCCTTCGATGCCTTCGAGGACAACCCCCACAAGCCCGTCAACATCAGCCCCAAATGCGCAGCCTACACCGGTACGCATGACAACGATACCACCCTGGGCTGGTATCAGACGCTGGATGCACAAACCCGCCAACGGGTAAACGACATGCTCCACATCCAGGACGATGACGATCCTGTGGACGCCATGATTGAGACCCTGTTTCACACCCGCGCCAGCCTCGCCGTAGTGCCCATGCAGGATTTTCTCAAGCTCGGCAGTAAAGCGCGCATGAATATTCCCGGAGTGGCGGAAGGCAACTGGCGCTGGCGCATGCATCCCCAGGCCATCTCCACTCCCGGCCTTCCCGAGCGCATCCTCGAACAGGTCAGCAACAGCAAACGGAAAGTCACGCCATGAATCATCTGGAACGACTGCAGCAAGGCCGTCACCATGACCCCTTCGACTACCTGGGCCGCCACCCTCTGAACCAGGGCTGGATCATCCGCGCTTTCATGCCCAGCGCGGAGCAGGTGGAGCTGCTCGATTTCGGCCCCATGAACCGGGTGGAAGGCAGCGACCTGTTCGTCATCCGCCTGGATCAGGCTCAGCACGAAAAACTGCCCCTGCACTATCGCTTGCGCTGGCAGGAAAAGCATGATGGCAGCTGGCACGAAACAGTCTCTCCCTACAGCTTTGATCCGCAATTGCCTGATTGGGATCTGCATCTGTTCAACGAGGGAAGACATCGCCACGCCTGGCGTTTGCTGGGCGCGCAAATGAAGGAGATCGACGGGATCGAAGGCTGCCTGTTCTCCGTATGGGCGCCCCATGTGCAGCGGGTCAGCGTCATCGGTGACTTCAACGGCTGGAACGGCCTGCGCCATCCCATGCGCAACCGGGGACATTCCGGAGTATGGGAGCTGTTCATCCCCGGCCTGCATCCCGGAGACGCCTACAAGTTCGAGCTGCTCAGTCACCATGGGCAACTCATCACCAAGACCGATCCCTATGCCAGACGCATGGCCATGCGTCCCGATACCACCTCTCTGGTCACCTCCGCCAGCACACACGACTGGCAGGATGGAAACTGGCTGGAACAACGCCAGACGTGGGACTGGCAGCGCAAACCCGTATCCATATACGAGATCCATCCAGGCTCCTGGCGTCTGCATGAGGACGGCAGTTTCTACAACTGGAGGGAACTGGCGGAGGAACTGCTGCCCTGGGTTAAGGACATGGGCTATACCCACATCGAACTTTTGCCGGTCATGGAACACCCGCTGGATGAATCATGGGGTTACCAGGTGTCCGGCTATTATGCCCCCAGCTCCCGCTTTGGCAGCCCGGACGATCTGCGTTGTTTCATCGACCGTTGTCATCAGAACGGCATCGGCGTACTGCTGGACTGGGTTCCCGCTCATTTCCCCAGGGATGAATTTGCTCTGGCACGTTTCACCGGAGAACCCCTGTATGAACACGCCGATCCGCGCAAGGGCGAACACCGCGACTGGGGCACCCTGATCTTCGATTTCGGGCGCAACGAAGTTCGCAACTTTCTGATCGCCAATGCCCTGTACTGGATCGAGGAATTCCACATCGACGGCCTGCGCGTGGACGCGGTGGCCTCCATGCTCTACCTGGACTATTCCCGGGAAGACGGCGACTGGACGCCCAACCGCTACGGAGGGCGCGAGCATCTTGAGGCCATCGACTTCCTGCGGGAAATGAACGAAGCAGTACACACCAGCTTTCCCGGCGTAATCACCGTAGCCGAGGAATCCACTGCCTGGCCCATGGTCTCCCGCCCTCCCTACATGGGGGGTCTGGGTTTCTCCATGAAATGGAACATGGGCTGGATGCATGACACCCTGTCCTACATGGAAACCGACCCCATCTATCGCAAATATCACCATGACAAGCTGACCTTCAGCCAGCTCTACCTGTGGAGTGAAAACTTTGTCCTGCCATTCTCACACGATGAAGTGGTACATCTGAAAAAGAGCATGCTGGACAAAATGCCTGGTGATGTCTGGCAGCGTTTTGCCAACCTGCGTCTGCTCTACACCTACCAGTACGCTCACCCTGGCAAGAAACTGCTGTTCATGGGCAGCGAATTCGCTCAGTGGACGGAATGGAATGCCAAGACCGCGCTAGACTGGCCTCTGATGGACGTGCCGGATCACCAGGGCATCCACAAACTGGTGACGGATCTCAATCATCTGTATTCGGCGGAAGCCGCCTTGCATGAAACCGATTTCGACCACGAAGGTTTCCAGTGGATAGACTGCCACGACAATGAACAATCCATCCTCAGTTTTATTCGCCGCAGCCACGACAATCCGGATGATTTGCTCCTGTGCCTGTTCAATTTCACCCCGGTGCCCAGGCTGGGCTATCGCATCGGCGTTCCCGCAGCCGGCAACTATCGCGAATGCCTGAACAGCGATTCCCGCTGGTATGGCGGCAGCAATATGGGAAATGCGGGCTGGATTGCCGCCGAAGACATTCCCTGGATGGGCTTTGATCACTCACTGGAGCTGACTTTGCCGCCCCTGGGCGCCCTGTTCCTCAAACCCGAATTCTGAAATCGAGCCATGAAGATTCTGTTTGCTGCTAGTGAAGCCTATCCCCTGGTCAAGACCGGCGGCCTGGGAGACGTGATCCATGCCCTGCCCCGCGCCTTGCAACAACAGGGGCAGGATGTACGCGTAATCCTGCCCGCCTACAGACTGGTGCTGGAACAGATCAGCGAGATGCGTATTGCCGGCTGGCTGCGAGTTCAGGGAGCCAACCGCATTCACGATGTGCGCATTCTGGAAACCCGGGATCATCATCTGGGCGTGCCCTTGTTGCTGGTGGACGCACCCGCGCTGTTCGACCGCCCCGGCAGCCCCTATCTGCATCCTGATGGCTACAACTGGCACGACAACGCCGATCGCTTCACCGTATTCTCCCGAGCCGTGGCGCAACTCGCATGCAACGATGAGATCCTGGACTGGAAACCCGATGTGGTGCATGCCCACGACTGGCAGACCGGACTTCTGCCCGCCCTGCTGAAACTGGTGCCGAATGCCCCGGCCAGTGTCTACACCATTCACAATCTTTCCTACAGTGGCGTATTTTCCCATGAGGAATTCAGTCATCTGCACCTGCCTTCGGAATGGTGGTCGGCAGAAGCTCTGGAGTTTTTTGGTAATTTCTCCATGCTCAAGGGCGGCATCGTGTTTGCCGACCGGGTTACCACCGTCAGCCCCAGCTACGCAAGGGAAATTCAGACCCCCGGATTCGGCTATGGTTTCGATGGCGTACTGCGCGCCCATGCGCACAAGCTCAGTGGCATCCTCAATGGCATCGACCAGGACATCTGGAATCCGGCAACGGATCACTATCTGCCAGAACATTACTCGGTAAAACACCGCTATATCGCTGGCAAGCGCGCCAACAAGCAAAAGCTTCTGGAGCAACTGGGCGTCAGGGTGGAGGCGCGGGAGCCGGATTCCCCGTTGCTGGGTTTCATCGGCCGACTGGTAGAGCAGAAAGGCGTGGATCTGATCCTGCAGGTGATTCCGCACATCCTGGACAATCATGACGCCCGCTTTGTCATCCTCGGCTCCGGCGAACAGCATTTCGAGAATGCCCTGCGCGAGCTTGCCGCCCTCTATCCCCAGCGACTACTTCTTACCCTGGGCTATTCCGAGGAACTGGCGCATCGCATAGAAGCCGGCTCCGACCTGTTTCTCATGCCTTCCCGTTTTGAACCCTGTGGCCTGAACCAGATGTACAGCCTGCGATACGGCACTCCACCACTGGTGCATCATGTCGGCGGCCTTGCGGATACGGTGACAGACGCCACGCCGGAAAACCTGAAAAAAGGCACGGCAACCGGCTTCGTTTTCCATGAGCCCACTGCGGCCACCATGCTTGCTACCCTGGAGCGCGCCCTGGAGCTGTATCACCACCCCAAACTCTGGCACCAGCTGATACGCACGGCCATGTCACAGGATTTCGGCTGGACCCAGAGTGCTGCGGAATACATTCGCCTGTACAAGGACATCGGCGCCTGAGCGGGCCGTTCAGATGGCCATATAGGTCCAGCCCTTTTTCAAATGGTTGACCACGAAGCTGACCGCGGAAGGCGCCACCTCGGCCTCCTCCACCAACTGTATGGGCTTGCCCTTTTTCTTCAGGTTGAACAAGGTATTGTTGCAGGCCACGAAATGCAGTGAGGCATAGCGATCCTTGAGCGCGCTGATATCTGCCGCAACCGATGTGGTCGCGGTGCGCAGCAGATCGACGCCACCGGCACTGGTTACCACATATACTTCCGTACCATTTTGCTCATAGCGTTTGAGCAGCTTTTCCGCCGTTGCCAGGGTTTCCTGGAACTTGGAAGGATCGGAATCTCCCAGATAAAGCACGACTTTCATCGCATCCGGCTCAACATCGGAAAGACGGAAAGCATCGAGCTGCCTGTCGTCATTCGAAGACAGTGCCCAGCCGCCAATGAACCCGGACAACAGCAGCAGCACAACAGATGCGGCCCGGGAAAGCAAAGTATGTCCCCTTCCACTGGTCTGATCCCCGGGGATTTCATCCAGGGGGTATGCATATTTCACCAGGTCCTTGACCCGACGAATGTCACAAAGCTCATTTCTCAGCAGTTCATCTTCATCCAGAACCGCGAGCAGTTCTTCCTGCTCCTTGGCGTCCAGCTCATTGTCGGCCAGGGCATTGAGCAGGCTTTCCCGTGATTTCGTATTCAGCTTTTTCATTTCACTCGTCTCAGTACGGTTTCTGCAATCGCCGGCGGCGCCTGAAGATGCAGCAACTCGCCACGCAGGGTCTTTCTGGCACGATTGAGGCGGCTCATCACCGTGCCTATTGGGATTTCCAGAATGTCAGCAACCTCCGCATAACGGAGTTCTTCCAGATCCACCAGAGTAACCACCTCTCGTTGTCCCACGGGCAATCGGGCCACGGCCTGGCGCACCCGATCCGCCAACTGCTGCCGCTCCAGCATTCCATCCGGCCCGCCGGCCGCTTCTGCAGGCACCTCATCCAGTTCAGCCATGGGCTTTGCCCGCCGCAGGTATTCCATCCAGCAGTTGTACAGAATCCGGTACAGCCAGGCATTCAGCTTTTCCCGTTCCTTTAGCTGCTGGCGTTTCTGCCAGGCTTTTACCATGCACTCCTGCACCAGGTCATCCGCAAGCATGCGATCACCACACCAGGACATCGCCAGGCGATACAAATTGTTCCGCTGCCCCTTTAATTGTTTTTTCAGGCTCGGCGGGAAGCATAAATCAATCATGTAGCACTCCTCCGTTTGAAAAGGATGCACCAGATCGAACTTTTATTCCATCAAGTCAGAAAAGGGCATCTCGAAAAATCGAGATGCCCGAGTGGGACAGGGATGTCCCACCATTTTCGATCACCACAAGTGATTGAAAATGTAAGCAAAGAGGAAATCGCATTTTCTCTTTGCGACGGAAAAAATTCCATGGAAGAAATTTTTCGAGGTTCCCAAAAATATTTTTTTCGCCATTTCCCGGAATAAACCCACCACCCGCGACATCTTTACCCACACCAAACAAACCATACGAGGAGCATGAGGAGAAATATGAAAATCAAGTACAAATGGCCAGGCATGCTGTTGTTCATGGCCCTGTTCATGAACACAGTCGTCTTCGCCGAAACAGCCGCCGAGGCGAAACCTTTCGCGGAAAAGCACGTGGTTCTGCAAATCAGTGACCCCAATCCATTCAAACAGACACTGGTACTGAATGTGGCCAACAACCTCATCAAGCACTATGGCCAGGACAAGGTGGATATCGAGATCGTGGCTTTCGGCCCCGGACTTCGCCTGTTGCTTGCGGACAACAGCAATGTCTCCCGCATCGACGGCCTTTCCAGCCAGGGGGTGCGCTTCAGCGCCTGTTCCAACACCATCAAGGCATTCAGCAAAAAACTGGGCAAGGAACCCGAGTTGAATCCGCATTCCACCCGGGTGTCTGCCGGGGTGGTGCGCATCATGGATCTTGTCGATCAGGGCTACACCCTGATCAAACCATAAGCCGTTTCCACAAATACTCCAGGGGGATATTCAATGAAAAAACTATTGGGCTGTGCAGCGCTGCTGGCCACTTCAGTCGCTGCCAACAATCTGTTCGCAGCCAACTGGCTGATGCTGCAGGGAACAGAAAACGCTTCATCCGCGCCACGTGCCAAGGTCTGGGGCTTCATCCAGCCGGAATTCCAGTCTACCAGCGGAACGGAACTGGCTGCCGGGCCATGGAAAGGGCAGGATGCGGCATTCAACATGATCGGTCCTGATCTGGATTCCAACAATACCTTCCAGATCCGCCGCGCCCGTATCGGTGTGAGAGGCACCGGTTTTGGCCTGGACAGTGGGGTCAACTACTTTCTTCTGGTGGAAGCCGGCAACAATGGCATCACCAAGCTGGGCGGTGGTGGTGCGGTCAAGGCTACGGACGCCAGTGTAACCTTCAACTACATACCCCACGCCCGGTTCCGCGTGGGCCTGTTCAAGACACCAGGCTCTGAAGAAGGCCTGATGGCCATCCATGTATTCAACTATATCAACTTCACCAACATGGCTAACCAGCAGCTGCTGGAACGCTTTCTAGCCGAAGACGGCAGCCGTAAAGGTACTGACAAAAGCGTAAGCAATGCACCGGTTTCCGCTATCGGCGCTTTCCGTGATATCGGCATCCAGGTTTTCGATACTTTCAAGAGTGGTGACTGGGAACACAGCTATGCCGCCATGATTGGCAATGGCAACGGCATCGACTGGAGCGACAACGACAGCAACAAGGACTACTACCTGTATTGGGCATCCGAACTGGTATTTGGCGGCAAGAAGGCCCGGCGTCAAGGCTGGAAAATGTTTGCCTGGTACAACGACGGCACCCGTACCCTGGATTATGTCAACGGTATCGAAGGCAAACAGGAATTCGATCGCAAACGCTGGGGGTTCGGCACTACCTATCTGAAGGGCAAATGGCGGGCCGCAGCGGAATTCACCTGGGCGGATGGCATGATATTCAATGGCAGCGATGGTGGCGCAGTAGCCGGCAGTCTCAACAATGCCGGCACTACAAGAGCCTCCCTCAACATGCTTCCCGAAGACAAGGCCGATGGCTGGTATGTGGATCTCGGTTACAAGGTACTGCCGCAACTGGAACTGGACCTGCGCTATGACATCCTGCACCGGGGCACGGACACCCGCCTTGGCCAGAGAGATTTTGAGACCTGGACCCTGGGCGCCCAATGGTTCTTCAACAAAAAAGCTCGCCTTATCGCCAATTACGAGATTCGCAGCGCAGAAGCTCCGGGCTGGTCATCTTCCGCTCCCCCCAACCAGATTCTCGGGGACATGGATGATCGTTTCTCCGTGCAGATACTGGCTATTTTCTAGAAGCTACCAGCAACCCTCCGCATAACGCTGGTTATTGGCCGGACCCCGCAAGGGTAGTCCGGTCTTTTTTGGGAACCTCGAAAAATTCCTTCCTTGGAATTTTTCTCGTCGCAAACCGAAAATGCGATTTTCGTTTTGCTCACATTTTCAATCACTTTGAAGTGATCGAAAATGGCGGGACATCCCTGTCCCGCAAGGGCATCTCGATTTTTCGAGATGCCCTTTTGTCCTGTTCAGAGCTTCCTTCTCAATTTCCCGTTACAATTGGAAGCATTCCATTTTTCCAATTCTCATCAGCATGCCCATGAACAACTGCGACGAACTCTGCATCATTCCTGAAAACGACAAACTGCCGAATGACGCCAAAGCCCTGGAACACGATTTTCGCCGCTATCTGGTACACCACCTGGGCCGCTTCCTGGGCTGCAATCCCCTGTATTTCTATGAAGCCCTGTCTCTGACAGTACGTGACCGCATCATGACCGACTGGCGCAAGACCTGGCTGCAGCACCGCAAGCCGGATCAGCGCCGCGCCTATTATCTTTCCCTGGAATTCCTTATTGGCCGCGCCCTGGGAAACCATTTGCTCAATATGGATATCCGCTCTGAAACAGCCAAGGCCATGCAAAACTTCAGTCTGGAACTGGAAGAAATTCAGTCCGAAGAACCCGATGCGGGCCTGGGCAATGGTGGCCTGGGTCGTTTGGCGGCCTGTTTCCTGGACAGCTGCGCTACCCTGCAACTGCCGGTACTGGGCTACGGTTTGCGCTATGAATATGGCATGTTCCGCCAACATATCGAGAACGGTTATCAGGTAGAAGAACCCGATCACTGGTTGCGCAACGCCAACCCCTGGGAACTGGAACGGGCGGAATACACCCAGACTGTGCATTTCGGCGGACATACCGAGCATTTCCTCAATCGGCGCGGCGAACCGCGCACCCGCTGGGTGGATACGGAAGAAGTTCTCGCCATTCCTTTCGACGTACCCGTGTCCGGCTATCACAACGGCGTGGTGAATACCCTGCGACTGTGGAAGGCCAGCGCCACGGATGAGTTCAACCTGGACGAATTCAATGCTGGCAGCTATCCCGAATCCGTAGCCGCGAAAAACGACGCGGAGCATATCACCATGGTGCTCTATCCCAATGATTCCAGTGAGAACGGCAAGGAGCTACGCCTGCGTCAGCAGTATTTACTGGCTTCCGCCAGCCTGCAGGACATCATGCGCCAATGGGAGGCCAACCACGGCGATGACTTCACTGATTTTGCCAAATACAACGTCTTCCAGCTCAACGATACCCATCCCGCCATCGCCGTGGCTGAACTCATGCGCCTGCTCGTGGATGAAAAGAAAATGCAGTGGGATCAGGCATGGGAAATCACACAGAACACCATGGCCTATACCAACCACACCCTGTTGCCGGAAGCGCTGGAACGCTGGTCTGTGCATCTTTTCGAACGTCTCCTGCCACGGCTGCTGGAGATCATCTACGAGATCAATGCCCGTTTTCTCAAGCAGGTGGCCATTCACTGGCCCGGTGATGTCGATCGCCGCCGGCGCATGTCCATCATCGACGAAAACGACGGTAAATCCGTGCGCATGGCCTATCTCGCCATCGTCGGCAGTTTCTCCGTGAATGGCGTGGCGGAACTCCATTCCAACCTCCTCAAGCAAGGGCTGTTTCGTGACTTCTACGAACTGTGGCCGGAAAAATTCAACAACAAGACCAACGGCGTGACCCCGCGCCGCTGGATCGCCCATGCCAACCCACAGATGAGCAAACTGATCAGCAGCAAGATTGGTGATGACTGGATATCGGATCTGTCCAGAATTGAAGAACTCAAGCCCTGGGCCGCTCCCGAACACAAGGATTTTCATGCGCAATGGGCCGCGGCCAAACAAGCCAACAAACAGGAACTGGCAGCCCTGGTAATGCAGGAATGTGGCGTGGATTTCCCCATAGACTCTCTGTTCGATGTTCAGGTCAAGCGCATTCACGAATACAAACGTCAGCTTCTCAATGTGTTGCACATCATTCACCTGTACAACCGTATCCGCCGCGGCGATACGGCAAACTGGACCAACCGCTGCATACTGATAGGCGGCAAGGCGGCACCCGGCTATTTCATGGCCAAGCGCACCATAAAACTCATCAACAATGTGGCCGAGATCATCAACAGCGATCCGGAGGTGGGTGACAGATTGCGTGTGGCTTTCCTGCCCAACTACCGGGTTTCGAGCATGGAAGTCATCGCACCAGCCACCGATCTGTCGGAACAGATTTCCACTGCCGGCAAAGAGGCTTCCGGCACCGGCAACATGAAATTCATGATGAACGGCGCTCTCACCATTGGCACCTACGACGGCGCCAATATCGAGATCCTGGAAGCCGTGGGCGAGGAAAACTTCTTCCTCTTCGGACTGCGGGTGGAAGAAGTGGAAGAAATGCGCAAGCATTATGATCCCTTGGCCGTTATTGCCGAAGACGCAGACCTTGCCGGCGTATTCCAGCTTCTGGAGAGCGGCCATTTCAATATTGAGGAACCCGGCATATTCGATCAACTCATCGCGGCCATGAAAAGTCCCAGCGACCCCTGGATGACGGTGGCTGATTTTCGCAGTTATGTGAATGCACAGGAGCAGGCATCCCTCGCCTACAGGGATCACGCCAACTGGATACGCAAGAGCATACTGAATACGGCCAGCAGCGGCTTCTTCTCTACCGACCGCACCATGCTGGAATACAACCGGGATATATGGAAACTCAAGCCCATGAAACTGCAAGCTTGAAATAAACAGGCTCATCCCCATTTTTTGTACATCAACACAAGGGAAAGAATCAATGAACCATACATACCAAGCATCAGGAAATCAGCGTCTGAATCTGGGGAAACAGAACTGGGGATGGGTGCTCGCCATGGGCATACTCTTCATCCTGCTCGGTACCATCGGCCTGGGCATGACCGTAAGTCTGACACTGACCAGTATCATCTTCCTGGGAGCCTTCATGCTGGTAGGCGGGGTGTTTCAGCTGATCTATGCCATCAAGGACCGGAAGAAAATGACAGGCAGAGAATTGACCTTCAGCATCCTGCTGGCTCTGCTCTATTCTCTTGCCGGCATCTGGGTGATCAACAGCCCGGCCATGGCATCCGCCCTGGCAACCGCCATGATAGCCGGGATGCTTACCGCGCTGGGCGTGATTCGCATCATGGCGGCTTTCGAGCGCAAGCCGGGAAAGGGCTGGGGCTGGCTGCTGCTTTCAGGCATCAGTTCCCTGGTACTGGCCACCCTGATTTTCCTCCAATGGCCGGTATCCGGACTCTGGGTGATCGGCCTGTTCATCGCCATTGAAATGATCTTTCATGGCTGGGCCTACACCATCATTGCCCTGGCGTTGCGCAAGTAAAGCTGAGTTAACCCGAATATTGCACCAGAACGCGCAAAATGTGGGTTTTTTACCATGAATTACAGCATGTTGCGTGACGAGTATGCTGGATACAGTTTGTACCTGTCATGCTATCCGGTGCAATATTCGGGTTAATATCAACAGGATGTAGAAATATTCCTTCCATGGAACTTTTCTCGTCGCAAAGAGAAAATTCGATTTCCCTGTACGACACACAGGCTGTCAACTCCTGGCGCCTCCGCCGGGAGCTTTCAACGCCGCATCTGTTGGCCGGCCTTGCGTCCCCAGCTCACCACATAGTCCACGCCGCTCCACAAGGTAGTAAAGGCCACAGCCCATATCATGCCTGAGAGAAATGTTTCCGACACAGGCGTGAATCCCAGATTGTAGACGACCAGCAGTACCAGCATGATTTGCAGGCCGGTATTGGCCTTGCTCACCAGACTGGGCTCCGCATCCAGTTTTTCCACGCGAAAATGCCAGGCCAGCGCCCCACTCACGATGACCACATCCCGGAGAATCACCAGGCTTACCAGCCACAGGGGAAGAACCTGCAGCCATCCCAGGCAAAAATATACGGACACCAGCAGAAACTTGTCCGCAAGGGGATCGAGAATTCCCCCCAGACGGCTCTGCCAGCGAAACTGGCGGGCGAGAAAGCCATCCAGGGCATCAGAAATCCCGGCGACGAAAAAAAGCGCCATGGCGCTGCGGTAATCCTGATGCAACAACAGCCAGATTACGGGGAAGACCAGGATCACCCTGGCGATGCTGATGATATTCGGTATATCCCTGGCTTGAAGACCCATGGATTATCTCAAGCGGTAGCTCAGTTCCCGTTCCGGTTCGTCAGTTTCTTCATCCGGGACACTGGCAACCGGTGTCAGATCCGGTTCCAGGGAAAGACGTTGGCGCAGAATATCTCTGCCACCACGCACCTTGACGCGGAGCAGAAGCTGATCTCCAAGAGATTCTTCTACGGCAATAGCAGACAGGGCATCCAGGGATTCCAGCAAGCTCATGATCATGGAATAGTCCTGCAGACTGCGTATATTGAGAAAACGTATTTTCACCAGTTCCGCCGATTCACTGTCCACGGCGGGCACATAACGCGCAGCCAACCAGTCCATGACCTTGTCCAGACCTTGTGCTGCTGTGCCGCCTTCATCCGCACCACGACTGCTGAAGGTCTTTTCCGAATCCGGCAGATACAAAACCCACCGTCCTTCCCAGGCGTCGCCTTTGCTGCGCAATCTGCCAGCCAATATCACCTGGGATGCGTAGCGCAGGGAGGCTTTCTCGATATGTTCCCGGTCTCCGCTCCAGATGTCGGAAACCCGCAGCGCAGACTGATCCTGCAGATCCATGAGGGGCAGCAGCAATGGCATACCCCGTCGCGCGGCTGCGTCGCGCAAAGCTTCCAGCAATGCGGAATTCCGCTCAGGATCAACCAGACTTCGTTTGCCGTTTTGTTCCCGGGCCAGCCAGACCAGCACCTGCGGGCGCCCCTGCTCCCATACGGAAAGTCCGAGCTTGCTCAAGGCTTTCTGCACCATGCCTTTTTCGAAGGCCACCCACAGCCGGCGCTGTTCTTCAGTGTCATCGTCTCCCGGGATGGTTCGGTAGCGGAACTGCTGCACATGGTTCTCTGCGTTCTTGAGCACAGTCTGCATGGCGCGCTTGCCCTTGAGTTCCCGGTAGCCGGATGCTTTCACCAGCACCTGTTCAAACGCCTGACGTATCGCGGCCTTGCGTGCATCCGGCGAAGCATCGGCAACCGGAACCTCGGCGGTATACAGATCCTCAGCGGCAACACACCACTGCACTTGAAGAAAGCAGGCCGCCAGCAGGGAAAGCAAAAGGATTTTTCTGTTCATCGGGCCATTCTACTTGCAAGCAGGGGTTCCGGCCAACCGGGTTCCCCCGGACAATCCTTGTTACAATGAGCACCCGAATCAATCTGCTTTACAGGAGCCGACAGTGTCCTCGAACGACTCACCTTCAGAAGGACTCAGTTACCGTCAGGCCGGCGTGGACATCGATGCCGGAAACGACCTGGTGGAAAATATCAAACCACTGGTCAGGAAAACCTTTCGCCCCGGGGTATTGTCGGGACTGGGTGGTTTTGGCGCTCTGTTCGAATTGCCGCTAAACGACTACCGGGAGCCCGTACTGGTCTCGGGAACCGATGGAGTGGGCACCAAGCTCAAACTTGCCATGATGCTGGACAAACACGACAGCATAGGCGTGGATCTGGTCGCCATGTGTGTCAACGACATCGTCGTAGCAGGCGCCGAGCCTTTGTTCTTTCTCGATTACTTCGCCACCGGCAAACTGCTGGTGCATCGCGCCACGGACATCATTTCCGGCATCGCCCGGGGTTGCGAACTGGCCGGCTGCGCCCTCACTGGCGGAGAAACCGCGGAAATGCCCGGCATGTATCAGGGAGACGACTACGACCTGGCAGGATTCAGCGTCGGCATCGTGGAAAAAGCCAATATCCTTACCGGTGAGAAAGTACGCCAGGGAGATCTGTTGCTGGGACTGGCCTCCTCGGGACCACATTCCAACGGGTATTCACTGATTCGCAAGGTTATCGAAACCAGCAATGCCGATCTTCAGCAGGATCTGGACGGCCGTCCCCTTGGCGAAGCTCTGCTCGCTCCTACGCGCATTTACGTGAATTCTCTGCTGAATCTTGTGCGCCAGACAGAAGTACATGCCTTCGCTCACATCACCGGCGGCGGACTTACGGAAAATATTCCCCGGGTACTCCCGAAAGGCACCGAGGCCCATATCGACCGATCCCGATGGGATCGTCCCCCCGTATTCGACTGGCTGCAGGAACAAGGAAATATCGCCGAGGACGAGATGCTGCGCACCTTCAACTGTGGTATCGGCATGGTGGTCTGCATCGCTCCGGATGATCTGGAAAATGCCAGACAAGTGCTGGAATCCGCCGGCGAGCAGGTTCATGTCATCGGTAGTATCGAACAAAGCGATGCCAGTCAGCCCAGTGTGAAATACAGGAACCTCTGATTTAATCATGAACTCGCATCTTGCACCCAAAATGTCCCGCTACTGCGTTGCAAATCTTCGCAATAGCCAGCTATTACGTGCGATTTGCGCCTTGTATCGGAACATTTTGAATCACAATCTGCTTCGCTCAGATTTAATCAGAGGTCCCTATGTCTAGGCTGCCTGTCGTCGTTCTCATATCCGGCGGCGGCACCAACCTGCAAGCCATTCTGGATGAGGCCAAGGCCGACCTGCCAGTGGAGATACGCGCGGTCATCAGTAATCAGCCGAACGCTTACGGGCTGCAACGGGCGCAACAAGCTGGCGTAGCTACTGCCGTTCTCGATCACCGGGAATTCGACAGCCGGGAGCAATTCGACCAGGCGCTGGCTGATCTCATCGACCAATATCAACCGGGTCTGGTGCTGCTGGCGGGTTTCATGCGCATTCTCACTCCCGAGTTCGTGCGCCATTACCGCGGACGCATGCTCAATATCCACCCTTCCCTGCTGCCCAAGTTTCAGGGGCTGCACACACATCAGCGCGCCCTGGAGGCTTCAGAGAAAGAACATGGCGCCAGCATTCATTTCGTGACCGAGGAACTGGATGGAGGCCCGCTGATCCTGCAGGCCCGGGTTCCGGTATTGCCAGGCGACAGTGCCGAGGAACTGGCCGCCCGGGTGCTGGAGAAGGAACACCAGATCTATCCCCTGGCGGTGCGCTGGTTCGCCGAAGGGCGCCTGGCCCTGAATGACGCAGGACAGGTTGTGCTGGATGGCAAGCCACTGTCCGCGCCCATGGATCTGGCACAGGTTGACAGCTGATGCACTTCTTTCTCCGCAGTCTGCTGTTGCTGTTTCTGCTGCCCGCCAGCGCTGGAGCAATAGAAGCCTTCAGCGCCACATACGAGCTGACATTCAACGGCGTAAGAAAAGGTGAAACCCACTTCAGTCTGATTTTGCACAAGGACGGATACAGCTTCGAGGCATTCACTCAACCCGCGGGGCAGCTTGCTAAACAGGACAGCAAGCATGAAATACTGGAAACCAGTCATGGTCATTTCGATAATGGACGCCCGGAACCGGATACCTACTATTATGCGCTGCGCAGTTCTTCCGGCACCTCGATGACAGAGTTCTTCTTCGACTGGAAAAACATGCGCCTCACCGTGAGAGGCGAAAAGGAACAGCAGAAATTCATCCTCGAAGAAGGCACCCAGGATCGTCTCAGCTATCTGTTGCGTGCCATGGCCTTGCTCGAAGGCAGCCAACAGGAAGCCCGGTTTCCGAGAGTATCCCTGGAAGGCAGTGAAAACATCAGCCTGAAGAGAAAGTTGCAAAAGTACATTTCCACGCCCGCCGGCCGTTTTCTCGCCAGGGAAATCTCCATCGCCAGTGACAAGCCCGAAGCAACGCGGTCTCTCTGGCTGACGAGCCAACACGGAGGTATTCCTCTGCTTCTGGTTCAAAGGAATGACAAGGGAATCGTGCGCATGAAGCTGTTGAAGATCGAGAAACCATGAAAAGACACGAGCAGTTGGTCAAACTTTCCAGGGAGCATCATCAGTCATTACGGCTGGCAAAGAAATGCATGGACATCGCTGCCGTGCAAGACGGCGACCGGTGCAAAGCTCAGTGCGAGGAAATTGTTGCCATATTCGATCAGGAATGGGACAGACACTTCCGCAATGAGGAAGCAGCCATCTTCAGCATTACCGCCCGCATGAACGGCAGAATTCATGAGCTTGGCAGACAACTGGCCGCAGAACATGATCGCATGCGGGAATTGGCCAAACTCATGGCCGGGGGACAAACCAGCTGCGATCTGCTGAAAGAATTTGGCATTCTGCTGCGGGATCATACCCGGCTGGAAGAGCGGGAGCTCTTTCCGATGCTGGAGCAGCAATTCACTGCGGAGCAAATGAAACAGATCGGTACAATGACCTGAAACTACCCCGCAAGAATCACCCTGGCGATCAACCCACTGCCAATGTCATTCCGGTTTTCCAGCTTCACCTCAGCACCTATGCAGCTTGCCGCCTGTCTGACGATGGCCAGTCCCAGGCCGCAGCCCTGCACTTCCTGCCCTGCCAGGCGCCGGAAACGCAGGCTTACGTTTTCCAGCTGATCCGCAGGGATGCCCGGACCCTCATCCCGAATGGCGATCACGGTTGTAGATGCTTTCTGTTCGATATCACAAACAACCCGGCCACCGGGCGGGCTGTAACGAACCGCATTGTCTACAAGATTGCGCACAATGGTAAAGAGCAACTGCTCATTGGCCATTACAGGTTCCACCTTCTGCCCGGACAAGGCGCATTCCAGGCGCACCCCATGCTCCCTGGCGAGCACATCAAGCTCTTCACATACTGCAGCACACAACTCCCCAGGATCAAGCTGGCTCATGGGAAATTCGCCATTGTCCGGAGAGAGGCGTGCCAGCATAAGCAATTGTTCTACCAGATGAGTGCCACGATCCACGGAAGACATCACCTTGTTCAGGGATTCTCTCGTCGCCTCCATGTCTCCGGCTTTCAGCGCCAGCTGCGCATGCAGACGGATAGCTGCCAGCGGCGTACGCAATTCATGGGAAGCATCAGAAGCAAACTGCTTCTCCCGCCGAATCGCCTCATCCAGGCGGGCCAGCATTTCATTCAATGCATCCACCAACGGTAACAGCTCCCGGGGGACGCCTTCATCATTGACGGGTTCGAGCTGACCGATATGCCGCTGACGCACTTCGGCCGACAACTGCTCCACGGGACGCAGTCCACGATCGACGGTAAAAAAGATGACCAGGGCAAACAAGGGAATGGACCAGACCAGAATACCCCAGGATTCAACCGTGTATTCCCGGGCCAGTTCGTTCCTGGCTACATTGTTTTCCGCGGTAAAAATAGTATAATTGGTACCTTCCGGAACGATTCCCAAGACGCGCCATTCAGCGCTGCCGATATGGACATTCTGGTAACCGGTGCTGGTGGCCAGAGGTATGGCTGGAGCAGAAGACGAACGCAACACCAGTTCATCCCCCAGCCATATCTGATAACTGATATTCTTCTCATACTTGTGCAGACTGCGCGCAAGAACATTTTGCTCGTTCACTACCGACTCTTCGCCCTTGCTGTCGAGATTCGCCAAAACCAGCTTACCCATGAGCTTGGCCGCCTGAGCCAGCTCGGCGTCAAAGATTTCTTCTATCTCATGCTGAGCCCGATGGTAACTGGCCGCCAGGACAATCAGCAGCGCTACAAGAAATGAACCCAGCACCCACAGCAGCACCTGCCGGCGCAAGGAATGGCGCTTCTTCTTGTCCCCCATGCTGTCCATTTTCCAGCCCGTTCTCCCCTGCTTCTTTACTGCCCCACGGCCTTGCGCACTCAGCCGATCCGGTAACCCACACCACGTACCGTGGAAATGATTTTCGCCCCCAGTTTCTTGCGCAATTTGTGTACATGGACCTCCAGGGCATTACTTTCGACTTCCCCGTCCCAGCCATACAGTGCCTGCTCCAGCCTTTCCCTGGGCACCACCTTGCCCTTGTGCTCCAGCAAATAGCGCAATACCACAAATTCCTTGAGGGACAAATCCACCTTTTCCTTCCCCAAATGCACTTCTCGCGCCGCCGGATCCATGGTGAGATCATCATGTTCCAGCAAGGGTACCGCCCGATCCTGACTGCGGCGCAACAGGGAGCGCAACCGGGCACACAACTCTTCCAGGTCGAAAGGCTTGGTCAGATAATCATCCGCGCCCTGATCCAGGCCATCGACACGATCTTCCACCGCATCCCTGGCGGTGAGAATCAGCACCGGAGTCACCACTTTTTTGTTCCTGATTTCCTTGAGTACGTCGATGCCATCCATGCCTGGCAGACCCAGATCCAGTACCACCAGATCAAAGGATTCGGTAAGCAGCGAATGCAGCGCCTGTGCACCATCGGTGAGCCAATCCACCGTATAACCCTCGGCCTGCAAACCCTGCTTGAGGCCATCACCCAGAAGGGGATCATCCTCTACCAGCAGCAGTCTCAATCCATGCCTCCAGTTGTCGCATATTTCCTCATGACCGGGTTCTGTTTCCTCAGCGAACTGTCCACCACGCCGGGAAAGATACCATTTATCCGGGCAAACAGGGATTCGGGAAAACCAATGTATTTCTCCTTGCTTCCCTTGCGTATCGCCTCCAGTATTTCGCTAGCCACGACTTCCGGCTTGTCAAAAGCCATTTTTACCTCCTTGGCCATGGCATGGACTTGTGGAGGATTCAGGGGAGTGTCCACACCTCGTGGAGCAATATAGGTTACTTCTATTCCGGTATCGGCCAACTCCCGGCGCAGCGCCTGGGAAAAACCGCGCAAGGCAAATTTGCTGGTGGAATAAGCCGTAAAGCAGGAAAAGCCAATGCTGCCGAAAGTGGAGCCTATGTTCACGATCTGCCCCTTTCTCCGCTTCAGCATTTGTGGCAGTAGCGCATGAGTGATGAGCATGGGAGCGATGCTGTTTACCATCATGATCCGTTCGATGGCTTCAGGTGATTGCTCTTCATAACAGGCAAAAGCATTGATGCCGGCCAGATTGATCAGTATATCCACGCCGCCCAGCTGCTTCTGCGCCATTTCAATACAGGCCTGGCGAGCATCCGGGTCGGTCACGTCCGCCGCCAGATAACAGGCTTGTGAGGCAGAATCACCCAGAAAATCCCGCAAGCTTTCCAGTTCCTGTTCCCGCAAGGCAATCAGACAGGGCCGCGCGCCTGCTTTCAGCAACTCCCTGGCCAGATGTCTACCGATTCCACCCGCGGCGCCAACAAGCAATACTCGTGCATTTTCCAGTTTCATGGCAGCTTCCGTCAATCCAGCATCTCATGCGCGCGTGCCATGGCCTGGCGCACCTCTTCACGCCTGCCTTTGTCCGCCAAAGGCCGATCTGGCCGGGGAGGCGCCGCCATGGCCTTTTTCAGATACTTCAACGCCATTTCCGGTTTGTCGTTTTCAAGAAGATAGTCGGCATAGAAATAATTGGGATCGATTCCCTGAGGATTGCGTTGCAACGCTTTCTTCAGATACTGCTCCGCCTTCTCATCATTTCCAAAGCCGATGGGCCAGCCCGGCACCTGATAATAAAGGCTGCCCAGGGACGTATATATGGATCCATTCAACGCATCCGGATTGATCTTTTCCGCAGCTTCGAGAAGTTTCTTGGCCTCCTTGACCTTGCCCAATGCACCCAAGCCGCCATTCACGCCGGCATCACTGCTGAGAACAATGGCCAACCATATTTTTGGCTCTGCCTCCTCCGGATAGCGTTTCACCAGATCACGAGCCCGGTTTACCAGTTTTTCAAAAGCTGCTTCCTGCTGATCTTCGGGGGTGTTGTAATTCGCCACCGCCCAATCATGCTGAATCCTGGTCAGTTCCTCGACTGGCATGGCAAATGCCATGGATTCCAACAACAGCATACAAGCTGCCAACATTGCTTTTTTCATGTTCAACTCCTCATTCAACTTCAAACAGCCTGAAAAAGGCTGTTCCAAAACGGTACATTTGCATTGGCTTACGCCAATGGACTTTTCCGTATCTCTATTGGGGGTCTCGAAAAATTCCTTCCATGGAATTTTTCTCGCCGCAAAGAGAAAATGCGATTTCCTCTTTGCTCACATTTTCCATCACTTGTGGTGATCGAAAATGGTGGGACATCCCTGTCCCACTCGGGCATTTCGATTTTTCGAGATGCCCTATACCACACACAGGCTGTCGAAAAACTGCGTTTTTCGACAGCCTGTTGTTAGTCAAGAGGCAAACTGCGAAACACATTTCCATACAAGGCATACATCATGTTTGCCATGTGCGTGATCGCCTGCCGGTCATCTTCTTCCTGGATTCGGTTCATGAGTTTTTCAAAAAACTTCATGTGACTGACATCCAGGGAACCATGGGAGGTCAGGTAGCTGAACGCCGCATCCGGCAGATCCAGCGCCTGCTGTATGCTTTCGGCGGCCATGGTTGCAAGGTTCACACTGGTGCCTTCCAGAACCAGCACCATGCCAAACAAGCTTGCGGGATTGCCCCTTTGCACACTGTCCCAGGCATAAGCAACCATCAGTTCGGTACTCGCATGTGGTTTGCCATTGCGCACATGCTCCTTGTCCATTCCACAGGCCTCGATGTCATTCAGAATCCATTCCTGATGTCCTGTTTCCTCTTCGATGTATTCTGCAATGGCTTCCCGCAACCATTCCTTGTGCATGGGCAGACGGCTGCCACAGGCCATGAGCAAAGGTACGGTATGCTTGACATGATGATAGGCCTGAACAAGAAACGCCACATACGCCGGCAGGGATATTTGTCCCATCATGCCGCGTTTGATGGCATCGATTTCAAGAAACTCCGAGCGAGCCGATTCGGTAGCCGCCAGCAAATCTTCATAAAACACGACTTTGTTCCCTCTTGTACAAGGCATTCAGCTGATGCCGATAATAGTTGTAGATGTTTTCCCTTCGGGGCCGGCCATTGGCTGTGACCATGTCGTTCGACAAACTGAAAGGTTCTTCGGCAATCAGGTAGTCCACTATCCTGGCATAGTCCGGAAGGCGCTGGTTGACCCGCACCAGCGCCTGATGAAGATTTGACCTGGCCACGCCTGGAGCTGGCACCAGTACCGCGGACAACCACGGACGAGCGTCACCAAAGACAACCGCCTGGATCAGCTCCGGCTCCGCCAGTAATTCCGCCTCCGGCCATTCTGCCGACACATTCCGTCCGTAAGCAGTAATAATCAGATTCTTGCGCCGCCCGGTGACATACAGAAAACCTTGTTCGTCCAGGTAGCCCAGATCACCGGTGGGGAAAAAGTCCTGCGGATTCCAGCCCTTCTGGTGCAGGTACCCCTGGAACAAGTTGCCACGAACCAGAATTTCACCCTGGGGGGATATACACAGTTCGTTGTGCGGCAGTACTTTCCCCACGGAGCCGGGACGGCTGTTCCCGGGAATGTTCATTGCGACCACGGAAGCTGTTTCGGACAAACCATATCCCTGATAAACCGGCAACCCCAGTTCCTGAGCCTTCTCCAACTGTGTTTCCGCCAACATGGCGCCACCAACGGCGAGAAAACGAAAACTTTTCGGCAACTGACCTGTAGCCGCCAGACCCATGAGCAACTTCAGCAGTTGCGGCGGCACGATCAAGGCACTGGGTTCCAGTCGCCGCAGACAGGCGCCCAGTTTCCTTGCATCCATGCTTCCGGAACCCATCCGCCCCAGGCTTTGGGAAGAAGGCAAGAGCATGCACGCTCCAGACAGGATCGGCACATAGATCGAGCCAATATTCTCCAGAAGAATCCCGAGTGGCAGCAGGGCAAGCACCCGATCCCGGGAAGAAGCGTCTGACAACTCACTCAGGCTCTGCGCCACCTGTTCCATGGCCTCCAGCCCCAGACATACGCCCTTGGGCATCCCTGTGGTGCCGGAGGTAAAAGTGATCTTTGCAGTTCCTGGATGGATGGGTACAGGCTTGCCGGATCGTCTTGCAAGCAGTAATGCTTGTCCAGCCACGGCAACAGGTTCAACGCTCCAGCTGTCATCGAGCAGCGCAAGAAGATTTTCGTCGTCACAAAGCAAGACATCCATGCCGGTGTCTTTCAACACATGCTGTTTTTGCCTGTTACTGAAAAAACCGGGTACGGGAACACAGATGACGCCCTGACGCAGTGCGGCGATATCAGCGACGACCCAGGCAGGGGAATTTTCCAGAAACAGGCCCAGACAGCAAACACCCTCCAGCAATGCGCCCAGTTTGCCACTGGCTTTTTCCAGATCCTGCCAGCTCAGGCTCGTCTCATCGCCCTGCACGGCAATTTTCTCTGCATTACATTGTGCATGCCGGAAAAGAGCATCAAGAATCCGGCTCATGACTTATCCTCACGCAGACGCCTGCCAGCCGTTTCACCCAGCAACAGGGCTTTTTCCCAGGTCAGACGCAATGGCTCGGTGGAACACAGACTCTCGCGGAAAGAACGATACCCAATGGCTATCTGTCCATAACAGACTTCCGGTTCACTCTCATAATAAGCTCCCCAGTCACCAGCCATTTCCTCCGGCAGGCATTCCCTGCGCGCATGTGCCAGATGATGCAAGGGCAGGCCCATGCGCCTGAAACTGTTACGCAGCAATGGCGTAATGGTAAACAACACCCGGCTGAATCCTGCGCCATGCAAAAAAGCCGTCACTGCAGCAATAATCCAGCGTATTTCACCACTTCTGCGGGTCGCCAGATTGCCAACCTCGACGATTTCGTCCCGGGGCACATCCAACAGCTCCTCTACGGAGCCATCCAGATAATGCTCGGCAAACAGCGGGAGGTTTCCGGGACGTATGCCGGCAACTGCGAGAAATTCTCCGCCTGATCCCATGATGCCAAGCAAAAAGGGATAGAAAGACCGGAGTTTCGCCGCATAGGTCTGCTCGAAAACCTGCTGAACCATGGCTTCGGCCCTGCCACGGTCAGGATGCCCGGCATCCATCAACAGAATCCGCTGTGTGCATGTTCCCTGATTGCGGCTCAGGCGCGCGCCCTGATCTCCAGTAGAAGAAGAAAACAACGGGCAAGGCCAGCGAAGTGAAGAAAGACTATCCATGAGGACAGTCTGACGGAATCAGCTTAACAAAATCTTAACAGGATGTTGAAAAAGTCCTTCCCTGGACTTTTTCAACCCCGAAACCGAAAAATGTGACTTCCCGGTTTCTTCATTTTCAATGATTTACAGCTATTAACCCGGCACCAATCTATGCCATCCTCAGGACATCAGACAAAAGTCAGAACGCGGCGCGCTTTGCAGGTAATGGTGATTCTATTGGCAAGAAGCGCAACAAAGTGCTGGCTTTTGTCTGACGTCCCAATCTTTTTGAAATTCAATCGGTTCGGCCACCACGAGCACCCCCGTGGACGTCGTTGCCGCACCTCGACAGGGGATCACCCTGCCTTCGGTGCGGCGCCTCGCCACGGGTGCGCTCGTGGTGGCTGAGGGTGACATAGATTGGTGCCAGGTTAATACTAAAAATGGCGGCATTCATGCCTTGGGCAAGGTCACGCCTCGCTGTTTCTGGTATTTCCCACCACGATCCCGATATGAGGTTTCACAGACTTCGTCAGATTCGAAGAACAACATCTGGGCCACTCCTTCATTGGCATAAATCTTGGCCGGAAGAGGCGTTGTGTTGGAAAATTCCAGGGTCACATGGCCTTCCCATTCGGGTTCCAATGGGGTGACATTGACAATGATGCCACAACGGGCGTAGGTGGATTTTCCCAGACAAATGGTCAACACCCTGCGGGGAATGCGAAAATATTCCACCGTCCGGGCCAGCGCAAAAGAATTTGGCGGGATGATGCAGACATCAGACTGGACATCGACAAAACTGCTGTCATCAAAATTCTTGGGATCCACCACTGCGGAATTGATATTGGTAAAAATCTTGAATTCATCGGCACAGCGCACATCGTAACCATAGCTGGAAGTGCCATAGGAGATCATGCGTCCCTGACTGCTCTCACGCATCTGGCCCGGCTCGAAGGGTTCTATCATGCCTTCATCCTCGGCCATGCGCCGAATCCATTTGTCTGATTTGATGCTCATTGTTTCAGCTTGCCCAAAAGAATGATTTTGACTGGCGCAAGTATATACCATGAGAACCGCTGATTTGGTCATGAATCCTGGACATCCCCCAACCCAAAGCCTGGATTCCAGCATGAGCAGCAAAGAAATCACGTCTTCTCTGCAAGGCAAGAAAAAATCCATGGAAAGCGTATTTTCACATGCCTTGTTGAAGATGTTCATATGGCAAGCGCAACACAAACAGGTCATAATTCCAGGCGGGAATTAGCCAAATTTTGTACAGGCCTGCCAGCCTCGTTTCCGCGCCGTATCAGGAGCCCCATGGAATCAACATCGACATTTTTACACGCAGTCAGAAAAGCCCGCAGCTATGGCATCGGGGAGTTTCTGGAAATCATTGGTGAGCTTTCCCAGGAAAGCACCAGGAAGGGTCTGCTGGGCCGCAAGACCAAGGAACTGGTTACCTTTGGCATCGCCCTGCACAAGCAGTGTGAACGCTGCATCTGCATACACGCGGATGATGCAAAACACATCGGCGCCAGCGAAGACGAGCTGGAGCAGGTGCGGCGCATCGCACTGTTCATGCGCTCGACCCCGGGCAAGGACGAGCACCTGTGGAAATCATGGAAGAAATCCTGGCAGCAGTTTGTTCTCGCCAAGGGAGCAATCAAACCCCGCAACCGGGAGCTCATCGCTCTGGGAATCTCCATCGTCATGCAACATCGCAAACACATACGCCTGCATGTCCGCTCCGCACGCAGTCTCGGTCATGAAGCAGAAGCCATAGTCGAAGTCATGCCCATCGCTCTGCTGATGGATGGCGCGCCGGCTCTGTCACAGATACCCAGTCTGGTAAAAGCCCTGGAAAAGACAGAATGAGCAACAGGAGACTGTCGTTGACCGATACCCACGCATACAAGCAGTTGGAAGCCCTGTTTCACAAGATTCACAACCTCAGACATCTGGCATCCATGGCTCACTGGGACTCGGCAACCATGATGCCGCCTGGAGGCAGCGAGGCGCGAGGCGAGGCACTGGCGGAAATCTCATCCCTGATCAATGACCTGCTGGGAAGCCCCGCAACCGGGGAGTTGCTGGAAAGGGCGGATCAGGCCCGAGACAGACTATCCGCCTGGGAACAGGCTAACCTGCGTGAAATGAAGCGCGAGTGGTTCAATGCCAGCAGTGTCACTTCCGAACTGGTACGACGACATGCCATCGCCAGTTCCCGATGCGAAAATGCCTGGCGCAGCTTGCGCGAACAAAACAACTGGAAGGATTTCCAGCCTTTGCTTTCCGAGGTCATCGAACTGACCCGTGAACAGGCCGCCATGCGCAGCGACGCATCCGGACTGTCTCCTTACGACGCCCTGCTCAATCTCTATGAACCCGGGCAACTGAGCAGCCAGCTCGACGCGGTATTTTCAAGGCTCAAGGCCTTTCTGCCATCTTTTGTCATGCACATCGCAGAGCAACAGAAAGCAGACGTCCTGGTTCAGCCCGCAGGTCAGTTTCCCGCTGAAAAACAGAAAGCCCTGGCCATGGAGCTGATGGAGGCAGTCGGTTTCGATTTCCAGCACGGCAGACTGGATACCAGCCACCACCCTTTCTGCGGCGGCGTGCCTGAAGACGTGCGCATCACCACCCGTTATTCGAACAACGATTTCAGTGAAAGTTTGATGGGCGTTCTGCATGAAACCGGCCATGCCAAGTATGAGCAGGGCTTGCCGCGAAAATGGATTTCCCAACCGGTGGGCAGGGCAAGAAGCATGGGAATACATGAAAGCCAGAGTCTGTTCCAGGAGATGCAGATATGCCGTGGCCAGGCATTTCTGCAATTTTGCGCTCCATTGATGCACAGGCATCTGGGTAATGGCCAAACTCCCGACTCCTGTTGGGATGCAGACAATCTGTACCAGCTCTACAACCGGGTCAAGCCCGGTTATATTCGGGTCAACGCCGATGAGGCGAGCTATCCCCTGCATGTCATTCTGCGCTATGAACTGGAACAGGATCTGATCTCCGGCAGCCTCAAGGTAGCCGACATACCGGAGGCCTGGAATGAGAAGATGCAGGCCTATCTGGGTCTGCCCACAAAAGACAATTACCGGGACGGATGCATGCAGGATATCCACTGGACCCATGGCATGCTGGGTTACTTTCCCACCTATACTCTGGGCGCCATGAATGCTGCCCAGTTGTACCAGGCGGCAAACCAATCCATAACCAGTCTCGACGAACAGATCAGCAGGGGCGACTTCCTGGCCCTGAACCAGTGGCAGGCGGAAAACATCTGGTCATGGGGAAGCTATCACAGCACCGATGCGCTCATGCAGCAGGCTACTGGAGAAATATTGAACCCTGATCATTTCATCAGACATCTGCGAGAGCGCTTCACTCCTGCCTGATCACCGGCAAACCGTTTTTTTCCAGGGCCGCGTGTACCTTGCGCGCAGTGCGTTCAAGACGGCTCAAATCCGCCAGGCCCGGCTTCTCCCCAGCATCAAGACGCGCCTCCCAGTTATCCAGCTCAGCCCTCATGAACTCCACCAGCTTCAGCGAACAACTCCTGCACTCATCTCCGCACAGCTGTATTTCAGGCAGGTCGAGAGGAATCGCAACGCGCACCCGGGCAATGATGTCGCGCATGGCTTCCTCAGTTGTGGGTTTGCGATTATTTGATGCCATGAAAGAACCTGTAGTCCAACTGAACCCCACCCATCATATTCTGTCTCCAGCAGGCCGTCGAAAAACGGGGTTTTCTTCATCCTAAGGAGTCTGTCGGATTTAACCGATCGAAGCGAAAATCACTGGGGGCGAATTAAATCAGTTTATCGAATGAGGCGAATAGTCAGTCTATTTAACGAATTCGATAAGCTGAGTTAATCGCCCTCCAGGGAT
>JALSQZ010000060.1 GCA_026985055.1 Sedimenticola sp. | reverse complement strand
TAACGGATTGATCGATAAGGACAGGCCCGCTTGCCCTTGCCCGCGGACAGCGTTATCAGCCCTTGTTGTAGAATCACTACAACGGCGGTCTGATGCCTTGCCGCGAACAAGGGCAAGCGGGCTGAACGCGATATAGATTGTTGCCGAGTTAATAACTTCTGCCGAACTTGCTACAATCCTTGTTTCCACCGCACGGGCATGAGTCCGGACGGAACAGTATTGAATGAACTGGAGTAAAACATGGCCTGGAATGAACCAGGTGGCAACGATCAGGACCCCTGGAGTGGCAAGGGGAAGGATCAGGGGCCACCGGATCTCGATGAAGTGGTAAAGAATTTGCAGAAGAAAATGGGCGGTCTGTTTGGCGGCAAGGGCGGTGGCCGTTCCGCTGGCGGCAAGGGTGGCCCGGGCAACAGCAAGCTGATGATTGCTCTTGTCATCATTGTGATTCTGGTGCTGTTGGGTATCAAGGGCTTCTATATCGTCCAGCCCGCGGAGCGGGCCGTGGTGCAGCGTCTGGGAGCCTTTCACTCGGTGACTACTCCCGGACCACATTTTCTCATCCCCTTCATTGATACCAAGACCATCATCAATGTCGATCAGGTGAACAAGTTCGGCCATCGGGCGCAGATGCTCACCAAGGACGAGAATATCGTCGATGTGACCCTGACCGTGCAGTTCCGCGTTCAGGACGCAGCGAATTTCCTGTTCCAGGACGCCGACCCGGTAAAGACCATCTACAGCGCCGTGGAATCAGCATTGCGGGAGGTGACCGGAAAGAGCTCACTGGATGAGATCATTACCCAGAACCGTAGCGCGGTAGCGGCCATGGTCAAACAGAATACCCAGGAGCTGCTCAACACCTACAAGACCGGCCTGGTGGTCACCAATGTCAACATCCAGGACGCCAACCCGCCGGAAGAGGTCAAAGAGGCCTTTGATGATGCTACCCGCGCCATGGCGGACAAGGAACGGGTACAGAACCAGGCGGACGCCTATGCCAACGATATCGTGCCTCGCGCCCGCGGAGCCGCCGCCCGTCAGGTAGAAGACGCCAAGGCCTATGCGTTCAAGGTGGTTTCCGAGGCCCAGGGTGAGACCAAGCGTTTTCTCGCCCTGCTGGGAGAGTATCGCAAGGCGCCGGATGTTACCCGTGAACGTCTTTATCTGGACACCATGCAGGAGGTTCTGGCGGAAACCGGAAAGGTACTGCTGGACGTGAAGGAAGGGAGCAACACCCTGACCTATCTGCCCCTGGACAAGCTGATCCAGCCGCGCTCCCGGGCGCCCATGCCTGCGGCCCAGTTGCCTGGCTATGAAAGCCTTGAGGCCGAATCCGCATCCCGCAAGATCAAGGATGCCCGTGACCGGCGCGAGGAAGTACAGCGTGATCGAGATCGCGCAAGGAGGAATCGCTGATGAACTCCCCGAAAATGATGTTTGCCGCGGTTGTTGTGATCGTGTTGCTGATCGTGGCTTCCATGTCCCTGTTCGTGGTCAAGGAAAACGAGACCGCCCTGCTGTTGCGTCTGGGCAAGATCGTGGACTCCGATTTCAAACCGGGGCTGCATGTAAAAATGCCGGTGATCCAGACCGTACAGCGCTTTGACAAGCGGCTGCAAACCCTGGATGCCAAGCCAGAGCATTTTCTCACCAGTGAAAAGAAGTTCGTGGTGGTGGATTCCTATATCAAGTGGCGTATCGATGATACCGCCCAGTATTACCGTTCCACTCGTGGCGACATGATGACCACTTCCCGTCTTCTCGGAGAACGGATCAATGCCGCGTTGCGTGACGAGTTCGGCAAGCGCACCATTTCAGAAGTCGTGTCCGGCGAGCGCACCCAGATCATGGACGAACTCACCCGGCGTGCCGATGAAAGCTCCAGCGATCTGGGAGTGGAAATTGTAGATGTGCGTATCAAACGTATCGATTTCCCTCCCGAGATCAGCAACCGGGTATATGAGCGCATGCGTACCGAGCGTGAACGGGTAGCGCGGGAACTGCGCGCTCAGGGGGCGGAAGCGGCGGAACGCATCCGCGCCGAGGCGGATCGGCAAAAGACCGAGATACTGGCCAAGGCCTATCGTGAGTCCGAGGAAATACGCGGCAAGGGCGACGCGGAGGCTTCCGCAATCTATGCCAAAGCCTTTTCCACTGATGCCGGGTTCTACAGTTTCTGGCGTAGCCTCAAGGCTTACCGGAAAGTATTCGCCAATGGCTCCAACATGATGGTGCTGGATCCGGATTCGCCTTTCTTCCGCTATTTCAAGGGGAATACTGGCGAATAGCCTGCAACTCTGGGAAAATATGCAATTCGGCCGGGCATGTCCCGGCCTTTTCAGGTATTCGGAGTCGAGATGGCATGGCAGGATTTGTGGGCGGCCTTCGCCCTGATGCTGGTGCTCGAAGGCATACTGCCATTTTTGAATCCCGGGCGTTTTCGCAACCTGTTGCGGACCCTGGATGAGATGGATGACGCTTTGGTGCGACGTATTGGTCTGGTGAGCATGCTTGCCGGCCTGGGATTGCTGTATCTGGTGAGGTCATGAATTCACATAAACACTGGCTCCTGCCCGAGGGCATAGACGAGCTGCTGCCGGAACAGGCAGCGCGCCTGGAAGCCTTGCGCCGCCGTCTCCTCGACCAGTTCGCGTCCTGGGGCTATCAACTGGTGATTACGCCTTTCATCGAATATCTGGATTCCCTTCTTACCGGAGCCGGCAAGGATCTGGAACATCAGACTTTCAAGATGACCGATCAGATCAGTGGGCGGCTGTTGGGCATACGCGCGGACATCACCCCCCAGGCAGCGCGCATAGACGCACACCAGTTGTGCTGCGAAGAACCCAACCGGCTTTGTTACCTGGGGAGTGTGTTTCGCACCCGGGGTGATGGTTTTTCCGCCAGCCGCAGCCCGTTGCAGATTGGCGCCGAGCTCTACGGTCATGCCGGAGTGGACAGTGATGTGGAAATTCTCTGTCTGATGATGGCCACCCTGGACGCGGCCGGGGTGCAAAACGTGTTTCTCGATCTGGGGCATGTGGGTATCTTTCAGGGGCTGGCGCGCCAGGCCGGGCTCAACGCAGAACAGGAGAACGCCCTGTTCGCCGCCCTGCAGCGCAAGGCGGTGCCGGAGATCAGTACGCTGGTGGAAGGTTTTTCCCTGGATCGCAAGCTGGCGCAGATGTTCATCGACCTGGCTGGTCTCAACGGCAAGGCCGAGGTGCTGACGCGGGCGCGAGAGGTCTTGGCCGCAGCGGATGCCGAAGTGCATGAAGCCATTGCTTGTGTGGAACAGACGGGGCAGCGCCTGCAGGCCTGCCTGCCGGATCTGCCGGTGCATTACGATCTGGCCGAGTTGCGTGGCTATCGTTATCAGACCGGCCTGGTATTTGCCGCATTCGTCCCGGGTTCGGGAAAGGAAATCGCCCGCGGCGGCCGTTACGATCATGTAGGTGAAAAGTTTGGCCGTTCCCGCCCGGCTACCGGTTTCAGCGCCGATCTGAAGACCCTCATGCGTTTTGGCGGGGCAAGACCGCTGACACGGGGCGAGCGCATCCTCGCCCCGGCTGATGCAGATACGCAACTGGAAGAAGAGATTGCGCGCCTGCGAGGGAAGGGCAAGGTGGTGATCCGCTATCTGCCGGGGCAGCAGGGTGATGCCGCAAGCATGGGCTGTGATGCGGTTCTTGTGCAAAAGAATGGCATTTGGAAGAGCGAAAAAATTGAATGAGCGAAGCCTGGGCTTCCGTTACAAACACTTAAATTTACGAGATAGAAACCGATGGGCAAGAATGTAGTGGTAATTGGCACCCAATGGGGTGATGAGGGCAAGGGCAAGATTGTGGATCTGCTTACGGACAAGGCAGACGCCGTGGTGCGCTTCCAGGGTGGTCACAACGCGGGTCACACCCTGGTCATCGACGGCAAGCAAACCGTTTTGCATCTGATTCCCTCCGGCGTGTTGCGGGATAACGTACGTTGCCTCATCGGTAATGGCGTGGTGCTCTCCCCGGAGGCGCTGCTGCGGGAACTGGATGAACTGGAAGCCAATGGCGTAGATGTGCGCGCGCGTATCGGCATCAGTGAATCCTGCACCCTGATACTGCCCTATCACATTGCCCTGGATCAGGCCCGGGAGATCGCCCGGGGCAACAAGGCGATTGGCACTACCGGTCGCGGCATCGGCCCGGCCTACGAAGACAAGGTCTCCCGTCGTGGCATCCGTCTCGGTGAGATGATGGACGAAAGTCATTTCCGCGAGCGTCTCAAGGAAGTCATGGAATACCACAACTTTGCCCTGGAGCACTATTTCAAGCAGCCAGTGGTGGACTATGACGAGGTGCTGGAGGAATGTCTGCAGCAGGCAGACAAGCTGCGTGATCTGGTGGAAGATGTTCCCGGAACCCTGCACCGGCTGCGCAAGGAAGGAAAAAGCGTCATGTATGAAGGCGCCCAGGGCGCTCTTCTGGACATCGATCATGGCACTTACCCCTATGTCACATCCTCGAACACCACCGCCGGTGGCGCGGCCGCGGGAACCGGCACCGGCCCCCGCGAACTGGATTACATCGTGGGCATCGTCAAGGCCTATACCACCAGGGTAGGCGCCGGACCCTTCCCCACGGAGCTGTTCGATGACGATGGCCCGGGCAATCACATGGGCGTGAACGGTCATGAGTTCGGTGCCACCACCGGACGCAAGCGGCGTTGCGGCTGGCTGGATACCGTGGCCCTGCGCCGTTCCCTGGCCATCAACTCGGTCACCGGCCTGTGCATTACCAAGCTGGATGTACTGGACGGCCTGGATGTGCTGAAAATCTGCGTAGCCTATGATTTCGACGGTCAGCGGGTGGATATACCTCCCGCTGGCGCAGATGCTTTCGAACGCTGCAAGCCGGTATATATCGAAATGCCGGGCTGGAGTGGCAGTACCCGGGGCGCCAACAGCTTTGAAGAACTGCCCGAGAATGCCCAGGCTTATCTGAAAAAGATCGAGGAACTGTGCGAGACACCCATACATATCATCTCCACCGGCCCGGATCGGGAAGAAACCCTGGTGCTGGAGCATCCTTTCGCTTGAGCCGGGTGATGCCGGCTGCGTTTCCGGCTGTGAACCCAGCCTGAGCATTGCCGGGCTGCGCAGCAGCCTGTTCGACCGAGAATGAGAAACTGAATGGCCCCGGCCAGGAAAAAAACCGCGCGCAAGAAGAAAGCCGCCAGGAAAAAGGCGGTTGCCAGAAAGAAAGTGGCACGGCGCAAGCCGGCGCGAGGAAAAAAGCGCAGTAAATCCTCTCGCCGGGGTTTTCCCTGGTTCCGCTGGCTGCTGGGACTGAGCCTGCTGGGAGTGCTGGTGCTGGGCGCATATTCCCTGTATTTGTCCCAGATCGTAAGGGTCAAGTTCGAGGGCAAACGCTGGGCCATTCCGGCCCGCGTCTATGCCCGCCCGCTGGAGCTCTATGTCGGCGCAGACCTGGGCGTGGAGCGTCTCAGGGCGGAGCTGCAGGCGCTGGGATATCGCAAGGTGAAACAGGTGTCACAGCCAGCGCAGTGGAGTCAGTCCGGTTCGCGCTTTATCTTCCAGACCCGTGATTTTTTGTTCTGGGACGGTCAGGAGCCTTCCCGCCGGGTAGCTCTGCGTATCCGTGATGGTGCGGTAGCATCGCTCAGGGACGCCAATAGCGGAAAGGATCTGGACATCCTGCGGCTGGAGCCGCCCCAGATCGGTTCCATTTATCCCTCCCACAAGGAAGACCGGGTGCTGGTGCGCCGGGATGAGCTGCCCGATCATCTGGTGGCCGCCCTGCTGGCAGCCGAGGACCGGGACTATTTTCGCCATCACGGGATCAATCCCCTGAGCATCGCCCGGGCGGTGATGGCCAATATCCGGGCGGGAAAGACAGTGCAGGGAGGCAGCACCCTTACCCAGCAACTGGTGAAGAATTTCTTTCTCACTCCGGAACGCAGTCTGTGGCGCAAGTTCAACGAAGCCCTCATGGCCATCATTCTCGATGCGGGCTATGACAAGGATGAGATTCTCGAAGCCTATGCGAATGAAGTGTTCCTCGGGCAGGACGGTGAACGGGCCATCCATGGCTTTGGTCTGGCGGCGTATTTCTACTTCAATCGTCCCCTCACCGAACTGCGCCTGCATGAAACCGCCCTGCTCGTGGGCTTGCTCAAGGGCGCTTCCTATTATGATCCGCGCCGACATCCCAAGCGGGCCCTGAAGCGCCGCAATCTGGTTTTGCGGCTCATGGCGGATCAGGGATTCATCGACCAGGCCACAGCGGATCAGGCCATGCGCCGGCCTTTGGGCGTGGGCAGGAAAGGACGCCTTTCCAGCGCCCGGCATCCGGCCTTTATCGATCTGGTGCGCCGCCAGTTGCGCCGGGACTACCAGGAAGAGGATCTGACTTCGGAAGGCTTGCGCATATTCACCACCCTGGACCCCTGGGCGCAGCGGATACTGGATACACAGATTGCCCAAGGGCTGAACGCACTGGAAAAGGCCAGAAAAAAACTCCCCGCGGGAAGTTTGCAGGCGGCCATGGTGCTGGTGTCGCCCCAGGGTGGAGAGATCCGGGCCCTGAGCGGCGGACGGAATGCGGGTTTTGCCGGTTTCAATCGCGCCCTGGATGCGCTACGCCCCATCGGTTCCCTGATCAAGCCGGTAATCTATCTGCTGGCCCTGTCCCGGCCTCAGGAATATTCTCTGGTTACCCTGCTCGAAGATGAACCGGTCAGTCTGACCGATGCCAGGGGAAGCGTCTGGGCGCCAAAGAACTACGATCACAAGTCGCATGGGCTGGTGCCATTGCATGTGGCGCTGGCGCATTCCTACAATCTGGCCACGGTGCGCCTGGGACTGGCGCTGGGGCTGGAGCGCGTGGTGCGTCAGCTCAGGGCCATGGGTGTGCGGCGTCCGGTTCGGCCCCTGCCATCCCTGCTGCTGGGAGCCGTATCCCTGTCGCCTCTGGAAGTGACCCAGTTTTATCAGGCGATTGCCGCCGGTGGTTTCCGCACCCCCCTGCGCGCCATTCGGGAAATCACCGACCGGCAAGGCCGGCCCCTGCAACGCTACCCCCTGCAAGTGGAGCAGGTCGCCGAACCGGGACCTGTGTATCTGCTCAGCCGTAATCTGGTGGAAGTCATGCGTGAGGGGACGGGGCGGAGTGTGCGCCGTTATCTGCCGCAAAACCTGGAAGTGGCGGGCAAGACCGGCACCACGGATGAGCTGCGCGACAGCTGGTTTGCCGGATTCAGCGGTGACTGGCTGGCGGTGGCCTGGGTGGGGCGGGATGACAACAAGCCGGCGGGTCTGACTGGCGCGTCCGGCGCCCTGAGTCTCTGGGGGCGGGTCATGAAAGCCCTGCAACCCCGGCCGCTGGGCTTGCTGCCTCCGGATGACGTGGTTTATGTCTGGGTGGATGCACAGACCGGCTATCTCAGCGCCGAGGACTGTGAAGGCGCGGTTGCCATGCCTTTCATCCGTGGTTCCGAGCCCCGGCTGCGTTCGGACTGTCTGGAAGAGAGGGAGCAGAACCGGGGTTTTCTCGATCGTCTGTTTCAGTGAGCAGCGGGCGAATTCTCCCTGCCTGAGCAAACATTATCGGGTATCCTTGGTCAAAGAATTACCTTTACGTTTTATTCCAGAGTCATGTTCAGACAACTAGCTGCAATATCTGTTTTACTGCTGTTGCTCGGCGGTTGCGCCACCACTCCAGTGCCTGAGCGGTTGCCTTCCCGTAGCGGAGCAGAGCCTCCCGAAGCCAGCAGTGGCCGCTATCAGGCGCCAGAGATAACCCCTTACCGGGAACCTGCGGTGCCAGCCTATGCCCGGCCGGCGCCCGGGCGTGCAGTACAGGCGCTGATGGCCAGAGCGGAGCGGCAGGGCGAGTCCGGGGAACTGGTGGCGGCCGCCAGCAGTCTGGAGCGCGCCTTGCGCATCGAGCCAAAGAATGCCGAGCTGTGGAATCGCCTGGCGCATGTGCGCTTCAGACAGAAACAGTATTCCCTGGCTGCCAGCCTGGCCGCCAAATCGAATTCCCTGGCGGGAAACGATGGCGCATTGCGCGCCGACAATGATGATCTGATCCGCAGGGCCCGCAGCCTCTGATGATCGATGTGGATGCGGTGCTGGCTCCGGATGGCCTGTTGTCCCGGGCCCTGCCGGGCTTTTCCTGGCGGCCCCAACAGCAGGAGATGGCCGAAGCCGTGGCCAGTTGCATCGAGCTGGGGGGGCGTCTCATCGCCGAGGCGGGCACCGGAACGGGAAAAACCTTTGCCTATCTGGTGCCGGCCCTGTTGTCCGGCGCCAAGGTGATTGTTTCCACCGGTACCCGGAATCTCCAGGATCAGTTGTTCATCAAGGACCTGCCGCTGTTGCGTGAGGCCATGGCCAGTCCGGCCAGTGTTGCCTTGCTCAAGGGACGCGCCAACTATCTGTGTGTGCATCGCATGGAGAACGCCCTGCAGGATGTGCGCGGCCATCGCCGTGAGCTGGCCCGGCATCTGCGCCAGGTTCAGAACTGGTCCCTGTCCACCCGCAGTGGGGATATTGCCGAGCTGTCCGATCTTCCGGAGGATTCACCGGTATGGCCGCTGATTACCTCCAGTGGTGACAACTGCCTGGGCAGCGACTGCCCTTCCTTCAGCAAATGTCACTTGCTGGAAGCGCGCAAACGCGCCCAGGAAGCAGATATCGTGGTCATCAACCATCATTTGCTCTGCGCGGATTTCTCCCTCAAGGACGAAGGATTTGGCGAACTGCTGCCGGCGGCGGATGCCTATATCATCGATGAGGCTCACCAGTTGCCGGACGTGGCGAGCAACTTTTTCGGAATATCCGTTGGCACACGCCAGTTTCTGGAACTGGCCCGGGACAGCCGCGCCGAATATGTGCGCGAAGCTGGCGACCTGCCCAGGGTTCTGGAGCAGATCGATCATCTGGAAAAAGCCGCCAGGGATTTTCGTCTGGCCTTCGGCGGTGATGGTCAACGTGGAAGCTGGGAAGAAGTCGGGAACAATGCGGACGTGATCAACGCCCTGGAGTACCTGCAAAAAGAACTGGAAACCCTGCATGGCCTGTTGCGCAGTATTGAAGGCCGTGGCAAGGGGCTGGACAGCTGCATGAACCGTGCGCAGGCGCTCATGGCGGATTTGCATCAGGTGATTGCCCCGGAGGATGCGGACCAACAGGTGCGCTGGTTCGAGGTACACACTCACAGCGTGCGTCTGCACAGCACCCCGCTGGACGTGGCCGGTCTTTTTCAGGGGCAGATGGCCAGCCATCCCGCCGCCTGGATCTTTACTTCGGCAACCCTGGCCGTGGGCGAGAGCTTTGCGCATTTTCAGCAGCAGCTTGGACTGTCAAAAGCGGAAACCGCTCGTTGGGACAGCCCCTTCGACTATCAGGAGCAGGCCCTGTGGTTTGTGCCCAGGGGTTTGCCTGATCCCGGCGCGCCCAGCTATACGGAAAAGGTCATGGAGTTGGCCTTGCCCATGCTCGAAGCCAGTCAGGGAAGGGCGTTCCTGTTGTTCACCAGCTATCGCGCCCTGAATCTGGCGTCTGCCTGGCTGGAAGATCGCCTGGACTATCCCCTGCTGGTACAGGGACGTGCACCCAAAGCCGAGTTGCTGCGCCGTTTTACCGAGCATGGCAATGCGATACTTTTGGGGACTTCCAGCTTCTGGGAAGGGGTGGATGTTCGCGGAGATGCCCTGTCGCTGGTCATTATCGACAAGCTGCCTTTTGCTTCTCCCGGTGATCCCGTACTCAAGGCGCGCCTGGACGCCATGCGCAAGGCGGGGGGCAATCCCTTCATGGAATACCAGGTGCCCCAGGCGGCCATCGCCCTCAAACAGGGCGCGGGGCGCTTGATTCGCGATGTGACCGACAAGGGAGTGCTGGTGCTCTGTGATCCGAGATTGTTGCGCAAGAACTACGGCCATACCTTTCTCGATGCCATGCCGCCTTTCGCACGCACCCGGGAGCTGCAGGATGTGCTGGACTTTCTTCGCGCCTGATCAGCCAGATCCCGTTTATCTGCTTTGTTCTGCTTCGCGGCAACGCAATATGCCATGCCCGGCGCTGACCGCCAGAACCGCGTTTTTTCCCTTGCGCAGCAACAGGGTTTGGCGATCCTGGCTGATGTAGCGTTCTCCCTTCATCTGTGGCTGCCGGGGCAGATCCAGTATGCGGTCATGGAGAATGACGCGGGCGCTGTGTGCTGACAGCTCCACCTGCATGCGGTAATCATTGTCGCACTGGTAGTCGATATGGCGTGGCGGGGGCGCGCTGCTGCAGCCACCCACGGCGAACAGGAGCAGCAGCGGGATGGAATGCAGGCGAATCATGTGCGCCTATTTGATTTTCATGCCCGGCGCAGAGCCATCATCCGGGGCGAGAAGGAAGATATCCTTGCCTCCGGGGCCGGCGGCCAGCACCATTCCTTCGGAAACGCCAAAACGCATCTTGCGCGGGGCGAGGTTGGCGACGACCACGGTCAGGCGCCCTTCCAGTTCTTCGGGTTGGTAGGCGGCCTTGATGCCGGCAAAGATGTTGCGCGTTTCATCCCCCAGATCCACGGTAAGAGCGAGCAGCTTGTCTGCTCCTTCCACGGCCTCGGCCTTGATGATGCGGGCCACGCGCAGATCCACCTTGGCGAAATCATCGAACTCGATGGTGTCCGCGATGGCATCCTGTTTTTTTCCGGCGGCTGGGGCTTTCTGCGGTTTCGCCTGCATGTCTTCCCTGGAGGCTTCCACCATGGCCTGGATCTTCTTCGGATCGACGCGTGTCATGAGCGCCTTGAACTTGCTGATTTGATGCGCGAGCAAGGGTCTGCCGGCATCCTCCCATTGCAGTGGGGAAACATTGAGGAAGGCTTCGGCATCTTCCGCAGTGCCGGGAAGGATAGGCCGCAGATAGACCATGAGCACCTTGAACAGATTGATGCCCATGGAACAGATATCCTGCAGTTCCCGCTCGCGGCCTTCTTCCTTTGCCACCACCCAGGGCTGTTTCTCGTCGATATACTGGTTGGCTCTGTCCGCCAGGGCCATGATCTCGCGCACGGCGCGGCTGAACTCGCGTTTCTCGTAGTGTTCGGCAATGGATTCGCTGGCTTCGGCGAAGCTGTCGAACAGCTCTGGCTCGGACAGGGCGTCGGAGAGCTGGCCGCCAAAGCGCTTGCTGATGAAGCCAGCGCACCGGCTGGCGATGTTCACCACCTTGCCCACCAGATCGGAATTGACCCGCTGCACGAAGTCTTCCAGATTCAGGTCGATGTCATCCACGCCGCTGCCCAGTTTGGCGGCAAAGTAATAGCGCAGGTATTCCGGATTCAGGTGTTCCAGATAGGTGCGGGCCTTGATAAAGCTGCCGCGGGACTTGGACATCTTCTGACCATCGACAGTGAGAAAGCCGTGGGCATGGATGGTGGTGGGCTTGCGGAAGCCCGCGCCGTGGAGCATGGCGGGCCAGAACAGGGCATGGAAGTAAATGATGTCCTTGCCGATGAAGTGGTACAGCTCGGTGTCGGAACCCTCCGCCCAGTACTCGTCGAAATCCAGGTTGTTTTTCTGGCAGAAATTCTTGAAGCTGGCCATGTAGCCAATGGGCGCGTCCAGCCAGACATAGAAATACTTGCCTGGATGACCGGGAATCTCGAAGCCGAAGTAGGGCGCATCGCGGGAGATGTCCCACTCGCGCAGCCCTGCCTCGAACCACTCGTCCAGCTTGTTGGCAACTTCAGGCTGTAAATGGCCGCCGCGGGTCCATTCCCTGAGCATGTCTTCGAAGTCCGCCAGGCGGAAGAAGTAATGTTCCGACTCCTTTTCCACGGGTTTGGCGCCCGAGACCACGGAATAGCTGTTCTTCAGCTCGGTGGGGCTGTAGGTGGCGCCGCAGACTTCGCAATTGTCTCCATATTGATCTGCCGCGCCGCACTTGGGGCATTCGCCCTTGATGAAACGGTCTGGCAGGAACATCTTTTCTTCCGGGTCGTAAGCCTGCACGATGGTTCGGCTGGTGATATGTCCCGCCGCCAGATTGCGTTTGTAGATCAAACTCGCCAGTTCCCGGTTTTCGTCGGAGTGGGTGCTGTGGTAGTTGTCGAAACCGATGCGGAAGTCGTGGAAATCCGCCTGATGTTCTTCGGACATGGCCGCGATCAGCGCCTCGGGAGGGATGCCTTTCTGGCGGGCGTGAAGCATGATGGGTGTGCCATGGGCATCGTCGGCGCAGATATACCAGCATTCGTTGCCGCGCATCTTCTGGAATCGGGACCAGATATCGGTCTGGGTATATTCCACGATGTGGCCGATGTGCAGGGGCGCATTGGCGTAGGGCAGGGCGCTGGTAACCAGTATTTTTCTCATGAGATTTGCCGGCTTGGAAAATGAAACGGGAAAGCCGGTAATTATCCCACAATATTCCTGTTGCTTGTCCATCTTCGGCGTGGTTTCTGTGCTATTGGGTACATTCTGAGGGGATAATGTCCGAGTAATTTGGTTGGTATTAGCCGGGCAGTGGTGTAAAATCGCGCCCAGTTGAAGAATTCGTTTTGCCCCAGGGCAGGAGTAACAATCATGTCGGAAGTGACCAAAGAAGCAATCGAAGAAGCCCTCAAGGCTTATGTCCAGGCGGATCTGGGCAAGGATCTGGTCAGCACCAAGATGGTCAAGGACATCCAGATTGACGGCGGCAAGGTCAAGCTGACCGTGGTACTGGGTTTTCCCGCCAAGAGCGTGGCCGAGGAGATCCAGGCCGGTTTGTGTGAGGCGGCAAAGTCGGTGGATGGTGTAAGTGACTGCGAAGTGGATCTGAGCTGGAAAGTCGAGTCCCATTCCGTGCAGAAATCCCTCAAGCCCATCGACAATATCAAGAACATCATCGCCGTGGCTTCCGGCAAGGGTGGCGTGGGCAAATCCACGACTGCCGTCAATCTCGCCCTGGCGCTGTCTCAGGAAGGCGCGAAGGTCGGGATCCTTGATGCGGACATCTATGGTCCTTCCCAGCCGCGTATGCTCGGTATCTCCGGTCAGCCCGAATCTCCCGATGGCAAGACCCTGGAGCCGATGAACAGCTATCACTTGCAGGCCATGTCCATCGGCTTCCTCATCGACGAGGAAACCCCCATGATCTGGCGTGGCCCCATGGTCACCCAGGCTTTGGAGCAGCTGCTCAATGACACCAACTGGTCGGATCTGGATTATCTGATCATCGACCTCCCCCCCGGTACTGGCGACACCCAGCTGACCCTGGCGCAGAAGGTGCCTGTATCCGGTGCCATCATTGTCACCACCCCCCAGGACATTGCCCTGCTGGATGCGCGCAAGGGCTTCAAGATGTTCGAGAAGGTGGAAGTGCCCGTGCTGGGTATCGTGGAGAACATGAGCATCCACATCTGTTCCAACTGCGGTCACGAAGAGCATATCTTCGGTGAAGGCGGTGGCAAGAGCATGTCGGATCAATATGGCGTGGACTTCCTGGGCGCTTTGCCTCTGGAGAAGCGTATCCGCGAGGAAACCGACTCCGGAAAACCGACGGTGGTGGCGGAGCCGGATTGCCGTACTTCCGAGATCTATCGCGAGATTGCGCGCAAGGCAGCAGCCAAGCTGGCCGTGCAGGCCAAGAGCTATGCGGCCAAGTTCCCCAATATCGTAATCCAGAACAACTGATAATGGCTGTTTGAAAAAGTCCTTTCTGGACTTTTTCATTCACTTCCCGGCGTGTTGGCCAAGTGCCGGCATCGTTCATTGGCAGAATCCTCGTCACTTGTGGTGGCGGGGATTTTTTTGTGTTTGTCCAGTAATCTTGTAGACGGCCACGGGCGATGGTGGCAAACTTAAAAGATGATAAGAAGAATATCCTGCCTTTCTGGCACAATCATTTTACTGTTGTTTTTGTCGAAAAGCTGGGCGGTGACGCCACCTCCTTATCCGAAGGAGCCCCTGAACGGCCTGCAGATCGCCGAGCAGGTTTATGCGGTTTCCCACGGGTTGCTGGTGAAGAACGCCATGAGCCGCAAGCAGGGCAAGGATATTGCCATGCTTGTGAATCGTGCCCCCCTTGAGCGCAGAAAGAATGGACGACGCCCCGTCGTCAATACTTTTGAAACTTATGGCAACAGCCATCCACAGAATCCGGAACTGGATTCCATGCAGATGGCAATCATCAAGTCCGGCAAGGCCAAGGGAACCGGTATTCTCTTTGTCAGCTATACGGATGAATCCCGGCCTGGAGTCATGAGCGTATGGCTGCCTGCGCTGCGCAAGATCCGGCGCATCAATGAACCTTCCTACGAGGATACCTGGGTTGGCACCAACCTGACATATGGTGAACTGGTGCTGCGCAAGCCGGCTGATGAAACTCACGAGCTTCTGCGCGAGGATACATTGCAGGATTGTTTGCCGACGATGGTGCTTACGCCAAAAGAACTCAATCGCTACACCCGACAACTGCCTGGCTCGCAGTGCGCTCACAAGGGGCGGCCGGTGTATGTGGTGAAAAGCACCACCAAATTCGTCAACTGGTGGTATGACTACCATATCAGTGAAATCGACAAGAAAACCTTTGCCATCTACCGCACGGTGTATTTCAAGGATGGCAAGAAGATCAAGACCATAGCCATTGACTGGCAATCCCTGGAACAGGAAGATCCGAGAATTCAGTATCCCCGATATATCTATGCCATCACCCATGACAGCGGTGTTGACAGCATGGTGTATGTACCGCGCAGCACGGTTCTGCTCAACCAGGATCTGCCTGATGATTTCTGGTCAGAGGATACCCTGAAGAAATTCGGCAAGCGTTGAGAGGCAGGTGCCGGATGGCGAAAGGGCCCATTGCTGATCGATATGCCCGTTTTGTACTGCGTTACAAATGGGTGGTGATTGGGATTATCTTCTTTTTTACGCTGGTTGCCGGGTTCTACATCAAGGATGTGAATCTGCGTAACGATCCGGATTCCCTGCTGCCTCTTTCCAATCGCTATATCGCCACCAATCTGTATGCCGAACGTGAATACGGCATGGGCAATATCATGGTCTGGGGGTTCCGGCTCAAGGAAGGCAATATTTTTGAGCCCTGGTTTATGCGCATGCTGGATCAGTTCTATGACGAAGCTGGCCGGCTGGCCTATGCCAATGAAGACAATTTTATCGGCTTGCCCTCACCGCGAATGCGTCATCTGGGCCTGTCCAGGGAAGGCGGGCTGGATTTCAAGCGCCTGATTCCCGCTTCTGGTTTGTCCACCGATCCCGATATCTTGCAGGAGCAGATCGCGTTCGTGAAAAAGGGTATTCAGACGCACCCGGTACTCGAACCTCTGCTGGTGTACTACGAGGATGCCAAAGGCAACAAATGCAATCTGGTAGATGAAAACGGAATACTGTCCAATGCTTCCGTGGCCTATGCGCACCAGCACTGCATTCCCAGGGCCACCTTTATCGTTGGTGATTTCAGCAACGGGTTGAAGGACGATTATCTGCGCTGGATCCAGTCTGTTCATGAGCTGCAGGCCCGATATGAACAGCGCTATGGTGATCGGGTGGAATTCATTGTTTCCGGTGAGCCCTATTTTCTTGCTGCAATGGTGGAAGAGGTCTGGGACAAGGCCTGGCTGTTCGGCATTTCCCTGCTTATCGTATTGCTCGTCTTGTGGTACGAATTTCAGCACTGGAACTGTTCCGTGTTTCCGCTGCTGGGAGTGGGCATAACCATTGTTCTCACCCTCGGGCTGATGGGGTTTACCCAGTTCAAACTGACCACCATGATGGTGCTGACGCCCATGCTTCTGCTGGCCATCGGTATTGGTCATGCCATGCAGGTGACCCGTCGTTTTACCCAGGAGCTGCATCAGAACAATGATGTGGAAAAAGCAGCCTATGAGGCCATTCGGCATACCATCGTTCCGGCGTCTCTGTCCATCGGTACGGATCTGCATGGTTTTTTTGCCATCTCCTTTGTGGATATTTCCTTCTACAAGGCCTATGCCTACTTCGGCATCTTTGGCATGGCCACTCTGATCCTGACTACCACTACCCTGATTCCTTTGCTGATGACCATCATTCCGCCAAAACTCGGTAATCATGAGCCGGCGGGAAAACACTGGGAAAATCGTTTGGCTGTCGCTGTTACTTCCCTGCTGACAGGGAAACTGAAATGGATTCCTTTGTTCCTGGTGCTGGGGTTGCTGTGGGTTTCTGCTCACTATGCGCAACTGGAAAGGGGGGTGGCGGCCTTGCTTGCCGGAGAAGAAGGACGCTCCGATCCGGAGGTGGCCCGTATCCAGGATGAATTCGACATCATGCCGGGGGCGGAGAAGGGAATCGACTATCCACGCGCGGCATTCAAGGACGAATATCTGCTGGGGAAACTCTTCGGTTCCGGGGAGGTAAAGGAAATTGCTGATCTGAACCGTTTTTCACGGATGATGCCAGGAGCCATCACGGCCAATATGATTATCCGTTCGCGCAAGGGAATACTGCCTGAGTGCGGCGATGATTCCCGGGATGCCGATGGTAATCGCATCATCGGGCCTGATCGATGCCATGACGAAATGGAAGATCCTCCTCAGGGTATCTACAATGATGTCAGCGTACTCCAGGCGCTGTCCGATTTTGAAGACTGGCTTCGGCGTCATCCGCATGTGGGTTATTCCACCTCCTATATTCAGTTCATCAAGACCATCAACCTGATGCTGAATACCCCTGCTGGCGAAGCGCCGATGCAGCACATGAATCTGTTTGCGGTGCCTACGCGCGAGCACATGATGGCCAATCGCTACGCCTATGCAGACCCACAGGATCCCGACTACTTGCCAGTACCGGCAGAAACCGTGCAGTATTACAACGCCATGTTGCTCAGCAGCAGCGGCCCTGGCGAACTGGATTCTTTCGTCAATACGGATACCTGGGATGAAGGGGTCATTGTCAGTTTCATCAATACCATGGATCCGGTGGAGACCCATCAGACGGTCGTCGATATCCAGAACTATCTGCGCGAACATGCCAATGATCCAGGCATGGATCAGCTGCGCATCGGCATTCAGGCGGGAGAAGAAATACAGATCAGATATGGGGAGACAACCAAGACCATCGTCACGGAAGACAGTGTTCCGGACGAAAAAGCCGCGATTGGCGGATTTCTGGGGATTACCGAAGCCACCAGGGATGTGGCTTTTGCCGAGTGGCTGCATGCGCCGGCAATGACTTCCATGACCGTGTTCCTGATGACGGCGATCATGTTCCGCTCCTGGACTGTGGCCTTGATGCTTGTCAGTCTGTGTTTCATCACTCTCATGTCCCAGTATGGCCTCGCCGGTTACATGAGTTCCATCAAGGAGTGGTCTGCCAATCTGGCTTTTCATGTGCAGGTGGCGCTGAGCATTGCCATGGGGCTGGGTATCGATTATGGCGTGTACATGGTATCGCGGCTGCGTGAAGAAATGCTCGCCAATGGTTCTGACTGGACGCTCGCTCTGAAAAATACCGTTCAGACCACGGGGTCAGCCATTGTCATCTCCGTAGTGGTGTTGCTGGGAAGTGTTATTCCCCTGATGAACACCAAATTGGCCAATACCTGGTCCGTGAGCCTCTATGTGGCCGAAGCCCTGATTCTGGATGTTCTCATCGCCCTGCTGTTCCTGCCCCTGCTGGTAGCTTGGCTGCGGCCCGCTTATGTGTTTGCGGGGGCGGGAAAAAAACAGTAATCCTGCTGGAGGGCGGTGTGTCACGATTTGGTCACGTTGAGAAATAACGGAAGTTATAGAAAAGAAAAAAGGCACTGAAAATTATAAATTATTCAGCGCCTTGGATGGTGGGCCCTGTAGGACTTGAACCTACGACCAATCGATTATGAGTCGACTGCTCTAACCAACTGAGCTAAGGGCCCATAAAAAGAAAATCTGAATGAACGGCCTGTGAGGAAGCCGGGAAACGCTTCTTCAGCCGCCTGCTGCGAATCAATCGCCGTCCAGGAAGCTGCGCATTTTCTCCGAACGGGTGGGATGACGCAACTTCCGCAAGGCCTTGGCTTCGATCTGGCGGATACGTTCGCGGGTGACATCGAACTGTTTGCCCACTTCCTCCAGGGTGTGGTCGGTGTTCATGTCGATACCGAAACGCATGCGCAGTACTTTGGCTTCACGGGGCGTAAGCCCGGCGAGCATGTTCTGGGTGGACTCACGCAGGCCTTCCATGGTGGCGGAATCGATGGGCGAAATGGCGCCCTGATCCTCGATGAAATCCCCAAGATGGGAATCTTCATCATCGCCGATGGGGGTTTCCATGGAAATGGGCTCCTTGGCGATCTTCAGCACCTTGCGTACCTTGTCCTCGGGCATTTCCATGCGCTCGGAAAGCTCTTCCGGAGTGGGTTCGCGGCCCTTCTCCTGAATCATCTGCCGGGAGATGCGGTTGAGCTTGTTGATGGTCTCGATCATGTGTACCGGGATGCGGATGGTGCGCGCCTGATCCGCGATAGAGCGGGTAATGGCCTGACGAATCCACCAGGTGGCGTAGGTGGAGAATTTGTAGCCCCGCCGGTATTCGAACTTGTCCACCGCCTTCATAAGGCCAATATTGCCCTCCTGGATCAGATCCAGAAATTGCAGGCCGCGATTGGTGTATTTCTTGGCGATGGAGATCACCAGGCGCAGATTGGCCTCCACCATTTCCTTCTTGGCGCGGCGCGCCTTGGCTTCGCCGATGGACATCTTGCGGTTGATTTCCTTGATGTCGGCGATGCTCATACGGCAGTTCTGTTCAATACTGGCGAGCTTGCGCTGGGCGCGGGTGATGTCCTCTGCACGCTCCATGAGCTTTTCCTTGTATGGCACCTTGCCCTTGCATTGTTCCTTCACCCAGTCCAGATTGGTTTCATTCTTGGGGAAGTTGGTGATGAAATCGCGGCGTGGCATGCCGGCCTGGTTTACGCACAGGTTCAAAACAATGCGTTCCTGTTCGCGAATACTGTTTACTGCCTCATGCAGCGTGTTGCCCATGTGAATGAACAGCTGCGGGTTGATCTTGAGTTCCGCAAAAATGTCCACGATCTTGCTGTTCAGTTTCCTGGCCTTGGCATCGTTGCCGTTCTTGTCCAGGTGGCGTTGCCAGCTTTTGAAGGCTTTGGTCAGCTGCTTGGCCTTGTCGATGATGAGCTGGGGATCAGGGCCGGTATCCACGATGTCGTCGCCATTCTCGTCCTTCTTTGCCGAAGGTGGTGCGGGAGGCGTGGTGATTTCGGCTTCGTTGGGATCGATGAGGCCGATGATGATATCGGACATCTTGGCTTCTTCGGCTGCTTCGTCGGCCAGGCGGTTCACCAGATGCTCGACGGCAGGGGGGAAGGTGGCCAGGGCGGCGGCAACCTGATTGAGGCCATCCTCGATGCGCTTGGCGATGTGCAGCTCGCCCTCGCGGGTAAGCAGTTCCACCGTGCCCATTTCTCGCATGTACATGCGTACCGGATCAGTGGTGCGGCCAAACTCGCTATCCACGGAGGCCAGCGCCAGAGCAGCCGCTTCAGCGGTTTCCTCGTCCGTGGGCACGGCATCGGCATTGATGGTGGCGTCGTCCTTGTCCGGAGGCGTTTCGTAGACAGGGATGCCCACTTCGTTGATCATGCGAATGATATCTTCAATCTGATCCGAGTCGACAATGGTGTCGGGCAGATGATCGTTTACCTCGGCATAGGTCAGGAAACCCTGTTCCTTGCCGCGGATAATCAGGTCTTTGATTCGTGATTGAGATTGTTGCTGATCCATAATGCTCGCAGATTATTCCTGAAGTCAGGCACTCAAAAGAGAACTACGCATTGTACCGTGTATCGTAATTGCCATGCAATACAAGGGCGTCCCGAATAATCGAGATGCCCGCGTGGGACAGGGATGTCCCACCATTTTCAATCACCACAAGTGATTGAAAATGTGAGCAAAGAGGAAATCGCATTTTCTCTTTGCGACGAGAAAAATTCCATGGAAGGAATTTTTCGAGGTTCCCACAAGTTATTTCCATGGATTTTTTCAACCCGGAACCGGAAAACGTGATTTCCCGGTTCCTTCATTTTCAATGGCTTACCGCCGTTGACAATGTCGGTATATCCCCATCCCGCACGCCGGCTGCCGAAAAGCTGTGTTTTTCAATAGTCGGCTAACCCGAATATTGCACCAGAACGTGCAAAATGTGGGTTTTTTACCATGAATTACAGCATGTTGCATGACGAGCATGCTGGATACAGTTTGTGCCTGTCATGCTATCCGGTTTTTCCCGGGATCTTTTCACCCAGCTTGCCCGAACGCCCTGCAAGCCGATGAATAACATCGGCTTTTGTCCGTTCGAACAATCTGGGCAAAAATCTCTCCGGGAAAATT
>JALSQZ010000059.1 GCA_026985055.1 Sedimenticola sp. | reverse complement strand
ATCTTTTCACCCAGCTTGCCCGAACGCCCTGCAAGCCGATGAATAACATCGACTTTTGTCCGTTCGAACAATCTGGGCAAAAATCTCTCCGGGAAAATTCCGGATTCCGGTGCAATATTCGGGCTAGACCGGATCCACCCAATCCCTGGGACGCAACTGATCCTCCCGAAGCTTTGGGGTGAAGTATTCATCCGCATAATCCAGATCCACGTCGTTTCCGTCGCCATCGACCAGGGGAAGATCATAGTCCTTCCAGCCACGGATACCGGTCGCCAGGGAAGCCACATTCTTGTAGCCCAATATCTGCAGGGAATGGGCCGCAAGTACGCTGCGCTGACCGGAACGGCAGACCACCACTACTTCACGGTCACGCGCCCGAACCAGTTCGGGAATGGTCTCCTCGAAATCCCATTCGCAGGCGGATTCAAGAATCCCCCGTGGAACGAGCATGGAACCTTCGATATGCATGGCGTCGTATTCGTAGGGCTCACGCACATCCACCAGCAGAATATCCGGATTTTCCTGCAAACGCTCTTCCAGATCCCAGGGCATGTGTTCCTTGATGGTAGTAAGGCAGTCCTTGACTAGTTGCAAAAAACGTTTCATTCAATGCTCACTCGATTTTAAAGGTGATCTCATTTTCGAGATGCCCAAAAGTAATGAAAAACAAAAAAACTTACTCCCGATCAATCGATTCATCACGGTTGCAAAAGCGCTGTTCGACGGCAATAACCGCCGCCTCCACCCGGGAATGCACTTCCAGCTTGCGCAGGATGGCCTTCACATGCAGCTTTACGGTGCCATCGCTGATGCCCAGATTACGGGCAATGACCTTGTTGCTCTGCCCTTCCGCCAACAGGCAGAGTATCTCTTTTTCCCGCGGCGTGAGCTGATCCATGGCCGAACCGGCCTTGGCCTGGTCCTCGCCCCGTACTGCCTTGGCCAGAACCATGGTAAGCTCACTGGCCACCACGGTTTGCCCCGCAACGATATCGTTCAGGGAACGAATCAATTCATCAGGTTCCATGTCTTTTAGCAGATATCCCCGGGCGCCGCATTGCAAAGACGCAATTACATCATTTTCCACGCGGCTGGTGGTCAGAATCACTATTGGCATCTGCTGACCCTTGTCGCGCAGGGCCCGCAGCACTTCCAGGCCATTCATCTGGGGCATGCGCATGTCCAGCAATACCACGTCGGGCTGTTTTTCCAGCACCAGGCGGATGCCTTCCTCACAGTCACCCACGGCAGCCACTACTTCCAGTCCGCGCCGTTCCAGCAGCTCCCGCAGGCCAATGCGGAACAAGGCATGGTCGTCAATCAACAATATTCGCATCAGTCTGGAGGCTCCTTTATCCATTTTTCATCGATGTCGCGGCGCTGTACTTGCGGATGGTAAAGCAGTTCCACCCGCGTACCTTCGCCTACTTCGCTCTCTATGCGCAACTCCCCTCCCAGACGCCGGGCGCGCTCTTCCATTATGGACAGGCCGATATGTTCACCCGGATGCCCTTCCCGTGCGGCGCCTTCAAAACCCAGTCCGTCATCTTCCACCAGCAGAGTGTATTGTCCGCCACGACAGGTGAGCAGTACGCGCACAGTGTGCGCTTCGGCATGTTTTCGGGTATTTGCCAGCGCTTCCTGGACGATACGCAGCATCTGCATTTCTTCCGTCGAAGAAAGTTTCATCTGCGTGCATTCCTGCTGGTAATAAGTAGCGATGCCGGTTTCAGAGGCAAACCGCTGCACCAGTTTTTCCAGTGCAGTACTCAGATCCCGGCCATCGATGGAAGCACGGAAACTGTTGAGCAGTTCGCGCAGTTCCGTATGCGCTTCGTCCACGCCGTTGCGAATGCGCTCCAGGTCATCCACAACGATCTGGCAAGCCATGTCCTGCTGCTGCAGGCTGTCTTCCATCATACGTACCTGAAAGCGCAGGCTGGCCAGAGTCTGGGCCAGGGAATCATGCAGCTCATGCGCGAGGGCATTACGCTCTTCATAGATGGACAGCCGCCGCGCATTTTCATCGGATAGCTGCTTGGCGACCGCCACTCCCAGGTGGCTGCCCACGGTTTCCAGCAGTTCCATGATATCTTCCCTGTCGGAAACGCCCGGACGCTCCACATAGATGTCATACTGTCCCAGCACATCACCGTGAAATTCCAGAGGCACTGAAATCAGCTCCACTTCCTCTGGTGAAAACATTTTTCGCCCCAACTGATCCCGGCACCAACGGCCACCCTGTTCACAACAGATATCACCAGGTGACAGAGGCATGCCACACTGACAGATTTCCAGAGGCAGCAGCTCGGCCTCCCGCTGCAGTTTGTCATCCAGCCCGATGGCCCCCACCAGACGCATTCTGCCCCCCAGTTGCACCACCCTGGCGCTGATGGCCAGGCCATTGACCATTTCCTTGAGCACACGCAGAAAACGCAGCAACAGCTCATCCAGATCTTCAACCTGATTGACGGTGGCAGCCACGTCATACAGAATTTTCAGGGATGCGGTCTTCTGCGCCATGCGCGTGGTATGGCGGGCCACCCGGCTGTCGATGTCTTCATACAGATCCATGAGTTCTTCACTGATACTGTCGATATCCCGCACCATGGTGGTGAACACCCCGGTATCCACGCGCGGCAGGCTGGCGCCCGGCTCTCCCTGGGAAAGTCGCGCCACGGAATTTTCCAGAGCTACCAGGGGATCCAATACCTGTTTCCTCAGCTGCCGAAAAGAAACCAGCAAACCGGCCACAAGCAGCGCCACGGCGAGACCCAGCAGATACAACATATTGCCCTGCAATTGCTGATCCAGAAATGCTTTGAGCGTGACCCCCAGAAGCAGCAGCACCCCTGCGCCCAGCAGATACAGAGGCCGGTGCAGACGGCCGGTATGCAGCAATTGCCAGATTGAAGGTACAGCCGTTTCCTCACCAAAGCTGCTGTTTCTTTCGGTAATCATGAGGCATCCTCCAGGACGGCCGTTATGGCCTCCTTGCGCCGCCGACGCAGTTCGTCGCCGAGCGACCGGCCTTCCCATCCCTGACACCGCAATTCATCTCCACGGATCTGCTCCACGACTTCTCTGATCTGCGCCATACGGGGCAGCAGCTCTGCTGCCGTTTCCGGCATACTCAGGGAGAACAACTGCTCCAGTTCTTCCCGCCTGTGGGTGAATCCGTTCAGAATGTTCAGCCAGATATCCGGATCCGCAGGTACGAAAGTTTCCAGCATGGCGCGGAGTCTCAGCCATTCCCGCAGCAGGGCAGCCGTGCCGCGATCCAGCCCCAACCATTCCACGAGTTTTCCGGCATCATGTTCTTCATCCACGGCAAACTGCAGCAACCCTGCCAGACGCAACCTCAGAGGCGCATCCGCCGCCACGGCGCGGCGCAGTAGCTGCCAGGGCCGGGCTTCGGCGTCCTGCCCATGCCCTCCTTCCGGCAGCTGTGCGGCCAGGGCCGGCAACAGCTGCTTCAATCCTCCACAGGCATGCAGCACCTGAAAAAAACGCCAGGGTCTGTCCGTCATCAGAGCCTTTTCCATCTCCTGCCTTACCCGCTGCCCCTGCAAATGCGCCAACTCACCGGAAGCCACCATCTTTTTCATCAGGCCATGAGTGCCGTGGGCCACGCGAAATCCCCAGGGATCGAAACGCGCGGCAAAACGGGCGATGCGCAACATTCGTACGGGATCTTCCACCCAGGCAGGAGTGACATGGCGCAACAAGCCCTTATCCAGATCCTCCTGTCCGTTGAAAGGATCGATGATTCTGCCCTGGTCATCTTCCGCCATGGCATTGATGGTGAGATCACGGCGGGCAAGGTCTTCCTCAAGGGTCACATCCGGCCCGGTTTCCACGGAAAATCCGTGGTATCCACTGCCGGTCTTGCGTTCTCTTCTGGCCAGCGCGTATTCCTCGCCGGTGTGTGGATGAGCAAACACGGGGAAATCGCCGGGGAGCTGACGAAACCCCCGTTTCAACAGCTCCGCAGGCGTAGCGCCTACTACCACCCAGTCCCGATCCACTACCGGCAATCCCAGCAGACGATCACGAACCGCGCCACCAACGAGGTAGATTTTCGGCTCTTCTGCCCTTTCTCTTGATTGCGAATTGTCAATGCCCATGTATTAGAAAAGATTAATATGGTAAATTAATTACAATTGTCGGAGGACAGTACGATGGTACCGACTTTGATTGGACTGGTGGCGGCCATGATTTTTTCCATAGTCACCTACATGATATATGGCCTGGAAGGCGTCATGCTGCGAAACTGGATAGACCAGGTCTTCTGGGCAATGGTTCTCAGCGGCATGGCCATAGGCGCGGCAAATGCCATCTGGCGTTGCCTGCCCTGCCAGTTGAGCAAACTGGCGCACAGCAACAAACTGTCTGAGATATTTTGCAACGGGTGCAGACAGTAAACCGAGCCTGTTCACGGGTTCAACCTTTTTCATCGAAGCTCCTGCTTGTTTCGGGCCGAGTCATTCTCGGCCCGTTTTTTTTGCTGCAATTCCCACATCTCGGCATACACTCCCTGCGCCGCCAGCAGCTCAGCATGAGTGCCACGTTCGATGATCCGCCCCTTGTCCATCACCAGTATTTCATCCGCATCCACCACCGTGGACAAACGATGCGCAATAACCAGGGTGGTATGGTGTTCGGCAACCTGGGCCAGGGTTTCCTGTATGGCCTGCTCGGTTCGGCTGTCCAGAGATGAGGTGGCTTCATCGAAAACCAGAATGCGGGGGCGCTTGAGCATGGCCCGGGCGATGGCCACCCGCTGTTTTTCGCCACCAGAGAGCTTCAGTCCCCGCTCCCCCACCCGGGTCTCCCAACCGTCCGGCAGGGATTCTATGAACTCAAGTATATGCGCCTGTTCAGCCACGGCCTCCACTTCCTCGCGGCTGGCATCGATGCGACCGTAGGCAATGTTGTAATAGATGCTGTCGTTGAACAGCACTGTATCCTGGGGCACGATGCCAATAGCGGCGCGCAAACTGTCCTGGGTGACATGGCGCAGATCCTGGCCGTCGATACGGATACCTCCTGCGCTTACGTCATAGAACCGGTACAACAGTCTTGCAATGGTGGACTTGCCCGCGCCACTATGCCCTACGATGGCTACCTTGTGGCCACCCGGCACTTCAAATCCACCTGGCGCAGGATCATGCGCTCCGGCTGATACGCAAAATCAACCCTGTCGAAGCGAATGCTGCCCTGCCCTGGTTGCAAGGGACGGGCGTCGGGAGCATCCCGTATTTCCGGGGTGGTTTCCAGCAACTTGAAGATGAGATCCATGTCCGCGAGGGCATATTTGATCTGCCGATAGACGATTCCCAGAAACCCCAGGGGTATGAACAGCTGCAGGAGAAAGGCATTCACCAGCACCAGATCGCCTATGCTCATTTCTCCATGGGTGACGCCGCGGGCGGCAAACACCATGATCAGGGTCACCCCCATGGCGATGACCGCCCCCTGGGCAAAATTCAATAAAGACATGGAGGTCTGGCTTTTTACCGCCCAGCGCTCCCATTCTCCCAGCTTGTGGTCGAAACGATCCACTTCCAGCTTTTCATTGCCGAAATATTTTACGGTTTCATAGTTGATCAGGCTGTCCATGGCCTGACTGTTGGCCTCGGAATCCAGCTTGTTCATGTGATGGCGAAAATCCATGCGCCATTCGGTAATGGCAAAAGTCACCATTGCATAGACCAGCACCGTGCCAAAGGTAACCAGAGTAAAAACCGGGTCGTACTGGGTTACCAGGATCGTGCCCACCAGCAGGAATTCCACCAGGATCGGCAGAATACTGAAGGCCATGTAGTTGAGAATCTGGGCCACGGAACGGGTACCCCGTTCCAGATCACGGCTGATGCCACCGGTTTGCCGTTCCAGATGAAATCGCAAGGAAAGCCGATGCAGATGTTCCAGCACCCGGGTCGAAAGCCGGCGCATGGCCCGATAGCGAACCTTGGCGAAAACAATGTCACGCAATTCATTGAACAGGCTGGCGGAAAGTTTCAGGGCGCCATAGCCGAGCAACAGGCTGATGGGCAACACCAGAAGCTGTCCGGGCCGGTTCTCCATGGCGTCCACAATCTCCTTGAGCAGCAGCGGGACTCCTACGTTCGCCACCTTGGACAGCACCAGACACAACAGGGCAAAAGCCGCCCGCCCGCGAAACTCCCAGAGAAAGGGCAGCATGTTACGCAGATTGTGCCAATCACGGCGATTCTTGTGTACCTGGGGGGAAACTCCCCGATCATGAACCATGCTATACTGAAGCCTTTGAATTAACCTTTGAAAATCAGGGATTTCCACCCCTGATGCAACGCGCATGAATGATAGCAAACAGCAGCGCCCGGCGGTGGAGGAATCGCTGGATCAGACGGGCTGCAGTTACAATGAGCCCTTTGCCTTGCAGGTGCTTGGAGACAGCATGGAGCCGGAGTTTCCTGATGGCTGCATCATCGTCCTGGAGCGCACCGACCGATGCGCACATGGCATGTATATCATGACCCTGGTGGAAGGAGTGCGCTGGTTCCGCCAATATCTCAATGATGAAAACGGAGAGCGTCTGGTGGCACTGAACGAGCTCTATCCGGAAATTCCCCTGGAAGGGCTGGACTGGAAACCGGAAGCCGTGGTTCTGCAACGTAACATCGATCGCAAGGTCAAACATTACCGATACTGAAGCCATGCATCTGTCCCGGTTTTTCCCTTTGCTGATGAGCCTTTTATTGCTCACCGCATGTGATGGCGGCAATTCGGCCACAGAGCGGAAAAAACCCGCCCGAAAACCACCGCCGGTGCTGGTGGAAGCCGTCAGCGTGGGAAAAGAGACCATTGCAAAAACCTGGGAACGCATTGGCACACTGGTCCATCGGCACATTCTGCGTGTCTACAACCAGGAAGAAGGAAAGATCACCCACCTGCCGCGGTATGAGGGCGATCAGGTCAAACAGGGTGAAATCCTGCTCAGCCTGGATGACAAATTGTTACGCGCAGAATTGAAAAAAGCTCATGCCACGCGTTCCATGGCCGCGCGCAAACTTTCCCGTCTGGAACGCCTGCGCAAAACCAACGCCGCTTCCGAGGAAAACCTGGTTTCCGCCCAGACAGAACTGGAACTGGCCCAGGCGGAAGTGGAAATTCTCAATACCCGTCTGAGCTATACCGTGATCCGTGCCCCCTTTGACGGTATCGTCACCCGGCGGCTGGCCGAACCGGGTGACATCAAACCACGCAACAGCCACCTTCTGACCCTTGCCGATCCGAAGTCCCTGTTGTTGCGCGTCGAGGCTTCAGCGCAACTGATCGCGGATCTGGCTCCTGGCAGCCAGGCAAAGATCTTTCTGGATTTGCCGCATATCCCCGTCCTGCAAGGGAAAGTTCAGCGAATCTACCCCACCCTGGACCCGGTTACCCGTCAGGGAAAAGTGGAAATCCGTCTTCAGAACATCCCGGCAGGAATCCATGCTGGCCAGTATGCCCGGGTTGAACTCACCGGTCAGGCCAGGCAGCGTCTGCTGATTCCCTTCAGCGCCCTGCGGCGAGACAGGAACGGGGAATACGTCTACGTCATCGAAGGAAATCAGGCCCTGAGACGCGACGTAACCAGTGGCAGCCGCTTCGGCAGCCGGATTGAGATCCTCGATGGCCTCCAGGAAAATGAAAGCATCGTCAAACGCGGCTTCATGGACCTGAAAAACACTACGGCCATCACAGTTTCAGGGTAAACATAGTGGTAGATGACCTAAGTCATGTTGTTTCCTGTCCGGCATGCCACCATGCTCCCCAACCCTGACAGGATTGAAAAAATTCTTGCTTGATTTTTACGATTTCCTGCCGACAGTGAATTGGCAACGGTCTCAGTTTATACAATTGAGACCTGACCAATATGATCACTATTAACCATAAACTTTCCCCGTTTCCTATAATCGGGTTTATACTTGCAATTATAGATTATTTTCCGGATTATTGATCCTCAGATCATCATCAACATATAAATTTCAACATGGACAATATGTCATGAAACCGGGCACGCGTATTTTTTCCACAATCATACTTTTTCTCTTTCTTTTCCTTGGCGGCATTGAATCCATAGCCGCCGCCAATCTCACCATGGGAGACGCCATCAACAAGGCGGGGCGGCAACGCATGCTTTCCCAGCGTATCGTCAAGGCCTATGCCCTGGTTGGGCAAAAAGTCATGCTCAGCGCCGCGAGTCAGCTCCAGGGTGCAATAAAACTTTTTGACAAACAACTGGCTGAACTGAAAGAATTTGCCGCCACGGACGAGGAGAAAAAAACCATCGCTGAAGTGGCTTCTTTATGGAAAAAATACAAAACCATGGCGACAACCAAACCGACCAGGGAAAACGCGGAAAAACTTGCTGCGATGTCGGACGAAGTGCTGAAAAAAGCACATAAATTCGTTTTGTTGCTGCAGGATCGTTCCGGCACCAATGCCGGCAAACTTGTCAATATCTCGGGCCGGCAACGCATGCTGTCCCAGCGCATCGGAAAATTCTATGTCTTGCGCAGCTGGGGACTGGACAACCCGGAATATGGCATTGGCATGCAAAAAGCTGTTGTCGAATTTACTGATGCGCTGCGAGTGCTACAAAATGCTCCGGAAAACACCTCCGAAATCAACGATGCCCTGGCCAAGGTGGAAAAGGACTGGAATACCTTCAAGATCAGCAAACAACTCAAGGGAAACAATTACATTCCTTCATTGGTCGTTCGCTCCCTGGACAAGATTCTCGATCAGATGAACTACATAACTGCTCTGTACGCCGGAATCACAAAATAGTCCTGATTCCGTATCGAAATCCCCGCTCGCTGCGGGGATATGTCGCAATTGCGAAAAACTGGCGCTTCGGCTAACGTCATGCAATGACTGTGACCCGATCCCAGCCGTTGTTCTCTGACGCTGATCTTCCCGCATGAAACAGGCGCTCGATCATCCTGGCGGCGGCATTGCCCGTTGGTCCATCCACCACCCGGTAGCCGTCGTCATGCTCACCCTGGCCACCATGGTGCTGGGGCTGTTTTCCCTCGGCGCGCTCAAGATCGATCTGCTGCCACACATCATCTATCCCTCCATCGGCGTGCGCGTCAACGATCCCGGCGTACCCGCCACCATCATGGAAGACCGCATCACCCGGCAACTGGAAGAACAGCTTGCCATCACCGAGGATGCCATCCACATCCGTTCCGCCACCCGGGAAGGACGCAGCGCCGTAGACCTGGATTTTGCCTATGGCACGGATATCGATATTGCTCTGCGCGATGCTTCCATGCGGCTAGACCGGGCCAAGCGCTTTCTCCCGGATACCATAGAATCTCCCATCATCTACAAGCGAGACCCCTCCCAGCTTCCAGCGGCGGAATATGCCATCAGCTCCACCAGCAGGGATCCGGTGCAACTCAGGGAGTGGGTGGACTATACATTGAGCAAATGGCTGATCAACATCCCCGGGGTGGCCGCCGCAGAAGTCGCCGGAGGTCTGCGCCGGGAAATCCAGATCATTGCAAGCCGGGATCGGCTGTTTGCCCATGGGCTGGATATACTGGATCTGGAAAAAAGCATCAGCAAGCAGAACCGGGATGTAGCCAGCGGACGGCTGCGTAACCCGAGCACCGAAATACCGGTACAGACCAAGGGGCGTTTCACCAGCGTACAGGACATCGAACAGATCCCTCTGGAGCTGGGTAGCGACATGCCCGGGCTGCATGACATGCCACTGGAACAACTGGCAAGGGTAATCGACGGCCATGAAGAACCCCGCATGGATATCCGCCTGAATCGCCAATCGGCCATCAAGCTGTCCATACAGAAACAGCCCCAGGCGAACACTGTGGCCACGGTGGATCGGGTCAACCTGCAGCTGGAAGCTCTGCATGAGAGAGGCATACTTCCCGACGATATCCGGATTACCGCCGTCAGCGACGAGGCGCACCACATACGGCGCTCCCTGAACAATGCCACAAATGCAGCCTTGAGCGGTGCGCTGCTGGCCATGCTCACCGTTTTTCTTTTTCTCGGCAGCATTCGCCGTACTTTGATCATCGGCAGCGCCATACCCATTGCCATCCTGGTCACCATAACCCTGATGTCAGCCGTGGATCTTACCCTGAACATCATGACGTTGGGCGGTCTGGCGCTGGGCATCGGCATGCTCGTGGACAGTACCATCGTAATGCTGGAAAACATCTATCGCCACCAGCGGCATGGTGAAGCCAGCCTGGAAGATGCAGGACAGGCAGCAGCGGAAGTGACCTCGGCTATCGTGGCCTCTACCTCGACCAACCTCGCCGCGGTACTCCCCTTCCTGTTCATTGGCGGCCTCATCGGCCTGTTGTTTCAGGAACTGATCATTACCATATCCGCGGCCATACTGGCTTCCATGGTGGTTTCCCTGACCCTGGTTCCCGCGCTTGCAGCGCGGATTCCCGCCGAACGTGAAGGGTGGTTGCGGCGCCACATCAACCGGGCCATGGGCGGACTGCAGAATCTCTATGCCTGGGTTCTGACAAACATCCTCAAGGCCGCATGGCTGGTCATCGCAATCTTCGTACTGTTGTTGGCCCTGACCCTGGAGCAACTGCTGCAACCCATGTCGACCTTTCTCCCCCGTATCGATGATGGCCGCGTGGGCATCTACCTCACCGCAGACAGAGGCATTGACGTGCGTGAAATGGACCGGCTCACTTCCCGGATCGAAAAGCTGGTGCTGGATCAGCCGGAAACCGAATCCGTTCTCACCACGGTCGGCGGCTTCACCTTTGGCCGCTCCCGTTATCAGAGCGCCAACCGGGCCAACCTGCAGATCCAGTTGCGCAGCGACAACGGGAAAATGAACACCGCCCACTGGATAAAAAACATGCGCGATCAGGTCAGAAAACTGCAACTTGCCGGAGTAAAGATTCGTATCCGCCCCCGGGGAATACGCGGACTGCGGCTGGGGCGCGGCGATGACGACGTGAATTTTCAGGCGCGGGGGCCGGATCTGGACATCCTCACTGAAATTGGCGCGCAGATGGCCAAACGTCTGGCGGGCATACCCGGTCTCAGAAACATCAAGCAATCGAACGAAAGCGTGACCATGGAACTGGCCATTCACCCGGACCGGCAGAAAATGTTGCAATACGGGCTGGACATGGAAAGTATCGGCAAAGCCGTGCGCTACGCCCTGGAGGGGCGCCGGATAAGCAGCATGACCGATGGGGATCGCAGCATCGACATGGTCCTCATGCTCGACCCCCGGGACACGGACACGCCGGAGGATCTGGAAAACATCATCATGATGGCGGACAACTCCCCGCGAACCGCAGTGCGCCTGGGCGACATGGCTCACATCGAACTCAAACCCGCCCCCGCGACCATCATCCGGGAGCAACAGCAACGCATCGTGGAAGTAAATGCTTCACTGACGGAAGGGGTCAACATGGAACAGGTTCTGCGCACTGCACAGCAGGCTCTGAACGAGCTGGAATTGCCGGAAGGATACAGCATCTATGAAGGCGGCAGCCTGAAGACCCTGCAGCAAAGCCAGGAAACCGGTTATCAGCTGCTCGGGCTGGCTCTGTTTCTGGTGCTGGTGGTCATGGCGGTGCAGTATGAGTCCCTGCGTAACCCCCTCATCATCCTGTTCAGCGTGGTATTTTCGCTGATTGGCGTGGCTCTGGGGCTGAAACTCACGGACACCCCGATCTCCATGCCGGTCTGGCTGGGTCTGATCATGCTGGCGGGCATCGTAGTCAACAATGCCATCATTCTGGTCGAATATATCGAGCTGAAACGCAAGCAGGGGATGAAAAAACAACAGGCCATCGTCACTGCGGCGCGCCTGCGCCTGCGCCCCATACTCATGACCACCATGACCACCGTGGCCGGCATGATGCCCCTCGCCCTGGCCTGGGGTCAGGGATCGGAAATGCTTCAGCCCCTGGCCATTACCATTGTTTCCGGTCTGTCCTTTTCCATGCTGGTAAGCCTGCTGCTGGTACCGGCGTGCTACCGTTATCTTGGCGCGAACGATTCGCAAATTGCCGGTTCACGCAAGATGGCGGCAGAAGCTGCTCCCGGCACATGAAAAATTTCGTGGAAAGAAGCTTTCAGGCTCTCCCGAAGACATTCCCTACTGGAACACCGGGCAATAGGCGTTCAGGTGGCAGCCCTTCCAATAGGCACCATTGAGCCTGTCTGTAACATAGTTGGCCACTTCCCTGTCGGTGTCACCCAGCTCCACACGCCATTCCACGCATTTTCCTTCATATTCGGCGCATGGTGACACCTGTTTGACCGGATGATATTGCTCCACCAGCTTTTTCAGTTCCTTTTTCTTTACACTATCGGGAAGATCACTCAGCAGAATAACCATTTTTCTCTCCTCCTGTTGCAAGTTCAAGCAAGAGTCTGGAGACTCCCGCTGCGGCGCCCAGATAAGGAGCAAGAACAATGGATGCCTGGGGATGCTGTTGCTCGGCCTTTTTCACTTTAGCCGGAATATCCTCGCTGACATGGCGTCCAGCCGACAGAAAATAAGGCAACACCACGACCTGATCCGCACCGGCCTGGATACATTGACTGATGCCCTCTGTTATGGAAGGTTCAGCCAGCTCCAGAAACCCGGCCCTGACCAGGAAAAACTCCTCCCCGGCAGCCTGTTTTTCGACGTGACGGCAAAGCTTGCGCACTTCTTCATTGGAAGCTTCGCGGCGGCTGCCGTGCGCGACTACCAGCAGGGCTTTCATTCCTGCAGACTCTTGCTGGCCACTTCAAAGACGTCACGGGAAACCCCGCTCTGTCCTGCCACCCGTTCGAGCTGCGCGCGGGCATGCTCCTGACGGGAATTGTCATAATGGCGCCAGCGCGCCAGATTTCTCATGAGGCGCGCCGCTATCTGGGGATTGATGCTGTCCAGTTGCAGCACCTTGTCCACAAGGAAAGTATAACCCTTTCCGTCTGCGGAATGGAAACGAACAGGATTTGCGGCAGCGAAACTGCCAATCAGGGCACGAACCTTGTTGGGATTGGTAACGGAAAAAGCCGGGTGTTCCTGCAAACGGACAATGTTCTGCAGGGTGTCTTCCCGGCTGGAGCGCGCCTGCACGCTGAACCATTTGTCCATTACCAGTGGATCTTCCTGCCATCTGGCAGCGAAATCCTCCAACATCTCCTGCCGTGCGGGATGATTGCCATCCGCAGCCAGCGCCAACGCGTGAATCACGTCGGTCATGCACTTCCCGCTACGATACTGGGTTGTACACAGCTCCTCTGCCTGCTCGTTGCCTGAAGCCACCAGATAGGTGAGCAACAGGTTTTTCAGGCGGCGACGTCCCATTGCCTGGGGAGTTATCTGATACTCGCCTTCATCCGTCATCGCCCGGTAGTGCGCCAGCAGATCATGGTACAGGGTTCGGCCAATATGCGCCTTCATCTGCTCCCGGGCCAGATGTATGCCGTCCACGTCCACGACTTCCATGCGTTCTCCCAGAACGGTCTCCGAAGGCAGGGAAAGCACCTCGGACAGCAGCGCCGGATCCGTGTGCGCGGCATCCAGGGCGCGGTGGAAAGCATGGCTATACTCGGCCAGCAGATCAAGCGCTTCCGGAGCATGCGCCACCAGCTTCAGCAACACCCGCTGGGCCAGTTCCTGCCCGGCATCCCAGCGGTTGAACCCGTCGCTATCGTGCGCCATGAGAAATACCAGTTCGGCGTCGCTATAGGGATAGTTCAGCTTCACCGGGGCGCTGAATCCACGCAGCAGGGAAGGAACCGGCATCTCGGCTACATGCTGAAACTCGAAGATCTGCTCGCTTTGCGTAATCTCCAGCAGTTCCGGGCGCTCACTTGCGTCCTTGCGCTGAAGTGGCATATCCCGCCCATGACTGTCCAGAAGCCCCACCACCAGAGGAATATGAAAAGGCGGCTTGTTGGTCTGTCCCGGTGTATCCGGCACCTGTTGGCGAACCCGCAGACGATAGCGCTGTTCATCTGGATGATATTCCCCCCGAATCTTCAGTTTCGGCGTCCCCGCATAGTCATACCAGTAACGGAACTGTTGCAGATTCCGTCCCGAAGCATCTTCCATGCAACGCACAAAATCATCCGTAGTCACCGCCTGACCATCATGGCGTTCAAAATACAAATCCGTAGCCTTGCGAAACAGCTCCTTTCCAAGTAGATGGGCCTGCATGCGCACCACTTCAGCGCCTTTTTCATACACCGTAACTGTGTAGAAATTATTGATTTCCATATAGGATGCGGGGCGAACCGGGTGCGCCATGGGGCTGTCGTCCTCGGCGAACTGATGGGCGCGCAACAGGCGCACATCATCGATACGCTTGACCCCCCTGGCTCCCATGTCCGCAGAGAACTCCTGATCACGATAGACCGTAAAGCCCTCCTTGAGAGAAAGCTGGAACCAGTCCCGGCAGGTGATGCGGTTGCCGGTCCAGTTGTGAAAATATTCATGGGCGATTACCGATTCTATGCCCAGATAGTCATCATCAGTTGCTGTGTCCGGGCGCGCCAGAACATATTTGGAGTTGAAGATATTCAGCCCCTTGTTCTCCATCGCGCCCATGTTGAAGTCATTGACCGCAACGATATTGAACACATCCAGGTCGTATTCCCGGCCATATTTTTCCTCATCCCAGCGCATGGCCTTGATCAGGGAGCGCATGGCGTGTTCACATTTGTCGATATTTTCCTCTTCCACATAGATGCGCAGCCGCACGGAACGACCGGAGGCGGTATCGAAATTCTCTTCGATATATTTCAGGTCGCCCGCCACCAGGGCAAACAGATAACTGGGTTTGGGATGGGGATCTTCCCATTCGGCATAATGACGGTTATCGGGAAGTTCTCCCTGTTCCAGGGGATTGCCATTGGAAAGCAATACCGGATAGCGCTCCCGATCCGCTTCCAGGCGCACCTTGAAGCGCGCCATGACATCCGGACGATCCAGATACCAGGTAATATGACGGAACCCCTCCGCCTCGCACTGGGTGCAGAACATGCCATTGCTGCGGTACAACCCTTCCAGAGCCGTATTGTTCTCGGGCGCCAGTTCCACTTCACTTTCCAGGACAAAATGATCAGGCGGATCGATGAGCAGCAGCCCCTGTTCGTCCACGCGATAGGCGTCTGCATGCAGTTCACTGCCGTCCATGCGCAGCCATAGGGACTTCAGTCCTTCTCCATGCAGGCGCAATTCCCTGGCCTTTGCGCTACAGGCGGGATTTCGCTCCAGGGTCAGGCGGGAAATGACCCGGGTGCCCTTTTCATGCAAGCGAAAGTCCAGATCCACGGTGCCAATGATCCAGGGTGCGGGCTGATAATCCTTGAGGAAAACGGTTGCAGGCGTTACGTCTTTACTCATGAGAAAGGGCTTGCGGTTCACGTAAAAGATACAGTTTACCCTGTTTTATCGCGCAATAAAGATGCTAGGATACAGGAAAAGAACTCACACCCTTGGTGGTGTGCAGACAAATGTTTTCCGAGGAGTATTGCCGTGTCTTCACCCCGCGTCGTCGTCTATTCCACCGCCATGTGTCCCTATTGTGTGCGCGCCAAGTCCCTGCTGCAGAGCAAGGGCATAGACTATGAAGAAATCCGCGTGGATCTGGATCGGGATTTGATGGTGGAGATGATGCAACGCAGCAACCGGCGTACCGTCCCCCAGATTTTCATCGACGACTATCATGTGGGGGGCTTCGACGACATGGCGCAACTGGATGCCTACGGGAAGCTGGATCCCTTGCTCGGCCTGGCCCCCCATCACGATGAAGCCGCCTTTGCCCACGGCCCCGATGCATCGGAGGACGGGCCTACCTGACCATGTCTGCGCCACAAAAGATGCGCCTGGACAAATGGCTCTGGGCGGCCCGATTCTACAAGACGCGCAAACTGGCGGCGGAAGCCGTATCCGGCGGCAAGGTGCATCTCAATGGCCAGCGCAGCAAACCAGGAAAAGAGGTGATCCCCGGCAGCCGCTTGCACATCAGCAAAAACGGCCTGGAATGGAACATCGAAGTACTGGTACTGTCACCCCAGCGGCGCCCCGCATCGGAAGCGGCCACTTTCTGGAAAGAATCGGAACAAAGTCGCGAGCAACGGGAAAAACAGCTGGCGCTGTTGCGCGCCGCCCGGGCCGCGGCCCCCATACATACCGAGGGCCGCCCGAGCAAGAAAGACCGGCGGCTGATTCACCGCTTCAAGCAACAATGATCGACGAAGACTTCTACCGCCAGACCTACCAGGAGGTAAACCCGGATCATTGCCTGTTCGAGAAAGGCATGCTCACCAACCAGTGCCGCTGCAGCCGAAACCGGAAACTGCTGATTGCAGAACGGGAGGCTGCCAGCTGCACAGACAGGAAGGCTCAGGAAATCTGCCGCGATTTTCTGGAAATTTTACGCAAACAATCGCGTTTTGCCCTGAAATTGCGCGATAGTGGACAGAAACTGGGGCATGTCAAGGAAGTGAAAGTACAAATCGGTGGTTTGCGTGGTCTGTATCACGCCCTGCATCCCGGAGAGGAAATACCCGCCCCTGTACCGGAAGTGGCTGGAATGCTGGAACAGGCATTACAGACATGGGGCGCCCTGGAGCAACTCCCTTTCTCCAGCATAATCCCGGAAATCAGCCATTGGGAGCCCCGCAGACGACGTCCCAGGCGCAAGCGCTGAAAAGCCCTGACAGGGTGACGGGCATCCCGATACCGCTCGTCCCGGCTGCAAAGAAAAAAAAAAAAGTTTATGATGACGTCAGTGCATGTTGGAAGCCAATCGAGACCATGGGAACAGGAATGATCAGCATCATCGAAAATCGCTTGCGGATGAACAGCGTGGAATTGAACATCGACCGCATACACCAGGCAATTCGCATCCGTTTTCTTCACCCTGGACGTCCGGTGATCACCACCCGGTTTCTTGAAGAACTGGAAACCGTCCAGGATCTCATGCATACCATCCGCGAGCAGGACCAGGCGCAACCTTCCACAGAACAGCTTCGTTATCTGGTGCTGAGCTCCAGCCTTCCGGGAATATTCTGTCTCGGCGGCGACCTGAAGCTTTTTCTTGAATTGATCCGCAAGGGCGACAGGAAACAGCTCACCGCCTATGCGCATACCTGCATGGAAATCGCTCACAGGAATCTTTCCGGCGATGACAACAAGCTTTGCACCATCTCCCTGATTGAAGGTGAGGCGCTTGGCGGAGGTTTCGAAATAGCGCTTGCGGCAGACGTGGTGATCGCGGAGAAACGGGCGCGTTTTGGCTTCCCCGAGATCCAGTTCGGCCTGTTCCCCGGCATGGGCGCTTTCAGTTTTCTCGCACGCCGCATCAGCCCGGCACTGGCAAAACGCATGATTACCAGTGGTAATATCTATACTGCTACCGAACTGTATGAAATGGGCGTGGTGGATCTGCTCGCCGAAGACGGCAAGGGCGAGGAGATGCTGCATCATTACATCAAACGACGCCAGTCCAGGGAAGGAGGCTATTTTGCCATGGACAAGATCATGGCCGACCACAACCCCATTTCACGGGACGAGCTGTTCCGCATCGTGGATCTGTGGGTGGATACCGCACTGAATCTGCCGGAGAAAAACCTGACCATGATGAACTATCTGCTCAAGGCCCAGAGCAAGCGCTGGGGATCTGAGGAAGTGTCGACCAAGACTGCAAGGCTGAGCGCATAGTCAACTGACCACACGCAGATTCGGTCGCGGCTTTTCCAGGCCAAACTGAATGGCCAGCTGGTGAACAGACTCATGAACCAGCTCTTCAAGCTCATCTATCTGGCCAGGATGCATCCCCATGAACCGGGTTTCCGGCTGAAGCTCCAACTGCTCGGAAGCCAACTGCACCTGGGGCAGGCCCACATTGGCGGCGCTTCCCCGTAACGCATGCGCCAGATCCTTCATGCCGTAGTAGTCGCGTTCTTCCAGCGCCTTTCTCATCTGGGCAATGGTATCCCCGGCATCCTGCATAAAGTAGTCCAGAATGCGGGCCACCAATGTGGTGCCCGTATCCAGCACCATCAACTCTTCCACTTTGTCGGCATCCACCATGGGTACTTCTTCCAGGGAATCCGGTTGCGGATCCACTTCTTCGGCAACGGATACAGTATCTTCACCCCCGGTCAGCTTCTCGATGGTATCCAGCAACTGTTTTCGATCGATGGGTTTGGATACCATATGTTCGATGCCTGCATCACGGCAAGCCGTGCGGGTCGCTTCCGTGACATCTGCGGTGATCACGACAAAGGGAATCATTTCATCACTGGCATGGGCAAAACGGTAGAGCTGGAATGTATCGATGCCGCTCATGTCCGGCATGTGCATATCCACCAGCGCCAGATCGAATTCTTCTTCCTCGACGGCATCGAGAAACGCCTGTCCGCTGTCCGTCTCGATGACACGGTGCCCCTCATTGCGCAGCATGCTGGCAAGAATGAGACGGTTGGCGCTATTGTCATCCGTAATGAGAATATTGAGGGGGCGAACTTTTTCAACCACATTCACAGAACCGAAATCCTCCAGCTCACAGGGGAAGTGAATACTGTGCAGCGCATTGAAAAGTTCTTCCTCGTTCGCCACCCATACCCGGTATGGCGACAGTCGCTTCTCTTCCGGGAAAGCATCAGCACTTTCTTTCATGGCCGATACAATCACCTTGACGTCATCGGCCAACAGACCTTCCCCGCGCCAACGCTCCGGCAAGGCTTCGGCGAAAACCGCGTCCACTACTACCGCAGCTACGGGCACATAACCTCTGCTCATCTCCCGCAACAACTGTTCCGCTTCGCTGGCATCACGGGCAGCAAGCACGTCGATACTCCATGCATGCAGGCGGGAAGACAGGGTTTCCTCAGCAGCTTCATTGGCGCTCAACACGAGTACACTACGCCCTACCATGGGCAGAGTGTCACTCGCCGGAGATACCGCATCATCCAGTTCCAGAGGCAGGGTAAAGCGGAAAGTCGTCCCTTCTCCCGGCACACTGTCCAGGGACAGCTCGCCCCCCATGAGCCGCACCAGATCCCGCGCAATCGTTGTGCCCAGGCCAGTACCGCCAAAAAGACGGGCCGCACTGCCTTCCGCCTGAGTGAAAGGCTCCAGAATTTTTTCCTGCTGCTCCACGGGAATACCGATACCGGTATCCCGTACGCTGAATTGCAGCTCTACAGATGATCCGGAAACCGCGCCAACCAGTTCACAGCGCAACTCCACTTCACCCTTTTCCGTGAATTTTATGCCATTGCTCATCAGGTTGATGAGCGTCTGCTTCAAATACTGCTCATCGCCCTTGAGTTTGTAGGGTACGCGTGGATCCACACAACACAACAGGCGGATACCGCGCTTGTGCGCATGGATCTCCATCATCTCGGTGAGCGCGCCAAGAAACGCATGCAGATCGAAAGGCCGGGCCTCTGTGACCAGCTTGTTGGCTTCGATCTTGGACAGATCGAGAATGTTGTTGATCAACTGCAGCAGGACCGCCCCGGAATTGCCGATAACATCGACAAAATGGCGTTCCTTGTCGGGGAGTTCCCGTTCCCGAAGGAGTTCAGCTGCACCAAGAATACCGTTGAGGGGGGTACGAATCTCATGACTCATATTGGCCAGAAACTGGCTCTTGGCCCGGTTCGCGCTTTCCGCGGCCAGTTGTGCGTTGCGCAGACGTTGGGCCAGGGCAGCGGCGTAACTTGGAAGGAGGAGCAAAGTGACCAGCAATCCAATCCCCATCGATATGTTTTCATGCCAATAGCTGGACTCCAGGAGTACGACACTAAAGCCTGTGACTGCCAGGATTGTCGAAAAATAGAGGCTCCAACCACCATAACGTAGTGTGTTACCAAATATGATCCACAAATAGACTCCAAACCATGGAGCACCCGCTGAACCAGATAAGTAGAGCAGACAAGAAGTCGCTGTCATATCTATAAATATAGTAATAGCGCGACGCACCAGGGATGGCTCAGGAGAAGTAAAAGTAGATACCAGTAGAATCGTTGCAATGACCAAAAACCCAACTACAAACAACGCTGGGTATCGATTATCTAAATGCAGAAAATATTCGGCATTCCCATCTATGAATAGATGAAGGAAGAAGGCCATCGGAATAATTATTCTCAACAACGCCTGCTCCCGCTCACTCCGCACCGGATCATCCGGCCTTCCCAGAAGGGTGTGAATCACTGCTCTGCTGACACCATTCTCGTTGACTTTACTCATCCCGCACCTTCCCATGATCTCGGTCACATTTTGACAACAATCCTACTTCTCCCCACATGATACAAGCAAAAAAAATACCAAACTCGATGGATTTACGTAACATTTTGTTTTTTATCACTATTTTTGAATCTCCAGTATACCCGGAACCTGGTCTTCGGTATCAGAATACGCCTCTTTTTGTCAACTGGTGTCGAAAATCGCCAGGAACGAAGGAAAAAAAACGCATTTTGCCTTATGCTTTCCATCGGCAGAATATCCGGTAACTTGAGGGAATCTCGAAATATTTTTCTCGTCGCAAACAGAAAATGCAATTTCCTCTTCGGGAATCTCTGAGTGAAATTGAGCAAAGCAGACTGGTTATTGATCACCTTGCAAAGCGTTTTTACAATAACCCGGAAAACAACCAGGAAACCATCCATGAAACAAGCCATTGAGCAGACCCTGAAAGAATCCATCGCCCGGCAAAAGATGCTGGCAGTGGAAGACATTTCCCTCGATTCCTCCCTGGAGGAGCTCGAAATTTCTTCCCTGGATGCCATTTCCCTGGTCTTCGATATCGAAGACCAGTACGGCGTGGAAGTTCCCAATGACGAACTGAAAAAGCTGCGCACGGTAGGAGATATCGTGGACGGGGTCCATCAATTGCTTGGCGCGAGGACATGAATCAGCCCGTTGCCATCACCGGGCTGGGATGCATCTCTGGCCTGGGCTGTGGTGTAGCGAACAACTGGACGGCTGTCGCCGCAGGCAATAGTGGCATCAATCCTTTGTCCGGATTTGCAGAGACCGATCTGAAAGTCGCCTCAGGGGCCCAGGTACCGGACTATTTGCCGGAAACTCACTTCAAGCCGAACCAACTCGGCCTGCTGGATCGCCATTCCCAGTTTGCCCTGATCGCGGCTCTTGAGGCAGTGGAAGATGCCGGACTCACTTCCCCGGAGCTGACAACATCAGCAGCCATCATCGGCACCGGCTGCGGCGGCAAGGAGACGGATGAGCTGACCTACCAGAAGCTGTACCGGGATCAGAAAAACCGTGTTCATCCTTTCACCATTCCCCGGGGCATGCCCTCGGCGGCTTCCAGCCAGGTGAGTATGGAACTGGGCATACAGGGCCCCTGCTTCACCCTTTCCAGCGCCTGCGCCTCAAGCAACCATGCGGTGATCCAGGCGGTTCTCATGATCCGCGCAGGCATCGTGGATGTTGCGCTCGCCGGAGGCGCAGACGCGCCTTTTACCTATGGCCTGCTGAAATCCTGGGAAGCCTTGCGGGTACTCTCGCCCGACACCTGCCGTCCTTTCAGTGAAGATCGCAAGGGACTGGTACTGGGCGAAGGCGCAGGAATGGTGGTGTTGGAGTCCATGGCACATGCACGGCGCCGAGGCGCCAGAATACACGCCCTGATCAGCGGCATCGGCATGAGCGCAGATGCGTCCCATATCACTGATCCCTCCTCCGAGGGCGCGGCCAGAGCCATGCGGGCGGCCTTGCAGGACGCCTCTCTCGCTCCTCAAGATATCAGTTACATCAATGCCCATGGTACGGGCACCCGGCAAAACGATCCTTCGGAAACTGCGGCCATTCGTCAGGTCTTCGGTAATCATGCCGACAATCTGCGGGTTTCTTCCAGCAAATCCATGCATGGACATGCCCTGGGGGCGGCAGGAGCCATGGAACTCGTCATCACGGTTCGCTCCCTGCAGGAAGGACTGATTCCACCCACCGCCAATTTCACCGCCGCCGGCGAGGGTTGCGATCTGGATTATGTAGCCAATAAGTCTGTTGAACTGAACTACCAGGCAGCCCTCAGCAATTCCTTTGCCTTTGGCGGGCTGAATGCGGTACTGGCCGTCAAGCGGGCGCCTTGACAATCACTCCGGCTTGCGGAACAGATAGTGACCATTGCCAAACCAGGCGCCATTGCCCGGTAGAAAACAGGCCTTGCACAAGATGAAATAGTCGTTCCAAAACTGTATCCGCTTAGCAGGAAGATGGTTATGTAAACAATCAATGTTCGCCCAGAATCTCCGGTGCCAATCATCTAAGGTGGCCCAGTAATTCATTCCATTAATAAACCAGCTATTGATCAGTTCTAGCGTTTTTGCATGTCGAGGCAACTCATTGAACGGCCAAATCCTCCCTCCTGGAAAATAATCTCCAATAAGGCTTTGACTTGGATCTAGAAACTGAGGAATTACCGGCCTTGATGTAATTAAATGATGGAAGGCCTTACCATTTGACCTGAGATATCGCGATACTTTGTCATGCAATTGTTCAAGGTTCTTGATGGCACAAACCAAACCTATTGACGTCACAACATCAAAGCTGCCAGGCTGAATATCCCGATCATTGAGAGACTCAAGATCTTTATGGATGACAGCGAAGCGTCGCCCATAAAAAAGGTGCCGAGGATTATTCATGCACTCTTTCAGGAAATTCATTTGAACTATACTTGGCGTAACACCGACAACTTCTATATCTGAATAGTTTTCAAATAAGTACTGTTCAAAAGAACCAAACCCACAACCAATATTTAATATGCGTTCATCACCCTTTATGCCGATACGCTCACATATCAACTGGAACTTCCTACCCTGTGCCTCTTCGAGAGAAATGCGTGTATTTCTCACGGCTTCCGCCGTTTCCCCATAATAAGCCATTGTATAAGCTCTATAGTGAGTATCGAGGAAACTTTTGAAAAATTCCATTTTTTCATCGTAATGGGTATCCATCAAATCGGACGTCTGTTCGGACAACTCACCGGCTGATGGGCAGAAACTTAACTCATCTACCGATACCGGGTTGTCGACAAGCGAACGATATTCCCGCTCCAGAAACCGCGCCACATGCTCTTCCTTGCGCAACGCTTCTTCCGTTCCCCATGCGGGAATATTCCAAGAAACTGGTTTATTCATATGTCTGTCCAATAAGAGGAAGTAACGGGATTATACCGTGAGACGCATTTTTCAGGGCAACGGAGCATGTGCCAGGACTGCGGGACATGGAATGGCGCTGAATCAGGACAACCGGCATCCCTGCAGAATCCCGATCTGTTCCCGATAGGGATCCAGTACCGGCTGGAGTTTGCGGCGCATGAGCGTGCCAATGGCATCAGAACGGCCAAATACCGGGCGCACGATGCCATATCCCGAACCCGATAGTACGCGCATGGCAATCAGCGCCTGACGCAGTGCCGGATCGAGGTTGAGAATCTGTTGTGGCAAGGCGTTGCCGGGGTTGTCTGCCCATGTTTGGGCTTCCTGGAGCAGTTCTTCAATGGTCGCATCTGCCTGTCCTTCCGGGCGTACGGACGAAAAATAGCCGGCCGCCACGTCCAGCGCCCGATTGACCACATCCTGGGTACCCGGCTTTTCCAGAACGGAATTCAAGGTACGCAACCAGCTTTGTCCCGCCGCGGACAGAACCCGCTCCAGTTGCGCAGCCAGCCGATTCCCCCCGTCCGACATCTCCTGGAGCGGGCCGGACAGTTTATCCCAGGCCGGCGCCGCCTGACGCTGTTCCAGCAGGTCATCGGGCAGAGCCGCCAGAAACCCCACGTAAAAAGCATTCTTGCGCCGTGCCCGTTTCCACAAATCCGCTTTTACCGAATCATCCACCAGACCCGGCTGCAGCACCAGCTGCACCGTATCCATGATCTTTTCCGCTTCGGTCTCAAAAGGCAGGAATTCGACAAGATAGGCAGCCAGCACTGGTCCCATTTCCCCTTGAACTACATCTGCTACACGCAGCATCTGTCGGGCGTTTTCCGCATCTTCCAGGGCCCACCAGGCCTTGCGCGCCAACTCATCCGTAAGCTCCTCCGAGTAGGCGATGGCAACCACGGCTTCCGGTTCTCCCAGGAGCAACAGTTCTTCAATGTTTTCACTGTTCAGATGTCCCATGCGAGACCAGATATGCCGGGGATAGCCGGAAGGAGATCCCAGCACATGCATGGAAAGCATCTCGCGGACCTGCTTGATGTATTGTTCATCCCGGCAGGTGGGATTTAGGGGAATTTCCATATCACCCTTGTCGGAAAGGGCATACAGAATCATGCGGGACTCGTCGATACGAATCGCCTGGGGCCGGTTGGCCAGCATCACGTTCAGACGCAGGGAATCTTCTGGCGCCAGATCCATGTTCGCTAACTATCAGTTGATCTTGGGTGGAACGTAATGGGGGTCCGCAGGATTGAGAAACACGAACTGCCAGGTGCCATCGTCCAGTTCGACGAAATCCAGAACGCATTCTTCCAGATATTTGTCGAAACTGGGATCCATGATCACCTCCACTCCCTCGCTTTGAATGCGCTTGTCGGTATCCGCCGGTTCATCGAAGCCCATGTGATAGGCAAAAGAACCGTCCTTTTTTTCCCTGACAGCCATGCGCAAGGCCATTCCTTCCGTACCGCCCTGCTCGGCGGCGATTTTTATCTGCTTTGCTGCAGCGGGGGTGATCTTGAACATATCCTGCAAATACCTCGTCAACTCTTTGTGGTGTTCATGCAACGCCTTACATGCGCGACAAACCGCTCTGCCCAGTGACTGGAGCCAACATTACGCATATGTGAATAATTGGCCAACAGGTTCCCACGGATCAGGCCGTCGTGACAACCATCCACACCATAGCCCCGCTCCACCTTATAGGCGAATTGCAGGCTGTCGTCCAGATTTTCCAGCCCCGAATAATGAAATTCATGGGCATTCACCCGGCCAGGCAGGCTCTCTCCACCTGGCCAAGGATGACAGGAAGTTTCGCATAAACGCACATAGCCCCTACCCTGAGGTTTCTGATGCATTTTCACGTCTGCAGGTATGACTCCAACCATTTCGCATTGCCGGTCTTCCCACTCCAGGGTGCGACAAAGATACATCAGCCCCCCGCATTCCGCATAGGCCGGACCTCCCTGCTCGATGAAATCCCGGATGGAAGCGCGCAAATTTCTGTTTGCTTCCAGAGCATTCATGGCAGTTTCCGGAAAGCCGCCACCGATAAACAAACCGTCCGCCGGCGGCAGTTCTTGATCCTTCAGGGTATCAAAGGGAATCAGACTGGCGCCCGCCTGTTCCAACGCCAGCAGGTCATCAGGATAATAAAACCCAAATGCCGAATCCCGGGCAAATGCAATCCTGACATCCCCTTGCGGACTGGCGCTGACAACCACCCTTTCACCACCGGTTGTCGGCGGCGCGAGCCTGGCGGTTTCGATTAGCGCCTGGAGATCCACATTGTTTCCCACATGCCCGGCTATGGTATCGATACGCTCCTGCGCAGCATCCGCTTCATTACTTGGCATCAGCCCCAGGTGGCGCTCGTCAATTCGCACCTCCTCGTTATGCGGCACCGCGCCAATCACTTTCACATCCGTGTAGTGTTCGATCACATTGCGCAGTTTCGATTCGTGGCGTGATCCGCCAACGCTGTTGAGCACCACTCCCGCAATACGGATATTTTTGTCGAAAGCCTGGTAACCAAGAATGAGAGGCGCAATTCCCCGGGTCATGCCCCGCGTGTCCAGCACCAGTACCACCGGAGCCTGCAAGAGCGCAGCAAGAGCCGCATTGCTGTTACTGCCATCGAGATCCAGGCCATCATACAATCCCTTGTTGCCTTCGATGATTCCTATATCCGCGCCGGACATATGCTGTCGGAACAAACGGGTGATCTCCTCCCTGCCCATGGTAAAAAAATCGAGGTTATAGCAGCTGCGACCCGCCGCCTGCCCCAGCCAGAGAGGGTCGATGTAGTCCGGCCCTTTCTTGAACGGCTGCACCTCGAGACCTTGCTGGCGCAGTGCCGCGCACAAACCGATACTGATCGTAGTCTTGCCTGAAGACTTGTGCGCTGCGGAAATGATGATATGAGGCATGATCTGGAAATGCAAAAGGCGGCCCCGAGAGACCGCCCTGCTGTCGTCTTATCCTGGTATCCGCTCAGGACTTGGCATGATGGGGATCAGCAACTTCGTCAGCCAGTGAGGTGGGAAGAAAACGCAACACGCGAATCCCGATGAAGGTCAACATCAGCACCAATGCCACCCCGCCAAGACCCAGCAGTATCTCCGGCAAGCTTGGAGAATAGAGCATGGGTTGCCCATTCACTCCATCAAAGAAACCGCTGGCGACAATGGTCTTGCCCGGGAACATGGCCATGGGGAAGGCCTGGCCACCGATGACGATCACATAAATCGTCGCGAAACCTCCAAGGACAACCAGCGTTGAAGCAGCAATGATACCACCGCGGGTCGCACCCAGCGCCGGATGATAAATGATTCCCATGGGGATGAGACAACCGATCAGAACCCAGCCGCCCCAGAAGAGCAAGGTATAGATACCGCCATCGCGCAAGATGAAGGCTTCGTACTCGTGATTTTCCGTACCATACAGATTGGTCAGGTGATAGACCACGGTGAAATAGAACACTGCGGCGACGAAAATACCCAGCAGATTTTTCAACCGCTTCAGCAGGACATCACCGATTTCACGGCCATCCGCCTTGAAGGCGAACATGAGCACCAGCAGATACACCGCAAGGCCATAAGCGAAGGACATGATCACGAACATGGGTGCCATGATGGCTGCGTCATAGCCCTGACGAGCGACGATGAAACCGAATATGGAGCCGGTACCTGTGGTGAGCATCAGACGCCAGACAAAGGCAAACACACCCACGGGTTTGTAATATTTGTTCATGCGCCAGTCCATCATGAACCAGATATACAGGGCGACGATGGCAAAGAATCCGGTATACAGATAGATATTCCAGGCAAAGATTGACTTGAAGTTGTAATGGGTCATGGCAATGAGCAAGCGCCCCGGCTGACCCAGATCCAGCACCAGCACGGCAAGACCACCGGCCAGCAGGGTTATCGCCAGCAGACCCGACAATCTGCCCAGGGGCTTGTACACTTTCTTGCCAAAGGCGGTGCCTATGGAGGCAACATTGAGCGCCCCGGAAGCCGCGACGATCAGAAATATGGCGAACACATGCGGCATGCCCCAAACCACCTGGTTGGTCATGCCGGTAACCCAGTGGCCATTGTGTTCCATATAGAACACGGCAAGGCCGGCTACGGCAATGATTGCGCCCAGCACTGCAAGCATGCCCCAGTAACGAGGACTGTCTATGCCCCACTCGCTGAAGTGAATCTTTTTCATTACTTCACCCACCTAAATCAAATCAAATATTGCTGTAGCGTACGCCGGTGTTCAATTTCAGATCCGCACGGATCTGCACACTGGGATATTTCTTCAGCGCCTGGGATACTGCGCTTTCAGGGTCATTCAAATCACCAAACACGATAGCCTGATGCTGGCATGCATCCTGGCAGGCCGTCGTGGTCTGGCCATTGTCCAGGCGGTGCACACACAGATTGCAGCTCTCTACACAACCTTTACCCCGGGGTGTATGCGTCAGCTTTTCCGCCACTTCCGCATGAATGAAAGAACGCGCCTTGTACGGGCAGGCCATCATGCAATAGCGACAGCCAATGCAGATATGCCGGTCCACCATGACAATACCGTCGGCACGCCGGAAAGAAGCGCCGGTGGGGCATACGTCCACACAAGGCGGCTTTTCGCAATGCTGACACATCATGGGGAGATGGGTGATTTTTCCTGACAGATTGTCTTTCAGGCTTACCTGACGAATCCAGCGGGGACGTTGGCGTTCCCACAGGCTTTCATCCGCGCCTTCCGGCATGTTCACCAGATCCAGCCCGTTTTCCTTGTCACAGGCGGAAACACAATCCGTACAGCCATCGGCGCATTTGTTGGCATCGATAAGCATGCCCCAGCGCACCTTGTCTGTAACCGCTTCAGTACGAGGCGCGGCATCTGCCGTCAGGGAATGCAGCATGACACCCGGCGCAATACTGATCGCTGCCGTTGCGGCGGTGCCTTTCAGAAATTCGCGACGCCCTTGCTGTTCGACTTTGGACATACTCATTTCTCCCCGGGTACGGTGCTGTGGCAGCTGAAACAATCCGGACTCACAGCAGCATAGTCATGACAAGCATCGCAGAACTGTCCTTCCGCATTCACCGGGACGAAGTTTCCCTCTGTGTCCTTGCGCGCATGGCAGTCCACGCAGCCGGCAAGACTGTGTTTGCTGCCGCGAATCCCCTGATGCACGGTCAGGTTACGCTGATGCTTGATGAACTCAAAGTGATTGCGGCGCATGACAGACGTGGGTTCCACGCACTGATCAAGTTTTTCGAACTTGGCCGAACCTTCTACGGCTTCTGCGGCATACACATTGCCCAGGCCGGACAGCCCGGACAATGTCATTGCCAGAAGCAACATGCTGCGAATGCGAGTCATGGAATAAGCCTCTGAATCCTGTTTACTCACCAAGACCCATCTTGATGTAGCCAGTAGGACATACGTCGGAACAAATGTGGCACCCCACGCAACGCGCGTAGTCGGTGGCGACATAACGACCGGTGGTTGCCTGATCCCTGGGCACGCGATATACCGCATCCTGGGGACAGTAGATGACACAGTTGTCGCACTCGAAGCACAGACCGCAGCTCATGCAACGATCCGCTTCCTGTTGCGCGGTTTCGTCATCCAGGCCCTGCATACGCTCCTTGAAGTGTCCAAGCACCTCATCCGCGCTGGGCACGTCTTCCGGACGCTTGTGGCGTGGGGTGACTTCAAAATGTCCAAGGAACAACTCGTCTGCGGAGATAATCTCGGCAAAGGAGCGATCTTCATAGTTGTGTACCGCATAGTTGGCGAAAGACGTACCGCGCTGATCGCCAGCATTGGGATCGAACTCTTCGGGATCCAGGCCAGTTTCATGAAGTTTCTCCAACAGGTCGAAATGATGTACATCGACCTTGGGACGCTTCTTGATATCCTCGCCCTTCATGAACTCGTCAACGGATTCGGCTGCCACCCATGCCTGACCGATGGCGGTGGTCAACAGATGCGGACGCACAATGTCGCCAATAGCGAAATGATTGGGCTTGTCCTTGAGCTGATAATTGTTGGTGGTATCCATGAGGCCACGACCATTGTCGAAATCTTCCAGCCCGGACAGGTCACCGCCCTGACCAATGGCCGCGACGATGATGTCGGCTTCCAGCACGCGCTCCGTGCCTTCGACGGGAACCGGAGTCATGCCATCCATGGTGCAGTCACAGACCTTCAGTCCGGTGGCACGTCCGTCGTCACCCTTGAGAACCTCCAGGGGCATGACACCGTCGAGAATGGTTACGCCTTCCTGAATGGCGTCATGAATCTCGTGTTCGGCCGCCATCATGTTTTCCTTGGTAAACAGAGAGGTCAGGGTAGCATCCACAGGCGCCCGACCGTTGACCAGACTTTCATCGTGATCCACACTGTCGTCATTTACGACATCTTCCGGATTGCCGCTCATTTCAGGATTGGTGCCGATACGGCGGGCAACCGATACCACGTCGATGGAAGTGTCACCACCACCAACACACACGAGCTTTTTGCCGGTAACCTTCATGCGACCTTCATTGAAAGCCTTGAGGAAGGCGACGCCGGTAACACAGTTCGGAGTACCTTCCCAGCCATCTACGGGCAGGGCACGTCCCGTCCAGCAGCCTACCGCCCAGATGATTGCGTCATAATCCTTTTCCAGCTGCTCGACGCTGACGTCCTTGCCCACACGGGTATTGAGTTTGACGTCCACGCCCATGTCAACAATGCGCTGGTTTTCCGCGGCCAGCTTGTCGCGGGGCACGCGATAGTTGGGTATGCCGTAACGCATCATGCCGCCCAGTTCGGGCTGAGCCTCGAACACGGTAACCCCATGTCCCATGCGACGCAGCTGATAGGCAGCGGCCATGCCGCCAGGCCCGCCACCGATAATGGCAACCTTTTTTCCGGTATCCTTGCCGGCCTCGAACTTGAAGCCATTTTCCAGACCCTTGTCACCGATGTACTGCTCGATGGAATTGATGCCTACAAAATCCTCTACCGCATTACGGTTGCAACCGTCCTGACAGGGCGCCGGACATACCCTTCCCATCATGGAAGGGAAAGGATTTGATTCGGTGGCGCGATAGAAAGCATATTCTTCCTTGCTCATCTCACCGCTGGGCTTTTCTATGCCACGCACGATGGACAACCAGCCACGCACATCATGGCCTGAAGGACAGCTGCCCTGGCAGGGAGGCGTCTCATGCACATACGTCGGGCATTTGTGTGAAGTGTCATAGTTGAAGATGTCATCGGTCCAGTCGTCCCACTTGTTCTGTCCATCTTCAAACCGACGCCAGGTAATGTTCTTAGTCATTTCATCACTAGGAGTTGCCATTGTCACTCTCCAAACCAGTTAAAACTGTTGCCCTTTACGGGAGGATTATCTTGTTGTGAAAGACGCTTGCCTCAGGCTGCGTCTTCCTCGGATTCATCATCTTCATCTTCGCTGTTCTGCCCGCTCAGTATCAGGGCATTGGAAACCAGCTGGTGTACACTGACGATCTGATCCATGTCGAAGCCATAGTAGGGGATAACCTTTGTAAACTGTGACTTGCAAATGGCGCAGATGGCCGCCATATGGGTAACGCCATACTCTTCCGTAACGCTTTTCAGTGCTTCCATGCGGGGCTTGGCGCCTTTGACACGCAGTTCCATCAGATCATCGGTAAGCAGACCACCGCCGCCACCGCAGCAGAAAGTCGCTTCCCGAATGGTATCTTCCGGCATGTCCACATAGTTGTTGCAAACCGCCTTGATGACTGCGCGGGGGATCTCGAACTGACCACCCGGCTTGTCGCCCATGCGCGTGGCGCGGGCCACGTTGCAGGAATCATGGAAGGTCAACACCATGTCATCATTGGCGGACTTGTCGATATTCAGGGTGCCCTTCTCCAGCTCACCCAGAGTGAATTCCAGAATATGCTGCGGAACGGGATAGTTCTGATCGAGAAAATCCCAGGGGCCGGCCAGGGTGTTGAGGAAGGCATACGCGACCCGCCAGGCGTGTCCGCACTCACCAAAGATGATGCGCTTGACGCCCAGTTCCAGGGCTGCTTCCCGAATCCGCTGTGAAACCTTGCGCATATTCTCGTAGGAACCGATGAACATGCCAAAGTTGGCCGCCTCGGAAGCCTTGCTGCTCATGGTCCAGGAAACACCTGCCTCATGGAAAACCTTGCCATAACCGATCAGGCCATCGACATGAGGTTCGGCAAAGAAATCCGCAGATGGCGTTACCAGCAGGATATCCACGCCTTTCTGATCCAGAGGATATTTTACTTCCACTCCGGTATCGTCGAAAACGTCTTCTTCCAGCCCCTCCAGGGTATCTTCCAGGGCGGGACCTGGCAGGCCAAGGTTGTTGCCGATACGGAAAACCTTGCCTATGATTTCGTTGGAATACTTGTCACCCAGGCCAATCCTATCCATGATTTCGCGGGCGGCCATGGAAATCTCCGCCGTGTCGATGCCATAGGGGCAGAACACGGAACAGCGACGGCACTGGGAACATTGATGGTAATAGTTGTACCAGTCATCCAGGACTTCCTGGGTAAAATCGGTCGCACCCACCAGCTTGGGAAAATACTTGCCGGCAAAGGTGAAGTAGCGGCGATACACCTTGCGCATCAGATCCTGACGCGCCACTGGCATGTTTTTGGGGTCTTTGGTGCCCAGATAGTAGTGGCATTTGTCCGTACAGGCGCCACACTTCACGCAGGAATCCATGTAAACCTGCAGGGAACGATACTTCTTGAGCATGTCGCCCATGGCATCGATCGCCTGCTCTTGCCAGTTGTCAGACAGTTCTCCAGGAAAACCCAATGCTTCCATGAATTCGGGTTTCGCCTTGAAAGTCTCAAGATGAGCCATTGCACCGGGCTCGATCTTCGGAACTTCTGGATGCTCTTTGAGCTCGGGGACTTCAAAATTCGCTTTTGCCATGAGCTGGACCTATCGCCTCTTTAACAATGCCATACTGTTATCAGGAATTTTCTTCGAACTTGCGCGCCCAGTCCGCCAGATGACGTTTTTCCCTGGGGTTGTCCACCTGATTGCGCGTCGGGCTGAAGAATACTCCCACGCCATGCAGCAACTTGCTGTAGGGGAAGATGATCATCAGCACCGATACCAGAAACAGGTGTATCGCCAACAAGGGATCAGAGGGCAAGGGCTTCGGATCAAAAGTCAGCAATCCCATGGTGAAATTCTTGAGCCCCACGATATCCACATGGGAAACAAAGGTCATGGATGCGCCGGAGATGCCAATCAAAACCAGCAGCGCCAAAATCAGGTGATCGGAGGGAGATGTGATGTAGCGTACGCGGTCGATAATCAGGCGACGCGCCCACAGTCCCAGCAAGCCGATGATCATGGCAAATGCAGCATACTTGCCAAAAGGCTGAATCATCTCGATCACCTCAGGCACGGGATTGATGAAATAGCGCAGGTGGCGCAACAGCACCAGCAGCAGACCGAAATGGAACAGCACACCCAGCAACCATAACAACTTGTTGCTCTTGAAGAGACTTTCGAAAAATGCCACTTCACGGAACATTCGCAAAACCACACCACCCTTGGTCACGGGCGCCGGAGTCGTGGCAATCTTGAGGGGCGCGGGCACCTTGGCATAAACCCAGATACGATACGCCAGCCCGGCAATCAGAATTACCGTGGCCAGATAGAAAAACACTGTGATAGCGAGCGACATGTTTCGAAAAACTCTTTCAGATTTCGGGGAAACCGGGAAGGCAGCCGGAACTGCCTTCCCGCCGTTTCAGTCTGCGATCAAACGCAGCCGGTCGGCTTGGGCAGGCCGGCATAACGGCAGGCCTGTTTGCCGGGACCATAAGGGAACAGACCATACAGGTATTTGCTGTTGCCCTTTTCCTTGCCCAGACGCTTGCCTACAGCCTTGGTCAGTACGCGCACCGCAGGAGCGATCTGATACTCTTCATAGTACTCGCGCAGGAAGTTGATAATGTCCCAGTGATCCTGGGTCAGTTCCAGATCGTCTTCCTTGGCCATGACTTCCGCTACGCCGGGAACCCAGTCGCTCAGATTTACCAGATAACCTTCCTCGTCGGTCTCGAGGGTCTTACCATCTACTTCGATAGGCATGTTTCTTTCTCCTAATAATCAATCAAAAATTCTATTCAGGATCGGGATCAAACCCAGGCCTGAACCTTGTCGTTAGCTTCAACCAGGTCCACGAAACCTGCGTAATCCACTACTTCCACACCGTCGATGATGCGATCATCGGTCAGTCCGCGGGCCTTGAAATCCGGGCCCAGAACATAGACTTTCTTTTCGCCGACCGCAGATGCGATCATGCTTTCGACAGCAGTGCCTTTGAGCGCGCCGTATACGCCATCTTCATAAAGGAGAATGGCAGAACCACTCTTGGAGAACCTGAGGCAGGATTCCAAAGAGTTTTTCTCGAACGGCGACTTGTTTACAGTATGCAGATCGCTCATTACGCTCTCCCTTAGAAACTGAATACGACGTCAGATTCTTCGAGCAGCTCGGCCACCCGGTCAGAATCGACCACTTCAACGATATTGTCCACGGACTCCTCAGTCTCCCAGTCTTCCCACTCGACCTCCACCAGGTCATCAGCAGTCAGACCGCGAGCTTCCAGGGAAGCTTTGTCCACATACATGTGACGGACTTCGTAGTCACCGAGAGTACGGTAGGTGGGTGAGAAATTCTTCATCCCGATGCCTGCCGTATCCTGCCCCTTGGTCAGCTCGTATACGCCATCGTCCACAAACATCAGACTTACATTCTGTTCAAATGCGGCCGCAATGAGCACCACTTCCAGGGATTCCCAGGCATAGATGGTACCGTAGGGAGCGCGGCGATTGAGGAACATGAAATTCTTTGTATCAGACATAATTCAATCCTCCTGTTAATCGCCGAACACAACCAGACGGTCGCTCTGGATAGCGGCTTCGACCAGCTGTCCAAGCCCGGAAATCCGGAACCGGGGCGCAATATTTGTGGCGTCTTTGCCATTACGCTCGGCTTCACCGTCGTCAACGATACCGCGACGCTGGGCGGCAGCCACGCATACCACCAGATCCAGATCGTATTTTTCCGCAAGCTCCGTCCAGTTGTTGACGATATTGCGGTCGTCCTGGGGAGGGGTGGTCAGGCGGGTTCCGTTGAGTACGCCGTCATGATAGAAGAACACCCGAAAGCACTCATGACCTTTCTCCAACGCCGCCTTGGTAAACTGATAGGCGGAATCAGAGGCCTGGTGCTGATAGGGGCCTTCATTTACTTGAATGGAAAATTTCATAACCTGTACAACTCCCGATCAGAAGCGAATGTGCGCAGACTGATTCAGGCTGTTGCGGCTGCCACGCCAGTTATCGATGTGGTATTTGGTGAACGGCAGACCGGTCAGCTCGAAGAAACGCTGCCAGCCGATACGCTCGACCCACTCGCCCATACGCTCATAGTCGTTGGCGTTTTCCTTGTATGCGGACAGGATCTGCTTGACCACTTTGGCAACTTCGGGCCAGCGAGGCGCGTTGTTCGGCAGGCCCGCAGCAACCAGCTTGTGGAACATGGGTTTGGAACGCGCATTGGAATGCTTGCCGCCAACCCATATCGCCAGCTTGGAATGCTCGGGATCGTTGATCTGCATGGGAGGACAGGGAGGGAAACAGGCGCCGCAGCAGATGCATTTCTTCTCGTCCACTTCCAGGGTGGGCTTGCCGTTTACCATGGCGGGACGAATCGCCGCCACCGGACAACGCGCCACAACGGAAGGACGCTCACAGGCATTACCTACCAGATCATGATTGATCTTGGGCGGCTTGGTGTGCTGGACGTTGATGGCAATATCACCCTGACCACCACAGTTGATCTGGCAGCAGGAAGTGGTGATATGCACGCGGTTGGGCATTTCCTCGACCACGAACTCGTCGATGAGTTCGTCCATCAGGGACTTGACCACGCCGGAAGCGTCGGTTCCGGGAATATCACAGTGCAGCCACCCCTGGGTATGGGAAATCATGGTAACGGAGTTGCCGGTACCACCAACCGGATAACCCGCGTCATTGAGACGCTTGATCAGCGGCTCGACCTGGGATTCATCCGTTACCATGTACTCGATGTTGCCACGCATGGTGAAACGCAGATAGCCTTTGCAGAATTCATCGGCAATATCACAGATCTCACGCAGGGTGAGAATATCGAGCTGACGGGGAGAAGCGGCCTTTACGGTCCAGATCTCATCGCCATACTTGGACACATGATGCAGAACACCAGGACGGGGACGATCGTGATAGGCCCACTGACCATAATTCTTACGCAGTGTGGGGTGCATATACTGGAAACTGTCGGGCGTTCCAGACTCTATGGGCATAACAGGTGCATCTGACATGCGAACCTCCTAAATTGAAAATCGTGTTGTTCACTGCAGGCAGCGGACACCCCGCTGCCTGCTGATCGGATCAAAAAAACTTCGGTATCAGCCAGCCTTTCTTTCTTTCCACTTGGCGGCTTCTTCATCCCAGCCATCAGTACGGATATAGCTGCTGGTACGAGGATGATTGATCATGTTGGGATCGATATCGACACCAATGCCTTCGAGGAAATTGGCCAGACCGATACGCTCGATCATTTCGCCGGTACGCTCGTGCTCCAGGGCATTCTCGGCGAAGAAGTCGATGCACTCTTCGGCCAGCTCTACCAGCTTTTCGTAATCCTCGTCGGTATCGAGTTTCATGAAGGGAATCAGAACCGTGCCGAACAGGTCGCCGATTTTCAGGGTACGCTTGCCACCGATGAGGATGGTTACGCCCTTGTCGTCACCGGCAGACAGGGCCTTGGTCATGACATTGATGCAGTGCATGCAACGGACACAGTCCTTGTTGTTCACTTCGAGGGTGTCGTCGTCGTTCAGGGACAGGGAACTGGTGGGGCAACGGCTGATGACATTGTCAACAACATATTTGCGACCTTTCTTTTCGACAAAGGCCTTGACCTCTTCCTGGTTGACTTTCATGTCGTCGCGCCAGGTGCCGATGATGGCCATGTCTGCACGCTGAATGGAGTTGGTGCAGTCGTTGGCGCAACCGGAAACCTTGAACTTGAACTTGTAAGGCAATGCGGGACGATGCATGTCATCCTGGAAGTTGTTCAGCAGCACACGGTTGATCTTCATCTCATCGGCGTTGGAATGCTCGCAACGTGCCGCGCCCACGCAGGACATGCCGGTGCGCACGCAGGGGCCGGCTCCACCGAGATCCCAGCCGAGGGCATTCATTTCATCGAAGCAGGGCTGAATGGCATCGGAATCCATGCCAACCAGCATCAGGTTACCCGTCTGACCATGCAGACAGATCATGCCAGAACCGTGTTTCTCGTCGATTTCCATGATCTTGCGCAGCATGTCCGTGGTGTAATGAAAACCACCAGGAGGCTGGATACGCATGGTATGGAATTCCTGCGCTTCCGGGAACATGGAACTGTCATCGTCATTCTTTAACTCGGTGAAGCGCGGAATGATGCCGCCGCCATAACCGAATACGGAAATGGTGCCGCCCTTCCAGTAACCCTTGCGGGTCTCGTAAGATGTCTCCAGCTGACCCAGCAGGTCGTTTGCCATGCCATTGATACGCTCACTGGGATGCTCATCACGCAGACGCTGGATGCCCTTGATGAAGCTGGGCCATGGGCCGTCCACGAGCTGGTCAATCATGGGTGTTTCGTGCTTGTCGATCGCCATTTTGGGTTTCTCCTGACTAGATCTGAATTGCTTGCGGTTTTTTTGCGAACCACCGATTACGGTCTCGATGTCGGTGCTTCCGTAACTCTTTACGTCGTCACTCCTTAGGTGTTGACAGCCACTTGCCCTCGGGCAACCGTTTTATCAACAAGCGCTAATATAGCGGAGGAACAACAAGGGCGACACTCCACCTTCGGGAGTAGCATGGCCACAAGTCTCTATCCCCTTTGGGATAGCTCGAAGTCTTACGTCCCGCCCACATCATCTGTAAGCCATTGTTATCCATTCGGAAACCGGCCATTAACAGGCTGTTGAAAAACGCAGTTTTTCAACAGCCTGTTTCCAAAGCAAAGCCGGCACAACGACCAACTCCATTCACACCGAATGGTTTTGGGATGCGATTTCCAATAATTTAGTATGTTAGAGTATACGCAACTACCGGATCGTCGGAGCATATTAGAGAGCACTAATTGTTTCGTCAAGCGTCCCGTGGAAAGAGTTGATCTGCATCAATTAAAACGCATTTTCGGTTTGCGACGAGAAAAATTCCAGGGAGGGAATTTTTCGAGATCCCCAATAACCAGCGAGATGAGAAACCAATGAGTAATGACGTCCTGTCCCTGAGCAATATACTGATCTCCAATCACGATCTGGAGAGTTTTGAAGAACTGTTGCAACTGGTAAAAGTATTTGCCCAAAGAGGAGAGCGTTTCCTTCGTTTCGATGTAAAACCCGAGTTTCCCGACACGCCGGAAGATTGGGAAGACCGTCTGGAAGCTGCTTTCAGCAGCAGGTATTGAGTCGCATGGATTTTCACAACCCGGACAAACTCGAAGACACGGTTGCGGACTCCGCCAATATGGACGCCGTGGAAAAAGCACGCCTGGAAGGAGAACTGGCGGAAATGGAGGAACGCCTGCCCGCCATCAGCGACGCCGAAGAAAAAGCCCGCCTGCAGCTGGATATGGGGCGCATTCTGGCGGATCTCAAACGTGGTGATCAGGCCTGGTCCCTGTGCCGTGAAGCTTTCGATCATTTTCTTGCTGAAGAAAACTGGGAAGCCGCCGCCGACTGCTGCAACGTCATGTATCTTAGCGATCAGCCCGATTCCCTCAGCGCCCTGGGACAAGGGGTGTGGCTGGGCGTCACCTACCCCATAGACCCCGAGATTTCCGTGGAGCTGCTGCACCACATCATCGATGATACGCCGGACGATTCCGACGGCGCCGCCATAGCCGCTGCCACGGCGGCCTTCATTGTGGATGTACGCACCCAGGGGCATCCCCAACGGGAAGACATGCTGTTTTTTACCCAGCAGATGCTGGGCAAGGTGGCCAACCGCCACAGCAACATCAGCGACCAGGCCCAGTTCAACTACTGGCTGGAAAAGCTGGAACTGGATCAACCGGACAAATTTCTGGTGCGGCTGCGCAACATCGTGGATGTACTGGTGCAGGATGACTGGTGGTTCGACAGGGACGAGCTGCGCGCGCGCATTCCCGAGGACTAATCAAAGATGTTGTGGGAAGACGACAATAGCCAGGAACAACAGACCAGTGGCGAAACGCTTGATCTGGCCTTTTCCATGCAATGCCGGGAACTCCCCGTGGATCATCTGCATGCCCTGAGCCAGGCATTGGAACAGGTTTTGCCCCAGCTGCGCACGCAGCAAATCGGCGTCCACGAAATACACATCGCCGGCTCGCAAAACGGCTGGGAACGCCCCGACCCGTCCCTGGGGCAACACCTCATGCCTTCCCGGCGGACACGCATGACACTGCGGGTTCCCGCTGAGCAGGCAGACGAGATCAGTCAGCGCCTGCAGGACGTCACCCTGGATATCGACGGCTGCAAACTGACCCTGGGCAAGCCCAAACGCAAGCCGCTGACCAGTCACGACACCCTGTACGCTCGTCACGTGGTCATGGAAGAAGATGAAAAAGACAACGAAGAGCTGTTTCTGCAACGCATGGCGGACGAATTGGCCGCCCAGGGCATCCGGGTTCGCAAGGCACTGTGCGGCAAAGGCAGTTGCATTCATACTCCTGATGGCCCCGTGCATACGCGCAGTCTGATGATTGCCGATCTTGGCCCCGCCGAATCCCTGAAACTGTTGCAGCAGGGACTGGGAAAACACCAGCATCTGGGGTGCGGCATCTTTCTTCCGATGAAGGGTATCCAGCATGTGAAATCCCCCGGGGATGACTAGTTCTTCGGAATTTAATAGAATTCTAATTCTGCAAAAAATTCATCGCCTGCCTGACGGCAGGTAACGGCAATTCGACCAGGAGGTACAAGCATGTCCTACGAAATCAATGGCAAAACCGTGGAAACCGACGCCAACGGCTATCTCGTCGATATCGGCGACTGGAACGAAGATGTCGGCAAAGCCATTGCGGAAACTGAAGGCGTTGAGCTGACCGATGAGCACTGGGACGTCATCAATTACCTGCGTGATGCCTACATCAACGAAAATGGCCATCAACCCAACAACCGGGAAATGATCAAGGCCATGAGCAAGAAATGGGGGCGCAAGATCGGCTCCAAGGATCTGTTTGTACTCTTCCCCGGTGGTGGCGGCCCCTCCAAGCAGGCCGCCAAGATTGGCGGACTTCCCGAAAGCCGGCGCAAGGGCGGTTACTGATACCATACCTCAGGGGTTCTCGATTTTTCGAGATGCCCCTCAGTGATAACGAAAAAAGGCAGCCGGGAAGCTGCCTTTTTTCTTGCCCGGGAAACCACCGCTGGCTATTTTTTCTTCCAGCTACCGGCCTTCTTGTACCAGTACCCTTTGGGCGCTTCTTCCACCCAGATGCGGGAAAAGGTCTTGCGGATATCCGCTTCCCATTCCGGATGAGCATTGGCCCGGGCAATCTCCCGATACAAGGCGTTCCTGTCCCGGTTCTCGTCCGCCACCAGCTTTTTCACCCGGTTGCGATCCTTGAGAATCACCGCCTTCAGATCCCGCACCGCCACCAGAGCATTCTCATCAAAACCAATGGCGCCGGCCCGGTAGAAAGGCGCCAGCATCTGCTGACGTTTTTGCATGGAAGCACGCAAACGGGAAACGGCCGGGGTATTGATATTGATGTCGGCCGCCGCATGCGCGGCGGGGATCATCGCTTCGATCAGATGCCCGAGCAGCAACAGCCCGGGTTGCGCTGCTTCCACACGGCTCTGATCATTCTTTCCCTCGCTGTTTTCCGCTCCATTTTGCTGCGGCTGTTGACCAGTGCTGTCCAGCACGTCGCGCACGATTTCCCGCGCCGCTTCTTCCGCGGCCGCTGCCGGAAAATAGATATTGATGGTCACACAGGCACCTAGCAACAGGCTCATCAGCGGCCAACTCAGTCTTTTCCACATAGTTCACTCCACAATCATGTCGTCAAAACGGATCTCCCGAATGCGGGAAAGCAGTTCTTTCCAGGCAATACGATGATTGCGACCAATCACATCGATTCGCGGCAATCTCGCTCCCTTGACAATATAATACCCGCCCTTTGGACGAGGCACACCATCCAGTTCGGCAATGGTGCCATGCAATTTCACCCGCAACGCCAGTTTGTCATAGGCGAAATCCTCGAAAAAGCGCAGCATGGTCGCGGAAAGCTGCACACTGGCGCCGTTCCCCAGTTCGGTAAGATTGTCGATGGCTCGCTGACTGATGCGGTGGGCTCGCCTGTCCCTGGCGGGGGAATGCAGATCGGCATCAAAACCGGCAATCTCCCAGCCCACCAGTTGCAGGTTTCTGACCTGGCCTTCCAGACTGCCTTCTATTCTGCCAAAGGAAAACACTTGAGTAATCTGCTCCAGGTCCAGATTGGAAAAACGCAGACTGGTCTGCAATACCGGGGCCACCCCCAGGGGATCCTGCAACTGCATGCCATCGACGACCACTTCACCGCCGAATACATCCAGTTGCAGCTGTCCCTGCATGTTCAGCAGCGAATCCTGATAGTGAACACGGGGAATACTGGCCTGAAGTTGCCCAAGCATGTCCGGCCACTCCAGGCTCCGGCTCAGTTCCAGCAGTTGAATGCCATCCAGATCGGCGCGGGTTTCCCAGGAAGGACTACCCTGCAACAAGCCATCCACTTCCAGATCATGCAACATCAGATTGCCTCCCAGCAGCGGCAGCGAAAGCGGCTGCAAACGCAGGCTGCCTGCGTTCATCTGCAACAGGGCATCGGCCGCGCCGAAAGCTATCTTGTACAGATGGGCGGCGCGCCAGCTCAAATGGGAAAAATCTGCAGCCCCCCTGCGTTTCCAGTCCAGATTGCCTTCGAGGCCGGTGATGCCGAACATGCCCGTCCCGTGTTCCAGCTCCACCTGGCTCAAATCCGCGCTTGCCTGGCGCAACTCACCATCCACCATGCTGATTCTGCCCTGAATCTTTCCCTGCAAGCGCACATCATCCATAGGCGTGCCTATGACCAGCGGCTGCAACAACACCTGATAGGCCTGCTGTAGATCGGAAAGGCCATAATCGATATCGAGACTCCGAATCCGCAGCCCTGACGACAGATCGGTTTTCATCTGGCCGCGCACATCCAGGGCATTGGCATAGCGAAAATCCAGATCCCGGATTTCGAGCAACTGCCCATCGGCATTCCATGCGAAAGCCCCCGCCAGTTTCATCGGGTTCCGTGAACCCAGCTCCACGAACAACGGATCGGAATACAGCTGCCCCCCCACAGCCTGGATATCCAGATTGCCCTTCCAGACATTTTCCTTTTTTTCCGCCGAAAGAGAGAAGGTCAGCGCCACATCCTCCCCCACCTGCAGCCCATCGGCACTGGACCAGGAAACCCCCGCCAGTCTGCCTTCCAGCCGAACTTGCAGCAAATGCAAATCCTGCAGGCGGATTCGGCCACTGACGGAAAGCCGGCCCGCCACCGTCCAGCCGTCGGGTAATCGGGGTTTCAGCGCATCCAGTGATAGCGACTTCGATTCAAAGCTGATCGACAATGCGGAAGGCTGCTGATCGTTCGCGGCGCGATAGACCACGGAAAGAGTGGATTTCATTTTACCCAGGGGAGAGCGCTCAATGCTCAGCCCCCCCTGGTCACAATCGATTCCCGCTGCTGCCTTCTGTTCTGCCACCGGACAATCCAGGCTTACCCCTTCAAACACCAGATCACCGATTTGCAAACGCTCTGCCGCTGCCGTCACAGCAAGGCTGTCGTCATCACCATAGGCAAAATCCAGCTCCATTCCACTGCCCTGCAAATCCTTCCCCTGCAGTCTTTCCATACGAAGTTGCATTTCTTCAATACCAGAGGCGGGCAGAAATAACGACAGGAGACACAGCAGCATCGCTCTGATGAAGCTCTCGGGAGGCAACAGCGCTGTCCTGCGGTCTTGCCGGTTTCTGTCACCCAGGTTGGCGGGTTCAGGGAATGTGCGTCGTGCATTTCTCAAAACCCGCCTCCCCGGAACGAAACCGTTTGTTGCTTGCCGAATAACATTGCTAGGATTGATCTGACAGGGAACGACATTTCCAACACATGAGCGAACCAGGCCGATTCAGTATGGCACAAATCGACACCGTAACCGCACCATTGGTCATACGCTTCTCCCCAGAAGAGGAGAAAGTCGTGGCGCGCGCCTTTACCCATCCGCAGGGACTGGTTTACCTGGATCTGTTCTGGCATCAGTCCAGCCCCGATGCCGCCGCTCATCTGATTCGCGGGGATCTGCAAGGTGAAGGGCCCTGGCGCATAGGAGATGTCAGGATCCGGGTTCTCGGCTGCGCGAACACCGATCCCCATCTGCAGGAACAATTCATTCCCTGGAGAGACTATCTCAATCAGCACCCGGATGAATATCCGCCGGAAGCACAGATCAGGGAAATCGCGCGACGCCTGGGCTGCCTAAGCCCATCCGGGGAAAGCCTCCCGTGATTCAGCGCCATACAGTGGTCCCCCGCCACATCTGGGCACTGATTGCCCTGCTCTTCGGGCTTTTCTGCTTTCAGGGCATCTCGGAATATCTTGGCGCCAGTGTTCGTTTGGGTGTGGTTGTTGACGAACATCAGACAGGCGTCAGGATTCTCGCCATTCATGACCATTCTCCCGCACAAAAAGCCGACGTTCCCACCAATTCCGTATTGAAGGCCATTGACGGCCATCCGGTAGCCTCCATCTCGGACATCGTTCCCATACTCAAGGCGGCCCAATCGGATTCAGTAATTCTGACCCTGGAAAAGGATGGCAAAACCCGGAATATTCCCGTTACTCCCGGCACGCGGGTAAACTACCGTTCACTGGTATTGAACCTGCTGATGCTGGTAGTTTACATAAGCATCGGGATTGCGGCCATCAAGGCCAGCAGCGTCGATTCCCGCACCCGGCTGCTGGCCTGGTTTTCCTTTGCCGTTGCCCTGGATATCACGACCTATATCAATATCAGCTACTGGCCAGGCACCCAGCTTGTCTATACCGGCTCAAAACAGATGCTGGCGGTTCTGCAGTTCGCGCTCATCTTCCATCTGTTGTCTCTGATACCAAAACCCGCACCCTGGATGAAGCTGCACTACATGCCCGCGGCCCTGTATGTCACCAGCCTGGTTTCCCACCTGCTGTTCCTTCTTCTGGGTTTGGGTTCCGTTTTGCCTGGAAGCCGGCTGTCGGAACTGGCCAGATTCATATTGAACAACAACCTCTCCTTCATCAGTTGGGGCGGTATCATCTTCTGCATTCTGATTTTCCAGTATTTCAGAACATCCGGACTTCGGGAACGCCGGCAGGTGCTGTGGATTCTGTTTTCTGTCGTACCCTGGCTCCTTCTGCAACTGTCGGATCTGCTGGTGCCCAATCCATCCTGGGTGTACTCGGAATGGTATGCCCTGGCAGACAAGTTCACACATCTGTTGTTCCCGGTGGGAGTACTGGCGGCAATCTTCAGTCGCAACCTGCTCGATCTCAACGACCTGTTACCGAGAAAATTCTTTTACTCCCTGCTTGCCGCCCTGCTCCTGAGCATTCCCGCTATCGCCTTCCTGGAAGCCGGCATCCTGATCAGCAACAAATACACCCCGGGCAGCGGCATATGGCTTTCCGGCCTTGCCATGCTCGCCCTGGGGTACGGCTTTTCTCCCCTGCGTGATCAGCTGATTCAGGTTCTTGAAGGCAGAAGCTGGTACAAACAGCATCACCTTGGACGGGATCTGCGCCAGCTGGCGGAGGAACTGTCTGATATGAACGGCCTGGAAGAAATCGAACGGCAACTGACTTCCCGTCTCGCCAGCCTCATGCGCAGTCAGGGCGTCATACTGCATCTCGGCCCTGATCAGCCAGATACCCCGGCCCGTGCCGGAAAGACACGCCAGGCGCCTGCCTGCTGGATAGGAATCGAAAACGAGCGTATCTGTCTGGAGGAGCTGGAACTCCAACATCTGGAAACACCTTTGCATCTTGGACGAGCAGGAGAAACCAATACGCTTCTGCAACGACTGTACCAGCATGGCCTGGAGCTGATCATTCCCCTGCAGCTGCACGGCAGACACCTGGGCAGCCTGATGCTGGGACGCAGCCTGGGAGGACAGCGCTACAGCTGGCGGGAAACCGAGCTTCTCAATCTTTTCGCCCAGAACATATCCGCCAAATTTGCCAACGCATTGTTACACAGCCAATTGCAGTTTGATGAACTCACCGGCCTGTACCGACGCAACGCGATCATGGAGAAACTGGAGCGTTGCATCAGCAATTTTCAGGAAAACGGACAGATTTTCAGTATTGCCATGATCGACCTGGACGATTTCAAGATGGTCAATGATCGCCACGGCCATATCGAAGGCGACCGCATACTGAAAATGGCAGCCGCCGCTGCCAGCGAAATGCTCAGTCAGGAAGAACGGCTGGGCCGATATGGTGGCGAAGAATTCCTGCTGGTCATGCCGAAACGCGACAAGGAAGGAGCCATGTGGCTATGCGAGCATGTGCGCTGGGCGCTGGAGGAACTGCAGAAACAGGACGCCAGGGCGACCACTGCTTCCATAGGCATTGCCGAATCCCGGGAAATATCCGATCCGCATCTTGCTGTTCCGGAACAGGCGCTGGAACTCATAGCCCTGGCGGACAGACGCCTCTACATGGCAAAAGCAAAAGGCAAGAACCGCGTAATCGCTCACGGCTGATCACAATGTTTGGAATTCATTCAACGCTTCAGCCACAGCCTGTTCAGTAAGCGGAAAAGGAAGCGCTTTCCAGACCTCATGATGCTCCCGGAAATTGCGCAGGAACTCTTCATGTTGTGGCGGGTAGAATACCAGTAGCCTGACATCAGGATACTTCTGCAACACAGCCGCCAGGGTTTCCAGATTGGAGCTGCGATCACGAAAATCCGTCTGATAATTGTATTCCGCCACCACGACATCTGGCTGATGCTTTTTCAGGGCGGCTCTGGCCTTGCGCTGGGAAGTAACCAGCTGCACCTCGAATCCCAGTCGCTGGTACAGCGGCATGAAATTGGGATAACCACCCAGTTCAATGATGGCCAACAGGGATTTTCCGCGGCTCATGGCGCTTCCACTGCACAACGCTCCAGCACCAGGCGACGCAGCGTTTCCGCGCTGCCCACGCCCAGCCGGGCATGCACTTCCATCATCTCCCGGGCCAGACTCAGCCAGCGCTCCGCAGATCCCTTGACTACTTCGAGCATGGGCGAGAGATCATCCCCGGTCAGCCAGCGATCATATGCAGCATACAACTCAGGGTACAGATGACGCCGCATGCCGGTAAGGTTTCCCAGGTAGAAATGCAAGGAGGCCGGGTTCTGCTCTTCCAACAGACGCGGCAGGGTGCGCAAGCCATCCGCAATATGATCCTTCACCGCCCGGGCCATGAGTTCCGCCGGACTCAGGCTGAGATCGAGCAACATCTCGTTCCATTCCGGTCCCAGCAGGTTGCTGGCCTGGCACTCTCCGAGTTCATGCTCCCGAGCCGCAGCCATTTCCGCATCCGTCATTTTCTCCAGAGCTGCTTCGGTATCAGTGGAAAAATCATAACACTCAAAAGCGCGACCGAGTGCATTGTCCGGGCGGTTCCAGCCCCATGTTTCATATTTTTCCCACAGGTAGCGGGCAAGCGCTTCGCGGCGCAGAAACACGTTTTTTTCTGCGCTCATCGCAGGAGGAGCGCTCAGACAACGGGCATATTCCCTTCCTGACAGATGCAATACGAAATCCTTGTCAGCGGTTTCCCGCTCAAGCAACTCGCCCAGAAAGAAGTTGGCCCGGGCGCCATTGGCCAGGCCAGCGCTGTAAACCAGGCCATGGGGCTCCAGCGCCCGATTCACCTTCCGCACATCAAAGGGGTCATATTCCTCATCGTCAATATGCAAACCGGCGTAATCCCGCCCCTGCAGGGATTCCCAGAGCTTTTCCCGCGACTCCAGCCAATCACCCAAGGCTTCTTTTGGCAGAACCGCATGCATACCCAGGCCTTTTTCCCAACGATAAAACTCCCGCATTTTCAAAAGGTAGGTACACATGCCAAAGTCTCCCGCGTGTTTTGCATCCGCGATATGACAATTGTGCTGCACCTGCTGTCGGATATTTTCAATGGAATGGTTCATATGCAGGCAATTCTTGAGTAAAATAGTCGGCTATTCTTATAGCAGAAAGTCCAACAGGACTCAAAGGAGAAACATTGTGGCATTACCATTGCGCATCAAAAGCCGTTGGAACAAGGACCACGATCACTCGCTGGAAGAAATTGCAGGTGCCCTGGCCTTCATCAGCTGGCGCCTGGCGCAGAACAAGGCTATCAATCTGCACGGTGAGGATTTCATTTACGAGAACGATCAGCAGCGCATGAGCGTGATCATGGAGTATCTGATCTTCATGTTGCAGATCATGGATCGGCTGGCCAGACAGGAACTGGAACTGAACGACCAAGACCGGGAGAAACTGATCATCGCCGTGGCCAGGAAACAGGCAGACATCATCCAGGACAACAGCCTGGATCTGTTTGGTCCCGGTGACTATGCCCAGCCGTTTTTTGAACTGATCAATCAGCGCGCCGGGGAATATGCCCAGTACCGCTATACGGACGATGGCCCTTCCTATCCCTTCCTCAGACAGCTGGGCTACGAGATTCAGCAGATCATGGGAAATTCCCAGGAAAACCGCTGGGTCATCGATCAGGTAATGGACAGGGACGGTCCGGAACTGGATCGCAAGATCGCCCCGGCGATGCGGGATCTGTTCGAATAAATCTCCAGCCCACGCCAGGGAACATTCAAATTTGGAAAACAACGCTTGGCAGGCTGTCGAAGAACTTGGTTTTTCGACAGCCTGCATGCGATTTGGAGGGCGTCTCGAATAATCGAGATGCCCGAGTGGGACAGGGATGTCCCACCATTTTCAATCACCACAAGTGATTGAAAATGTGAGCAAAGAGAAAATCGTATTTTCCTCTTCCGTGGTTGCAAATGTCCAGGGAAGGACTTTTTCAACACCCTCTTGGAAAGAGCGCTCCAGACACAACAAAGGCGGGAAAACCCGCCTTTGTTGCTTCAACCGGCCTGGAAAATCAGCTTTTGACCCACTTGTCCAGGTTGTCCAGGTTTTTCTCGCCACCATCAGCATAACCTGCTTCATAAGCCTCGGTAATCCGCTGCTCTTCACGCTCGGGATGATGCAGAAAACCTGCCTGCCAACCCAGGATATACTCATCATCGACACCCATGCTTTCCATCTTGGTTACGGCATCGTAATAAAACTGGTTCATATCCGGTCTCCGAAATTCTTTGATGTTGATACTCTACTCAGCGCAAACGCGTATTCTTGCCACGTCTTCAGCGCCGCCCAAAATATTGTCGTATATAACAAGCCATCGAAAAAACCCTGTTTTTCCACGGCCAGCCTGTGGTACACCCATTTTCGATGGCAGCCAGCCATTGAAAATGAAAGAACCGGGGAAGCACATTGTCCCGGTTCCGTGGTTGTTCTCAGGAACAGGCTTCACCGCTCATGTCGCCATATTTGGAACACGATGGTGAATACTGGTTATTAGAATACTCTGTTTTTCTTATGTCTTGCAAGTCGGGGAGGTGATTTTCCGTAATTTTCTGCTCAAGCGAGGCTGTTCCGCTGGCATGTGCATTTCGATCCGTGAACAAAAGGGCGTCTTCTCGAATAATCGAGATGCCCGAGCGGGACAGGGATGTCCCACCATTTTCAACCACCACAAGTGATTGAAAATGTGAGCAAAGAGAAAATCACATTTTCTCTTTTCGACAAGAAAAATTCCATGGAAGGAATTTTTCGAGGTTCCCAAAAATTCCATTTGCGCATAAAGGTTGACCTTTCTCTTCCGACTGCGCATTCTTTCTCCCATTCCCTGAAGTTACCCGTTTCTGTCGTCCATTCATGCGTCCAGCCCAGCTACTCACCATTCTAGACCGAGAATTCACCAGCACCACCGAAGGTCATCATACTCCGGTAATGCTCTGGGGGCCGCCAGGAGTAGGCAAATCCCAGATCGTGGCGGAGATCGCCGCCAAACATCAGGTAGCGGTTATCGATATCCGCCTGTCCCAGATGGAACCCAGCGATCTGCGCGGCATCCCTTTTCGCAAGGAAGAAACCGTGGAATGGGCGGTTCCCGGTATTTTACCCAACGCCAGACGCCACGGAGAAAAAGGCATATTGTTTCTGGATGAAATCACCTCTGCACCACCCAGTGTATCTGCGGCAGCCTATCAGCTGATCCTGGATCGAAAACTGGGGGAATATGAAGTGCCGGACGGCTGGGCCATCTTTGCCGCAGGCAACCGTCAGGGCGACCGCGGGGTCACTTATACCATGCCGGCGCCCCTGGCCAACCGCCTGTCCCATTTCGATGTGGAAACCAATCTGGACGACTGGGTCGCCTGGGCCTGGGCGCATGGCATCGATGAGCGGGTTATCGCCTTTCTGCGTTTCCGTCCGGAACTGCTGTTCGATTTCGACCCGGCCCACAACCCGGTAGCATTCCCTTCCCCGCGCTCCTGGGAATTTGCCCATCGCAGCCTGCAGAAATTTGCCGATCAGCCGCGGTTGTTGCTCGGCACCTTGCAAGCTTGTGTGGGACCGGCCGCCGGTATCGAGCTGCATGCCTTCATCAACAGCCTGGACAAGATGCCGGATCTGGACGATATCATCAGCGGCAGGGAAGTTCCCGTACCGGATGAAATCGACCTGCAATATGCGCTGGCCGCGGCTCTGGTGGGACGCGCCATTCGCGCCAGGGAGGACGACAACGCCAGCGTGATTCTCGGTCACATACTCGACTACGCCAACCGTTTTCCCCAGAAGGAAATGGGCGTAATGCTGGTCTCTGATCTGCACCGGGCCATTGGTGACCAGCTTTTTGGCGTACCCGAGTTCCAGAACTGGGCCACCGCCATTGGTGAAGTAATGCTTTATGGCTGAGCCGGATCTCGAAAAAATCCAGACCAAACTGGCCGCTGCCCGCACCCGCCTGATTCTGGACAAACCCTTTCTCGGCGCACTGGTATTGCGCCTGCCCATGAAGGAAGCTCATCCCGACTGGTGTCCCACCACGGGCACGGACGCAAAACATTTTTATTACAACCCGGCATACATCGATTCCCTGAGCCTTCCCCAGACGCAATTCATGCTCGCTCATGAAGCCCTGCATTGCGCCCTGTCCCATTTTTCCCGGCGTGGCCACCGGGTACTGCATCGCTGGAATCTGGCCTGCGATTACGCCATCAATCCCCTGCTGGTGGACGAGGGACTGATGCCCCCGTACGACACCCTGATCATGGACGAATACAAGGGTATGACCGCAGAGGAAATCTACCCGCTGCTGCAGGAAGACGAAAATCAGGAAACCGTCGATCAGCATCTCTATGACCAGGACAGCGACGGAAGTGGCGACGGAAATCAGGATCAGGAGCCTCCTGCAGACAATCCCCCCCCACCTCCCCGGGAAAAAGAACAGCAACAACAACCGAAGAATCGCAATGATGAACTAGAATCCGGCGGTCAAAATCCGCAGGGCAATGCCGACCAGCAGCCCCGCCCGGACTCCAGCTCCCAGCCGCCGCCTCTGACCACGGAAGAAAAAGAAACACTGGAAATACAGTGGCAGCAACGTATGGCCGGCGCGGCCCAGCAGGCCATGCAAGCAGGCAAGATGGACGGCGCCATGGCGCGCATGATCGATCATCTGCTGCAACCGCGGCTGCCCTGGCGCATGCTGCTGGCCCGTTACATGACCTCTGTGGCCAGGGACGACTACAGCTACATGCGCCAGTCCCGGCGCAGTCAGGGAGATGCCATATTGCCTTCCCTGCATTCCAGCCAGGTGGATATCGTGGTCGGCATGGATACCAGTGGCTCCATCAAGGACAGGGAAATTCAGGAGTTTCTATCTGAAATATCAGCTCTCAAGGGGCAGATGCGCGCCCGGGTCACCCTGATTCCCTGTGACGCCCGTATTGCCGAAGGCGCTCCCTGGGTATTCGAGCCCTGGGAAGAACTGCAACTGGAAACGGAGATCAGCGGGGGTGGTGGCACAGATTTCCGCCCCGTGTTCCAATGGGTGGAAGAGCAGGGAATGAAACCGGAAATTCTGGTGTATTTCTCTGATCTGGAAGGCCAGTTCCCGGAACTTGCGCCCGCATATCCTGTCTTGTGGTTAGTCAAAGGAAAGGAAAAGCCCCCCTGGGGACAACGCATACAATTAAACTGATGGCCCATCCTCTCTCATACCGCTTGCTGCTGTTCGTCCTGAGCATCAGCCTGTGTGTGAGCCCGCTTCAGGCATGGAGCGAACCGGGGAATGACCTTCCCGAAATCGGCGCCCCGTCGGGCAACCTGTTCACTCCTCTGCAGGAACAGCAGCTGGGCAAGACCTTCATGCGCTATATACGCGCCACCCAGCCAGTCATCGATGAACCTCTGCTCGACGACTACATCAACAAACTGGGCAACGCCCTGGTGGAACACAGTGAAGGCATGGGTTCAAAATTCACCTTCTTTCTCGTGGACAGCCAGGTAATCAACGCCTACGCCGGACCGGGGGGCTATATCGGCGTCTACACCGGTCTGGTGCTCACCACCCAGTCGGAAAGCGAACTGGCCGCGGTTCTGGCTCATGAAATAACCCACGTTACACAAAAACATCTGCAACGCGCCTGGTACGCCGCCAGCAACCTGAGCCTGGTACAGGGAGCCGCTCTGGTGGCTGCCATCATACTCGGGGCTACCGTGGGCGGAGACGCCGCCATCGCGGCAGCGTCCGGCGCGCAGGCGGCCATGAAGCAGCAACAAATCAACTTTACCCGTCAGAATGAAAAAGAAGCTGACCGCCTCGGAATCGGGATCCTGCATGATACGGGCTTCGATGCCCGGGCCATGCCCAGCTTCTTTACCCGCATGGGGCGCGCCAACCGCAGCCATGGCACAAAACTTCCCGAGTTTTTGCGCACCCATCCGGTAACCAACTCCAGGATCGCGGACTCCCTGGGCAGAGCGGAAAACTATCCGTACAAGCAATATACGGACAGCTTTCGCTATCTGCTGCTTCGCGCCGCATTGAGAGAACGCTCCTTCCATGAAGCGCGTGATGCCATCACCTATTTCAGCACCGCGCTCGAAGAGGGACGCTACCGTGACAAGTCCGCTGCGGCATATGGGCTGGCGCTGGCGCTACTGCGGGATGATCAGTATGCAAAGGCCTCATCCGAACTGAAGAAGTTGTTACAAAAACATCCCGATACCCTGGAATTCATCATCAGCGCCGCGCGCACGGACATGGAAGCGGGCAACAAACAAGACGCCATATCCCGCCTGGAAGCTGCGGCAAAAAAACAACCGCTGAGCTATCCGTTGCAAATTACCCTGGCGGAATTCTATCTGCGTGCAGGCAAGGCGGAAACCGCTTACCGAAAACTGTCCTTCCTCGCTTCGTTGCGTCCTGAAAACACCCACGTGTACAAACTGCTGGCAAAAGCCGCAGCGGATCTGGGACACAAGGCGGAAAGCCATCAACATCTGGCAACACATTATTATCTCAAGGGCGCGCTGGAAGCTTCCGCTTTACAACTGAAGATCGCCCTGCGCGTTCCCGGCCTGAACTTCTATGAAACCGCGCGTCTTGAATCCCAGCTGAAAAAAGTCCAGAAAGAAATAGAAGAACTCAAAAAGAAAAAGTAGCGCCATCCCTAGCGACAATCCCCGACAGTCCCGCACCGCGCTGACTTCTACTTCCCTGGCAACCAGCAAGAAACAGTTCAGCCAAGCGCTTCGCATTCACCAAAACCGGCTTCCCGATTGGTATGTTTTGTACCTCAAAAAGTCAAAATATGCCGTATACATCAACTGAAACCGTTTTTTTACTATGTCAACAAAAAATATTGTGGTAAGTTCCGGTACGGAATTACCCGATAACCTGAAGGAGAGTAATCAGAATGGTTAAAAAGACCACCAAGAAGATCGCTGCCAAGGCAGCTCCCAAGAAACTGACTGCCATCGGCAAGAAGCAAACCAAGAGCCAGATCATCACCGCTATCGCAGAAGATACCGGCCTGACCAAAAAGGAAGTACAGGCAGTATTTTCCTCATTGAACGATCTCATCACCCGTCATATCAAGAAGCGTGGTTCCGGCGAGTTCGCCATTCCTGACACCGGCGTCAAGATCCGCCGCGTAAAGAAGCCCGCACGCAAGGCTCGTATGGGACGCAACCCGGCTACCGGTGAGCCAATGAAGATTGCCGCCAAGCCGGCAAGCACTACGGTCAAGGTTACCGCGCTGAAGGCCCTGAAAGACGTCGTCTCCATGTAAGGCATCGGCTTTCCAGGCACGCAACAACCAAAACCAGCGCCCCGCGCTGGTTTTTTATGTACAGGATGTACGGTATGCCGCGAGAGGCCAGGGCACTGGAAATGCTCCCGGCATTTCCAGCATTCCCTCCTTCCCTGGAGGTCATGGCCGGAGCGGCGATGTACAGGATGTACGGTATGCCGCGAGAGGCCAGGGCACTGGGAATTGCTCCTGCATAATCTGCACTTCCGCCCTCCCTGGCGGTCGTAGCCTGCGGATGCTGGGGGCAGCTGCTTTCCTGTAATACTCAGGGCATCTGACGCAGAATCAGGGTATCTCCCTTCTGGATGATTTCCAGCGGTTTGAGGAAACTCATACCCAGCAAGACCTGATCCGGCGGCTTCAGATCAGGCAGTATGGTTGCTCTGAGATTGTGCATCTCTATCACTCCCAGTGATACGCGATCCAGACGGGTCTGCCATACCGCCACCACACCATTAGCCGTATGGCTGAAAGTGCCTCCTTTTCTTTCCAGCCCGAGTTTGCGCGCCAGCTCTTCCGAGAGCGCCACGTTGGTCGCTCCGGTATCCACGAGAAACTCCACCGGATGGCCGTTGATCGCACCTGTGGCCACGTAATGTCCATAGGCATTCCGCCTCAGCACGATTTCCCGAACTCCCTGTTCTGACACCTTCCCCGCCAACTGCTGGTTGGGGTTGCCGCGCTCATCAAGAATCCGGGAAAAGAACAGTGTAAGCAACGCCAGAAGCAACACCCAGGCACCAATGATCATGCCTTTTCCCAGGCGTTTTCCTGGCGGCGCTTCCATCTATGGCAATTCCTGTTGGTTCAGCTACCTGATACGGGCTGGAGATAAGGCCGCATCATGAGTTGCCGGTTACGGCCTGGCGGCATGTACATGGTTTGGCGGAACTGACGTCGGTAATGAATGACCGCGCTTTGCCCGTTGGCCATTACATCGAATACCTTCCAGCCGCTCTTTGCCTTGTAGAAGCGAAAATCCAGACGGGTAGGATATCCACGCGGCCCGCTGATGGCCGTAGTGACCGTACCGGTGCGGCCATTCTGATTCAAGCGCTGAGACATCACCTGTATTTCCTGGTTGTTGTAGCTGACCAGACGCTGCACCATGGTTGACAGAAACTGCCTTTCAATGCGCTGCGACATGCGCTGCTTCTGTTCATCACTCATGTAACGGTACATGTTGCCCGCTGCCGATTTGGCCATGTACTCAAAATCGAAATAAGGCGCTACTTTTTCCTGCAGATAGATCTCCAGGGAGCGGGGATCGAGATTCCGGCTCTGCAGGCGCGCCACGAGATCACTCAACCCCTTCTGCACCAGAGCCGCAGGGCTGTCGGCGGGATATTTACGCGGAGCAGGGACCGGGGGACGCATGGGCATGGCGCCAGGCATTCGCGGTGGAGCATAGCCGTAGGCTGGCATGCCGGTTCCAGGTTGTGCCTGGGTAGCCCCCATGCTCATGATTGCCAGAATGGCAACTGCGGTCTTTTTCATGTTTGTTCCTCCTCTCCTGTGAACTTCTTTACCCTGCCGGAACATCGGCTTTCGGGTACTGCTTTTGTTGGTATGCGAACATGTCCGCTCAACTGGTAATCTTACGATAGATATCAGAAACCTTTAAGGGCAGTTTTGCCACATCATCCAGCACCACATAGTTGGCCTTGCCATACATATGCGGCAGATAGTCTGCTCCTTCCCTGTCGATGGTAATGCAAAACGGGTGAATACCCGCCACTCGGGCTTCAAACAGGGCCTGGCGTGTATCCTCTATGCCGTATTCTCCACGGTAGTAGTGATCATAGTCGTCGGGCTTTCCGTCCGACAGGGTAATGAGCAGCTTGGTTCGCGCTTCCACTTCTTCCAGCATTCGACTGAAATGACGGATCGGCGCTCCCATGCGCGTATAGTCCTTGGGCTCGATAGCGCCGATTGCCCCCATTACCTGGTCACTCAGAGGATCTTCGAAACTCTTGATGCGGTATATCTCACAGCGCTTGCGCGCCCAGCCGGAAAACCCGTAGATGGCGTAACGATCTCCCAGCACCTGCAGGGACTCCACCAGCAGCACCAGCGCCTCGCGTTCGGCCTGGTTGATCCAGCCCTTGGTGGAACCTGACATGTCCACCATGAACAAAACGGCAATATTTCGCTCATCCTTGTGCATGCGGGCAAACACCCGATCGGACATTTCCATGCCGGATTGCATGTCTGCCAACGCCTCGACAAAGGCATCGATGTCGATATCTTCACCCTGGGGTTGTCGGCGCAGTACCTTGTCTTCCCCACGCAGCACTTCAAAGGTCCGGTGCAGGGAACGCACCAGACCGCGATATTTTTCCAGTGTTTGTCTGTAGAACGCGGTATCCCCGCCTTCCTGTTCCAGCTCCCTGAGAACGCACCAGTTCCTGCGGTAGTGGAGGCGGCCAAAATCCCATTCATCGTAGAACCAGGCGCCTTCTTCATGATAGGTTCCGCCCCAGACATCGTCCGGATCCGGTTCTTCATCCTCCAGCAGCGAGGGATCATATTCTCCTTCTCCCGCGGGAATCAGATAATCCTCTGGTATTTCCGTGAGATCGAGCTGGATGGAAGTCATGATCTGCTTCACCTGATCCGGAACCGGCATCACCTGGTCGGCCACCACCAGTTCCAGCTCTGGCAATTCACTGGGATCCCGGTTCGGATTGCTCTCCCTGAGCTCGAATCGTTCCGGCGGCTCCTGGTTTTCTCCTCGCAGTTCCTCCGCCAACACCCGCAGGGTTTCGCGGAAACGGGCCTGTTCACGTTGCAGTCGCAACTCCCGGGCCTGCCAGGCCTGGTGCAAATCCATATCACCCGCATAGCAAGGAAGCGCAGGCATCTGCCGATCAAAAACACGCCCCAGGGCAGCCACGCTATCCTGCGCGGTCGAGGCGCCGGACATCTCTTGCCGAAGCGCTTCCAGGGCGTCTGCTTCCGCAGTTGGCGCGAGACGGGTCTGCAGCTCCTGCATCTGCCGATACAATCCGGGCAAATCACGGCGCAGGTAATTGTCCAGGCGCAAGGTCTCCAGCAGGCAGAACCAGCGCTGCGCCCGTTGTTCATCTGCATAGCGTGCGAAAAGAGCCTCGGGTTCTACATTCAGTGTGCCGTAGCGGGTATGCGCCCAAAGATGGGTGGCCATGGCCTTATAGAGCTGAAAATTTTCTTCTTCCGTGTCCAAACGAGCCATCATTTCCGGTAGATAGAGAACCTCGCCATCCGTCCAGGCTCGGGTATCCTCCTCCAGACTGAGCTTGCGTCCGGAAAGACCATGTATGAAGGGAGTGAGTATCGGGCTTGCCTGTTCCAGCAGAGCTGCCGAAGCCCGCAGGTGGCCAAATGCAAGAAAGCTTTCCAGATCCTTGATCACTTCCATGGCGGGATGCAAACCAGCCCGGTCATAGGTATCCATGGCATGCAGACACCAGGCGGAAATCATCTCCATATCCATGCGCTTCAGAGCGCTCGGCGCGCGGCAGGAAAACTCATAGGCCAGCTGCACATTGGTGCTGGCCACGCGCCTCGCCCATTGCAACACGAAATGTTGCTGATCTGCGTCCAACGCAGCAAGATCCGCAGCAATATTTTCCGTGTGAAGGAAGGAAAACTCGGTTTCCATGACTTCATCCAGAATATTGCCGATCTGCACGGCATCCAGAGATTGCTGGGTCACGAGAACTGCCTCACTGGTCGGAAAACTCGCGGGCGATGGATTTGAAGTCTTCGGCAACCAACAGAAGAGCCCGTACTACTTCCGGATCGAACTGCTTCCCGGCATGTTCCACGATATAAGCAAGAGCTTTCTCATGGCTGGTGGCCTCCTTGTATACCCGTTTGGATATCAGGGCATCATAGACATCGGCGACGGCCATGATCCGGCCCGACAGGGGAATCTGTTCTCCCGACAACCCCCTGGGATATCCGCTACCGTCCCATTTCTCATGGTGAGTCCAGGCGATTTCCGCCGCGAGACGCAGGAAATGGTTACTTCCCAGCTTTTCCTCGGCATGCATGAGGGCATCCCGGCCGTAACGGGTATGTTTTTTCATTTCTTCGAATTCTTCTTTTGTCAGGCGTCCTGGTTTGAGCAAAATATCATCCGGGACGCCTACCTTGCCAATATCATGCAAGGGTGCGGAATGCGACAACAGTTCGACAGTCTCATCATCCAGACCAGCGGCCAGCTCGGGTGACTGCCGCTGGAGCTGACGCGCCAGCAGCTGGACATACTTTCGGGTGCGGACGATGTGATTGCCGGTTTCGATGTCCCGGTATTCCGCGAGAGACGCCATGGTATCCACGGTGACTTCCTGGGTCAGCTCGAGTTCCCGGGTACGCTCACGCAGTACTCCCAGGGTGGTCTCCAGGCTACCCAACAGGCGACCGATAATGAATACCGCAACCACGGAAAGCGCCAGATAATTACTGACAATAGCCATGAATGACGGCAAACCATCCCGTAGCAGGTGCATCCAGCCGGGCCCCAGGAGCCAGTCCAGCAACGCAAGAATCACGGTTGCTGCCGCACCACCGAAAGCAACCCGGTATCCGGTATGGCGATCAAGCAACAAAGCCGCCATTACTGGCGCGAGAAACAGCCACAGCCAACCAGCACCATGATTCCCGGTCACGATCAGCAACGCCAGACCGAGAAACTCGATCAGCATCAGTACTCCATATGCGTAGCCATGATAGGAAAGGTTCCGGTAGAACATGAGAAACAGCAACCAGCCATAGGCCAGCGTGTCGATAAGAATCACGGGCCACAACCCCAGCCTTGCCGCCAGGATTACACCCATGACATAAGGAAAGAGAAAGACCACGGAAGAGATTCCCAACATTCCATAGAGGATGGTTTCCTGAGCGCAGCGCAGGGAATCGCGCGTGTCACTGCAATGACACTGAATGTACTGCCGCAATTTTCTGTCAAGAAACTTCTTCACCGAACCTACAACCCCAGGCTGTCCCAGAGTTCATCCACCTTCCTTTTTACATCGTCATCCATGGCAATCGGCCTGCCCCACTCCCGATCGGTTTCTCCCGGCCATTTGTTGGTGGCGTCGAAGCCCATCTTGGATCCCAGGCCGGATATGGGAGATGCAAAATCCAGATAATCGATGGGCGTGTTCTCCACCATGGTTACATCCCTGGCCGGATCCATGCGCGTAGTCATGGCCCAGATGACATCGTTCCAGTCACGCACATTCACATCATCATCGGTGACGATGACAAATTTCGTGTACATGAACTGGCGCAGGAAAGACCAGACACCAAACATCACGCGTTTGGCGTGACCGGGGTACTGCTTCTTCATGCTCACCACGGCCATGCGGTAGGAGCATCCCTCCGGCGGCAAATAGAAATCAATGATCTCGGGGAACTGTTTCTGCAGGATGGGCACGAACACCTCGTTCAATGCCACGCCAAGAATCGCCGGCTCATCCGGTGGCCGGCCGGTATAAGTGCTGTGATAGATCGGATCACGGCGATGGGTGATGCGCTCGATGCTGAACACCGGAAATTCATCCACTTCATTGTAATAGCCAGTGTGATCGCCAAACGGCCCTTCCGGCGCCATGTCGTCCGCATGGATCACCCCTTCCAGGACATACTCTGCCGATGCCGGAACCTGCAGCTCGTTACCCAGACTTTTGCTTACTTCCGTTCGCGCGCCACGCAGCAAGCCGGCAAAGGCATATTCCGACAGGGTATCGGGCACCGGCGTGACTGCGGCAAGGATGGTTGCCGGATCCGCCCCCAGAGCAACAGACACGGGAAAAGGCTCTCCCGGATGCGCCTGTTGCCATTCACGGAAATCCAGCGCACCACCCCGGTGAGCCAGCCAGCGCATGATCACCCGGTTGCGACCGATGACCTGCATGCGGTAGATACCAAGATTCTGCCGGGATTTGTGCGGACCGCGGGTAATCACCAGCCCCCAGGTTATGAGCGGCCCGGCATCACCTGGCCAGCAGGTCTGCACCGGCAGCCGGCCCAGATCTACTTCATCACCTTCCAGCACCAGTTCCTGACAGGGAGCCGAGCGACGCTCTTTGGGCGCCATATCCAGAACCTTGCGATACATGGGAAGCTTGTCCCAGGCATCCTTCATGCCTCTGGGGGGATCCGGCTCCTTGAGCATGGCAAGCAACCTGCCCACTTCACGCAAGGCTTCCACGGAGTTCTCCCCCATACCCAGGGCAACACGATGGGCAGTACCAAACAGATTGGTCAGCACCGGCGTGTCATGCCCTCTGGGATTTTCGAACAGCAACGCCGGACCGCCGGCACGCAGAACCCGATCACTGATCTCGGTCATCTCCAGATGAGGGTCAACCTCCACCTTTATACGTTTCAGCTCACCCTGCTGTTCAAGCTGGGAAACGAAATCTCGCAAATCCTGGTATTTCATGCCAGACAGAACTCCTGAATCAATATCCGTGGAAATGAAAACAGTTTTGTATGGGTCTTATTAAGCACACAACAAACGATACGAGTGAGGACAGTAGCATGAAAACAATTATCGCAGTTTCCGCCTTTTTCCTGGCAAGCAACATGGCATTTGCCGAGACCTTCGCCTATGAACGCCAACTGGCCAGCGAGGATCTCGATCCCAATATCCCCAGCCTTTCCGAGGGCATCAGCAATCCCGGGGCGTCTGCAGTACCGGTGATTACATCCCTGCAGCAGGTCTATCGCGGCAACCCGGACGTTGAAGTGGGTCCCGTGGAGCCGGACAGCCTGGGCATGCAGCGGCACGATAGCATCCGCACTGCCTATGACATGTTGATCGAAAACAACCCGGATCTGGAAGTATAGGGCATATCGAATAATCGATAAGCCCGAGCGGGACAGGGATGTCCCACCATTTTCGATCACCACAAGTGATTGAAAATGGGAGCAAAGAGGAAATCGCATTTTCTCTTTGCGACGAGAAAAATTCCATGGAAGGAATGTTTCGAGATCCTCTTGTTAGGATGTTGAAAAACTGTGTTTTTCAACGGCCCGTTATAGGCAATCCCGATTTGTCGAAACGCCCTGCAGACCCACCTTCTTCCTTCCCCGTGCTTCCCGGGGAAGGTTTCAGCACATCAGCTTTCCACAAACAATTCCAAACGCCGCCCGAGTGCGTTGTCAGACACATCATTTTCTTTCAGGACAGCACGCATCTGCTGCAGCAAAAGCTGCTGCTGCTCCCCATCGAACAGTTTCCAGGCGGCCAGCACCTGGGTTTCATCCTCGGTCAGCAGTACCACGGCCAGCTCATCAGGCTCGATGAGACTGTCAGGATGAAGCAGGTCCGCTACCAGAGCCTGTTCCAGCAGTTCAAAATGGGTATTGCGCGCCAGCTCTTCTTCGGCAAGCTCCTGCTCCGCCAGGGCGTCTCCGGCGGCATTGCGGCGAATGGTGTTCATGATCACCTCCACCAACTGACGAATGGCTTGCTTGTTGCCTTCCTGCTGATCCGCCAGGCCACAGGCCTGCTCATAATGTTTTTCCAGTTCTGCTTTCAGATCCAGGATCACCTGGGTTTCTTCATTTGGTTTCAGTTGCACGGCGCGTTGCACCAGAGCGCGCAGGGACTGCAAAAAAGCCATCAGCTCTTCATGATCCCTGCGTTGCACTTCCAGCAGTTCATCTTCACCCCAGTCAAGAACGGGCCGTGGAAAAAGAGGATTGTCCAGCTTGCGCCGAAAATGCCGCTCATGCCGGCCAGGATATTCACTGAAGGGTACCAGCGGCATTATTTGAACACCGGTATGGGGTTGGCGCGAAACCACTTCTTGGCAGCTGCATCGTATTCCCAGAGCTGCTTGTCGACAAGTGTCCTCACCACCTGGCGATCACGAAACACATAGTTGATACGCACTGTCTGGGCTACTCTGGGCGGCTCCTCTTCGATTTCACGTGGAGGCACCAGCAGTTCATATTCCGTTACCCTGATGTTTTCCGGCTTGTGCGCCAGCGGCGCCTGCTCCTCCACCAGTTCCGGCTTGAGATAGGATGGCAGGGCCTCGATCTCTCCCCAGCGCACTTCATGCCCGTAGAGCTTGAGATCGAAATCCATTTTGTTCTTCCTTTCCGCGCTTTGCATGGTTTCACAGGAACCCAGGGAAAAAACGAGCAGCAGCCCGAAAAAAAACATTTTCACCGCAAACACTCCATACCGGTTGAGGATGCTGGTATTATCCCAGCCCAATGCGGTAAAGCAAACTTCCCTATCATGCATGAATCATCATCCCAGGAACCCATACAAGAGCTGTCCATAAAGGACAGCAAAATCACTTTGTTGGGTACTGCTCACGTATCCCGCGCCAGTGCGGACAAGGTAGAAGAGCTCATGGAAAACGGCGAATACGATGCGGTTGCGGTCGAGCTTTGTCCCAGCCGCTACAATGCCATGCTGTCGCCCGATGCCCTGGCCAAGATGAATCTCATGGAAGTCATCCGCAGCGGCAAGGCCTCCATGGTCATCGCCAATCTTGCCATGGGCGCCTATCAGCAGCGCCTCGCCGAGCAGTTTGGCATCGAGCCCGGCGCAGAACAGCGCATGGCCATAGACAAGGCCCGGGAGCACCATCTGCCGGTGCTGCTGATCGATCGCGAGATCGGCACAACATTGAAACGCACCGCCAGCAACCTTTCCTGGTGGAAACGCTGGACCTTGTTTACCGGCCTGCTGGTTTCTCTCGTATCCCGGGAAAACGTGGACGAGGAGGAAATCGAAAAACTCAAGGAAGGCGACATGCTGGAAACGACCTTTGCCGAGTTCGCCCATGACCGTGGGGATCTGTACCGCCCGCTCATCGAGGAAAGAGACGAGTACATGGCAGCGCGTCTGGCCCAGGAAATCGAGGAAAATGGCCATGCGGACATTCTTGCCGTTGTGGGAGCGGGACACCTCAAAGGCATCCGCAAGAAACTCCGCCACGGCATCGACAACCCGGCACGAAGCATTGCCGAGCTTGACCGTCTGCCCCCGCCTTCCCGCTGGCCAAAGCTGCTGCCCTGGCTCATCGTGGCGCTGGTATTCATCGGCTTTGGCATCGGCTTCCATCGCAGTCCGGAACTGGGCTGGCAACTGGTATGGAGCTGGGTGCTGATCAATGGCAGCCTGTCCGCCATAGGCGCAGCTCTGGCTGGCGCTCATCCTTTCACGGTGGTCACCGCTTTTGTAGCCGCTCCCATAACCTCATTGAACCCGACCATTGGCGCGGGAATGGTCACGGCGGCGGCCGAACTCTGGTTCAGAAAACCTACCGTGGAAGATTTCAGCAGGCTGCGTCATGACACCACCCACTGGACAGGCTGGTGGAAGAACCGGGTATCCCGTACCCTGCTGGTGTTCCTCTTCAGCACCCTGGGATCGGCCATCGGCACCTATGTTGCCGGATTCCGTATCGTGGGGCAATTGAGCGGAAGCGGATAGATAGACAAAAGGGCATCTCGAAAAATCGGGATGCCCGAGTGGGACCGGGATATCCCACCATTTTCCATCACCACAAGTGATTGAAAATGGGAGCAAAGAGGAAATCGTATTTCCTCTTTGCGACCAGAAAAATTCCATGGAAGGATTTTTTCGGACTTCCGGCTATTTGTCGTACCGATCGTCCAGATTGACCGGGCAGAGCACTTCACGCATGGTTCCGATGAGCTCCAGCAGTTTGCCGTTGCGAATCCGGTAATAAATGCGATTGGCTTCCTTGCGTGATGTAACAATGTTCTTGTTGCGCAATTGCTCCAGATGCTGGGAGATGTTGCTCTGGGAAGTGCCTGTACGGGACACGATTTCCCCCACGGAAAGCTCGGTTTCTCCCAGGGTGCAGAGAATCTTCCAGCGTAGAGGATGCGCCATGGCCTTGAGGGCATTGGCGGTCATGGTCGGATCCTCATCCGCGGGGATCTGCGGTTCTGTGGACTCAGTCATTGGGTTCAATCTCCGGTTGCTTGAGCAGGCGATTCCTCGTCCACCCGACAGTAGCCTGACATATTCTTGGCGATACAGATAATCTCGTCAATCTCCCCCTGTTGATTGACAATGGCCGTGCGCGAAAACAGGATAGGCATCCGAGTCCCATCCCTGGCGATGAAAGCCGCCTCTATGTCCCGCAGGGCCCCGGCGCGAATCAGCGCCTCCAGCCAGGTGCCCATGAAGGCATTGGCCTGCTCCTGTCCTTCCTCCTCGAAAACATCGCCGATACTCATACCGGTCAATTCTTGTTGTTCATAGCCTAACATGGCGCATGCTGCGGGATTCACCTGCTTGATGCGCCCTTTTGCATCCAGAACCAGCAGGGCTTCTCCCATGTAGCGGATAATGTTCTCCAGGTGCTGATTGGCCTGATGAAGTTCAGCCGTCCGTTCCGCCACTTTCTGCTCAAGTATGCGGTTGAGTTCCCGCTCCTTCTCTATCAGGCGGAAATAGGTGCTGATCTTGTTCAGCAGCTGATTGTCGTCGATAGGCTTGAGCAGATAGTCCACGCCACCCACGTCATAGCCCTTCTGCTGGAATTCTTCGGTCTTGAAGGCGGCGGTCAGGAAGATGACCGGAATATCCCGGGTCTTCTTGCGGATCTTGAGCATGCGCGCCGTTTCGAAACCATCCATTTCCGGCATCTGAACATCGAGGATGATGAGATCGATGTCCGGATTGCGCTGCGCCAGTTCCAGTGCCTCTCTGCCGCCCGTGGCCTCCAGTATCTCCACATCCATGTGTTTGCTCACCAGGGAACGCAGAGTGAACAGATTGTGTTCATTATCGTCCACAGCCAGCAGCTTGAAACCGGAGTAACGTTTCATGCTCATCTCCTGTCCGTTGGAAAACGTTGTTGCAGTATGCTCATCAGGGTGTGCGCATTGACGTCTGGAGAAACCACTACTTCCGCGCCATCAATCTGGGGATTGTCCGACAGGCCAATAAACAATATCGAGTTGGCTGTACTGCCTCCAACCATTTCCGCAAGACGCCGCCACGCCACAATGCCCTCACCAGCCATTACTATATCAATATCCGACTCATCTGCCAGCGTCTCCCGGACTTCCTCTTCGTCTCCCGCGGCAAATACCTCGATGTTCCAGGACTCCAGCATCTTGCTGAACTTCAGCAACAGATCGATATCCTGCTCCACCAGCAGCGCACGACGACCACTGAAATCGGCTTCGGCAGCCGCCATCTCATCAGCGTCAGAACCCTCCCCCTGCTCTTCAAAGAAAAGGGTCTTGGGTTGCGGGGTCTCGCCACATTCCGTGGGCAGCAGCAGGGAAAACTCCGACCCGCGCCCGGTTCGGCTTTCCACCCGAATCTCGCCACAGAGAATCTGCGCCAGTTCCCGGCTGATGCTCAGGCCCAGTCCCGTGCCTCCATAACGGCGACGGGTGGATCCGTCTGCCTGCCTGAAGGCTTCGAAGATCAGCTTCTGCTTGTCCTCCGGGATGCCAATACCCGTATCACGCACCCACAGGCGCACCGCATAGGGTTCATCCGCAGCTTCCATGCCCAGTATCACTTTTCCCTCAAAAGTAAACTTGAGAGAATTGGAGAGGAAATTCTTGAGTACCTGCTTGATCTTGTCCGCGTCAGTGGATATCCATTGCATTGCCTGTGGATCGATCTGCAATTCCAGCTTCAATCCCTTTTCCCCAAACTGCGGAGCCATCAACTCCGCCAGTTCCTGCAACAACCCGTGCAGATCCACTTTTTCGATATTGGGCAGCAGCTTGCCTGCCTCGATGCGGGACAGGTCCAGGATATTGTCGATGAGACCACGCAGATCCGCGCTTGCCTCGTGAATCACTTTCAGTTGTTGACGCTGCTCGTCCGACAAATCCTGGCCTTCCTTTACCAGCAACTTGGACAGCAGCAGAATCGAGTTCAGGGGCGTACGCAATTCATGGCTGACATTGGAAAGGAATTCCGATTTGTAGCGGTTGGATTCTTCAAGAGCCCTGGCATGCCCCTGAAGTTCCTGCAGGTTGCGTGCGTGCGTCTCGGAAAGTACGGACAGATTACGCCCCAGCTGAACCAGTTCCGGGCTGCCGTGCCAGTTGAACTGCACCGCTTCCGCCTTGCCTACGATGCGCTGTATCCCCTTGAACAGTTCGGTACCATGGCGCTCCAGGCGAGTGGCCACCAGCCGCGCAATAATCCCTATCACCACCACCAGCACGAAGATGATCACCAGAACGCGCAGAATGATCGCATCACGCAATTCCCGCAGGGGTTTTTCCTGCACATAACGTCCAACCCAAAGAGGTTTGTCATCTTCGGTGCGCAACAGCGGCACCCAGATCACGGTTTTGCCATCGTCGCCTTCCCACATGAACAGTTTGCGCCGGGCAAACATTTTACTCAGTCCGGAGAACTCATGGAACGCATTTCCGCTGCGCTGGGTCACGCCAGGCGCGGAAAGGTAGCGCCCATCATCATGTACCCAGAGGGTACCGGGATCACGTCGTACCAGACCACCGATATCCACCGTCATTACCACCACGCCGTATGTGGGCTTGCCCTCATCCGGTCCCAGCGGGGTAAGCAGTTGCAGGGTAATGGCTCGCGCCAGATCGGCAGTCTTTTCATCCACTACCACAGGCGTAAGAAACACTGCCGGCGTTGTCGCCTGCAAGACGGGTTCCAGGTATTTTCTCTGTGGCAGATAAGGAGCCTGGGTAGTAGGCTCCCAGCGACGGGTTTCTGCATTTCGCGACAGCCAGAAACGCGCCAGAGCATCCTTGTCCAGGAAAAGGATATCCACGATGTCCAGCTGATCACGCAGAATGCGATTGATCCATTCCACATACTTGACCCGCGCCTGATCGACCTGGACAGGATCCGCCACGCCACCAGCGCCAAGCACCATGCCCGGCTCCGGCAACTTGGCCAGCAAACGGATCATCTCGTCCCGGCTGGCCAGATGAGCATCCAGATCCGAGAAATCCGCGCGCAGATTCTGCAAAAACGCCTGACGATAGAACAGCTCTACCCGATCCAGCACCAGAGGCAGGTTGATGATGACTGCCGCTGCCAGGGGCACCAGGGCAAAACTGAACAGAAACAGCAGAATGCGCGTGCGAAGTGACATACATAGAGGGATCGGTTCCGAATACAAGCGAGTATCCCAGCAAATCCACGCAGGAGCAATACGGAGAACCGCCCCGTGGAACTTTGGCAAGCACTATTCAGCAGCAGCTGTGCTATAGTGTCTTCCTGCTGGACCTGCTAGCCCGAATATTGCACCGGAATCCGGAATTTTCCCGGAGAGATTTTTGCCCAGATTGTTCGAACGGACAAAAGCCGATGTTATTCATCGGCTTGCAGGGCGTTCGGGCAAGCTGGGTGAAAAGATCCCGGGAAAAACCGGATAGCATGACAGGTACAAACTGTATCCAGCATAATCGTCACGCAACAGGCTGTAATTCATGGTAAAAAAACCACATTTTGCGCGTTCTGGTGCAATATTCGGGCTAGAGGGTTAGGCACCAACCCTTTTCTTGTTCTTTCCTTGCAGGTTCTCCATGTCTACATCTTCCCAACCCCTTTCCTTTGAGGAACTGGGACTGCCCCCTGTTTTGCTCAAATCACTGAGCGATATCGGCTATGAAACCCCTTCCCCCATCCAGGCCCGCTGCACGCCCCTGCTGCTGGATGGCCAGGATCTTCTTGGTCAGGCGCAGACAGGAACCGGCAAGACCGGTGCCTTCGCCCTTCCTCTGCTGGCCAGAATCGACATGCAGCAGAAAACACCCCAGCTGCTGGTGCTGACACCAACGCGAGAGCTGGCACTTCAGGTCGCTGAAGCATTTCAGACTTATGCGCATCACATGCAAGGTTTTCATGTATTGCCCATTTACGGTGGACAGGCCTTCAGCCAGCAGTTGCGTCTGCTCAAGCGCGGCGTCCATGTGGTCGTCGGCACACCGGGGCGGATCATGGATCATCTGCGCCGCAACACCCTGAATCTGGACGGACTGAAAAGTCTGGTGCTGGACGAAGCGGATGAAATGCTGCGCATGGGCTTTATCGATGACGTGGAATGGATTCTGGAACAGATGCCCAAGACCAGGCAAACCGCATTGTTCTCCGCCACCATGCCGGACGCGATTCGCAAGGTGGCGCACAAACATCTCAACGACCCTGCGGAAGTACGTATCAAATCCAGCACCAGTACCGCCACCACCATTCATCAGCGCTACTGGCTGGTAAGCGGGCTGCACAAGCTGGATGCCCTGACCCGACTGCTGGAAAGTGAAGATTTCGATGCCATGCTGATTTTCGCCCGTACCCGCACATCCACGGTAGAACTCGCCGACAAGCTTTCCGCACGGGGCTATGCCGCCGAGGCGCTGAATGGGGACATCCCGCAGAATCAGCGGGAAAAAACCGTGCAACGTCTCAAACAAGGCAAGCTGGACATCCTCGTAGCCACGGACGTGGCCGCCCGCGGGCTGGACGTGGAACGTATCAGCCACGTGTTGAACTATGACATCCCCTACGACACCGAATCCTATGTACACCGTATCGGGCGTACCGGTCGCGCCGGACGCAAAGGCGAGGCCATACTGTTCGTTGCACCACGGGAACGCCGGCTGTTGCGCGCTATCGAGAAGGCCACCAGCCACCCCATCGAACAGATGCACATGCCCAGCACGGCAGACATCAACGACAAGCGCATCGCGCGCTTCAAGCAACGTATCCTGGACACCCTGACCACAGCTGACCTGGGACTCTATGAAGAAATACTTGCTGACCTGCGCCAGGAACGGGATATCGACCCCATGGCGCTTGCCGCCGCCCTCGCACTTCTTGCCCAGGGGAGTGATCCGCTGCTTCTCAAAGACAAACCCGTCAGAAAAAGCAAGGAGTCCAGGACTTCCAGGGAAGGCCGTGAACACCCCGAAAAGTCCTCCGGGAAACCATCAAAGCGGGATTTCTCTGACCAAGCCCTGCCACTGAAGGAATTTCCGGATCTCAAAATGGAACGTTTCATTCTGGACGTGGGTTACAACCACGATGTAAAACCAGGCAATATCGTCGGCGCCATCGCCAACGAAGCGGATATCGACAGCTGCTACATCGGCTGCATCGAGATCCATGAGAATTTCACTACCGTGGATCTGCCTGAAGGCATGCCCAGGGAAGTGATGGAAATTCTCAGGAAGGCCAGGGTTGCCGGAAGAAAAATGGGCCTGCGTCCCGTCGGCCGAAAAGTCGGCAAGAAGAACAAGAGCTTCAAGCGCGGGCGCAAACACCACGGCAGGAAAAAAGGCAAATAAGGATAATCAGGGCATCTCGAAAAATCGAGATGCCCGAAGGGGACAGGGGTGCGCCACCATATTCGATCACCACGAGTGATTGAATATGTGCGCAAAGAGGAAATCGCATTTTCTCTTTGCGACGAGAAAAACTCCATGGAAGGAATTTTTCGAGACCCCCTTCAGCCAAACTACCCATTTTTTCCTCCCCCAGGACGAAAAAGACCAGGGAAAACGTGATTTCAGTCTATTTTCCCTTTCCGCATCAGGCGCTACAGTGAGCCTGAAACCACTTCCGGGAGGAAGGGCGGTGGAGTTGTAAATACTGGAGTAGCAAGAAGTACTGTCAAGGAGTGCCCATTCTATGTGCCTTTTCCTCAGAAGATTGCTCAACGGTCTTGTTCTGGCATCCCTGTTCAGTGTGTTTGCCGCAAGCGCCCCTGGCGCAACACCTGCCTTGTCAACTCCCCCGGGCAACAACGCGAAAATGTTCAAACCGGGAGAAAAAAATGCCGACAATTCCGGGGACAACTTCCGCTACTTCATCGATACTCAAAGAATACGCAACACCAAAGAAGCTTCGGCATTTCTCGCCAGGGCCACTTTCGGCCCGGACTGGCAGGCCATCAATCATCTCCACAGCCTGGGAAGTTACGAAGCCTGGTTGGACGAACAATTTGCCATTCCTCCCAGCCTGCACATGCAATGGGCGGAAGACAATATCAGGGGAATAAACGGCACTGGCGATATCAGGGACAATCCCGAAGACTGGAAACGCCATGCGGATACCCTGTCATACGCACAAAGAGACATCTGGTGGCATCTGGCCACCCAGGCCGAGGATCAGTTACGCCAGAGAGTCGCCCTCGCCTGGAGTGAAATATTCGTCGTTTCCAGGAACAACGGCCAGTTGATCACCCAACCCGATGCGCTCATCTCGTACTACGATTTGTTGGTTACCGACGCCTTCGCCAATTTTGAAAAGCTGTTGCAGGATGCCACCTATCATCCAAGTATGGGCAAATATCTCAGCTATCTGGGGAATGCCAAGGCCGGCACCACGCCGGGAAGTCATCCGGATGAAAACTATGCACGGGAAGTCATGCAGCTGTTCACCATCGGCCTGTATGAACTCAATCCGGATGGCAGCCTGAAGCTGGACAACCAGGGAAACCCCATCGCCACTTACAACCAGAACGATGTTCGGGAAATGGCACGGATCTTCACCGGCCTTACCGATCAGAATGGCTTTTTCTTTCCCGGAGATGGCGACTCCACACATTTTTCCCGCACCCGACCCATGATTGCCGTCGAGGAATATCATGACCGGGAAAGCAAACACATTCTTGGTCAGACGATTCCAGGCGGCGATACCAGGACCGACATCGACGCCGCCTTGCATCTGCTGTTCATGCATCCGAATACCGGCCCTTTCATCTGCAAACAGCTGATACAGCGCCTGGTAACCAGTAATCCTTCCCCCGAATATGTGGCACGCATCAGCCAGGTTTTCAACGACAATGGCGAAGGTACGAGAGGCGACATGAAAGCCGTGATTTCTGCCATATTGCTGGATGAAGAAGCCTTCAATGGTGCTGTGCAGCAACCACAGCAGTTTGGCAAATTCCGGGAACCCTTGTTGTTCATCACCCATCTTTTCCGCGCCTTTCATGCACAGGACGAGATCAGAACCCTGAACCTGTACGAAGACGGCCCCAGCTATGAATACCCTTCCTATCATTTTCACGGCACGGATTTCACACGCCAGGAAGGCCCTCTGGAAGCCCTTACGGTATTCAACTACTTCACTCCCTTCGATGCCCCTTACAGCCTGAAGCAGGAAGGTCTGGTGGCGCCCGAACTGGAAATCTACGGAAAACAGGGCATAGATGATCTGCTCATGGGATTGATCACCAAAAACAGCTTCGTCTATGAAACCTTCGAGCTGTCTGCGGAGTTGCAGCTTGCCCGGGAAACCGCCTGGATTGCCCGGGGGGAATACGAGCGCTTGCTAGACGAACTGGACATCCTGCTGACCGCAGGGCAGCTGTCAGCGGCATCCCGAACCGCCATCCGAACTTATCTGCTTCAGCAAAAGGAAGTTCGCAACAGCAACAATGAACAACTTGCACGTTACATCATCGGTCTGATCATGACCTCACCTGACTACGCGCTGCAAAGATAAGGAGGTTCATCATGCACAGGTATTCCAGAAGGCAGTTTCTCAAGGTCGCCCTGGCGGCGACGTCCATGCAGCCCCTGTACGCTCTGGCCACTCAGCTGGGCAAAATGGCTGTGGCCACGGATGAACCCTACAAGGCACTGGTGGTTATCCTCCTGGAAGGAGGCGCGGATGTATTCAACATGATCGCACCCACCCAAACCGATACCTATGCCGACTACCAGGCTACCCGGGAGAATATCGCCCTGCCGCGAACCAGCCTGCTGCCGTTCAGTCACGCCAATCAAAACGGCCTCAACCCCGCTGCTTATGGCATGCGGGAAAACATGACCGCCTTGCACAACCTGTTTATGGATCAGAAGCTGGCGATCATAGCCAATTGCGGAACACTGCTACAGCCCGTGACCCGGTATGACGTGGAAAATGGCGCGCCGATTCCTTTTGAACTGTTCGCCCACAATACCCAGCGTTCCCAATGGATGCTGGGCGACGCGACCGGCTCGCAGCACCAGGGCTGGGGCGCCAGATTGGGCAATACCTTGTACAGCAGTGGAAACCCCTGGTTCAATATCAACGCGGCGGACAGCAACAATCTGCTGCAAACCGGCGGAGCGACTGATGCCATTCACTTCGACGAGCCATCTGTTTCTTCCGACACCATGACTTCCTATGGTTTTGGCCCGGAATCCGGTGGTAGTGAGCTGGGCAAGGTCTACCAGAGCCTTTACAAACAGCAGCTAGAAAGCCCCAACAAGCTGATGCGCGCCCTGGCACGGAAAAGAATCGACGAACTGTTGCGTCCCAACCAGCTGGCAGGTCTTTTCGACAATGCGCTTTCATTCGATGGGTTCAGTGACGGCGTACATGAGACCGGCAAGCCCCTGGGCCGGCAACTGGAGCTGGTGGCAAATATTCTTTCCGTCAGACAGGAATTCCAGAACCGCTTTCAGACCAATCGCCAGATCTTTTTCGTCAACCAGCACGGCTGGGATACCCACGACAGCGACAATGCCCACCAGGTAGGCTACCTCAGCGAATCCATGGGCGCATTTCAGAACGCCCTTGCCGAGATGGGCATGGAAGAGCAGGTTACCACTTTGACCATATCCGACTTTGGCCGGTCCCTGACATCCAACAACGCGGGAACGGACCACGGCTGGGGTGGTCATGCCTTTGTTCTGGGAGGCGCTGTCCGCGGCGGGGACATCTACGGGAAGATGCCGGCGCTGCGCCCTGATTCACCGGACGCCTGGTCCGACAGAATGATACCGACTACGTCAGTGGAAACCTATCTGGCAACCATTGCCAAATGGTTTGGTCTTTCCGATACCGAACTGGACATGGTGTTTCCGAATCTTGGCGCCTTTTCCCAAAGAGACCTGGGATTCATGAGCTGATTCAGAGTCCTCGCACCAGCGTCAGAACTTCTTCCGCATGTCCCTTGGGGGTAACACCATACAAGGCATGCCGGATCCTGCCCGACTTGTCCACGATAAAGGTGGAACGTTGTATGCCCAGACGCTCCTGTCCATTCACGTTTTTTTTCTGCATCACTCCATAGGCATCACAGGCTTCACCATCCACATCCGCGACCAGCTCGACAGACAGGCCATATTTGTCACGAAAAGCGGCATGACTGATGCAGGTATCCCTGCTGACACCCAGAATCATCGTGTCCAGGGCGGCAAACTCCTCTGCCAGCTCACTGAATTCCATGGCTTCCATGGTGCAGCCGGGGGTATCATCCTTGGGATAGAAATACAGCACCAGATTCTTTCTGCCCGCAAAGTCGGAAAGCCGCACCATGCTCATGTCGGCTGTAGGCAGCTCGAAATCCGGCGCCGGATCTTGCGCTTTCAGCATTGTTTCTCCTCCCGTATTTTTCATAACGGCTCTTGTCGGCCGATCAATTTATTCTACGTCAAGTCCCTGCGAACTCAGGCATTTCCCACAGGGAGATCCCGTCTGCTCTTCCACCAGTGATAGAGCCCCGTCGCACTGTCGGCCAGATGATCTGCCGCCAGACGGTGTTCCGCCTCGTTCGGCGGTTTTAGCAACTGATCCTCCTCATACATGAGAAAAGCCGCCACCGGGCCAAGATACAAGGCTGCTTGTTCATCACCAGCCATGTCCTCCAGGGCGGTCTCCCCATGAGTGTTCCAGCCGATGATATAACCTTCACACCAACCATAGGGAAGTGGAAGGGGGTTGTCCTCATAACCCTCCTCCATGCTCAGTATCATGGGTGAAAAATCCCTGTTTTCCAGTTCCGCCAGAGTGGTATTGTACAAAGACATGACCATCTCCATGACCTCACCGGCTTCACTGTCTGTAGCAAATTGCGCCTCCCCAAGAATGCTGGGCAGCCACTGGTTGGGCATGATCATCTGTTGTCCGGAAACAATGGCACAAAGAAACCCTTGCGCCACATCCAGCGGCATGCAGCCTTCTTCCATGTGCGCCAGGAGAAAATCTTCCAGCCTTTCCAGTTGCTCATCGCTCATCATCTGGTTCATTCTGCTATTCCCGAGTGGCGCAACAGCGCCTGTATGCTGGGTTCCCGTCCGCGAAAGCTCTTGAACAATTCCATGGCATCCGCACTGCCCCCTTTTTCGAGTATATTGCGTCGAAAAGCCCTGCCAATCTCTTCATTGAACACACCTTCTTCCTCGAACAGGGAGAAAGCATCTGCGGACAATACTTCAGCCCACTTGTAACTATAGTACCCGGCTGCATACCCGCCACCAAATATATGTGAAAAACCGTGGGCAAAACGGTTCCATGGCGGCGGCATGACTACCGAAACCTGCTGACGCACCTGCTGAAGTATTTCATAGATACGCCCGCCCTTCTCCGGCTGGTAATCAAGATGAATCCGAAAATCAAACAGGGCAAACTCCAGTTGCCGCAGCAGCTGCATGGCGGACTGGAAATTGCGTGCATCCAGCATGCGCTGATGGAGTTCATCGGGCAGAGGCGCACCGGTTTCATAGTGCCCCGAAATGAGCTTGAGCGCCTGTTTTTCCCAGCACCAGTTTTCCATGAACTGGGATGGCAGCTCCACCGCGTCCCAGGCCACACCGGAAATGCCGGAGATGGACGGATAATCCACCTGGGTCAGCATGTGATGCAGCCCATGACCGAACTCGTGGAACAGGGTCTGTACTTCGTCATGGGTCAGCAATGCGGGCTTGCCACCCACGGGTGGGGTAAAATTGCAGGTCATGAAAGCCACCGGGAGCTGTTGCCGATTGCGCGTCTTCATGCGCGACACGGCGTCCGCCATCCAGGCACCACCACGCTTGTTCGGACGGGCATAGAGATCAAAATAAAACTCACCCAGCAGGCCACCGGATTGGTCATGGATTTCATAAAAACGCACATCCGGATGCCAGGTATCGACGTTTTTGTCACTCTCCCGTATCTGTACCCCAAACACCCGCCCGACCACTTCGAACATGCCGGGTATGACACGGGTCTCGGGAAACCAGGGTTTGAGCTCTTCCTGGCTTATGCTGTAACGCTGCTGGCGCAGCTTTTCGCTGTAGTACGCCATGTCCCAGGCTTGCAGCTCATCAACCCCGTACTGCTCCCGGGCAAAGCTGCGCAACTCGGCCAGCTCCTGTTCACCCTGGTGGCGCGCGCGTCCGGCCAGATCATTGAGAAACTCCATTACCTCCTGGGTGGATCGCGCCATTTTGGTTGCCAGAGAAAGTTCCGCATAGTTGGCATAGCCCAGAAGCGCGGCCATCTCGTGACGCAGGGCAAGCATTTCCTCCATGACGGCGCTGTTGTCGAATCGTCCGGCATCCGGCCCCTGATCCGATGCCCGGGTGGCGAAGGCTTCATAGAGTTCACGACGCAGCTCACGGTCATCCGCATAGGTGACAACCGGCATGTAGGATGGATACTCCAGGGTCAGCAGCCAGCCTTCCCGGTCACGCTGCTGTGCCGTCTGCCGGGCGAGATCCCTGGCCGAATCCGGCAGACCGGCGAGTTGTTCTTCGTTTGTGATCTGCTTGCTCCACGCATTGGTGGCATCGAGAAGGTTTTCCTGGAAGCGCGCGCCAAGCTCTGATAGACGGCTGGCAATTTCACCAAAGCGATGCTTTTGCTTCTCAGGCAGATCCACCCCGGACAGACGGAAATCCCGCAGCGCGTTCTCCAGCAATTTGCGCTGTGCATCGTTCAGATCCACAGCTCCGTTTTCCACCGCCTGATACGCCTTGAACAAGGCATGGTTCTGACCCATTTCCGTGGCATAGTCTGAAAGTTTGGGCAGACATTGGTTATACGCCTCGCGCAGATCTTCCGAATTGACTACGGCATTGAGATGGGACACCGGCGCCCAGGCACGTGAGAGGCGATCCTCCAGCTCTTCCAGAGGCTCGATGAAGTTGTACCAGTCCGGCTGATCCACGGTCTGCAGCAGCTTGTTCACCTTTGCGCGATTCTCTTTCAACAGGGTATCGATGGCCGGTTCCACATGGGAAGGCCGGATACGGGAGAAGGCGGGCAGAGTACTGAAATCAAGAAGGGGATTGGTCATACCGGATCAGTTGGGTTGCGCAAAACGAATAGGGAGAAATAGTAACCCGGCCTTGGGGGTACTGCCACCAGCACACCGGAAGGCATGCTGGCGGCAGAATACAGCAGACGGGACTACTTCAGCTCAGCGGTACTCACAAATTCCATGCCGACATCGGTACCCAGCATACGGAACTGCCCGTACTTGTAGATGTCTGCGGCGGATTGCAAAGACTGGTATGCAGACTTGAGTTCTTCTGCGTCATCGCCCTGCATGGATTCCATCATGTTCTTCAGGCCGGGAGCGACTGCCTTGAACAGTTTTTCAGGGTTGTAGCTGATCGCCAGCATGGGAGGCGTTTTCGCCGTCTTGGCATCCAGCAGCCTGTCGATTCCATCAGGAGCCGTGCCGCCAAGCTTCAGCGCCAGCACTTCTCCCTTGATCGCGGCGTAGGTAGGCGGCGCCATGGGCGCCATGCCTTCCACTGGAAGCTTTACCGGAGAGCCATCCACGGGAAGGTCAATCTGGGCAAATTGCGGGTTCAGCATGCCCAGCATGCCGAACATCCCCTTGGGATCGACAGATGCCACTACCAACTGTGCATCCACCGCCTTGGGAGACATGCTCTGGGGATCGATTTCCAGATCATTGACCGCCAGATCGAAACCCTTGATTCCGGCAAACATCGGATTGAGCATCATGTCCATCCCCTGCATGGTCTGGGTGAGCGCATCCTTGTCGACCATTTCGCAATCCTTGCCATTCTCGATGAAGCTGCGCATCATGGCCTTGAATCCGTCACGCAGCTGCGGCAGATCCAGCCCCATGCCAAAACCGAGCATGGCATTGGAATCCATGCCCACGCCAGGTACAGGCGCCGTCATCTTTTTCAGCCAAGCGGCCACGCCCGGAGAAGTTTCAACGGCAGCCTTGATGGTGTAGCGGCTTTCCGTGGCTTCAGAGAAGCCAAAGCTGATCAGAGGCACGGATTGCACTGTTGTCTTGATGAAGCTGCGACATGCCGGAGACACATCCTTGGGGTCGGCCCCAATCGCCTGGAGAACCTGGGCGTTTACACCCTGCGCCTCGCCCAGGGACATTTCCGCAAGACGAACCAGATCGACGTAGCCATCGCCATATCCCAGGAAATGGCGTTTCTCGACAAAGGTCTTGAAGCTGCCGGTATCCTGCAGGGATTTCTCCGGTCGCTTCTCACCGAATGCGAGAGGCAGCAGCTCCTTTTCGGAGCTGGCGGGAAGCAGGGCGAACACGGCCCAATCCTTTTTTACCCCCAGAACCGCAGTCAGTTCATCCATTGCAAAGCGGCGGTAGCTCATCTCACCATTAGTGAGTTTTTCCGCCTTCAAACCGCTTTTTTCCTCTATACGAGACAGCAGCGCCTCAAATCTGGCCGGATCTTCCACTTCCAGCCAAAGCACAGGAAGAACCCCCAGGCCATAGAACATGGCCCGTCCATTGATGGGTACTCCCAGGGAACGGAAGCCTTCGGAATTCATTTTGCCTTCCAGTTCCGACAAAATGGCGTCCATCAACTTCATTATCTTTGTTGTCTTTTCATCGACGGCATCTTCCTCCATGCTGGCGGCCAGCATCTTGCGCACATTGCCATTTTCGATGTCACCAGCCGCTGCTCTGACCATCTTTTCACTCAGCGCAACAGGCATGCGGCGGCTGCCAACCATCACATACGGCGAATCTGCCGGCACCAAACCCAGCAATGAAAATTCCTTCACTGCTTCAACAGCCGCTTTGCGCTCCTGCTTGTCTTCACTGTCGCTGCAGGCCCCCAGGCCCAGCACCAGCAGACCAGCCAGCAAAGCGCGAGTCAGATTTCCTTTATCCAGTTTCATTTTGTATTCCACTCCTCATTTCCTCAAGTAGGTTTTCCGTATCCGGGCGAATCCCCCGCCACAGAAAAAAAGATTCGGCTGCCTGCTCGACCAGCATTCCCAGACCGTCTACGGCATGCGCCACGCCCTGTTCCCGGGCCCACTTGACGAAAGCCGTGGGTTCAGCAGCATACATCATATCGTATGCCCAGGCATCCCTGCCGAAACACCGTGGTGAAATCTGCGGCACCTCACCCTTCAGGCCGGCGGCGGTACCGTTTATCACCAGATCGAACGGTTCTTCCCCCAGTTCATCCAGTCCAGATCCGGCCACCGGGCCGAAGGATTGCAACTGGGCGGCCAGATCCCGAGCACGGGCAGCCGTCCGGTTTGCGATAACCAGTATCTTCGGCTGCTGTTCCAGCAAGGGACGGGCAACACCTCTGGAAGCTCCGCCGGCTCCAAGTAACAGCACCCGTCTGGCAGAAAGATCCAGCCCGAGATTCTGTTGCAGATCCCGCACCAATCCCACTCCATCGGTATTGTTGCCACGAACACGGCCATCTTCCAGCAAAGTCAGTGTATTGACCGCGCCAGCCGTATGCGCCTCGGCTCCCAGTTCATCCGCCAGACGCCAGGCCTGTTCCTTGAACGGCACGGTTACGTTCAGCCCCTTGCCGCCGGCAGCAAAGAAACCCCTTACATCGTCCGCAAAATACTCCAGATCACCAAGAATCCGTTCATAGACCAGATCCTGCCCGGTCTGTCTGGCAAAACGATAATGAATGAAGGGCGATTTGCTGTGCTCGATGGGGTTACCGATAACGGCATATCGATCGCTCATGCTCTGCTGCTCATTGGTCTAAAGCTGCGACTATACGCAAAACCATCCCTGGGTAAAAGCATCACGACCAAACCTACGCTGCATAGGAACCTCTGATTAAATCATGAACTCGCATCTTGCACCCAAAATGCCCCGCTACTGCGTTGCAAATCTTCGCAATAGCGGGCTATTACGTGCGATTTGCGCCTTGTATCGGAACATTTTGAATCACAATCTGCTTCGCTCAGATTTAATCAGAGGCTCCATAAATATTTCTGCTGCATACCACATAAACTTCTATGCAAAAAGCAAAACAAACTGATTCGGTTCAAGGAAGCCATCTGGGGTAGAATTCTTCCCCGTGAATCAGGGTTTCCGTATCCGGAAGATACGGAGTTTTATCATGCAGTATCCGGCTCGCTACGGCAGTTTGTTCCCAATCCGGGGATTATCTCTGGTGACCGCCACGCCGGAATCAAGGGGGTATCGTCATGGAACTCAAAAACATCAATCAGATCGAATCGGCCGCCCAGTCAGGGCGTCCGGAATTGTTCCGCCTGGGCATTGGCCTGATGTTCATCATCCTGATCATGATGTACACGGGATATGAATTCACCGAAATTCACAATGGCCTTATGCTGATCGCTGCCGCCATGATCGGGGGCTACATGGCGCTGAACATCGGCGCCAACGATGTCGCCAACAATGTGGGTCCCGCCGTGGGGTCCCGTGCCCTGACTCTCACTGGTGCCATACTCATCGCCGCCATCTTTGAAGCCGCTGGCGCCCTAATCGCCGGGGGCGAAGTCGTGGGCACGATCAAGAAAGGCATCATCGATCCTGCCCTGATCAACGACACCGATGTGTTCATCTGGATCATGATGGCTGCCCTGCTGGCCGGCGCAATCTGGTTGAATATTGCCACATCCCTGGGAGCCCCCGTGTCCACCACCCATTCCATCGTAGGAGGAGTTTTGGGGGCCGGTATCGCCGCCGGCGGGCTGGGCATAGCCAACTGGCCCAAGATGGGCACCATCGCCGCCAGCTGGGTCATTTCCCCGGTTCTGGGTGGAATCATCGCCGCCGGGTTCCTGTATCTGATAAAGCGCACCATCACCTACCGCAGCGACATGATCGCTGCTTCCAAGCGCATGGTACCCATATTCATTGCTGTCATGGCCTGGGCTTTCAGCACCTATCTGGTGATCAAGGGACTGAAGAAGATCTGGAAGACTGATTTCATGACCGCCGTGGGTATCGGCCTGATCGTCGCCATCGCAATCTATATCATCGTCAAACCCATGATTGCCCGTCAGGCAAACCGGATGGCCAATGAAAAAGCCAGCGTCAACCGGCTGTTCACCCTGCCGCTCATTTTTGCCGCCGCACTGCTGAGTTTTGCCCATGGCGCCAATGACGTAGCCAATGCCGTTGGCCCTCTGGCCGCCATCAACGACGCGATTCTGCATGGTGGGATTGCCAAGAAAGCCGCCATCCCCTTGTGGGTAATGACCGTTGGCGCCATTGGTATCGCCATAGGCCTGGCCCTGTATGGTCCAAAGCTGATCCGAACCGTAGGCTCGGAGATCACTGAACTGGATCAGATGCGTGCTTTCTCCATTGCCATGGCCGCCGCCATCACCGTCATCATTGCCACCCAGATGGGACTTCCCGTCAGCTCCACGCACATCGCCGTGGGCGCGGTGTTTGGCGTGGGGTTTCTGCGCGAATTCATCAAAGCTTCCTATGCGCGCATGATAGAACAGATAAAGGAACACCATGCCGGCAAGGATCATGAAGTCATCGAAGCTTTCCTCAACGATTTTCGCCGCGCCTCCGTCTATGAAAAAGGGCTGATGCTGGCAGAACTGAAAAAACACAAGACCGAAGCCGAACTGACCAAGAAAGAACGGAAAGGACTGAAAAAAATCTACCACAAGGAACTGGTAAAACGTTCCGCGCTGATGAAGATTGCCGCCGCCTGGGTGATTACCGTTCCTGCTTCCGGTCTGATGGCCGCCATGCTGTATTACACCATACGTGGCATGATGCTCTGATTCCCGGCAAAAGGAAGCGTCTGCTGACCAGTAGCAGTCGCCTGGACATAAGCTTCCCTTAAGGTTCGCAGGGTAAGCTCCGGTTCTGGCGACTCCAGACCACTTATCGGATATGAAACCTGATTCTACCGCAGTTCCTGCCAGTCGCTTCAGCCTGGCAATTTATTTGTTGTTTACTTCGGCGCTGTACTTCACTCTGACACGTCTGGCCCTGATGGCCTGGTTCTCTGCCGAAGCCAACCTGGGCCTGGCAGACATCGTGCAGATCATGCTGCGGGGCTGGACTTATGACCTGGTATTTTATGCCTATCTGGCTCTGCTTCCCTCCCTCTATCTGTTGCTGATGCCGGAACGCTGGTGGCACAGCCGTGTAAATGCCTGGCTGGTGCATGCCATGGTATTCATAAGTATCTATGGTCTGGGCTTCATCGCAGTAGCGGAATGGCTGTTCTGGGAAGAATTTTCCGTGCGTTTCAACTTCATCGCGGTAGATTATCTGGTCTATCGGCGGGAAGTAACCGACAACATCAATGAATCCTACCCCTTGCCACTGCTGCTGAGCGGGATTCTGATTGTCAGCATCCCGGTATACGTCTTTTTGCGTCCACGGCTGAAAAAGGTTTTACAAACTCGCGAATCCTTCTCCCACCGGCTTGCAATGTTCATTGTTGTGGCTTTGACAGCCACGGCCGGTATAGCGTTGCTGGATCAGGATCTGCGTCAGTTTTCCGGCAACAACTACCAGAACGAACTCGCAGGCAACGGCCCCTATCAGTTCTTCGCTGCCTTCAGAAACAACGAGCTGGACTATGAGCAGTTTTATGCCACCATTGACGATTTGGAAGCTTCCCGCCGACTAAAGGACGAAGTCCGGGAGAGCAACAGCCAGTTCGTCAAAAAAGGGCCATATCAGATTCTTCGACATATCGACAACCCTGGCGAAGAAAAACACCTGAACATCATGCTGATCACGGTGGAGAGCCTCAGCGCCCGCTATCTGGGCGTATTCGGGCACCGCAAGCACCGCACTCCCAACCTGGACAAACTGGCGCAGGAGTCCCTGTTCTTTACCAATTTCTATGCTACCGGCACGCGCACTACCCGTGGTCTCGAAGCCATAACCCTTTCCATCCCCCCCACTCCGGGACGCTCCATCGTAAAACGCCTGGGCCATGAGTCGAACATGTGGTCCCTGGGCAATGTATTGGCAGAAAAAGGTTATGACGTGCGCTTTCTCTATGGTGGCAGAGGCTATTTCGACAATATGAACGCCTTCTTTTCCGGTAATGGCTACCAGGTCATCGACCAATCCAGCGTCCCCGATGAGGACATGATCTTTACCAATGCCTGGGGCATGTCGGATGAAGACCTCTATCGTCAGGCAATCAAGGCGGCGGACAAATCCTGGGCGGCGGGCAGGCCTTTTCTTCAGCAGATCATGACTACCTCCAACCACCGCCCCTACACCTACCCGAACGGACGAATCGATACTCCCTCCGGCACCGGGCGTGGGGGAGCAGTGAAATATACGGATTGGGCCATTGGTGATTTTCTTTCCAAAGCCAGAAAAAAACCCTGGTTCAAGGATACCCTGTTCGTCATCGTGGCCGACCACTGCGCCAGCAGTGCCGGCAAGGTGGATCTGCCACTGAAGAAATACCACATCCCGTTATTCATCTACGCCCCGGAACATCTTGAACCTGCCAGAGTAGAGAAACTCTCCAGCCAGATCGACCTGGCTCCGACGCTGCTGGCGTTGCTGAACATGGACTACGACTCCATGTTCTTCGGCAGAAACATCTTCACCACTCCAGTCAGCAAGGAACGAGCCCTGATCGGAAACTATCAAAAACTGGGGCTGTATCAGCCCGGACGCATGTCCATACTGGCGCCGAAAAAGGAAATCATCCTGCAGAAAAACCCCGAATCAGACAATCCCCAGGTATCCGTTCTGCAGGAACCCGACGACTTCAGCAGAAAAAACATCGCTTACTATCAGGGAGCCAACCATATCTACAAGCACGGACTCAATGCCTGGAAGCAAAGCCCCTCACCGTGATCTAACCCGAATATTGCACCAGAACGCGCAAAATGTGGGTTTTTTACCATGAATTACAGCATGTTGCGTGACGATTATGCTGGATACAGTTTGTACCTGTCATGCTATCCGGTTT
>JALSQZ010000058.1 GCA_026985055.1 Sedimenticola sp. | reverse complement strand
AGACCTCATACTATCAACAGCTTACATGGGCATTTGGTGTCCTTTTTCACTCAATAAAGCGGAGAAGAGCCACATTTTGCGCGTTCTGGTGAAATATGCGGGCTAGTTCATCAATGGTTGGTATCCAACTCAGGGTATCTCGAAAAATCGAGATGCCCGAGGGAGACCACAAATGATTGAAAATGTAGGCAAAGAGGAATTCACATTTTCTCTTTGCGACGAGAAAAATTCCATGAAAGGCGTTTTTCTAGATCCCCTACAGTGGAATGGCGGTATAACCCCATGCCGCACACAGGCTGTCGAAAAACCATGTTTTTCGACAGCCTGCCAAGGCACCTCGTTCACGATTTAATCAGAGCTTCTAATATGAGAAATTGCATCGCAAATATTTTTATTTTTTATGCGGCCTGCCTTGTTGCGGTAGTAGCCGGTATTTTTTTGCGATCGAATTTGGATTTAAGTTTTTTGAAAGCGAGCTTGATTACCATCTTGGTAGCACTTATTTCCATGTATTTTATGAATAAAGCGGGGAAGAAACGCAGCTGTCAGGATGAAGACTCACCCTATTATTTCTTTGTAATGTTTTTGATTGTTCCGCTCGCCATTCTTGCTTTTTTTTCCTTTAAAACCGGCTTGTCTTATTGGCAGATCAAGGATGCACAAGTTGTTGTTGCCACAGACGAACATGCGAAGCCGGCAACCATGCCACTCTTTTATGATGTATCTGATTTGACCATGTTATCGGGATTGTCCAGTAAAAACATACAAAAGTCATATAATAAAAATGAAGGTCATGCAAGTTATACTTATCATTGCAGACAGGTCACTCCATTGCTTGACAAGCGTTTTTCCAGGCAACAAATAGACAAAAAAGTTGCTTCAAGAGCCATTTCTTATTGGCTTTTTGAAGAAAAAACAAGCTTGTCACCCGGCTGTGCGATCAAGGCATCGGAACTTGGGGGATATGCATTAAACCTGGTTTCCCCTGACAAGTCGCTAAGCCGACTGGTCAGCGAGTCTTATGCGGGACAGGACACCACGGTACCTCTTGTTTTTTTGCAACGTAGCTTGAATCCGGTTGCAGAACAATCAAAAAACAAAAAGCTCTTTGCATTAAGTGCTTCGCTTATATTTGTGATTCCCTGGATTATCCTTCTATTTTTATATTGGCGAGGCAGGCCGGTTGCCCGGCAACAGTAAATGCCCCTGAAGGAAACAGGCTCATACATTCTTCCAGAGGATAGTCACTCATATAAAGAAAAAGGCAAGCCTTTCCGGGCCACAATATACTTTTGCCAAATGTAATCCATGCGCTTATTCTTGGCCTTTGATAAAGGAACAAGGGAAAATCAACATGGTCAAGCTGCGATATTTCAATAATACCCGGGTACGTCGCCCACTGACATTGGCAATCATTGCCGGCATCCTTGGCCTGCTGATACTGGTAGCCGCATTGGTATCACTGAACCGGACTCGGGTTTTTCTGGCTGCTTCCACGCCGATCCAGGCCCAGGTGGTGGCAATGCAGGTGGACCGGTCCGGCAAGCTGCCAAGCTATCTGCCGATGTTTTCCTTTCGCGACAGAACCGGCAAACAATGGCGATTGCCCGGCTGGCAAAGCAGTCCGGAATATGGTTTCGCCAGGGGGGAAATGGTGACAATTCTGTTCAACCCGGATATGCCGGACAAGGTGCGTATTGATGCTTGGCGCGATGGCTGGAATGCGGGTTTGAACATTTTGTTTGTAGCCGGTTTCTTTTTGGCCATGGCAGTGGGCGGATTGATTTTACATCGCCGCTGGGCTCGTGAGCGCCCGAATGATGGGGCGCGCACCCAGGGAGCGCCCGACCCTGAAGATAACGGCGTAACCACTGTTTTTTACAATGAAGGCGGAATCCTGCGGGTTTTGCGCCGGCCAAAACTGGCTGCGATCATGCTGGCCATCCCCGGTTTTGGCATGCTGACGGCCGGATTGTATGGCGTCGCTGCCGGTACGGACGGAGGCACAGAAAACCAGACAACGGCCTATCTCAGCGGCGCGGTTTTGTTTTTGGGGATAGCAGCATGGGCACTGTCGATGCACTTGAAACAGCAACGCGCTCGGGCACGCCATCAACGCAGGGAGAAATGAACGCGGGAAACTCGGCATCTGCTGGTGTATGGACTGCCCGGACAAGATTTCATCGACCCACGACGCTGCGCTTTCAGCCATGCATGGTGTGCCGCGACTGCGGCACATGAAATTCCAATAGCCCGAATATTGCACCGGAATCCGGAATTTTCCCGGAGAGATTTTTGCCCAGATTGTTCGAACGGACAAAAGCCGATGTTATTCATCGGCTTGCAGGGCGTTCGGGCAAGCTGGGTGAAAAGATCCCGGGAAAAACCGGATAGCATGACAGATACGAACTGTATCCAGCATAATCGTCATACAACATGCTGTAATTCATGGTAAAAAACCACATTTTTCGCGTTCTGGTGCAATATTCGGGTTAGCGCGTTCTGGTGCAATATTCGGGATAGCTTCACTCAGGAAGAACAGGAAACCGATATGGCTCCCGCCCAATCCGGTGGCAGGGCGGCATAAGCATCCCGTTCCGGCTGTTCATCAAAGGGACGCGCCAGTAGCTGCCGCAACCGCTCGATTTCGGAATAATCCCGGTTCAACGCCCTGTCTATGGCTTGCTGCGCAAGATAGTTGCGCAGCACATATTTGGGGTTGACCTGATTCATGGCGCTGCCACGAATCTCGTCATTGCTGTCTTCCCGGCGCAGGCGCGCCGCATAATCGACGCCCCAGCGATAAAAGGCATCCCGATCGGCAAATTCATCTGCTGCAGGACAGGATGCTCCCTGGTCGGCACTTCTGAATCCGGCCAGGGCGCGAAAAGTGCGGGTGTAATCCGCTCCATTGGCCTGCATGATCTTCAACAGTCCGGTAGCCAGCTTGTGATCCTCCGCGTCCCGGGTGACAAGACCCAGCTTGGCCCGCATTCCGTCCGCATAGGCGCTCATGAAAGCAGGTTCATAGTCGGCCAGGGCATCTTTGGCCAGTTCCACCGCCGCATCCGGCTCCGGAGCGAACAAGGGCAGCATGGCCTGGGCCAGACAACTGAGATTCCAGTAACCGATGGAAGGCTGATTTTCGAAGGAATAACGGCCTTCATGATCGGAATGATTGCAGATGAACGCTGGATCATAGGCATCCAGAAAACCAAACGGCCCATAGTCCAGGGTCAGCCCAAGCATGGACATGTTGTCGGTATTCATTACGCCATGGGCAAATCCCACCAGCTGCCATTGGGCGATCAGGCGGGCGCTGCGCGCCACTACCTCACGAAACAGGGCGAGAACAGGATGATCCTCTTCCCGCAAATGAGGATAGTGGTGTTCGAGCAAGTATTCCACGAGAATCGACAAAGGCTGGTGCTGGTTCCGGTAATAGAACACCTCGAAGGAACCGAAGCGCAGATGACTGGGAGCCAGGCGCGTCAATACCGCTGCGGACTCGATCTGCTCACGATAGACCTCCTCATCGCTGCCCACGATGCACAAGGCACGGGTAGTGGGAATCCCCAACCCATGCATGGCCTCGGAGCACAGATATTCACGAATGCTGGAGCGCAGCACGGCGCGTCCGTCGCCACTGCGGGAATAGGGGGTGAGTCCGGCGCCCTTGAGCTGCAATTCCCAGATCTTGCCTTCGCCATCCCGCAGCTCGCCCAGCATCAGCGCCCGGCCGTCTCCCAGCTGAGGGACAAAATGACCAAACTGATGACCGGCATAGAGCATGGCCAAAGGCCGGACCCCTCTGGGCACCCGGTTGCCGGCCAACAGGGCGAGCATTTCTTCCCCGTGCAATTCTTCGGCATCCAGACCGAACCGTGCCGCCAGCTGCGGGTTCGCGCTCACCATATAGGGTTCCGGCAAGGGATCCGGGCTTACTTGGCTGTAAAAGGTCTCGCCCAGGCGGGCAAAGCGACCATTGCCATCCAGATGAATGTTCATGCACCGATGCTGAAGCGCCGGGGTTTTCTGCGCAACCCCGCCAGATACAGGGAAATGTGGGCAGCAGCCGCTACAGGCATCCAGGCATGTGGCCAGAATGACCCGCTCGCCATCACCACACAAACTGCGCGCTTATTCCATGTGATTGCGTATTGCCCAACTGAGCATCCGGGCGTAGGCTGATGAGGCGGCTGTTTACTATTCCTGACAAGAGCATCAAAAAAACGCCACCGGGATACGCAGCCCAGGAGCCTGTCGGATTTGACCGATCGAAGCGAAAATCACTGGAAGGAATTTTTCGAGGTTCCCATAAAAAATTGTCATTGAGGAGGGGAAACAATGCTGGATCCTGCAATGATCGAGCTGTCGCGCTGGCAGTTCGCGATCACAGTACTTTACCATTTCATTTTCGTGCCGCTGACTTTGGGTCTGACCTGGATCCTGGTCATCATGGAATCGGTTTATGTGATGACCGGCCGCCAGATATACAAGGACATGGTGCGTTTCTGGGGCAAGCTGTTTGGTATCAATTTTGCCTTGGGCGTCACTACCGGATTGACCATGGAATTCCAGTTTGGCACCAACTGGGCCTATTATTCCCACTATGTGGGAGACGTCTTCGGGGCACCCCTGGCCATTGAAGGACTGATGGCCTTCTTCCTCGAATCCACCTTTGTGGGCATGTTTTTCCTGGGATGGGAGCGACTGAGCAAGCGGCAACATCTGCTGGTGACCTTCCTCATGGCGCTGGGCACCAACCTGTCTGCTCTTTGGATACTGATCGCCAACGGCTGGATGCAGAATCCGGTAGGTGCCGAATTCAACTACGAAACCATGCGCATGGAGCTGACCAGCTTCGCCGATCTGATATTCAATCCTGTCGCCCAGGTAAAGTTCATTCACACGGTAGCTGGCGGTTATGTCGCGGCTTCCATGTTCGTCATGGGCATCAGCGCATGGTATCTGCTCAAGGGCAGGGACCTTCCTTTCGCCAAGCGATCATTTTCCGTAGCCGCCGGTTTCGGTCTGGCCTCCATCCTTTCGGTAATCGTACTTGGCGATGAAAGCGGCTATGAGGTTGGCGATGTACAAAAGGTCAAGCTGGCCGCCATCGAGGCAGAATGGGAAACGGAACAGGCACCTGCGGCCTTCACCCTGGTAGGCATGCCGGACAACGAATCCCAGGAAACCCACGGCGCGGTCAAGATTCCCTATCTGATGGGGATCATCGCAACCCGGTCGCTCGACGAACAGGTCACCGGCCTGAAGGATCTGATCAAACAGCATGAGGCTCGTATCCGCACCGGCATGGTCGCTTATGCCCTGCTGCAGAAACTTCGCGCCGGCGACAAGAGCAAAGTCACACTGGAGGCCTTTGATAAAGTGAAAAAGGATCTGGGATATGGCTTGCTGCTGAAACGCTACACGGCTGATGTGGCAAACGCCAGCGAAACACAGATCCAGCAGGCAGCCAGGGACAGCATTCCCCATGTGGCGCCGGTGTTCTGGGCTTTCCGCGTGATGGTGGCTTCAGGATTCACCATGCTTGCCCTGTTCGTACTGGCTTTTTATTACAACGCAAGACGCCAGATAGAACAGAAGCGCTGGCTGCTGTGGGGCATCGTATTCAGCATTCCCCTTCCCTGGATCGCGATAGAAACCGGCTGGTTCGTGGCTGAATACGGGCGCCAGCCATGGGCCATAGGTGAAGTATTGCCTACCTTCCTGGGAACCTCCAGCCTCAGTGTCAACGACCTGATCATCAGCCTCACCGGTTTCATCATTTTCTACAGCATCCTGTTGGTCATCGAGATGTGGCTGATGTTTCATTTTGCGCGCAAGGGCCCCAGCAGCCTGCATACGGGGCGCTACCATTTCGAAACCGGCAGCGGCGGCGTTCTTGCGGACAATCCCCAACAGAAAGCGGAATAGGGAGGCACAGACATGTTATTCGATTACGAAACCCTGAAACTGATCTGGTGGGCGTTCATTGGTATTCTTTTCATCGGCTTTGCCATTACTGATGGCATGGACATGGGTGTGGGCAATCTGTTGCCCATCATTGGGCGAACCGACATGCAACGGCGCATCATGATCAATACGGTGGGGCCACACTGGGACGGCAACCAGGTCTGGTTCATCACCGCCGGTGGAGCAATCTTTGCCGCCTGGCCCATGGTATATGCGGCGGCTTTTTCCGGCTTCTACTTCGCCATGCTGCTGGTACTGTTCGCCCTGTTCTTCCGACCCGTGGCATTCGATTACAGGGGAAAGCTGCCCAGCAACCGCTGGCGAAGCGGCTGGGACTGGGGACTGTTCATTGGCAGCTTCGTTCCACCTCTGGTTTTTGGCATTGCTTTCGGCAATCTTCTGCTGGGCGTACCTTTCCATCTGGACGAATTCATGCGCCCGTTCTACACCGGACACTTCTGGGAACTGTTCCATCCATTCGCCCTGCTCTGCGGCCTGGTGGGCGTAGCCATGATCACCCTGCATGGGGCCATATGGCTGCAACTGCGCACTTCCGGCGATCTGGCCGCCAACGCCGCGCGCTGGGCAGGCTATAGCGCCATTGGCACCTTTGTCCTGTTCGGCCTGGCGGGACTGTGGCTGGCCCTGGGCATCGACGGCTACCGCATCACCCAGATGCCGCCTGCCGGGGACATCCTCAGTCCCCTGATGAAGCAGGCCGAGCAGGTTCCCGGCGCCTGGCTGGACAATTACCGAAAACTCCCCCTGACCCTGATCTTTCCTCTCATGGGACTCGGTGGCGCACTGCTCACATGGTGGTTGTCACGACGAAACAACCCAGGACTGGGTTTTCTCGCCAGCTCCCTGACCATGGCAGGGATTATCATGACCGCGGGAATTTCGCTGTTTCCCTTTATCATGCCTTCCAGCAGCCGGCCCGAGGCGAGCCTGACCATATGGGATGCCACCTCCAGCCCCACTACCCTGAACGTCATGTTCTGGGCGGTGGTGATCTTTCTGCCCATCATCATCACCTATACCAGCTGGAATTATTACAAGATGAGAGGCAAGGTGACCGAGGAAGAGATCCAGGGACGTTTTTCGGCTTACTGATGGCATTTCGAACAATCACCATATCTGCGTGGCAAGACAGCGTTTTATGCACGAGACGCTTGCGCCACCCCATGGAACACAAGGATTGATACAGGGACATATCGAAAAACATGAAAATCACGGTACGTCCTGGTACCGCGCACAGACCCTTGAAAACACAGCAGTAACGGCCTGTTATGGCTTGGCTTGAGAAAAGAGGAGTAAACAAATGTGGTATTTCACCTGGATACTGGGCGTTTTGCTGGCGCTGGCTTTCGGCATAATCAATGTACTCTGGTACGAAGCCGAGCAGCATCAGGAAAGCATCGCCAAAGATGAGGAGTAGACCCTGCCACGGTGAAAACTGAAGAACGCTGGCTGCGTCAGCAGCAGCACCTGGCCGGTCCCTGGCTGAAACTGTCCACCCTGATGGGCTGGGGCTCGGTGCTGACGCTGGGCACACTGGCCTGGTTCCTGGCTTCGATCATCGATAACTTGAGCTTTGGGCACGCCAGCCTGGAAAGCCAATGGCCCGCACTCATCGGCCTGTTGATTCTGCTCCCCCTGCGTACGCTGCTGGGCTGGTGCAATGAACAGTTCGCCAGCCATGCCGCCGTGCGGGTAAAGACCAAACTGCGCGAAAAACTCTTTGCCCATATGCAGCGTGTGGGACCCGCCTGGCTGGGCCGACATGATCAAGGGGCGCTGCTGACCCTGCTCTCCGATGGCATCGAAGCCCTGGACGGCTATTATTCCCGCTATCTGCCCGCTATCACGCAACTGATATTCGCACCACTTACCCTGCTGCTCTTCATCGCCCCCCAGGACTGGCTGTCGGCGCTGATTCTCATTGCCACCGCCCCCCTGATTCCCTTCTTCATGATTCTCATCGGCAAGGGTGCGGAAAGCCGCAACCAGCGTCAGTGGCGACAGCTGACCCGAATGGGAGCGCACTTCCTGGACATGATCCGGGGGCTGACCACGCTTCGGCTGTTCAATGCCGGACAACGCGAAGCCGATAGCGTGAAACAGGCATCCGAGGCGTACCGGTGCAGTACCCTGTCAGTATTGCGCATAGCCTTTCTGTCTTCTTTCACCCTGGAATTCTTTTCCACGGTAAGTATCGCCGTGGTCGCAGTCATCATCGGTTTTCGCCTGTACTGGGGCGAAATGGAATTCATTCACGGGTTTTTCATCCTGCTGCTGGCTCCGGAGTTCTATCTGCCCCTGCGCAAGCTGGGAAGCAGCTATCATGACCGAATGGAAGCACTGGGCGCGGCCGATCAGTTAATGGAAATCCATGCCTTGTCCGCGCCCGCGACTGATCACTCCAGGCGTACCTACCTGCCATCCCATCCCCACGGCATTCAGCTCCAGCTGAAGTCCGTCAGCTTTCTCTGGCCGGAAAGCAATAATGGACTGCATGATCTGAGTCTGGATATCGAAGCAGGCGAGAGGATTGCCATTGTTGGCCCAAGCGGCGCAGGCAAGTCCACCCTGATGAATCTTCTTCTGGGGTTTCTCCAGCCGGACAAAGGCGAAATCCTCGCAGACCGGCAATCACTGCAGCATCTGGATCCCCGCAGCTGGCGCAGCCAACTGGCCTGGGTGCCACAGCGGCCACATCTCTTTCATGGCACGATTGCCGACAATATCGCGCTGGGCGCCAATCAAGCCAGCGATGAGCAGATCCTTGATGCAGCGCGGGCTGCTCACTGTCTGGAATTCATCGAGAACCTGCCCCAGGGCATGAATACCATCGTTGGCGAAGGAGGGCATGGCCTGTCTGGCGGACAGCGGCAACGCATCGCCCTGGCCCGGGCTTTCCTGCGTCAGGCGCGTCTGCTGCTCCTCGATGAACCAACCGCCAATCTGGATCTGGCCAGCGAAAAGCTCATTGGACAGACCGTGGACAGACTCAGTCAAAAGACCACGACCATCGCCATTGCTCATCGCCTGCAAACAGTGATCAACGCAGACCGCATTCTGGTACTGGATCATGGCCAGGTGGTGCAGCAGGGAAATCACCAGCGCCTGATGCGTGAATCCGGACCCTATGCCAGACTCCTTGGCAAAGGCTGGAGAAATCCATGAACACCTTCTGGCGACTGCTCAGGCTACACCGTCCCCAATCCCTCTGGCTGTCACTCGGCCTGCTGCTGTCCCTGCTCACCCTGCTCGCCAATGTAGTGCTCATGACCACTTCCGGCTGGTTCATCGCCGCCATGGGTCTGGCTGGCACCGCTGGCGTCAGCATCAACTATTTCACTCCGGCAGCCATTATTCGCGGCTGCGCCATCGTTCGTACCACCGGGCGCTATGGAGAACGCCTCGTTACCCATGACGCCACCTTGCGCCTGTTGTCCGGACTGCGGCTCTGGATCTATCAGGCTCTTGAACCCCAGGCTCCGGCCGGCCTGGAGCATGATCGCAGCGGCCGGCTGCTGACCCGGCTTACCGCAGATATCGATATTCTGGACAATTTCTACCTGCGTATCCTCCTGCCCGGCAGCGTCGCCTTCATCGCCTGCTGTATCTTCATTGGCTGGCTATGGTTTCAGTCTCCCCAACTGGCGCTTGCGCAAGCCGCTCTGTTACTCCTTGCCGGCTGGATATTCCCCTGGCTGTTGAGCCATGCCGGCGGATTCGCTGCGAGGCAAACCAGGGAACTGCAGGAACAGCTTCGCACCGAAGCCGGTGACGCCTTTCAGGGACTGGCCGAGCTACTGCTATATGGCGCCGCTGATGCCCAGGCCGATCGTCTCGCCCGGATCAGCACAGCGTTTGGCACCACCCAACTTCGCGCGGGACGCTGGGCCCATGCCGCCGAGTCCCTGGTTTCTCTGGGTGCCTGGCTGACCTTGTGGAGCCTGGTGGTACTTGTCGCACCCGAGATTGAAACAGGCCACAGGCCGCCCGCGGAACTGGCCATGTTCGCTCTTTTTGCCCTGGCCAGCTTTGAAGCTGTCACCCCCATGCCCATGGCATTTCTAAGCCTCGGTCCTACGCTGTCGGCGGCCCGACAACTGTTTGCCCTTGCAGACCGCCCTCCCGTGGTTTCCGAGCCACTCAGCGGACAAAATCGGCCAAGCCGATATGACTACGATTTCGATGCCGTGGGTTTCCACTATCCGGGCAGCCGGGAGGCGGCTCTGCAAGACATCTGTCTGAATCTTGCCGCGGGCAGCAGTACCGCCATCATCGGGCCGTCCGGCTCCGGCAAGACTACCCTGTTGCGCCTGATGCTGCGCTTTTATCTGCCCACGCAAGGCCAATTGCGGATTGGCGGCCATGATATCCGGACCTGTAGTGGGACAGCCATTCGTCAACAGCTGGCAGTCGCCGATCAGCACAGTCATCTGTTCATTGGCAGCCTGCGCCAGAATCTCCTTCTGGCCAGACCCGATGCCAGTGATGACGCTCTCCGGCAAGCCTGTGAAACAGCGCTGCTCTGGCCCTGGATCGAATCACTGCCGGATGGGCTGGATACACAGATTGGCGAAGCCTCCCTTCGAATTTCCGGAGGGGAATCCCGGCGTCTCACCCTGGCCCGGGCATTGTTGCGCGAAGCACCGGTTCTGATTCTCGACGAACCCGGTGAAGGACTGGATCCGGCCACCGCCCGGAATCTCCTCCTGGGCATTATGGAAAAATACCGGCAACGCACCCTGGTACTGATTACCCATCAGCTCGATCAGCTGCCCCTTGTGGATCAGATCGTTCTGCTCGATCAGGGCAGAATACTGGCTCAGGGCAATCATCAGCAATTGCTGAAAAGCTCCGAAGCCTACCAGCGCCTCATGGCCTTGAGTCCCATTGTCACAGTCTGAAACAAGGCAGCAAGCGGACAGACCTGCAAAACTCCTCATGATTGTCTTTTTCTATCATGTGAATGAAAAATAACAATTATCCCTATTGATTGATTATAGCAATAATATTTACACATTAGTTAGCTATCAACTAAATCAATCCAATCAGGAGATATATCATGAAAAACATCGAAGGCCGGAAGGTTCCCCAGGTTGTCTTCAAGACCCGCAAAAACAACGAATTCGTTGATGTCCACAGCGATGACATCTTCAACGGGCGCACCGTCGTGGTGTTCTCTCTACCCGGCGCGTTTACACCCACCTGCTCCTCCACCCATCTGCCCCGATATAACGAACTGGCAAAAACCTTGCATGACAATGGTGTGGATGAAATCGTCTGCCTTTCGGTAAACGACGCCTTCGTCATGGACGCATGGAAAAAGGATCAGGAAGCGCAAAACGTCACCCTGCTCCCCGACGGCAACGGCGAATTTACCGAAGCCATGGGCATGCTCGTGGACAAGTCCGATCTGGGCTTTGGCAAACGCAGCTGGCGCTATTCCATGCTGGTAAAAGATGGCGTAATCGAAAAGATGTTCATCGAACCCGATGTCCCCGGTGATCCCTTCGAGGTGTCCGATGCAGACACCATGCTCGACTACATCAATCCCCGGGCAGAGAAACCGCGGGCCATCAGCATCTTCACCAAGCCGGGCTGCCCTTATTGCGCCAGAGCAAAGGAAATGCTCGATCGCGCCGGCCTGGACTACGAAGAAATCATTCTTGGCCGCGACGCCAGCCTGCGCTCCCTGCGAGCCATGAGCGGCTCGGACAGCGTGCCCCAGGTATTCGTCGAAGGCGAATGCATCGGTGGTTCGGAAGTGCTGGAAGAGTGGCTGAACAGTGCCACAAGCCAGGCTGCATAAGCATCTGCCGCAACGGCCCTTGTTTACAGAGGCCGTTGCCGGCCAACCGGAGAACACAACATGAACAAAACATTCGATCTGATCACCATCGGTGGCGGCAGCGGCGGCCTGGCGGTGGCGGAAACCGCAGCACAACTGGGCAGAAAAGTCGCCGTGGTAGAGGCGCACAAGATGGGCGGTACCTGCGTCAACAACGGCTGCGTGCCCAAGAAAATCATGTGGTATGCCGCCAACCTGGCTCACGCGGTGGACGATGCCGAAGGTTTCGGCATTCCCGCCACCCGCGGCCGTACCGACTGGAAGCGGCTGGTGGAAGGGCGCGAGACCTACATCCGCAACATCAACCGATACTGGGACAACTATGTGGATGATCTCGGCATTGCCCACATTCAGGGGCATGCCCGCTTTATCGACAACAGAACCATAAAGGTCAACGGCGAACGCTATCATGCAGAGCATATCGTCATCGCCACCGGCGGCCATCCCATGGTACCCCCGGTGCCGGGAGCCGAACTGGGCATCACATCCGATGGTTTTTTCGCTCTAGACGAACCACCCGGACGGGTAGCCATCATCGGTGGCGGCTATATCGGCGTAGAGCTGGCCGGCATGTTGCAGGCGCTCGGATCAGAGGTTTCCCTGATCGCCCTGGAAGACCGGGTGCTGGAACGTTTCGACCCGATGATCAGCCGGGTTCTGATGAACGAAATGACAAAACAGGGAATTCGACTGCACCTGAATTTCCCGGTCAAGGCGTTGGTGAAAGAGCGCCAGGGCATCCGCTTGGAAAGCACAGCGGGCGAAGCCTTGGCGGATTTTGATTGCGTGATCTGGGCGGTTGGCCGAGCGCCCAACACCCGTTATCTGGGACTCAAGGAGGCCGGGGTGCGCACTGAAGCCAATGGCATGGTGCCCACGGACGAGTACCAGAACACCAATGTTCCCGGCATCTATGCCATCGGCGACATTACTGGCCGCAGTCCCCTGACACCGGTGGCCATTGCCGCCGGACGCAAGCTGGCGGCGCGGCTGTTCGATGGCCAGGTCGATGCCCGGATAGACCATGACAACATTCCCAGCGTGGTGTTTGCCCATCCTCCGGTGGCCACCGTCGGCCTTACCCAAGAGGAAGCCGAACAGCGCCATCCACGGGTAAGGGTCTATCAGACGGAATTCACGCCCATGCGTCATGCCCTGAGCAACCACGGCATGACTACCGCCATGAAACTCGTCTGCGCCGGAGAAAAGGAGCAGGTCGTGGGCATACATCTGATCGGTGACAACGTGGATGAAATGCTGCAGGGCTTTGCCGTGGCGGTGAAAATGGGAGCCACCAAGGCGGATTTCGACCGCACCATTGCCATCCATCCCGTGAGTTCCGAGGAGCTGGTGACCCTGAAGGCCGGGAAACCGGCCTCCTTGCAGGACAAAAACGGAGACAGGGAATGGCGCAAAGCCGGTTGATGGACAAGTGGAAAACAGGGGAAGAGGGTTCCCCTGTTTTCCGCTCCCGGACAATCTCTCAACCGTGCAGATTCAGCTCATAAGCCACACAGGGATCAATGGCGCTAATCAGCAAGCGGGCCTGCTCCCTGATTTGCGCTTCTGTTCCCGTCAGGGCGGCGAGCCCCTGGGCAACCACGCCCTTGGGATGAAAATTCCACTCGGTGGGGGCGAGGATGCGGTAGCGAGTGATTTGCTGTTCTTCCAGCACAATCTGATGAATCAGTCGTCCCCGGGCGGCTTCCACCTGGCCAAGGCCCATGCCGGAATGGGCAAGACAGGCGGGTTGCGGGGCTTCCCGGAACCGGAAGGCCTGCAGCTCCTGACAAAGCTGCGCCATTTCCGACAGACGAGCCACCAGGCGCGGAAGCAGGCCATTGCCGAAATCTGCCTGCAGCGCGGCAGTCAGGGGAGTGTTCACCCGGGTAAATGCCGAGGTTTCCCGGGGCTGTCCATGCCACAAGGGGGTTTCCACAAAAGTCTGGTAGTCGAAATAGCGGGCCAGCGCGCATCCATCCAGATCGGGCAGTGCTTCCACAGAGCAGCGGCCCGCCGCCGCCCAACGCCTTTCCCTTACGCCTCGCAACAACCTGGCTGCAAAGGTATCGGTTCTGCCAGCCCAGGAATCGAGCTCCTGCACGTCCGCCAGCTCCAGCCAGCTTTCCGGAGATTGAGCAAAAACCCGTTCTTGCACCAGGGCGGACAACTGGCCCGTCAGGCGCTGCCAGTCCCCATCATCCACAAGCGCTACAGACCCGGAAATACGGAACAGGTCCTGCTGCGGATCGAGCATGCCTGACAGAGCCGCATGCAGACGCAGCATCTTCTGCATCGCATCCCCGTCCTCTTCTTCCCCCTGCAGCGGTGGCCAATCCAGAAACAGTCGCCACAGATGTTCACGCAAGCTTTCCAGCTGCACCATCAAATTGCGGCGCGCAGCCACCATCGGGGCTTCGACATGGTCCAGAGCCTGCTCACAAGCTCGCACGCCAGCACAGGACTGGGCCGTGCCACAGACGCTGAACAGCATACCAAGAAACCCCAGGGCCTCGTCCGCGGGCTTTCCCTCCAGCACCCGGGATGCATGCACCGGGCGACGGGAAGCAATGGCCACTTCAGCCACGGCGAACCCATCCAGCTGCAGATCGATGCTTATACTACCTTCCAGCCCCATGGATCAGCTTTCCGTCAAGGGCTCCTGCAGATCGGGAAGCACATGCTCTGCAGCGCCACGCGCATCGCCCAGATTGGCCTGGGGAATATGCTCAGGCAGAGTAACTGGTGCTGCCCCCGGCTGCGCCAGCACTGCCTGGCGATAGACATCCGCTGCGGCCTGCTGTTCTCCCAGGGCGTCCAGCAGTCTTCCCAGTTCCCGTCGGGCATCCAGACCCGCGCCATTGGCTATCGCCGCCTCCAGGTAACTGCGTGCCTTGCCCCAGAGCCGGTCACGCAGGCTCAAGCGACCCAGGGCGAGCAACAGCACGGGGTTCAGCTCCCGTCCTTTCAACCAGGCTTCCACCCGGGTCAGCGCAGCCGCCGCATCATCCATTTGCAACAGCCCGTACAGTTTTACCGCTTCTTCATTCCAGCTTTTCTTCAGCAGCCTGTGCAGCAAGGCTTCCGCTTCCGCGTCATGCTGGCGTCGATGCAGCCAGCCCGCATAGGCGACAATCATGGCGGGATCCTGATGCAGGACTTTGGGCATCTTTTGCCAGACCGTATACAGTCGACTGGGTTCCAGGGAAAGCGCTGCTGCTTCCAGCAAGGCCAGCCAGATACGCTTTTCCAGAACGTTCAGCTCCTCAGGAGGCGCTGTTCTTGCCTTGCGCAGATCCGGCAACAACTGGCGCAACTGCTCCCAGTCACCCAGCTGTTCGTACAGACGGGCCAGCAGACGCAATACATGACTGTGCCGGGGCGCCGCGACTCGCAGATGCTTGAGGGTGGCCAGAGCCTGCTCAAACTGCTGGTGAGCCAATTGCAGTTCCGCCTGGGTGAGACCAACCGCGACATCCGCAGTGGGCATATGCCGGTGCGCCATGCGGATATAGGCATCACGACGCTCGTAGGCGCCCTGGCGCTGCGCCGCACGGGCCGCGGAAAGATAGTTGAGCAAAGGCGTGTCCGACAACTGGGCGTCCTGCATGAGCAGTTTTTCCGCCCTGTCCCAGTGCCCTTCGGCAAATTCCAGCAATCCCCGGGTGAGACGCTGGCGGGCCATGCGCTGGCGCCGGGTCTGGCGCCAGGCGGCAACCTTCCCCGGTGCATGGAACACCCCCAGCAACATGCGCAACAGGTAGTAGAGCAGTCCCAACGCGGTCGCGCCAAGCACCGTCAGCATCACCAGACTGGTTTCCAAAGACCAGTTGCCCCAGGCAAGAAAGGCATATCCGGGATCATGCCGGATGGCCCAGGCGGCCAGGCCACCCAGGAGCAGAAACAAACAGGCCTGAAGCAGCAACCTCACGACGTTCCCCCGGAACCGAAGGCGAGTTGCTGGCGGGTGCGCAATGCTTCCAGCAGGGGGCCTAGATCCGGCAAGGCGGGATTCAGATCGGCAGAGCGCAAGGCTCTGATCCGGGCCAGCAAAGCCTGCACCGAATCCGCCTCCGTGCGGAAATAGCGCTGTATACCGCGCTCCAGACGAATCAGGCTGTCCCGGTAGAGAACGGCATCCTCCTGCACCACGGCCAGGCGCGCGGTTTCCAGAATCAGGTTCAGATTCTGACGCAGCAATTCTTCCTGGCCATCGAGCAGCAGATTCCTTGCCGGCTGATCATGATGACGCAGGCGCACGCTTTCCTTCAGGCCCCGAAACAGATCCCGGCCCAGGTTGCGCAGATCATGTTCATCCGTTTCGGCGGTTTCCGCAGCAGGCCTGGGGACAGCCTGCTCTTGTTCCGCGACGACCCTGGCCACGAGCCCGGCCAGCCCCGGCTTGAGTTCGTCGAGCTTCTTCAGCAAGGCGTGACGGTCATTGGATCGCGCTGCCTTCAATGCGCCCATCTGGCGGGCAATATCGTCACGCAACCCATCCCACTGCGCATCGCCGGTATCCGCGAGACGCTGACTGGCTTCCGCCAGGGCGGCCAGGGCGGTTCCGGTATCTCCCATGAGTTCCAGACGCCGCCGGGCAATGCCGATCAGATATTCGGCTTCAGCCACCATCCAGCGTTTGTCCGGCTTTCCCAGACGCTTGCGCAGATCGGCAATGGTGGCACGCAACTCCACTTCCCGTTGTTCCATGCGGGTGCGCTCGGCGCGCATCAGCCGATGCTGCTTCTCCAGGGATTCACGGCTTGCCGACAAGGCCTCATCCAGCCGTTTGCCGGGATCGAGCCGGGCAAGGGTCTGTTGCTGCCTGTCCAGCAGTTTGCGCGCCTGGCTCAGGCTGGCCTGCAATTCCTGCTGTAACTGTGCAGCCGCCTCGGCGCGGGCGGTCATGCGTTCCAGATCCATGCGCATCTGCTGCCACCAGTAATAGCCCCCACCGAGCCCCGCGGCGGCGAGCAACAGGGCGAGCAATGCCAGCAACAAAGGCATCCGGCCAGCCGGCCTGGGCGCTGGCGCTTCCTGTTCCGCGGCCATGTCGATGACCACGGTGGGACGGGCTTCAGTCTTTTTGTTCACTCATGCTCCGCTTGTTGATGGTATCCACGGTCTTGGCCACCACCATGTCGGAGGTGACATTCAGGGAAGTACGCGCCATGTCCAGAATGCGATCCACGACCACGATCAGGGCCATGTATTCTATGGGCAGGCTCGCCTGATTGAGAATCACGACCATCATCACCAGTGAAGCGCTGGGCAGGGCCGCCACCCCCACGCTCAGGGCCACCACGGTAAAGCCCAGCAACAGCTGGTCGCCAAAGCTCATGGGCAGCCCCGCCAGATTGGCGATATACAGCACGGCGATAGTCAGATAGGCCGCGGTTCCATCCATGGAAACCGTGGCTCCCAGGGGCAGGACAAAACTGGCGGTTTCCTTTTGCACCCCGCCCTTCTCCACCGCCACGCGCATGCTCACCGGCAGGGTCGCGGCACTGGAGGCGGTGGAAAAGGCCATCAAGGGCACTTCCTTGATGCGATTCAGATAACGGTAGGGGTTGATATGCGCGAACAGGGCCATCACCGCCGGCAGGGTAAGCAATCCATGCAACAGCAGCACCCCGAGCACCAGCAGGATGTATTTCCACAGATCGATGATGGTCTGCACCCCCTGGTCCGCCACCACATAGCTGATCAGGCTGAACACTCCCAGAGGAGTGAACAGTATCACCCAGCGCGCCAGCTTGAGCATGGCCTCGCTGATGCCGGTAAACACGTCCAGCATCACGCTATGGTGTTTTTCTTCGAGATACAGGCTGGCGATACCGAACAGAATCGCAAACACGATCACCTGCATCATGGAACCGGTGGCCAGAGCCTTGAACACATTGGTGGGAATGAAGCTCAGGAGCATGCTGCCCAGGGAAAACGGCGCCACATTCCTGGCCCGGTCATAAGTCAATCCCTCGGCGGAAACCGCATCGCCAATGGGAAACAGATTCATGGCAATGATGGCCAGCAGCACTGCCAGGGCGGTGGTCAGCACATACAGACCCACGGTCTTGAGACCGATGCGGCGCAGTTGATCCAGCCCGCCCAGGCCGGAGATGGCAACATAGATGGAAGCAAACACCAAAGGCACCACCAGCATCTTGAGGAAGGCGACGAAAGCCTTGCCCAGGGCTTTTTGCGCCAGGGCCCATTCCGGCAGAAACATGCCAAACAGTATGCCCAGCACGATACCGACAACTACCAGCCGGTTGGTTGCCTGCTCGCTGGTCAGGTAGCGCAAAAAGGATTTCATGAATGTTCTTCCCGGATTTCACACAATGCCCGGAGAATACCATGATCGCCGGCCTGTTCCGTTACCCAGATGGATTCACAGCCGAGATTGAAGGCATGTTCCGCGGTGCGTTCACTGAGCACCACAAGAGGCGTTTGCCGAAGCCTTTCCACGCCCGCGTCCCCCAGCATCCGCAACAGATTGTCCAGCACCGCGGAACTGGTAACCGTGACCACATCGACCAGCTGCTCCCAGCCTTGCACCAGATTGCGCGCATCACGCCGGGGACGCCGCCGCTCATAGACTTCCGCATAGCTTACCTGCGCTCCCCGCGCTTCCAGTCCGGCGCGCAGTTTTTCCCGTCCGCCACGTCCACGCACGATAATGACCTTGCTGCCAGCGAGATCCTGCAGCTGCGGCAGGCTCAGCAGACCTTCGCTGTCGAAGCGGCCTTCCGGTTTCAGGGTGACCGGCAAACCCGCCTCTTCCAGACGCCGGGCAGTGGCATCGCCGATGGCGGCAATCCGCAGGTCCAGGGGCAAGGCTTCCGGTAGCAGGGGAAACGCATGACTGACTGCATTGGCGCTGATGAAGACCAGCAACTCAGCATCGCCCGCGGCCGCCAGCACCTGTCTTGCCGGTTGCGTGTCCAGGGGCACAATTTCCATGGCGGGAAAGCGCAGGGGGCGTCCATGGGCCTTTTCGATGAGGGCGCAGAGGGCATGCGCCTGGCCTTCGGGGCGAGTCACCAGCACGCTCATCCCTTGCAGATCACAAGTCATGGGCAGTCAGCCGGATTCGGGTTGATGTTACCGGGCATACAGGTTTTTCAGAATCTGGTCCGCGCCATCTGCCAGCAGCCGCTCTGCCAGGGTCACGCCCATGACTTCCGCCTCTTCCCTGGGGCCGCGTATCTCGTCACGCACAATGGTTTTGCCATCCTCGCTGCCCACCAGACCACGCAGCCACAGTTCTTCCCCCTGAAGAATCGCGTGTCCAGCAATGGGCACCTGACAGCCGCCTTCCAGACGGTTGTTCATGGCCCGCTCCGCCAGCACCCGGCTCGCGGTATCGGCATGATGTAAAGGAGCAATGAGATCATTCACCCGCGCATCATCGGCCCGGCATTCTATGCCCACTGCTCCCTGACCAATGGCCGGCAGACTTTGCCCCGGTTCGATGAAGGCACGAATACGATGCGCAAAATCCAGCCGGATCAGACCCGCAGCCGCAAGCACAATGGCATCGTATTCGCCTTCATCAAGCTTGCGCAGGCGGGTGTTCACGTTGCCACGCAAGGGCAACAGCTTCAGATCCGGTCTCCCTGCCCTGAGCTGGCACTGGCGGCGCAGGCTGGAGGTGCCCACCCTGGCTCCCTCGGGCAGTTCGTCCAGGCTGGCATAGTCATTGGATACCAGGGCATCACGGGGGTCTTCCCGCTCCATGATGACCGGCAGATGCAGGCCCTGGGGCAGCTCCACCGGGACATCCTTCATGGAATGCACGGCAATATCCGCGCTGCCATCGAGCATGCCTTGCTCCAGCTCCTTTACGAACAGCCCCTTGCCGCCAATCTTGGCCAGGGGCGTGTCCAGAATCTTGTCGCCTTGGGTGCTCATACCCAGCAGCTCGACCTGAATGCCGGGATGAGCCGTCCTCAGGGCAGCGGCAACATGTTCCGCCTGCCACATGGCGAGGGGGGATTTACGGGTGGCGATACGGATCAGATTGGCGCTCATGAATCACGGTATTGGTAACAAAAAGGGAGCCCAGTATGCCAAAAAACCCATGCGCCATACAGAAGCGCGTAAAATTTTCCGCTTCCTGGCGACGACGCGCGGCATATGCCGGCCTGGACGAACACAAGTCTTGGAAGGACAGAGCGATCAGGTTACCATCCGATCATTTCGCGAACCCATCGGATGAGGGGCTGCACCGGAAGAGATCATCGGAAATCCTGTTTTTTCGATTCACCCGGGACTCTGTCGGAACAGCGCCAGGCTACCCGAATACATGACAAGACAGCATGAACAAACTACCAAAAACCACAGCCACCCAAACCGCGGATCTGCATGATTTTGCGCAAATCGTTCTCGATGCTTCCGCAAGGCAACCGGTGCTGGTCGATTTCTGGGCGGACTGGTGCGCCCCCTGCCATGCCATCGCCCCCCATCTGCAGCGGGTCATGGACGAAATGGCAGACCGGGTCGAGTTGGTAAAGGTGGAAGTGGACGAAGGCGAGAACATGAAACTGGCCGGCCAGTACAAACTGCGGGGTTTTCCCACGATCATGCTGTTCGTTGACGGAAAGGAAGTGGCGCGTTTCGCCGGCAACCGCGCCAGCCACTGGATTCGGGACTGGCTGGAGCAGCATCTGCCCGGCTGAGGTGGACACAATTCACGGTCGGCACTCTCATTTACCGGTAGAATGCCCGATCATGACCACCGCGGGCAAACCCGGGTGGTCTCCCGGCAAAGACAAAGGACATTACCCGACATGCCCTGGCTGCAAGCACATCTAGAAGTGGAAAAATCCCGGGCGCCCCTGGTTGAACTGCTGTTCGAACAACTGGGCGCCCTGTCCATCACCCTGGAGGACGCCCGGGATGAACCCATGCTCGAGCCACCCCCTGGCGCCATGCCCTTGTGGCGGGATACACGGGTCACAGGCCTGTTTGAGGGCGCTACTGACGCAGATCACCTGCGCGCCCGTATCGACGCGGCGCTGAATCTGGAGAACAGCCGCAATCTCAGCCTGGAAATACTCGAAGACCAGGCCTGGGAAAGAGCCTGGCTGGACCATTTCCAGCCCATGCGTTTCGGTCGCAAGCTGTGGATCTGCCCCACCGGGCGCGAAATCGATCAGCCGGATGCCACGATCATTCATCTCGATCCCGGACTGGCCTTTGGCACCGGCACCCATCCGACCACGGCCCTCTGTCTGGAATGGATAGACGGCACAGACCTGCAAGACAAGAGCGTCATCGATTTTGGTTGCGGTTCCGGCATCCTCGCCATCGCCGCCCTGAAACGCGGCGCGCGCCAGGCCATCGCCGTGGATCACGATCCCCAGGCGCTGGTCGCCACCCGCAGCAACGCAAGGCGCAATGGGGTGAGCGAGCGCCTGACCACCCTTGCCGCAGATGAATTTCATCCACAGGAAACGGATGTGGTCCTGGCGAACATTCTGGCCAATGTCCTCATCGATCTGTCCGCCCTGATCCGCTCCCTGGTATCTCCCGGGGGGCAGCTGCTGCTGTCGGGCGTTCTTCAGGATCAGGCGGATCAGGTGATCCAGGCCTATGCGCCCGATATCGGTTTTGAGCCTCCGGCCGTCCTGGAAGGCTGGGTACGCCTTCAGGGGTTACGTGCATGAAGATTCGCTGTCCCCACTGCCAGGTCATCTACAACATCCCCTCCAGCACTCTCAAGGAAGCCGGACACAAGGTGGTATGCAGCGAATGCCACAATATCTTCAGTGCAGCCAAGGGTAACCCCGTGGACACTGGCAAGACAGAAAACACTCGCGCGAATGATGCAGAAATGCGCGAGCTGCTGGAAGATCTGGAACGTAGTCTGGAAAAGCATCGAAACGACAAGCTCGGGGATGAATTTTCCGGCCCGGATTTTCTCCCCGAGGCGGAATTTCAGGAGGATCAGGAAAGTCTCCTTCCCGACACCCAGCCCCTGGATGAGATTACCCGGCCTGATACGCTTCTCCTGGACGAACACCAGGACGCCCCGGATGCACCGGATGCAGGCGGCGAACCGCCGGATCATGAACCCTTCGCTCCGGAACTCCCCGACTACCGAAGAAAAACCTCGGCAGCCACCATTTTCCTGAGCATTCTCCTGGGGCTGGGCATCCTCGCGCAACTGGCCTGGCTGCAAAGAAACCCGCTGCTGGAAAATCCGCAGATTCAGAAGCTGGCGGCAAAAATCTGTCCCTATTTTGGCTGCCAGCCCTTCCCGGCCGAAGCTTCACAGAATTTTCACGTTCTCGACCGCCTGTTCGAACCCTATTCCGCTCACCCGGGAGCCTATCGGCTGGATCTGCTGCTGCGCAATGATGGCTCTGACCCACAACCACCACCCGCTCTGCAACTGGGCCTGCTGGACACAAACCAGAAGGTCATGGCCAGACGCACCCTTCCCGCCTCTGTCTACCAACCCGAAGCACCTGCCGGGGACCGATCTCTGGCGCCAGGAAAAACCCTGGAAGTGCATCTGCTGCTGCTCCCGCCGCAAATCGGCGTTTCCGGTTTTGAACTGAACCTGCTGCCCGCCGGCTCATGAAGATTGGCAACATCCCCTTGAAAGGCAATCTGCTGCTGGCGCCCATGGCTGGCATCACGGATCTGCCGTTTCGCAATCTGTGCCGCCGTTTCGGCGCAAGCCTGGCGTTTTCCGAAATGATCAGCGCCGATACCAGTCTGTGGGCCAGCCGCAAAACCCAGACCCGCATGCGCAGGGAGGGCGAGGCGCCGCCCATTGCGGTGCAGATTCTCGGCACCGATCCGGCAAAACTGGCGCGCGCGGCGCAGATCAATGTCGATCATGGCGCCGACATCATCGACATCAACATGGGCTGCCCGGCCAAAAAAGTCTGCAAGGTGGCGGCCGGCTCCGCCCTGCTGCGGGACGAGCTGCTGGTGGGCAGAATCCTGGAAGCCGTGGTAGCCGCGGTAAGCGTGCCGGTCACGCTGAAGATACGCACCGGCTGGGATCGGGACAGCCGGAATGCCCTGAATATCGCCCGTATCGCCGAACAAAGCGGCATACGCATGCTCAGCATCCACGGTCGCACCCGCGCCTGCAAATTCTCCGGACAAGCCGAGTATCAGACCATTCGTCTGGTAAAACAATCGGTTAGCATTCCCATCGTGGCCAATGGCGATATCCGGGATGAAAAAAAGGCGCGCCAGGTGCTGAAATTTACCGGCGCTGACGCTATCATGATAGGCCGCGCAGCACAGGGCAGACCCTGGATCTTTCGACAGATTGCCCATTACCTCGCGCATGGTGAGCTGCTTTCGCCACCATCACCACAGTGGATCGGGAATCTGCTGATGGAACATCTGGACGCCTTGTACGATCTCTACGGCGCCCGGCACGGGGTACGCATTGCGCGCAAGCATATCGCCTGGTACAGCAGGCAGATGCGGGGGGCCGCAGAATTTCGGCAGGAAATCAACAAGATGGAAACTACCCGGGACCAGCTGGAACTGGTCAAACGCTATTTCGTTGATCCGGGCAAGGGGGAAAAGGCAGCATGAGTTTCGAAGACAAAGACCATGGTGGCAAGGTCGATGCACTGATGGTGGGCAAGAAACACCGCGAGGACTCGCTTGCGGATTGTGTACGGGATGCCCTGAACGCCTATTTTGCCCAGCTGGATGGACACGCCGCGAGCGGCATCTACCAGATGGTCATGGAAGAAGTGGAGCGTCCCCTGTTTCAAACCGTGATGGAACATACCGGCGGAAACCAGACCCAGGCCGCCATCCTGCTGGGCATCAGCCGCAGCACCTTGCGCAAAAAGCTGGCCCGCTTCCATATCGACTGAATTATCCGCTTTTTCCACTGTCCCCGTTTCAAAACCCATTCAGGAACTCCCGACATGACTGCAATCACTCGCGCGCTCCTCAGCGTATCCGACAAAGAAGGTATCCTGGAATTCGCCCAGGGCCTGACCCAGGCCGGGGTGGAGATACTTTCCACCGGCGGCACCGCAAAGCTGCTGGCCGACAATGGCGTCCCGGTTATCGAAGTCAGCGACTACACCGGTTTTCCGGAAATGATGGACGGCCGGGTGAAAACCCTGCATCCGAAGATTCATGGCGGCATACTCGGCCGACGGGGCACGGATGACGCCATCATGGAAACACATGGCATCGGCCCTATCGATCTGGTGGCGGTAAACCTCTATCCCTTTGAAAAAACCATTGCCAATCCGGACTGCGACCTGGCCACGGCCATCGAGAACATCGATATCGGCGGCCCCACCATGATCCGCGCCGCGGCCAAGAACCACAAGGACGTCGCGGTGGTGGTGGATCCCGCCGATTATGCCCTTATCCTTTCCGAGATGAAGAACAATGGCAATGCCCTGAGTGACAGCTTGCGCTTCCGCCTGGCGGTGAAAACCTTCGAGCACACCGCCCGTTATGATGGCGCCATCGCCAACTACCTGGGAAGCATCGGCGACAATGGCGAACGCCAGGACTTTCCCAACACCATCAACCTGCAATACCGTCAGGTGCAGACCATGCGCTATGGCGAAAACCCTCATCAGAAAGCCGCTTTTTTCCGCGAAGACGATGTTCAGGAAGCCTGCGTCGCCACTGCCCAGCAGCTTCAGGGCAAGGAGCTTTCCTACAACAACATTGGCGATACGGACGCCGCCCTGGAATGCGTGAAACAGTTCAGCGAAGGCCCGGCCTGCGTCATCGTCAAGCACGCCAACCCCTGTGGGGTGGCCATAGGCGCGAGTCTGCTGGACGCCTATGAGCAGGCCTACGCCACTGACCCGGAATCCGCCTTTGGCGGCATCATTGCCTTCAACCGCGAACTGGACGCGGCCACCGCACAGGCCATCGTGGACCGGCAGTTCGTGGAAGTCATCATTGCTCCCGAAGTGTCCGCCGAAGCAGCCGGGGTAGTTGCGGCAAAGAAGAACGTACGTCTGCTGAGCTGCGGCCAGTGGCCCGAAACTCCGGCGCAACGTCTTGATTTCAAACGGGTAAATGGCGGACTACTGGTACAGGATGCGGATCTTTCCCTGTACGGCGAACTGAAGGTGGTTACCCAGCGCCAGCCCAGCGAGCAGGAAATGGCCGATCTGCTGTTCAGCTGGCGGGTGGCAAAATTCGTAAAATCCAACGCCATCGTCTATGGTAAGAACAACATGACCATAGGCGTGGGGGCCGGGCAGATGAGCCGGGTCAATTCCGCTCGCATCGCCGGCATCAAGGCCGAGCACGCAGGACTGGAAGTACCGGGTTCGGTAATGGCTTCGGATGCTTTCTTTCCTTTTCGCGATGGCATCGACAATGCCGCCCAGGCCGGCATTGTCGCCGTAATCCAGCCCGGTGGCTCCATGCGCGACGAAGAGGTCATCGCCGCAGCCAATGAACACGGCATGGCCATGGTCTTTACCGGCATGCGCCATTTCAGGCACTGAGGAGGCAGACAGCATGAACATTCTCATCGTGGGCGGCGGGGGTCGGGAGCACGCACTGGCGTGGAAAGCCGCGCAATCCCCCCTGGCGGAAAAGGTTTATGTGGCTCCCGGCAATGCGGGCACGGCACGGGAAGAAAAGCTGGAAAACGTGGATATCGCGGCCGACGATCCCAAAGCCCTGCGCAACTTCGCACTGCAGAACGACATCGGCCTGACCATCGTTGGGCCGGAACAACCCCTGGTGGCCGGCATCGTGGACATATTCACCGCCGCCGGCCTCAAGTGTTTTGGCCCCAGCAAGCGGGTAGCCCGCCTGGAAGGCTCCAAGGCTTTCGCCAAGGACTTCATGGAACGCCATGAAATCCCTACCGCGGCCTACGGCACTTTCAGTGATGTGGACGAAGCGCTGGAGTATCTGTACAAGATGGGCGCGCCCATCGTCATCAAGGCCGACGGTCTGGCCGCGGGCAAGGGAGTAATCCTGGCGCATGACATGAAGACCGCCGAAGACACGGTGCGGGACATGCTCTCGGGCAATGCCTTTGGCGAAGCCGGACACAAGGTGGTCATCGAAGAGTTTCTCAATGGCGAGGAAGCCAGCTTCATCGTCATGGCGGACGGCAAGAACGTGCTCAGCATGGCCTCCTCCCAGGATCACAAGGCGGCCCTGGATGGCGACACCGGCCCGAATACCGGCGGCATGGGCGCCTATTCCCCCGCCCCGGTGGTAAATGAGGACATCCACAAGAAAATCCTTGGACAGATCATCGGCCCCACCATCGCCGGCATGGCCGCGGAAGGCACGCCCTACACCGGCTTTCTCTATGCCGGCGTGATGATAGACACCGAAGGCAACCCCAAGGTGATGGAATTCAACTGCCGTTTCGGCGATCCCGAGACCCAGCCCATCATGCTGCGCATGCAGTCCGACCTGGTCGCCCACTGCCTGGCCGCGCTGGACCAAAAGCTGGACGAGGAAAAGGCCGAATGGGACAGTCGCGCCGCGCTGGGCGTGGTGCTCGCCGCTGGCGGCTACCCTGGCAGCTATGAAACCGGCGATGTCATCGAAGGCCTGCCGGAACAGGACGCTCCCGACACCAAGGTATTCCATGCAGGTACTGCGCTGCAGGACGACCGGATCGTAACCGCCGGTGGCCGGGTGCTGTGTGTCACCGCCCTGGGCGACAACGTTACCGAAGCCCAGCACAAGGCCTACGCTTTGGCGGAACAGATTCACTGGAACAACATGCAGTACCGCAAGGATATCGGCTATCGGGCGGTAGCCCGTGAACAGAAGGAAAACAAGGACAAGTGAGCCACTGCCGCTGCAACCAGATGGGAGCCAGACTGTTTCTCGGTCTGGCTCTTTTGCTTGTCACCTACATGGCGTTGACGCCATTGCCGGAGGCAATCCAGGAAAACATCAACGACAAGCTGGGGCATGCCCTGGTGTTTCTGCTGCTGGCCGCCCTGACCCATGCCGGCTGGCCATCGCGTACCTTCAACTGGCAGCATGGATTGCCCCTGATCGCCTATGGAATCGCCCTGGAATGCGCCCAGTATTTCGTACCTGGCCGTTTCTTTTCCGTAGCCGACATGATCGCCGACGCCGCCGGCATTCTCGCCTGGCTGCTAGTTTCCCGGCTGCTGGGGGCCAGGTTCTGCGCTACCCGCGCCGCCTGACTCCCCGACGCCCGTCAGCCTGACTTCTTCACATAGCGGGTCAGAATAACGATCTGCTGGCCATTGACCCGGCCTTCGATCTGCTCCGGGTCATCCCGAACCAGGGATATATTGCGTACCGCCGTGCCCCGCTTGGCGGTAAAATTGGCGCCCTTGACATTGAGATCCTTGATCAACACTACCGTGTCACCCCCTTCCAGACGCGCGCCATGGGCGTCCAGATGAATCATCTCTTCCTCTTGCGGCCCCATTTCGGCAGATTGCGCCCAGGCGAGAGTCGGGTCATCCAGATAAAGCATATCCAGCAAATCCTGGGGCCAGCCTTCCTCGCGCAATTGATTGAGCATGCGCCAGGCCATGACCTGTACCGCCGGCTGCTGGCTCCACATGCTGCCATTCAGGCAGCGCCAGTGATTTGGCTCAACAGCATCGGGGTTTTCGATCTGGGTTCGGCACACATCGCAAAGCAACACGCTTTGATCGGCGCTGCCATCACTGTCCGGCGGCACCTCATAGGCGCTCAGTTGTTGTTCACTGCCACAAAGTTCACAGCGCCCGCCGCTGCGCTCCCGCAGCTCCTGTTCCACATTCATTCCAGTTTCACTCGGTTGGGAGAAAAGGCTTCCTTCCAGGCCGGATGTTCTCCAACAAGGGACAACGCCTGACGCAACAGTCCGATGCCTGGCTCGGTACGATGCCAGGTGGATGCCCCGGAAGGGTGTGGCAAGGGTATCACGCTTACCTGTTTTCCCCAAAGGGTCATTTCAAACTGTCGGCCTATGACTTCCGCAAGCTTGTCCACAGGCATGATCCGGCCAATGGCCAGCTTGCCAATGGGAATCACCAGACGAGGCCTGAGAACAGCGAACTCCTGTTCCAGCCAGACCGAACAGGCGGCAATCTCTTCCCGGCTCGGCACACGATCGCCGCCCTTGGGATTCTTGCCGGGGAAACAGCGGCATATAGCTGCCATATAGACATGAGACCGATACCTGTGTTCGTCCACGCCCAGGGTTTCAAACCACTTGAACAGGGTCTTGCCCGCCGTCCAGGCAAAGGGTTTTCCCGCCGGTCCTTCCCGCTCGCCCGGCGCCTGGCCAATGGCCAGCACCGGCGACAGCAAGGGCTTGCCCACGACCACGGGAGGGATCATTCGTGGGCACTGACGGCAAGCCCTGAGGCGGGATTGCAAATCAACTATGGCTTGCATGGAAGCATTCATCCGGGGAAGATAGCAGAAATCGGAATTCGCAACAGGAGAGATCATGAAAGCCGTTGTCATGACCGACATTGGGGGGCCGGAGGTACTCCAGCTTCAGGAACTGCCTGAGCCGGAAATCACCGCCTCCAGCCAAATCAAGGTGCGTCTGCACACCGCTGGCATCAACCCCATCGATACCAAGCTGCGCGCCCGGGGGCTGTTCCACGATGCCCGGCCTCCGGCAATCCTGGGCTGTGATGGCGCCGGAGAAGTGGTCGCTATCGGCGAGGAAGTCACACGCTTCCAGCCCGGCGACAAGGTCTGGTTCTGCCACGGTGGCCTGGGGCGGGAACAGGGCAACTATGCGCAATTCACCGTACTGGAGGAAAACCGGGCGGAATTCATGCCGGCACGCATCAACTTCCCGGAAGCCGGCGCCGCGCCACTGGCGCTGATTACTGCCTGGGAAGCGCTGTATGACCGTGGACGCCTGGAAGAAGGACAAACAGTTCTGATTCATGCGGGCGCGGGTGGCGTGGGTCATATCGCCGTACAACTGGCGAAAATCCGCGGAGCCCGGGTACTCACCACCGTCAGCTCAGCGGAAAAAGCCGCGTTCGTCCGGGAACTGGGCGCCGATACAGTTATCGACTACCGGACAGACGATCTGGAATCCATCGTAAAGGAAGCCACCGACGGCGAGGGGGTCGATCTGGTATTCGATACCGTGGGACCGGAGGTGTTTCGCCAATCCCTGCCCCTGATCCGGGAGTACGGATCCATTGTTACCATACTCGATCCCGGCCAGGGACTGCTCACCTCGGAAGCGCGCAACCGCAACCTGAGCATCGCCTTTACCCTGATGCTCACTCCCGCCCTGAAAAATCTCAAGGAAGCACTCGCTCATCAGGGCGAGATTCTGCGCCTTGGGGGGGAATGGATGAGTGAGGGAAAACTGCGGGTAGAGGTGAGCCGCATGTTCCAACTGGAAGAAGCCGCCATGGCACACCGCCTCATCGAAGAAGGGCACACCCTGGGCAAGCTGGTGCTGATGAGCGGCTGAACGCGACAGGCGGCGCCTTTATCCACCGGCCTTTTTCCGGGGAGCCAGGCGTAGAACCTCCAACGCATCCAACTCCACCCGTCCCTCGGCCCAAATCGGGTCAAGACGCAGATAACTGCCCAGCCCCTGCGCCGGTAGGCGCAGCCAGATATCGTTTTCTCCCGGCGTCAGTGGCCGTTTCAGCACGCGGGCGGCGGAAAACTCCGGGCTGTCCCCGGCGGAATAATAGACTTCCAGGCCGGATTTTTTCTCCACCCGCAGGCGGATATGCATCACATAAGCACCGTCAGGCGCAAGGGACAGACGCGGCAGCTGCATATAAGGATCATTTCCAATACTCTCCAGTACCAGCTTTGTCGCCGTAAACGACAATACACGGATGCGCGCATTGAAACGCAAGTCACCACGCGCCATGGTATAAATGGACTGCGCGTTGGACAGGTCGAGGCGGGTTTCCAGGAAAGGACTGGCATCCGGCGCCATGGGAAGATTACGCTCCACCCACTCCTCGATAACCAGATCGGGCTTGTTCTTGTCCAGTTGGGCTTGCAGGCTGGTTTTGTCCACCTTGGTCCATATGGAGGTCAGACGCGCAAACACCCGCGACAGATAGGGTTCGAGATGAGAAAAAAAGGAATCACGATATACCAGCACCTGTAACCGCCCCCGGTCACAATACTGGCTGTGCACATCCCTGGGCGCAGCGCCGGGCGGCTCCAGGCGTGGCTGGCAATCACCCTTGAAATCCGGCACCAGGGCTGGCCGCATCCGCGGCAGCATACCCAAAAAGGCATGCAAATCCCCTTCCCTTTCCTGTCCCTTTTTCATGGGGAACAGGGTTGCATTCAGGCTACCGGGAATCAATTTTTCTATCTCCTCGCGAATCGCCTGCTGGGCGTGATTCGCTCCCAGCCAGTTCCAGTGACTGTCATGATAATAATAGACCTCCCCATGCTCCTTGGCCCGGAGAAGCACTGGACGCAGATCCAGCACGGGAACATCCGTATGCTCCCGAACATAAGCAAGCAGTTGATCCAGCGCGGAATCCGGGTACTCCGGCACCAGCCAGGGGGGCAGATTTTCCGGATAGATGCTGTGTTTGTTCGGCGCTACCACAAACAGATAACGGACACCGCGCACTGCCAGCCAGTTTTTTACCGCGACCAGATAATTGGCCATGGCCGCCAGGGTTTCCGGCGTATAGCGATTCACATGCCGGGCATCCCCTACGGGATCCGCATACTTGGTATAGCCCTTGGCGATGCCGCCGAGAAACACCCAGCCATTCCTGCCCAGAATCACATCCGCTGAAGGCGCATCGCCCAACGCATATTTCAACTGCTTGTACCAGCTCACCAGGGTTTCCCGGAAGCCGAAATGATCGGCATAATAATCATCGAAACGGCGGGGATAACGCTGTACATCGGCAAGACTTCCCGGACGCTCAGGCAGGGCGGCAAGGCTGCGTTTTTCCCGCGCGGAGATACTGGCATCCGGCTCCAGCAAGCCCTTGAGCAGTGGCGCAACGATCCCCGCGAGAAACATGATGGTCAGCAACCCTGCCTGTAACCGGTACATTTTCCGCTTCCCACTCATGAGCTAGAACCGGAAGTATATGAAGGGATTGTAGGTGGAGGCAGATACTTTCAACAGACTGAGAAAGAACATGCCACCCAGGAGAGTCAGCCGCGGAACATGTATCAACCATGCCGCACCAGGCTGTGACAGGACAAGCCCGGCAACTTTTTCCTTCAGCCCGCGGTACAGGGGAAGACATAACGGCAGCCCCACGGCAAAGGCCAGCAGGGCTTCATTGCTCAACACCCGATGATAATCCAGGGCGCTGGACTGCACTGCGCCAAGGCCCGCCATGGCTTGCAGATAATCCAGAGACTGGCCGAGGCTTTCGGCACGGAAAAACACCCAGGTAAAGAGTACCACCAGCAACAGATAGGCATGCTGCAAAGGCGCCCACAATCGCGCCAGAATCCGGGAAAAACCGGCGTGTTCCGCCGCAAGAAACACTCCATGACTCAAGCCCCAGACAAGAAAATTCCAGCTCGCGCCATGCCAGAATCCGGTAAGCACGAACACCAGGAACAGATTGGCGTATACCCGGGGGGTGGACACCCGGCTGCCTCCCAGAGGGATATACACATAATCCCTGAACCAGCTGGAAAGGGAGATATGCCAGCGCCGCCAGAATTCGCGCAGGGAACGGGCGATATAGGGATAATTGAAATTTTCCAGAAAACGAAAACCGAACATGCGCCCCAGGCCGATGGCCATGTCTGAATATCCCGAAAAATCGAAATAGATCTGCAGGGCATACGCCAGTATCCCGATCCAGGCCAGGCCCATGCTCAACTCATCACCTTGCAGGGCGAACACATTGTCCGCCACTTCACCCAGAGGATTGGCCAGCAATACTTTCTTCGCCAGTCCATACACAAATCGCTGAACACCGGATGCGAACAGTTCCAGGGAATGGCTGCGCCCCAGAATCTGCGCAGCCACATCATGATAGCGTACGATAGGACCGGCAATGAGCTGGGGAAACAGGGATATATACAAAGCCAGGTTCCACAGGTTGCGTTGCACCGGCACTTCCTTGCGGTACACATCGACAATATAGGAAATGGCCTGGAAGGTGAAAAAGGAGATGCCCAGGGGAAGATGCACCGGCGCCAGCTCCAGCCGCCCGAGGCCAAGGGCGCCCGTCAACACACTCAGATTGTCGGCGATGAAATTGGCGTATTTGAAGGAAATCAGCAGCAGCACATTGGCGGCTATCCCAAGGGCGAGCCACATCCTGACACGGACATGTTGTCCGGCTTCCATCGCCCCGCCCATCAACAGGCCGCACAGATAGTTCAGCAGGATGGAAACCAGCATCACGCCTACATAGAACCCTTCCCCCCAGGCATAAAACAGGATACTGGCTGCGAGTAACACCGCATTGCGCAATTGGCGGGGAGACACATAGTAGAACAGCAGTACCAGAGGCAGAAAGCCGAAGAGAAAGATTGGCGAGCTGAATACCATGAAATTAGTTCACTGGATCAGAGGCTATCCCGGCCAGTCCCTGTATACTTTTTTCCACTGCCGGCGTTGCTGTTCCAAAAAGAAGCCTTCCGACAGGCGGTCAGGAGCCCTCGGTTCTGATGTGGTTGAGCCACTGCCCCGCCTGGCGCTTGGATTTCTTGTATTTGAGCGCCTTGCTGAAGCTTGCCATGGCGCCTTGTTTTTTGCCCAACTCATATTGCGCCATGCCTTTCAACAGGTAGGCATCGCCCGGATTTTTCAAGCCTCCGGCGGTCAGGGCCTTGTTTGTCAGATTGACGACTTTGTTCCAGTTTTCCTTGTCCGTGTACAGCTGCGCCAGGCGCAGGAAGAGAATACCTTTCTCCTGGGCGTCGGCAGCGGCCTGCAATTCGCGCAGGGCTGCGTCCGTTTCCTTGGCGCGCATCCAGGCCTCACCCAGTTTCTGCAGATTCTTCCCGGTGCGTGGAATGCGTCCGGCTTTCATTTCCGCTTCCAGGATTTTCGCTGCCTTGTAGGGTATGCCCTGGAGCAGATACATGTTCACCAGATTCATGAGCTCGCGTTCTTTTTCCAGGAAGCCCTGCTTGTGCGCCAGTTCCAGTACCGCCAGGGCGCGGCGGTTCTTCCTCAGGGTGAAGTACACGCCAGACAACTGGTTCCAGTATTGCTTCTTGTCCGGCCAGTAGGCGACCATGGTCTCCAGTACGCTGGCTGCTTGCGTATACTTTTTCTTCTGATAGAGCATGGACAGCAGCAGTTGATACCAGTTTTCCCGGGGTTTGGAGGCCAGACTGATGGCCTTGCGGATCTTGGGGATGGCCTTGTCGTAGTTTTTCAGCTGGGCATAGATGGTGGCGCCAAAGGCATAGCTGTCCGCTGAAGGTTTTTCCGCATTGGCCAGCCAGGTTTCGTAGGCCCTGGCCGCCGCTTTCCAGTCACTGGTGGCCGCATGCAATTGGGCCAGATTGTAGCGCATGCTCTGCTGCACCTGATCCGGCAGGGCTTCGGTCTTGAGTGCTTCATTGAATGCCTTGATGGCCTTCTTGTACTGATCCTGGGCGGCATAGGCGAAACCATAGGTCTGCATGACCGTGGCATACTCGTAGCCACCCTTGCGCACCCGGGAAACAAGGGCGTCCAGGCGCTTCAAGGCTTCCTTGTATTTATTCTCGCCCATGAGCTCCTGAATGGTCGTGAGACGCTTGTAGGTGCGCTCACTCAGGGTCGCGCTCCAGGCCTGGCTGCCAAGGAGCAACAACACGAGGAATATCGCCTTGAACGCCTTCATCAGCCGTCCTCCGCCAGCTTGAATTCGATAGTCTGCACCGCCCGGCGGGGGACCGGTTTGCCGTCTACCACGCGGGGCTTGAACTTCCATTTCAGGATGGCTTTCTTCGCTGCCCGGTCAAACAATCGCCGGGGCTTGGATTCCAGCACCCTCACGTCTCTGACCGTGCCCAGCTCGGTTACGGTGAATTCCACCTTGACCCAGCCCTCCTTGCCAGCCAGGGCGGCCTTGCGCGGATAGCGGGGCGCGATCTTCACCAGGGGGATCAGCTCGCCATCTCCCTGGCCGGTGCTGGCGCCACGTCCCACTCCACCGATGAAGGGCCCGCCGGATACCCCTGAGGTTGACAGACGCGGCATGTCCATCTGCAGGTTGGGCATGGCCACGGCATCATCCTGGGCTACTTGCAGTTCCGGAGGAGGCGGCGGCTCTTTGGGCAGCGGCGGTTTCTTGGGAATAACACGCTTTTTCACCCGGGTCTCGGACTCTCGCTTGAGACGCACGAAATCCACAACGGAATAATCCCGGGTCTTGTTCAGATCGCCCTTGCCCTGGCTGATCATGAAATGCATGGCAAAGAACAACGCCAGGGAAACCAGCGCCGCCAGAACGATGGCAATGGGCAGGCGCAGCAACATGTCAGTCTTTCACCGCCGCAATGGAGATATTGAGTATGCCGGCCAGATGTACCTGATCCATGACCTGCACCAGCAAACCGTTCTTGGAGTCCTTGTCCGCCTGGATGACCACCGAGGCTTCCGGACTTTCCGCCTTGAGCCGTTCCACATTTGCGCGTACCGCGCGAATATCCACCGGACGCTTGTCCATCCATATCTCGTCATTGGCGGTTATCGCAATGAGGATATTGCCATGTTCCTTGCGTTCTGCGGTATTGGCGCTGGGACGGTTCACATCCACACCGGATTCCTTGATAAAGGAAGTGGTGACGATGAAGAAGATCAGCATGATGAACACGATGTCCATCAGGGGCGTAAGATCAATGGTTGCTTCGTCGTCTTCTTGACAGTATCTGCGTCTCATTTTTTCTCCACCACTTTGGTGTCTGAAATATGCAGATTGTCCGCCGCGATCTGGGTCAGATAATCCGCATGAAATTTGAGGCGGGCGCTGAAATACAGCCCGGAGAGCGCCACCACCATGCCCGCCATGGTGGGAATGGTCGCCATGGAAATACCGGAGGCCATGAGGCGGGCATTGCCGCTGCCGGTAATCGCCATGATATCGAAAACCTGCACCATGCCAAACACCGTGCCCAGCAGCCCCATCAGGGGACAGAGCGCCACCAGGGTATTCAACATGACCAGGCCACGGTGCAACTGCGCCGAAATGCGCGAGATGAGTTCATCACGGATACGGTGCGCGTACCAGCTGTGATGATCCTTGCGCTCATCCCACTGGGCTACGGCCTGTTTGACCAGTCCCGGATAGGTCAGGCGGATAAACCAGTAGCGCTCGATGATGAGTATCCACATCATGAAGGCGGTTACCAGAATAATCCACAGTACCGGACCACCCGCCTCCATGAAATCACGGATGTTCTCCAGTACCCCTATGAGTGCGTACTTGATATTCATGCCTTACGGGAAAGCTTCTCCGCGTGACGGGCAATGATTCCCGCGCTCTGCTCTTCGAGCACCTGTACCAGCGCCTTGCTGCGCGCCGAAACCAGGGCATGCAGGAAAGTCAGGGGAATCGCCGCCATCAGGCCCAGCACCGTGGTAATCAAGGCCTGGGAAATACCGCCGGCCATGAGCTTGGGATCACCGGTACCGAACAGGGTGATGGACTGGAAGGTCTGGATCATACCGGTAACCGTACCCAGCAGCCCCAGCAGAGGCGCGATGACAGCGAGAATTTTCAGGATGGAAAGGCCACGCTGCAATCTGGGCACCTCCTTGACCACGGCCTCATCCACCTTGCGCTCCAGGGTTTCCAGATCCGCGTCCTTGTTGTCATGCCAGGAAAGCAGCACCCGCCCCAGAGGATTGTTCTTCTTCGGCTGATCGGCATGCTTGAGCTGGGACCGTACTTTCATGCTGGTGAGCCCCAAAGCGATGAAACGATACAGCGCCAGGAGGAAGCCAAATATCGCCAGACCGATGATGATATAGCCCACTTCCTTGCCCTGGGCTACGCGCTCTTTCAGATCCGGCGCCTGCACCAGCAGATTGAGGATGGAGCCTCGGGACGGATCCACCGCCATGGGAACGATACCGCTGCTGGCGTTCTGCAAGGCTTGCGCCAAATCGGTGAATCGCGTGGCCGGCTGGCGGGGAAGAATGATGAGCTGATCGGTTTCCGGCAGATAACGCAGAAACTTGCCATTGGACACGGAATTGAATACGCCGACCCGCACCACTTCCTGCTGGCTTTCGGTGCCGTCCACGGCCACTACCGAATCCTTGTATTTTACAACTTTCCCGGATTCGGTCATCTCATGCTGCATTTCATACCAGAGCTCTTCCAGCTCGGGAATGGAAGGCAGCTTCTTGTCATTGCTCATTTTCACCAGGCGCTTGCTGCGCCCGGGATACTGGGAAGACACCAGGGAAGCATCGAGGATGCCTGCCACATCACCGGCAACCTGACGTACCACGCCAAACAGCTCGCCCAGATTGCCCTGACGCCGTTCCAGGGTCTCTTCGGCTTCGGCCAGTTTCTGTTCGTTTTCATCGAACTGTTGTTTGAGCTTCTCGCCACGAGCCTTTTCCGCCGCCAGCTTCGCCCGGGCCGCCGCCAGCAGTTCCGCCTGTCTGGCCTTGTCCTTGAGAAACTCGGCTTCACGCTGTTTGTTCATCCGCGCTTCTTCCGCCTTGGCCTGCTTGACCTGCTTTAACAGAGAGTCGAGGCTTTGCGCGGAAAATGCAGAGGTACAAAACAGCGATCCAAACAGCAACAAAAGTATGGTCGTTTTTTTCATTGGACTTTCTCCGGCGCACTCACAGGCAGTTTGATCAGATCCGGCGGCGCCTGCTTGCGGGCAATACGCAGGCCGAGCATGGTGGGCTTGCGGTATTCCTCACCCAGCACCTGCCACTTGCGCTTTTTGTTGTCCCACACTGCGGTTTCCTTCTTGTCCAGCGTCTGATACATGAGGGTCATGCGCCCGATGCGCAGAAAATCCACGGAACGCTTCTTGCCATTGCTGTTGAGCTCAGCGGTATAGGCTTCGATGGTGCGCCCATATTCCATTTCCACCTGGTAGGCTTCCATGATGCGACGATACTTTTCAGAAACGGTAACGTCCGCTCTATCCAGAAGCTGCTTGAGCTCCGCGATGCGCTTGCTGCGCTCTTCGGGAAGAAAGGGCACATCCAGCGCCACGAATTTTTCCAGGGTATCCACCATGCGTGCCATCAGAGGAATCACACCCTGGTTGGTGGTATCGATTTCCAGCAATTGCTGGTCAATGGTCGCCAATTCTTCATTCTGGGATTGAACGATACGGGCCACCTGGTCGTTATACCCCTTGAGCGCATCATACTGACGCATGGTGAGTTTGTATTCGGTGAGCATCTGCTCGGTCTTGTCGGCGATGCTGTCAATCTTCTTCTGCGAGGCGGCGGCGGCCTTTTCAGTGGATGCCTGCACACCGACTGCGGATTTGAGTTTTTGTTGATTTCCTGCCGCCTGGGCGCCTGCGCCCAGAATCATGCCCAGCATGCTTGCCAGCAGCAGGGTTTTCGCATTTCGTACCATAACAGCACCTTGAGTGTTGAAGTAATTTGCCGCTCGACAACACGGCTTCATGCATCGGATGAAAAGGCGATTATGCGTTTACCCGAAAAGCATGACAAGTAGTAATCTTTGGAAAAAACAGACCCCGAACAATAGGGTTCGGGGTCTGTTGCTTTCAAGCCTGTTTCAAGACGTTCAGAAACGCTGCTTGTAGGTCAGGCTCCATACACGGCCATCGATGGGATACAGCGGATAGAAATTGCTTGCATCGTCGACGGAGGTGTCGATGGGGGGATCTTCCTCGAAAGCATTCTGGATGCCCAGAGTGATATCGCCATCCCAACCGGCATGGTAGGTGAAGGTGAAATCATGCTGGGCATAGCTGTCGATGTTGTTGGGATCCGCATCCATACCGGCTATCCAGTTGACGATCCAGCCGACGGTGAAGTCCTTGACATCCCAACGGACGGCGCCCTGAACACGATCCTGAGGCTGAGCCCAGTCACCGATGATGTCAACCTTATCAACGTCCGGAGATCCCTGGAACAGGTACTCATTGATATGAGCCCAGGTTACTTCGGGCTTGAGCACACCCCATTCGCCGATATCCCAGGTGTAACGGGCGCTGATATCTACACCGCTGACTTCACGCTCCGCTACGTTGGCAGTAACGTACTTCAGCAGGGTAATGTTGCCGTTGGCGTCACGCTCGATACTGGTGCCGGAAGGCAGACCGATGCCGTCGCGCTCGAAATTGAGCAGCGTCTGGGGGCTGATAGTGGATACAACATTCTCCAGTTTGATGTTGTAATAATTGGCCTCCAGAACCAGATCCTCGACAGGCTCCCAGACAGCGCCCAGGTTCCAGGAATCGGAATTCTCCGCTTCCAGATCCGGGTTGCCACCAGAAAGGGCATTAACCTGCTGCGTGGGGCACTGATCGGCAGGAATACCCTTCAGTGCACACTGGGTCCAGTCCTTGACGAACGGATGGTCTTCCGCCCCTGCAGCATACAGATCGATCATGGCCGGGGCACGGAAACCCTGACTCCAACTGGCGCGCAGGAGCAGGTTGTCCATGGGTTGCCAGCGTACTTTCAGCTGCGGAGAAGTCTCACTGCCAAAATCGCTGTAGTGGTCATAACGCAATGCTGCGCTCAGCTCGACCGTATCCAGGACGGGGATCAACGCTTCGCCATAAATCGCATACTGCTGGCGATCACCGGCGCTGGATCCACCGGAACTGCCGATAACGTTGTGCGCACGGCGCTCGGCGTCATAAATATCCTGATAGTCTTCATCACGATACTCATAACCCGCTGCCCAACCGATGTTTCCGCCAGCCAGCTCAAAAGGCGTTTCGCCCGTCAGGTTGATACCGGCGCTGAAGTATTTGTTCTGCACATCCCGGGTAGTGTCATGGCGCATACGCTCCATGGCTGCGAGATGTTCCGGATCGATGGAGAAGGGATCCAGGAAATTGTAGTTACCTTCCAGAACTTCCTGTGAAGCCTGGCTGTCCAGAATGTAATTCCGCCCGACGATGTCGGAATCATAAAGGTTATAACGAGCGTAGACATCATAGTCCACATCCCAGACAGTGCCTTTCACGCCCAGAGTGGTATCCCACTGCCAGTTGGTAGCGGTGTCGTCACGGGGACCAAATGCCGCAAAACGGTGGAGCATGAAAATAGGTTCGCCGGGATATGGGTTACCTGGCGCATCTGCATCAACAAACATGAAACCAACCGCAGGCGCATATCGACCAAAAGACTCCACGCGGGAAATCAGGTTTTGCGCGTAGATGGTGGTATCGTTGTTCACTTCATAGTCAAGGTAGAGGAATGCATTGCTACGCTTGATATCGTTGGTTTCCGCAGACACATTGGCATAGGGATAGGTACAGACCTTCTCACCAAAGTAATCATAGACACCGGAATATACAGGAGGATCACAAGGTCCTTTCACCTCGAAAGTTCCATCAGTAAATGCATGGTACACAGTGTTACCAAAAATACTGATACCCTCTGTAGTCAGGTAATCCTGACCATCGCCATAATCGACTTTGGACCAGTCTCGATCACGGGAGTAAATAATATCCTTGTTGCGCTGCTCCAGGGTAAATATATAGTGACCCTTTCCATAGGAGCCGCCAGCGGCAAAACTGCCACCCTGTGCATCTGCGCCGGGGAGGCTGGGCCGCTCTACAGTCGCCGATACTTCCACGCCTTCATAGTCCTTGCGCAGGATGATGTTGACAACACCACCAATGGCTTCAGAACCATATACCGCGGAGGCGCTGTCCTTGAGGATCTCGATACGTTCTACCGCAGCCAGGGGCAGGATGTTGAGGTCGACACCGGTACCCCCTGTTACGGGAGAAGCCGGCGCGCGACGGCCGTTGATCAGTACCAGGGTACGGGAAGAGCCAAGACCCCGCAAATCTACCAGGGATTGAGACTGAAAGGTGTTACCCGAGGTTTCACGGAAAGAACCAAAGCTGTTATAGGGGGTTTGACGCAATACATCCGCAACCGACTGCAGACCACTCAGCTCAATATCTTCGCGGGAAATTACCGCGACAGGGCTGGCGCCCTCGATGTCGATCTGCTTGATGTGAGAACCGGTGACCTCTTCTTTCTCAAGCTTGACAGCTTCTTCCTCGGCGCTGGCCATGCCGCTCAGGATCAGCCCTGACGCGACCACGCCGCTGCAAGCCAGATGAATGGCCGCGCTCAAAGTCTTTCGCTTGTTGAACATTACATTTTCTCCTAGAGAATTTGGTGTAAAGCAGTGGAGTTTGTTATTGTGACCTCCACCGGCCTTAGCGGGCAGTAATACACTCGCATGGATGCCATTTTATAGTGGTTTTTTCCACCCTTGCAACAAAATTGCAACACTTTGGCGGAAAAATACCCATCCCAATCCATTGTCAATGGCGGCGAGCAATGAAAAAATAACACAAGCCGTTGAATATCCATTAAAAAAACCAAAGGTGTTACAAAAATGATACAAAAGTTGAGCCTGGCCTTGCTGCTATTGGGTTTTGCCCTGATCGCATCCGCGGAACCCCTGCCTGTGGAGTATTTCTTCAAGAACTATGAATTTTCCCAGGTCAGCCTGTCTCCGGACGGCAAACACCTAGCGGCCATCGCCCCGGTGGGAAAGAGCCGCAATCTGGTCGTCATCGACCGCACCACCATGAAACCCCTGGCGGTAACTTCCCTGACCAAACGCGATGTATCGTCCTATCAGTGGGCAAGCAACAGCCGCCTGCTTTTCTATGTGGAAGAAGACGGTAACGAATCCCTTGCGTTGAACGCAGTGAATATCGACGGCAGCAAGCCCCGGGTATTGACCAAGGCATCCAGGGGGATTCAGCTCATACCCCGCTACACGCGCATGGTGGACCGGCTCAAAGAAGATGACAGACATGTGCTGGTGGCAAGCAACGAAAGAAAGGCGCAGTTCCCGGATCTGTATCGTATGGATATCTACAACGGCAGGAAAAAGCGTCTTACCTCCAACCCTGGCAACATCACCGCCTGGGGCATGGACTGGGATCACAAGGTGCGTGTCGCCACTCGTCAGATCGTCGCCAAGGACAAATCCGACGCTACTGCCGAGCTGCTCTACCGGGAGACGGAAGACGCCCCCTGGAAAGTGCTGGCCAGAAGCAAGCTGGGCGAGGAAGGCACGGGCTATGCGGGCTTTACACCGGACAACCAATCCCTGTATATCGTATCTGCCATGGGGCGTGACCGCTTGGCCACCTATCTGTTGAATCCCGCTACCGGCAAAAAGGAACTGCTCTTCGGCCATGACGAAGTGGACGTGGGCGGCCCCAGCTTCTCTCCCAGGGACCATCGGGCGCTGGCCATCGGCTATGTCACGGACAAACCCCAAATCCATTATCTGGACAAGAAATTCGGTGAGATCCAGAAAGCCCTGGACCAGGCGCTGCCCGACACCGTCAACCGCATCACCAGCCTCACCGACGATGAAAAGACCGCCGTGGTCATTGCCACCAGCGACAAGACCCCCGGCACCTATTACCTGCTGGAAACCGAGCCCAAACTCAAGCTGACCTATCTGGCGCAGGTGGCCGAGCGCATCAAGCCGGAACAGATGGCGGACATGAAACCCATCAGCTACAAGGCGCGGGACGGCCTGTTGATTCACGGCTATCTCACCCTGCCCAAGGACAGGAACAAGAACCTGCCCCTCATCGTCCATCCCCATGGGGGCCCTTACGGCCCGCGCGACAACTGGGGCTGGAATCCGGAAGTACAGTTCCTCGCCAACCGGGGATACGCAGTGCTGCAAATGAACTTCCGCGGCTCTGGCGGTTACGGCAACAAGTTCCAGGTTGGCGCCTGGAAACAATGGGGCCTGCAGATGCAGGACGACATCAGCGATGCGGTCAAATGGGCCATCAAGGAAGGCATCGCCGATCCCGGGCGCGTGTGCATCTATGGCGCAAGCTATGGCGGTTATGCCACCATGGCCGGACTCACCATGACCCCGGAACTGTACAAATGCGGCATCGACTATGTGGGCGTGGTGGATCTGGACATGCTCGAAGAATGGGACACAAGGCACGACCGGGAAGGCGGAATCACCGCCTGGTTCCACAGGGCCATCGGCAATCCCGATGATCCGGCAGATGCCGAACGAATGAAGAAAACCTCGCCCGTCAATCTCCTGGCCAGGCTGGAAGATCCGTTGTTCATCATCCATGGCCGCCGCGACCCAAGGGTGGAAATCAAACAGGCCGAAGAACTGATGAACAAGCTGGATGACCTGGGCAAACCCTACATCAAGCTCATCAAGAAAAAGGAAGGCCATGGTTTCCGACGTGAGGAAAACAAACTGGAGCTTTACCGGATGATGGACGAGTTCCTGAAGAAAAACCTGTAACCCTCTTCCCGGCCCGGGCATCAGCCCGGGCTTTTTTCACCCTTTCCCTGTTTCCATGCCAAGGCACACAGGCTGTTGCAAAACGCCGTTTTTCAACAACCTCTGGTGTATAATCCGCCCCATGAGCAAGACACCCAAACATGACATCAAGATAGACGTGGAAACCAGCTTTCTGGCGGAACAATCCAGGCCGGATGCCGGTCATTACGTGTTTGGCTACACGATTACCATTCACAACAAGGGCAGCATCCCCGCCCGGCTGATCAACCGCCACTGGATCATCACCGACGCCAATGGCAAGGAAGAGGAAGTCCGGGGCGAAGGCGTGGTGGGTGAAAAGCCCTATCTCAAACCCGGGCAGCAGTATCGCTACAGCAGTGGCGCGGTCCTGGAAACCCCCGTAGGCGCCATGCAGGGAGACTACGAAATGCTCGACGATCAGGGAGAGCTGTTCCTGGCTCCCATTCCGGCTTTTTCCCTGCAGATGCCCAACGCCGTCAACTGAGAAATCACACAGGATGTCCACCTGGGCCATTGGCGACATACAGGGCTGCTACGATGAACTGCGCGCCCTTCTCGACCGGCTGGATTTCGATCCCGCCCGTGACCGGTTGTGGTTCGTGGGCGACCTGGTCAATCGCGGGCCCAAGTCACTGGAGACACTGCGCTTCATTCACTCCCTGGGAGACAGCGCGCTGTCTGTGCTGGGCAACCACGACCTGCATCTTCTGGCGCTGGCGAGCGGCAACCAGCGTTTTCGCGACAGCGATGATCTGAACCAGGTACTGAACGCTCCAGACCGGGATGAGCTGATCCACTGGCTGCGCCACCGTCCTTTGCTCCACCATGATGAAAACCTGGGCTTCACCATGATTCACGCCGGCCTGCCTCCCCAGTGGAACCTGGATATGGCCATATCCTGCGCGGCCGAGGTGGAAGCCGTGCTGCGCAGCCCCCGGCATGTGGAATTCTTCGATCAGATGTACGGCAACAAGCCCAACCGCTGGGATCCGGAACTGCAGGGCATGGACAGGTTGCGCTTCATCACCAACTGTTTTACCCGGCTGCGCTTCGTCACCCGAAAAGGCAAGCTGAAGCTGAAGTTGAAAGGCTCTCCAGGCAGTCAGAAGAAAAAATATTTCCCCTGGTTCCTCCATCCCAGACGCCTGACGCGCAACGAGCGCATCCTGTTCGGTCACTGGTCCACCCTGGGATATCGAAATACGGATAATGTGTGGGCTCTGGACACGGGCTGCCTGTGGGGCGGCCAGCTCACCGCCCTGAAACTGGATTCCAGCACACCGATGCCGATGCAATACAACTGCCCCGGTCAGCAGAACCCGGGCAACTTCAGCTGATTCAGCCTGCTCCGGATCCGCCGCGCTCCTCGCGCTCCTTCTCCCAGGCGCAAACCGGGGGATGGTGGATAATCTGCACCAGGACGCCTTCCGGGTCCTCGCAATAGAAACTGCGCGCGCCGTCACGATGCGTTCTCGGGTTGGTGCGCACGGGCACGCCCTGTTCCCGTAACCAGGCAAACCACTGATCCACATCCTGCGCGCTTTTGACAAAGAAGCCGATGTGATCCAGACGCCCGATCTCGTCCTCCTGTTCCGGCAAGTCCGCCTGATGCAATGCCAGATTGTCGCCACCGGAAGTCAGATACAGGCTGCGGTCATCCGGACGCCATTCCACCTGCATGCCCAACAGGCTCACATAGAAATGTTCACAGGCGGCCAGGTCCTTTACCCGCAGGGCCACGTGACGCATTCCGTATCCCGGGGAAGGCCGGGCCATCAGTCCAGCTCCACCAGTTCGAAGTCATGGGTGATTTCCGCCATTTCCCCGAGCATGATGGACGCCGAGCAGTATTTTTCCGCGCTCAGGCTCACGGCCCGCGCCACGGCTTTTTCCGTGAGCGCCTTGCCACCAACCCGGAAATGAACATGAATACGGGTAAAGACCTTGGGTTCGCTCTTGGCCCGCTCGGCTTTGATTTCCACTTCGCAGAAATGCACATTCTGGCGGCTCTTTTTCAGGATATGAATGACATCGAATTCAGTGCAGCCGCCCATGCCCAGAAGCAGCATCTCCATGGGACGCACCCCGAGATTGCGCCCGCCATGCTCTTCCGGGCCATCCATGACCACCACATGTCCGCTACCGGATTCACCCAGCATGAGGGCGTCCTCCACCCATTTGACCCGTGCTTTCATTCTGATTCTCTCCACTGTATTCCTGAACCGCACAGAAGCTATCACAGACCGCAAGCAATTACAGCTTTGCCGTGGGGCCGCAGTCATGGCAGAATGGGATTATCATCTTGGTGCAAGAACATTCACTAATCCGGCAAGATGGGAAAAGGAGGATCAAATAATTGAGCAGAGGGTTGCCAACATGAGTATCGTCAAGCCCCCACCGCCGCCGCCTGCCTGGCTGGCGCCGTTTCTCGCGCATTGCCATGTCCACAAGTATCCGGTTCGCAAGGAGCTGATGAAACCCGGCGACAAGGCGGATACCCTGTTATATGTTCTGGACGGGCAGCTCACGGTGCTGCTGGAAGATGAAGACGGCAAGGAGATCATCCTCGCCTATGCCAACAAGGGCGAATTCATCGGCGAGATGGGTATGTTCGTTCCCCAGGCCACACGCTCGGTCATCATTCGCACCCGCACGCCCTGCGAGATCGCGGAAATCAGTTATGCGCGCATGGAAGCGCTGCTGGAGAACGAGCTGAAGGATCATGCCAAGGACTTCTTCTACGCGGTCGGCAAGCAGCTTTCCGAACGCCTGCTCAGCACCAGCCGCAAGGTCAGTCATCTGGCTTTCTACGATGTCACCGGGCGGGTCGCCAGCACCCTGCTGGATCTGACCAAGCAGCCGGACGCCATGACCCATCCCGATGGCATGCAGATCCGCATCACCCGTCAGGAAATCGGTCGCATCGTCGGCTGTTCACGGGAAATGGTGGGCCGGGTGCTGAAGAACCTGGAAGCCCAGGGGCTGATCAGCGTCAAGGGCAAGACCATGGTGATCTTCGGTACCCGCTGAGCCTGGCGGCTGCCTGCCCGCTTACAAAGCAAACAGCTCGGCCAGGCGCTGGCCGGGCTCTTCGGCGCGCATGAATGCTTCCCCCACCAGGAAACCCTGCACGCCATGCTCACGCATCGAGGATACGTCTTCCGGCGTGAGGATGCCGGATTCGGTAATCACCAGTTTGTCAGCGGCAATCCTGTCCAGCATGCCCAGCGTGGTATCCAGGCTCACCTCAAAAGTACGCAGGTTACGGTTGTTGATGCCGATCATGGGATTGCTCACCTGCAAGGCCCGGCGCAGTTCTTGCTCATCATGTACCTCGATGAGCACATCCATGCCCAGGTTCATGGCCAGCTCATTCAGTGAGGCCAGGCGGGCGTCGTCCAGACAGGCGACGATGAGCAGGATGCAGTCGGCCTCCATGGCGCGCGCCTCATACACCTGATAGGGGTCGATGATGAAATCCTTGCGAATCACCGGCAGATCGCAGGCCGCCCGGGCCTGTTTCAGGTATTCAGGGCTGCCCTGAAAGAAATCCACGTCCGTAAGTACGGACAGGCAGGCAGCGCCATGGGCAGCATAGCTGCGGGCAATATCCGCCGGGCGAAAATCCTCCCGCAGCACGCCCTTGGAGGGCGAGGCTTTCTTGATCTCGGCAATTACCCCGGGATATCCGGCAGCAATTTTTTTCTTCAGCGCCGCGACGAAGCCTCGGGGTGGAGATTTGTCCGTCAGGCTGTCCCGCAGTTGCTCAAGGGAAATCCGCTGCCGGGCTTCGGCGATCTCTTGTTCCTTGCGCGCGACAATCTTCTTCAGGATGTCCGGTGTATCAGCCATCATGCAAAACCCTGGGAAACGATGATCAGCCTGTCCAGGCGGTTGCGCGCCTCGCCGCTGGCAATGGCTGCCCGGGCTTTTTCAATGCCAGCCTTGAGGTCGTCCGCCAGTCCCGCCGTATAGATGGCCGCGCCCGCGTTCAGGGTGACGATATCCCGCGCCGGCCCGGGGTGATCTTCCAGCACTGACCGAATCATTGCCAGGCTTTGCGCCGCATCCGCCACCTGGATGGTTTCCAGGGCAGAACGCTGCATGCCAAATTCTTCCGGCCGGATACTGTAACGGCGAATCGCGCCTTCCTTCAGTTCCGCCACTTCGGTCTTGTCGCCGATGCTGATTTCATCCAGGCCATCCCGGGAGTGCACCACCATGACGTGCCGCGCCCCCAGGCGTTGCAGCACTTCCGCCAGTGGCTCCAGCAGTTCTTCAGCAAATACCCCCAGCAGCAGATTGGGCACCCCCGCCGGGTTGGTCAACGGCCCCAGAACATTGAAAATGGTGCGCACGCCCATCTCCTTGCGCGGGCCGATGGCATGTTTCATGGCGCTGTGATGGCCAGGGGCGAACATGAAACCCACGCCTACCTCGCGCACGCAATGCGCCACCTGTTCCGGAGTCAGATCCAGCCGTATCCCGGCCGCTTCCAGGGCATCGGCGCTGCCGGACTTGCTCGAAACCGAACGATTGCCGTGCTTGGCCACATGACAACCGGCGGCGGCGGCGACGAACATGCTGGCGGTGGAGACGTTGAAAGTGCCGGAAGCATCACCGCCGGTACCCACGATGTCCAGCGCATGATCCAGCCCGGAAATGTCCACGCCGGAGGCCAGTTCGCGCATCACCTGGGCGGCGGCAGTGATCTCTGCCACGGTTTCGCCTTTCATGCGCAGGCCGATGAGAAAACCGCCGATCTGCGCCGGGGTTGCGCCACCGGTCATGATGGCGCGCATCACGTCCACCATTTCATCGCTACTCAAATCCTGCTTGTCGATGACTTGGGCAATTGCCTGTTTCATGTCCAACGTTTTTTGCTCCTCAACTCAACTTCCACAACAGTCGCCCGACCTCATCTGAACAGGTGGGCAGGGAACGGAGCCGAAAGAACAGAACACGCAGCAATCGCCCTTGTTCGGCTTCAGCAACGCTCCACAACCTTTACATTCGTAATACCACTGACAGGCATCGGTGGGCATGGTTTCTTCTTCCTGATGCTTGCAATGGGGGCAGGTCAACACCGATTGCAATACGATTTCCGCGTTCATTTGCCCTCCAGGAAATTCCGCAGCATATCGTGCCCATGTTGGGTCAGGATGGACTCGGGATGAAACTGTACCCCCTGCACATCCAGCTCCCGGTGGCGCACGCCCATGATCTCGTCCATTTCACCGCCCTTTTCCGTCCAGGCGGTGATTTCCAGGCAATCGGGCAGGCTGTCCTTTTCGATCACCAGGGAATGATAGCGCGTCGCCTGAAAGGGATTGTCCAGATTGCGGAACACGCCGGTATCGGCATGAAAGATGGGCGAGGTCTTGCCGTGCATGATCTCCCGCGCATGGACGATTTTGCCGCCAAAGGCCTGGCCGATGGACTGATGGCCCAGACACACGCCCAATATCGGCAACTTGCCGGCAAAATGGGTGATGGCTTGCAGGGAAATGCCCGCTTCGTTGGGGGTGCAGGGGCCGGGAGAGATTACCAGCTGATCCGGCGCCAGGGCTTCGATGCCGGCAATGTCGATCTCGTCGTTGCGCACTACCTTTACCTCCGCGCCCAGTTCGCCGAAATACTGCACCAGATTGAAGGTGAAGGAGTCGTAGTTGTCGATCATCAGCAACATGATTCAGCCCTCCTCACACAAATGCTTTTCCAGCCCGGCTTCCGCCAGGGCTACGGCGCGGAATACCGCCCTGCCCTTGTTCATGGTTTCCTTCCATTCCAGCTCGGGTTTCGAATCCGCCACTACTCCGGCGCCTGCCTGGATATGCAGCTGCTGATCCTTGATCACCGCGGTGCGAATGGCGATGGCCGTATCCATGTTGCCATTCCATGATAGATAACCCACGGCGCCGGAATAGACGCCGCGCTTCACCGGTTCGAGTTCATCAATGATCTCCATGGCGCGAATCTTGGGCGCGCCGGACACGGTGCCCGCCGGGAAGGTGGCGCGCAGCACGTCGATGGCGCTCAGGTCTTCCTTCAGGTCCGCGGTGACGTTGGAGACGATGTGCATGACATGGGAATACCGCTCCACGATCATCTTGTCCGTAAGGGTCACGCTGCCGGTTCGCGCCACCCGACCCGCGTCATTGCGTCCCAGATCGATGAGCATGAGATGTTCCGCCAGCTCCTTGGGATCGGCCAGCAGCTCTGCTTCCAGGGCCTTGTCTTCGTCTTGCGTATGCCCCCGGCGCCGGGTGCCGGCAATGGGACGCACGGTGACTTCGTTGTCTTCCAGCCGCACCAGAATCTCCGGTGAAGAGCCGACGATCTGAAAGTCCTCCAGATCCAGAAAGTACATATAGGGCGACGGATTCAGGCCGCGCAGAGCCCGGTACAGATCCAGAGGCGGCGCCTGATAGGGAATGGACAAACGCTGGGACAACACCACCTGCATGCAGTCCCCGGCCACGATGTAGTCCTTGATGCGCTCCACCGCAGCCTGGAAACCATCCTCGGTAAAACCGGAAACAAAATCCGACTCCTGTATCTTTCGGCCCTGCGTCTGGGGCAGTCGCGGCGGGCTGTTGCGCATGCGTTCGGCCAGCTCGGCGATGCGTGCCTGGGCGCTGGCGTAAGTGTCGCCCCGTACCGGATCAGCATGCACGATGATGAACATGCGCCCGGCCAGATTGTCGAACACCACCACCTCATCGGACACCATGAGCAGGATGTCCGGCGTTTGCAGCGGGTCGTTCTTGTCAGGATTGTAGAGCCTGGGCTCGATATAGCCGATGCTGTCATAGCCGAAATAGCCTACCAGTCCGCCGCTGAAGCGTGGCAGATCGGGCAGCTCCGGCACCTTGTAGCGAGACTGGAAATCCTCGATGAAGGCCAGGGGGTCGTCGGCCTGGACGGTCTCCACTATTTCACCATCGGTGCTGATGGTGATCTGGCGGCGATTGACCCGCAGCTGGGTGCGGCAAGGCAGGCCGATGATGGAATACCGCCCCCACTTCTCTCCCCCCTGCACGGATTCGAACAGATAGCCGTAGGGGCCATCCACCAGCTTCAGGTAAACACTCAGGGGGGTATCGAGATCCGCAAGCACCTCGCAAACCACGGGGATGCGGTTGTAACCCTGGGCGGCCAGGGCGTCGAATTTTTCAGGGGTCATGACTTTCTCCACAATATCGAAACACAAACAGAACGGGCAGCTGAATGCTCAGCTCCGCCATCGCCCTTGTGCTTTCTCTATCGTGTGCATCATGATCACTTTCTGGAATTTCGTGTATGGAGGGGAAAGATAAAACAAAAAACCGGATTAGCCAAGCCTGTTCCTGTTTTTTCCCGGCGCGGAGAAAACCCGGCATGGCCGAAAAAGCAAACCCGATCTACCGGAGCAAAATTTTTTTCAGGATTCACTGGCGAAAAGTGGCATGGCATTGCACGCAATACCCCATCGTTTCGCTCAACGCCTGAAGAGACTGGTTGGCGTCTTTCGTCTTCAACACCTCGGCAAGATGATCCGCGCTTTTGTGAAACTGCAGGCCAAGGTTCCTGAAGTTCTCGTTTTCAAACATATTACACATCTTTTGCATGTCTTCTGTCAGCCCGAGCCTGTTGTGAGCCAACTCGGAGGCAGTGTCGAAATCTCCCTTTCCGATCAAACCGACAATCCCTTGTATCGCTTCAAGATGAGAACGCATGTTGGCCAATTGATGGCGCTTCATCTTTGCCGAAAGGCCAAGGGATATTCGTCCATCATCTGCATGATCCATCATGCTGTGATGCATCATTTGACTCATTTCCTGTTCTTGGCTTCCGGCAAATGAGCCTAGAGGCATTCCAACGAAAAACAGAATACAGGTCGCAAGCAGGTTTCGGTTCATTTTCATGGCCTCTGGTTTGATGACTTTCCGGGACAGTATGGCGCTTAGACACGCCAATGCAACAATTTGCTTTTGGCAGCCTACAGCAGCCTTTCCAGCTCCGCCATGGAGTCGATCACCGCATCCGGGTCGTATTTACGGATGTCCTCGCCGTGATTGTAGCCATAGCTCATGCAGATGATGCGAAAGCCGGCGGCGCGGGCGGCGGTGACGTCGCTTTTGGAGTCGCCGATCATGAGTGATTGCTCCGGGGTGGCGCCGAAGAATTCGGCGGCATAGAGCAGTGGCGTGGGATCGGGTTTTTTCACCGGCAGGGTATCACCGGCGACGACGATGCCAAAATAATCTTCGATGCCGAGATCGCGCAGCAGGGGCAGGGTAAACTGTTCCGCCTTGTTGGTCACGCAGCCCAGGGAATATCCCTGCTGTCGCAGGTAGTCCAGCCCTTCCCTGACCCCGGGATAGAGGGTCGAACGCCTGGAGGTGTTCTCCGCATACAGGTCGAGAAAGAGCGGATAGGCCTTGTCGAATTCCTCATCGGAGGGTTCGCCATCGAGCTGGCCGATGAGGGCACGGCGCACCAGGCGCTCCACTCCGTTGCCCACCCAGTCGCGGACGCGCTTTTCACCCCAGGGCGCTCGCCCCAGGGTTTTCATCATCTCGTCCACGCACCAGGCTAGATCCGGCACGCTGTCAACCAGCGTGCCATCCACGTCGATGAGGATCATTTGCGGCTTGTCGGACATCAACCGGCCTTCAGTGCATCGAGCATTTCCCGGACGCGGGTATCATATTTGTTGGGATCGTCTTCGTTGCGCCCACCAAAGATACCGGAGCCTGAAACGAAGGTATCGGCGCCCGCGGCAGCGATCTCGGCGATGTTGTCCACTTTCACGCCGCCGTCGATTTCCAGGCGAATGTCCAGGCCGGAATCATCGATCATCTTGCGTGCTTCCCTGAGCTTGGGCAGGGCGGAAGGAATGAAGCTCTGACCGCCAAAGCCGGGGTTCACGGACATGAGCAGAATCATGTCCACATTTTCCATTTCATATTTCAGATAATCCAGCGGCGTGGCCGGATTGAATACCAGACCGGCCTTGCAGCCAGCGCTTCGGATCAGCTGCAGGGTACGATCCACATGCTCGGATGCTTCCGGATGGAAGGTGATATAGGTAGCGCCGGCTTCGGCAAAATCACCCACGATGCGATCTACCGGGCTGACCATCAGGTGTACATCGATAGGAGCGGTGATGCCGTGCTTGCGCAGGGCGTCACACACCAGGGGGCCGATGGTCAGATTGGGCACGTAGTGATTGTCCATCACATCGAAATGGATGAATTCACAGCCCGATGCCAGCACATCGTCACATTCCTGGCCCAGCTTGGCAAAATCTGCGGAAAGGATGGAAGGCGCCAATACAAAATCTTTCATGCTGAATACTCCCTGCCGTGATGCCGGCATGCGGATACGAAAAAGTAATCAGTAATTTTACCGGAACCCGAAAGGAAACGCACTGCTCATCATCACTCGCCACTACCTGCAGCAGCGGCTTTCTCCAGCAGCCGGGCTATGCCCGCAGCGCTCATGGGCTTGCCGCAGACAAAGCCTTGCACCCGGTCACAGCCAGCCTCCCGCAGAAACGCCAGTTGCTGATGGTTTTCCACCCCTTCCGCCACGGTCTTCATGCCAAAGCTTCGCGCCAGAACAATGGTGGCGCGCACGATGGCTTCGTCATTTTCATCCACCAGCAGGTCTCGCACGAAACTGCGGTCGATTTTCAGACTGGCGAGGGGGAAACGCTTCAGGTTTACCAGTGAGGAATGACCGGTGCCGAAATCATCGATGGCCAGCTCTATGCCCATTTCCGTAAGACCAAACAGGTTCTGGTAGGCAACATCACCTCTTTCGATGATAACGCTCTCAGTGATCTCGAACTCAATGAGTTCGGCGGAAACCCGGTAGCGGGCAAGCAGGCTGGCGACACTGGCATTCAAACCCGGTTTGACCAACTCGCGGCTGGAGAGGTTGATCGCCACCTTTGGAGGGAGGACGCCGGCCTCCTGCCAGGCGACGATCTGTTTGCATACCGCCTCCCGCACCCAGGCACCCAAAGGAGCGATCAGGCCCGCCATTTCAGCCATGGGAATGAATGTTGAAGGGCTGATCAGACCCTGGCCGGGCCGATGCCAGCGCAGCAGCGCCTCCACCCCCACCAGTTGCCCGCTGGACAGTTCATACTGGGGCTGGTAAACGAGGTAGAACTCATCACCAGCCAGCGCCTTGTGCAATCCCTGCTCGGTATCGAAATAGGAATAGGCGGAAAGAGTAAGGCGCTCGGTAAAGAAGCGGTACTGATCCCTGCCGCTTTCCTTGGCCGCATACATGGCCGTATCCGCATTCTTGATGAGTTCGTCCGTGGTTCTGCCATCACGCGGGAAGATGCTCACGCCAATACTGGCGGTAGTGCGCAATTCATGCTGGCCCACGCGGAAAGGACGGCGAAATGCCTCCTGAAGCTTTTCCAGCAGCTGCACGATGTCTTCCGGGCGACGCAGGTCTTCAACGATGAGGGTGAATTCATCGCCACCCATGCGCGCCAGGGTGTCAGCAGGCCGGATGTGGGCAGACAGGCGGTTTGCCACGGCCTGAAGCAAGCGGTCTCCCACCTGATGACCCAGGCTGTCATTGATGATCTTGAACCGGTCGAGATCCATGAAGAACAGTGCGCCGGAACAAGTGCTTCGCTGTGTGCGGGCCAGCGCCTGTTCCAGACGATCCTGAAACAGGATGCGGTTGGGCAGGCCAGTCAGATAATCATGGGTAGCAAGGCGCTCCAGCTCCTGACGCGAAGCATGCAGTTCGGTTATATCGTTCAGCAGGATTACATAGTGCGGCGGCATATCGGATTCGGGGTTCACCCGATCCACATTCAGCCACAGGGACACAGGCGTACCATCCACGCGGCAGATCTGCACTTCACCATGCCAGCGCCCCTGAGTATCCAGGATCCGCCAGGCAGCGTCTTCCAGCAGTTGCGTCTCAGCGCCGCAGAGCACCGACAAACCTTTGCCCAGGATTTCTGTAACCGCCACCTGGCAGATGCTTTCCACCGCAGGATTGGCGGAGACGATATGTTTTTTCTCATCCAGAATAACAATGCCTTCCCGGGCCGCGCTGACCGCCTTGGCGACCAGGTGCCCCCGGGTTTCCTCACGGCGAATATCGGTTACATCACGCACCACCGTAAGCAGCGACCGTTTGCCTTCGTCACGGAACTCCATGGGCACCATACGCGCCTCATACATGCGCAGTTCGCCTTTTCCGTTTGGCATCTGGTATTCGATCTGCTGTAATCGGCCGCTGTTCAAGGCGTCCGCCAGCAGCTTGCGAAAAAGGCCCAGCAGTGGTTCATCGAATATGTCTTCCATTGTCCGCCCGATGATCTTTTCCGGGGGAACATAGAGTTCTTCCGGCCTGGAGGTAAGTACATCCAGATAACGACCTTCTTCATCCTGAAAGAAAATCATGTCGGGAAATGCCTTGGCAATCGCGCTCATGCGTGCTTCGGAAGATGATTTCAGGCGCTGATAGAGCGCCTGCATTTCCTCGGAAGAAATGCTCAGGGAACGCTCCAGGGTATACCTGTCCTGATCGGACTGGGCATAGGCCTCATCCACGAGGGACAGAAAGCGCTGCCATTGTTCCTGATCCGGCACCCGCTCGGCGTCCAGTCCCAGTTTTTTCAACTGCCGCTTGAGCAACCGGTGCATCAATATTCCCACCACAGGGTCAGGGTCATGGTCTGGTTGTGCAAATCACACAGTCCCGAAGCAAGAGGAGACAGCTCGCCATAGGAATAAAAACCAATCTGGCGCGTTTGTTCCGGCAGTTTCTCCCGTACGGCTTCAATCTCTTCCTCGACCCGCGGCCCCAGCACCAGATGCCGGCCCACGCAACTGATGGCGATGCAGCACAAGGGCCCTCCAGCGTAAGAGGACAGATCCATGCAACCGGCGGCATCCTCGGCGCCATCAATGAGCCGGTCGAAATTGGCGTGCATGAGCTGGACCAGGCCGCCCTGGGGAATGTCCCCGGCAAAGGTCAGGGACTGCTCCTCTTCATTCACCCCCAGAATGGTGCGCACCTTCTGTTCCGTCTGCTCCTGCTCTGCGCGCAGGGCCAGGGGAAAAAGCAGGCCGGAAGCTGGCAGTTCCCGGGCGCGCTCACCCAGATATTTCTTGTATAGTGCCAGCGCGGGCTGGTCATCGAGCTCGTACAGGACATTGCCGTCAGAGCGGGTCACGATACGCTCCGGCCCGAGCACATCCCAGCCTCCACAGGAACCATGGGCGACACCAAGGCGCGCTCCGTAGATGCCAAGCGCGCAAACCATGTCTTCATGAATTTGATCCTCGCCGATTACCCAGGTGGACTGGAAACGGGTTGCGTCGCCCGCCAGTCCGCCGGTAACGGGAATCTCCCCCTGAAGCACCGCGTTGAAGCCGCGCATGAGATCGGAAGCATTGATGCCCAGGCCTTCCGAGAGCACGAACAGGGTACGCGGCTTTTCCTCCCTGGACAGCGCCTCGGCCAGCGACTTGCCGATGCCAAAGGCATCCGCGTCCGACCCATTCCGGCGGCATTCCAGAGCCAGCCTGGCATGTTCAAACCGGACAACCAGCGCCACCATGCCCTGTTCCAGAAAGCGCGTATCCAGGATTTCTCCGGCAGTGGAGCAGCCCATTATCACCGCACCAGGATAACTGTCTCGCAATGACCGCAATGCCTCAAGGGTCGATTCCCGAGACAAGCTGCTGAATACCAGCACCAGGCTGGAAACACTGTCCGCGCTTTTCCCGGTTGTCCCCAGCCAACCCTTTTCAGCATCGTACTCGAGCAGGCTTGCTTCCATACTGTCCCCAACGGTCATTGAAAAAACGGCATCTCGATAAACCGGATACCCGTGCGGGCCAAGAAAAAAATCCCAAGGAAGGATCTTTGCGAGACTCCGGGAATACCATCGGCCAGACTGACAGATTCTTCAACAACACTCCTAATTTTGTTCTCTATTTAAGCGCAATGGCCAGAGATTTGTAACCACTGCTTGCAAGCTGCCTGCGCACGTCCTGCATGGCAGCAGCATTGGAATAAGGACCAAGCTGCACCCGGTACCAGCTGCTGCCCTTGATTCTGGCACTGCTCACATGGGCGCGCAGTCCGAGCAACGCCAGCCGCGCCTTGAGCGACTCGGCCTCCTTGCGGCTGCGGAAGGAACTCACCTGCACCACATACTTCTTGCCTGTCGCCTCGGGCCTGGCTGGCGCAGGAACCGGTTCGGCCTTTTTCTCCCGGGAAGCCGTCGGAGGCGGCGGCGCCTTTTTCACCTGACGCGCCAATTCGTCTTCGGAAATCAGCACTTCCCGGTTGGCCAGCAGGTTGTAGAAATCCAGTTTTGGCTTGACGATACCGGGAGATTGCGGAGGTGCCTTGGGCGCCTCCCTGACGGCGGGCGGACGATCACCTATCCAGTTGTCCGTGGCGTTGCGCGGGGCAAGCTTGATACAGATGATTCCCACGCTGACTGCGCCCAGAACAAACCCTGTGATCAGCCATACCCAGGCGGATATGGGTTTTTTGCTCTTCTTGCCGCGATTGGCGCGGCCCTTGTAATCTCTGGCCATGACTTACATCGTCTCCGGCGCGGATACGCCAATGAGATTGAGACCGTTGCGCAACACTTCGCGGGTCGCAAGAATGAGCTTGATGCGGGCATCCCGCAGCGCTTCGTCATCGACCAGGAACTGATGGGCGTTGTAATAGGTATGCAGGTCGTTGGCCAGTTCCCGCAGGTAATGAGTAAGCTGATGAGGCTCTTCATTGAGGGCGGCCGCCTCCACCACTTCCGGGTAGCGGGACAAGGTCTTGAGCAGGTTCAGCTCGTGCGCCTCGGTCAGCCGGTCGAGGTGGGTATCGCCGGTGCCAGGCTCCAGCTCCAGGCCTTTTTCCGCCCCCTGACGCAATACCGCGCAGATCCGCGCATGGGCGTACTGTACATAGTAAACCGGGTTGTCACTGGACTGGGACTTGGCCAGATCCAGATCGAAATCCAGGTGCTGTTCACATTTGCGCATGACATAGAAAAAGCGCGCCGCATCCCGTCCCACTTCCTTGCGCAGCTGGCGCAGGGTGACGAACTCGCCGGAGCGGGTGGACATGGCCAGTTTCTCGCCATTGCGATACAGAATGGCGAACTGCACCAGCAGCACATCCAGCTTGTCCGCATCGTCGCCCAGGGCTGTCAGCGCAGCTTTCACCCGGGGCACATAACCGTGGTGATCCGCCCCCCAGACATCGATGACCCGGTCGAAACCGCGTTCCAGCTTGTCCATGTGGTAGGCGATGTCCGAAGCGAAATAGGTGGTCTGGCCATTGTCACGCACCACCACCCGGTCTTTCTCGTCACCAAACTCCGTGGAGCGGAACCACAGCGCGCCTTTTTCCTCATACAGATAGCCGCTTTTGCGCAGGCGCTCGATGGCCTTGTTCACCGCGCCGGATTCCACCAGACTGCGCTCGGAATACCATTCCTGGTAGATGACACCGAATTTTTCCAGGTCATCCCGAATATCGTCCAGAATGGTGTTCAGGGCCAGTTCGAAAACATAGCGGTAACGATTGTCTCCAAGCAGAACCTTGCAGCGCTCGATAAGGGCATCGATATGCTTTTCCTTGTCTCCACCCCGGGGTTCATCGGTAGGAATTCCCTGAAATACCTCATCCGCGGAGAACCGATATTCATCCCCATGCTCCCGATGCAGGGTAGCGGCAATATCCCAGACATAATCGCCCTTGTAGCCATTGCTGGGGAAATCCAATTCCTCCCCCGCCAGCTCCAGATAACGCAGCCATACGGAAGCGGCCAGAATGTTCATCTGCCGTCCCGCATCATTGACGTAGTATTCCCGGTGTACCTCGAAACCCACCGCCTGGAGCAGATCCGCCACCACTGCGCCATAGGCGGCACCGCGCCCGTGCCCCACATGCAGGGGGCCGGTGGGATTCGCGGAAACGAACTCCACCTGCACCTTTTTTCCCTTTCCCAGATCGGAACGGCCATAATCGTGCGCCAGGCGGATGATCTCGGGTACCACTGAATGATAGGCATCAGCCGTCAGATAAAAATTGATGAAGCCCGGTCCGGCAATCTCCACCTTTTCCACCTGGGGGGACTGGGGCAAGGCATCGACAATCTTTTGCGCCAGATCCCGGGGCTTCATCCCGGCAGCCTTCACGTTTACCATCGCCGCGTTGGTGGCGAAATCACCATGACTGGCGTCACGGGTACGTTCGATGACCGGTTCACAGCGCTGCCCTGCATCCAGCACGCCATCCCTCACGAGTACGTCCAGAGCCCTGGCAACAAGTTTTGCAATTTGTGATTTCATCAACAAATCCAATCAGTTATATGTTATACGGTAAAGTCTGACAACGTTTCCACTGCTTGCCGGACGTAACCTGAAATGATAACAGAAAACCCGGATACCTATCGACGCATGGAGCTCGCTTCAGAAACCCCGCACCAGGGTACGAAACCTTGACCACCCTGTTGTATGTCGCCGCCGGGGCGGCTCTCGCCTACTGGCTGCTGGTCACGGTGGTGGCAATACTGACCGTGCGCAAGATGTGCCGGGCGGAGGAACTCCTGGAGCCGGTGAACGACCCGGAACGCCTGAACGATCCCCAGGGAATCTCCGCCTGGGCCAGGGATCATGGCTTCCAGCTGGACAGCCAGTTTGATTTCGACAGCCTCGTTGGCGCGGGCGGCCTGAAGCTGGCAGTGGATGGCTGGTATTCGCCCGAGGAGAAAATGTTCCTGATGCACTATCACGTGATGGACAAGTTCTACTATGAATTCATCAGCGGTTTCGCTGGCGAATACAGCCTCACCAGCAGCAAGTCCGCGGATTCCTTGAGTCTGCCCATGCCCCCCAATGCCTTGATGCAGGTCTTTGAAGACGCTTCCCTGGATGAACTGCTGCGCGAACACAACAAATCCCTGGCATTCCTGCACGAGCGTTTCGGCTTGACTCCCGAGGCTCCCGATCAGCCCCTGCGGAATCTGATCCTGTTCGCCATCGACAAACAGATGACCCTGATACGCGGCATACCCCTGTGGCAGCTGCGGGTGGTCTGGTGGCATTTCATTCGCCGGCGCCAGTTGAAGAACAAATCCATTATCGAGCAAATCGCAGAGGTCGAGTAAAGGAAGCTCGAAAACCCAAAACGCGATTTTCGTTTTGCTCACATTTTCAATCACTCATGGTGATCGAAAATGGCGGGGCATCCCGATTTTTCGAGATGCCCCAGAACCACCCTATTCCGCAAGCTTGCACAAGCCTCGACGTACCGCGGAGCCCCATCAGTAAAGGTCGAGAGGATCCACATCCACCGACCAGCGCACCCGCGTAGCCTCGGGCAGTTTTCCCAGTGCCGGAATCAGGCCGTGTAGCCGGGTTTGCAGGGCTGCGCGCTCGTCCGCCTGAAGCAGTAATTGCATGCGGTAGCGACCGGCTCGCTTGTGCATGGGAGCGGGCACCGGCCCCCAGACCATCACCTGACCGTCATCCGCGGTCAGCTGCCGGGCCGCCTGCTCGAGAAAAGCTTCGGCGGTTTCCGCTTGGAGGGCGTCGGCGCGGATCAGCGCCTGGTGAGTAAAAGGCGGCAGACCAGCCGTTTTCCGCTCCGCCAGCGCCTCCTCCGCAAAAGCCGCATAGTCCTGTTCCACCAGGGTGCGTAACAGGGGATGATCGGGAAACCGGGTTTGCAACAACACCCTTCCAGGCTGCTCTCCCCTTCCAGCCCGCCCCGCCACCTGCACGATCAGCTGGGCCATGCGCTCGGCGCTGCGGAAATCCGCCGAGTACAGGCCGCTGTCCACGTCCACCATCACCACCAGCGTAAGATTTGGAAAATGGTGCCCCTTGGCCAGCATCTGGGTGCCCACCAGGAGCCCCGCCCTGCCCTGTTTCACCTCTGCCAGGAGATTGTCCAGGCTGCCTTTTCGACTGACGGAATCGCGATCGATGCGTATCAGGGGATGTGCCGGAAAATGTTCCCGCAGTATCGTCTCCAGCTGTTCCGTGCCCTGCCCCAGGGGATGCAGCTCCGGGGACTGGCAGGCCGGACAGACCTTCGGCAAGGGCCGTTCATTTCCGCAATGATGGCAGATGAGCCGGCCCCGGCGCCGATGCAGGGTCTGGCGGGCATCACAGCGGGGACAGTCCGAGAGCCAGCCGCATTCGTAGCAGCTGAGCACCGGGGCAAATCCGCGCCGGTTGAGAAATACCATCGCCTGCCGCCCCTGTTCCAGGGTCTGCTCCAGAGCCTGCAGCACCGGCCCGGACATGCCACCGGCAAGTACCTGGTTGCGCACATCCAGCACCTGCATTTGCGGCGCCCTGGCCTTGCCCGCACGCCGGGTCAGACGCAGCCAGTGATAGCGGTTGGCCCGGGCGTTCTTGAGGCTTTCCAGGGAAGGCGTGGCGGAACCCAGCAGCACGGGACAATCCGCCCGGCGGGCACGCACCAGGGCCATGTCCCGGGCCGAATAGCGGAAACCTTCCTGCTGCTTGTACGAGGGGTCATGCTCTTCATCCACCAGCACCAAGCCCAGATCCGGCATGGGCGCCAACACCGCTGAACGGGTGCCCAGCACCAGACGCGCTTCCCCCCGGCGCGCCATCTGCCAGGCCTGCTCCCGCTCACCTTCCCCCAGACCGGAATGCATTACCGCCACCCTTGTCGCCAGACGGCTCCTCACCCGGCGCACCAGCTGCGGGGTGAGAGAGATTTCCGGAACCAGCAGCAGCACGCTGCGGCCTTGCGCCAGAACCTGTTCCGCGATCTGAAAATAGACCTCGGTCTTGCCGCTGCCGGTCACCCCATCCAGAAGGAACGCAGCGTATTCATCCAGCCGGGCGCTTACCGCAGCGATCGCCTGCCGCTGCTCCGGCTCCAGCTTGTGGGGCGCGGGCCGGGCCGGAGACAAGGCCGTCTCCCCCATACCCGTTTCCACCCAGCCTTTTTTGCGCAGGGCATCCAGCGCATGCCGCGCCCCGGGAAAGCGCTGTCGGAAATCGTCCAGGCGGGCGTTGCCGCCCTGCGCTCTCAACCAGCACAACACCTCGAACTGCCGGGGGGCGCGCCTTTCGAGCCCGGCGATGACATCTTCTGCCACGGGCAGCAGAAACAGTTGGTCCGGTCTGGGCGTGAGCGGCGCCTTGCCTTTTCGCAGGCGCACCGGCAAGGCGGACATGAGCACATCGCCCTGGGGATGGTGATAGTAGGCCGCGGCCCAGCGCAGAAACCCCAGATGTTCTTCGTCCAGCAGGGGTTGTTCATCCAGCAAGCGGTAGGCCGCCTTGAGGCGGGATGTGGGAACGCTGCTCCGGGTCGCCAGCTCCACCAGCAGGGCGCAACGCCGGCTGCGACCGAAGGGCACCATCAGGCGCTGACCAGGACGCAACAAAGCCGGATCCACATCCGCTGGCGGCAGATAATCGAACAGATCAAATACCGGCGCGGGCAGCGCCAGGCGCAGAATCAGGCCCGTCACGGCGCCGCCGCAACCTGTGGATAACTTTGTGAAAAACTTGTCGGCATGCGGATCATCCGTTTCGTTTTCAGTGCCTCCGAAATAGCTCATGGCTCTCGGAGCACGCCACTTTACTGTTATAAAACAATATCTTGCAAACCAGTCCCGGTATTGTCAGCCACTCCGAAAGAGGATGCCGGAACCATGGATCAATTTTGTGTATAACAATATTCTAATATATCGATTTCCCCTGCCGAAGCACCATATTTGCCATTCCTGTTGTCACTCCGTATCATCCTGCCATGCGAAATTCCCGGCATCACAGCACCATGCAGCCCCCTCCCCGTCCGCGCTTCCTTCTGGCCACGCTCATTCTAGCACTGCTGCTCGGTGGCTGTTCCTCTACCAAGATCAAGCAAAGCTGGGAGGCAGAGGATATCGATGAGCCTCCCGCCAAACGCATTCTGCTGGTTGCCATGGTCAAGGACCCGGTCACCCGGCGCTTCTTCGAGCAGCATTTCGTCGAGGAAGCGCACAGGAAGGGCGTGGATGTCATTCCAAGCTCGGACTACAGCCCAAATGCGACGGATCATGACGAAAAGGAGGAAATCGTCAAACTGGTGAAGGAAACCGGCGTTGATGGTGTGCTTCTGGCCCAGATCAAGGGCGTGGACAAGGAATACAAGAATGTTCCCAACCGCCTGGACTGGTACCCCGACGCCTTCTCCGGCATGTATTTCTATGATTATTACTACACCAGCTACCGGGCCATCTACCGCCCCGGTTACATTGGTTCGGACAACTATTTCACCATGCATTTCCGTTATTTCTCGGTACACTCGGAGAAAATGCTCTGGGCGGGCAACACCATTACCAAGAACCCCCGCTCGGTAGTCGGCACCATCGAGCAGATTGCCGACGAAGTGCTCAGCGACCTCACCGGCAGCAGTCTGGTGAACGCCAAGGGCTTCATCCAACGCAAGCTGGATCAGGGGGACGCAAACTGAGCCTCTGGGAACAGATAAGCCGGGCCATCACGGACACTTCCGGCAAGCCTTTTCACCCGCAAACACCGGCCACCGTGGGTGGCGGCTGCATCAACACCGCCATGCGCCTGGCGGACGGTCCGCAACAATGGTTCGTCAAACTCAATCAAGCCAGCCGCCTGGACATGTTCCAGGCCGAGGCAGCGGGTCTGCAGGAACTTGCGGACGCCGGGGCCATTCGTGTTCCCCGCCCACTGTGCACCGGCGTCGCCGATGGCCAGAGCTATATCGTCATGGAATATGTCGCACTGGGCGGGTCCGGCTCCAGCGCCCTCGCCGGTGAGCAACTGGCCGCCCTGCACAGACATCAGGCGGACGCCTTCGGCTGGCAACGCGACAATACCATCGGTTCCACCCATCAGCCCAACGGCTGGATCACCGACTGGGTGGATTTCTGGCGGCGGCAGCGCCTGGGCTTTCAACTCGAAGAGGCCGCGCGCAATTCGTTGGGCAAGGACATTCAGCGCCTGGGTGAACGTCTGCTGGAGCGCTTTCCCGCCCTCATGGATCACGCCCCGGCTCCTTCCCTGCTCCATGGCGACCTGTGGGCTGGCAATCTCGGTTATGACCAAAAGGGAAATCCGCTGATCTACGACCCCGCCACTTACTATGGTGACCGGGAAGCGGAAATCGCCATGACCGAGCTGTTTGGTGGCTTCGGTCAGGCCTTCTACGATGCCTACAATGCAGCCTGGCCCCTGGATGCCGGCTACGCCACGCGCAAGACCTTCTACAATCTCTATCACATTCTCAACCACGCCAACATGTTTGGCGGCGGCTATGTGGGACAGGCGCAGCGGATGATGGAGCGGCTGCTGGCCGAGCTGGGCTGAACGAGAATCAACCATCCCGAAGTTGATGGGCGCCTCGATTCGTCAAGATGACCTGATGAACTCATGCTCCCTTTCGCCTGTCCAGGCGGACAAACTGACAGGCGAAAGGGTTCTTTTCATCCGCCGGGCAGGTTTGCCGCTCTCTCTCCTGCCACTGGGCGGCATCAAAAGTAGGGAAATACGCATCGCCAGCAATTTCTGCTTCGACAAAGGTCAGATACATGCGCCCGGCCCGCGGCAATGCCTGGGCATAAAGATTCGCGCCCCCGACAATCATTATCTCTTCCGCTTCTCCCGCCGCGCGGATGGCTTCTTCCAGGGAATGCACTACCCTTGCCCCCGCCGCGATATAGTCGCGGTTGCGGCTCACCACGATATGCGGCCTGCCCGGGAGCAAGCCCGGCAGGGACTCCCAGGTCTTGCGCCCCATGATCATGGGCTTGCCCATGGTGATCTGCTTGAAATGCTGCAGATCGGCAGGCAAATGCCAGGGCAGACGATTATCCTTGCCGATGACCCGGTTCCGAGCCATGGCGCTAATGATGCTGATAACGGGTTCGCGCATGTCGTGCATTATGCCCAGACAAAAAGAAACCCGCCAGCGGCGGGTTTCAAGGGGAGTTTCATGAAATGGACTCAGGCAGCCTGATCCACACAAAGTTCTTCTTCAGCTTCGATCATCATTTCGATGACCACTTCCATTTCGGACGGGTTTTCACCGGCCACTTCACGCCATTCGGCGCAATCGAGTTTCAGTACTTCTTCAGACATGGCAACCTCCATACGGGTGCATTAGTAATTAAGATGAGTCTAATATACTGATAATTACATGGAGGCGTATTGATAATTGTCAATAGGGGGCCGGCAATCTTTCACAATTCGTGGGGATAATTTGAGTACAGTTCGGGGGCAGAGCCTACCCAAACAAGAAATAATTTTAATTATTTCAAATGGTTACCAATTTCTCCGGAATTATCTGCATTTACACGGAAATCGGCGCCCTGATAAGCGAATGGCACTTATAATCAAGTATTTCGAAATCCTGATAACGAAAATCATCCAGCTCACGGATATCCGGATTGAGTTTCATGCGCGGCAGGGGATAAGGCTGGCGGGACAACTGCAAATCCGCCTGTTCCAGATGGTTGCGATACAGATGCGCATCTCCCAAAGTGTGTACAAAATCCCCCGGTTGCAAGCCACAGACCTGGGCCACCATCATGGTCAACAGGGCATAGCTGGCTATGTTGAAAGGCACCCCGAGAAAGACATCGGCGCTGCGCTGATAGAGTTGGCAGGAAAGGCGGCCCTCCCGCACATAGAACTGAAAGAAGGCATGACAGGGAGCCAGGGCCATCCTGCCCTGGGCCACATTCTCCTGGGGAGAGATGCTTTCATCCGGCAGATCCGCCGGATTCCAGGCGGAAACAATGATCCGGCGCGAATCCGGGGTGGTCCTGATCTGTTCCACGACCTGCTGGATCTGATCGATGCGAGAGCCATCCGGAGTCGGCCAGGATCGCCACTGATAGCCGTAGATAGGCCCAAGTTCGCCGCTTTTATCTGCCCATTCATCCCAAATACTCACGCCATTCTCTCGCAGATAGGCAGTGTTGGTGTCCCCCTTGAGAAACCACAGCAACTCATGGATCACCGATTTGAGATGAATTTTCTTGGTTGTCACCAGGGGGAAGCCTTTATTCAGATCAAAGCGCATCTGATGACCGAAAACCGACCAGGTTCCGGTTCCCGTACGATCTTCCTTGGGCGCTCCTTCGGTGCGAACCCGCTGCAGCAATTCCAGGTATTGTTTCATGTATCCGCCGGTCTCCTGTAGGCAACGAGCATCAGAACCAGGCCCGCCACGATCATGGGCAATGATAGCAACTGCCCCATGGTCAACCAACCGCCCGCCAGATAGCCCAACTGCACATCCGGCATGCGCACGAACTCGATCAGGAAACGAAACAGCCCGTAACCCATGAGAAACAGGGCGGATACCGCCATGCGCGGGCGTGGCCTGGCGGAAAACCACCATAACAGGGCAAACAGCAACAAGCCTTCACCCAGCGCCTCATAGAGCTGGTTGGGATGCAATGGCGGGGTCCATTCGGTATCGGGCGGCAGACCGAGCTTGTACTGGCACAGACTGACGAACTCGTCACAACGCAGACGCATGGCCCAGGGCAGATCCGTGGGCTTGCCCCAGAGTTCGCCATTGATGAAGTTGCCGATGCGTCCGGTGAACAGACCAATGGTGATGTAGGGCGCGATGAAGTCGGTCAGTTCGAAAAAGCCCTTGCCATGCTTGCGCTGGTACAGCCACATGGCCGCCAGCACCCCGAGAAAACCGCCGTGAAAGGACATGCCGCCTTCCCATACCCGGAAAATGCGCGCCGGATCCGCCAGCCATTCGTCGAATCCGTAGAACAGGATATAACCCAGACGCCCCCCCAGGACTACGCCAATGGCGCAGTAGAAAAGCAGGTCATCCACTTCCTGAGCGCTCCAGCCCGACTGGCCTCTGGCCACCCGCCAGCGCGCCAGTGACCAGCCGCCGAGCATGCCCAGCAGATACATGAGTCCGTACCAATGTACTTTCAGGGGCCCAAGGGAAAGGGCAATGGGATTGATATCCGGATAAATCATCACAAGGCGGGCAACACACGCAGATAAAAGGTTTTGAGGTAGGCCGTTTCCGCAATGGCGGGATGTACCGGGTGATCCGGCCCCTGCTGGCCACGCTCGACCATCTGCAGGAAACGGTCGCGGTGACGGGAGGCCTGCTGCAAGGTGCCGAGCAGGCGTTCGCTGTCCATATGCCAGGAACAGGACGAGCTGACCAGCAGACCATCCCTGCCCAGCACGCTCATGGCGGCCTCGTTGATGCGCCGGTAGGCGAGGGCGCCTTCCTTTAGATCCTTTCTGCGCTTGACGAAGGCCGGCGGATCCACCAGCACGATATCGAAACGCTCCTTTTCCTGACGCAACGCCTTGAGCGCAGCGAAGCTGTCTTCACGCAAGGTCTTCACCCGTTCCGCCAAGCCATTGAGCGCGGCATTCGCCTGTGCCAACTCCAGGGCGTCGGCGGAGCTGTCCACACAGGTAACCGAGGCCGCGCCAGCTTTGGCTGCGCGCACACCCCAGGCGCCAGCATAGCTGAACAGATCCAGCACCCGCTTGCCCGCCACCCAGGGCAGCAGGCGCTCGCGGTTGGCGGCCTGATCATAGAACCAGCCGGTCTTCTGGCCTTCGAACAGGGAAGTCTCGAACTCGCAGTCGCCTTCTTGCAACCGCACCCGCTGTGGAATCTCGCCACTGGCCACCTCGACATAACGCTCCAGACCCTCGAGTTCACGCACTGCCATGTCGTTGCGCAGAAGAATCCCCTTTGGCCTGAGCACCTTTTGCAGCGCGGCCAGAATCGCTTCCTGCTGTACTTCCATGCCTGCGGTGGAAATCTGCACCGCCAGATAATCGCCAAAGCGATCCACCACCAGCCCCGGTACCCCGTCAGACTCGCCGAACAGCAGCCGGTAGAAAGGCTGCTGATACAGTCGCGTACGCAGTCCCAAAGCCACCTTGATGCGATGCACCAGCAACGACTGATCCAGAAGATGCTCCTGGCGGCGGCTGACGATGCGGGCGCAGATCAGGGAATTGGGATTCACATAGGCCCAGGCCAGCCACTTTTCTTCGTGGTTCATGAGAGCCACCGGCTCACCGGGCTGAAAATCCTTCAGGGGGGAACGGCGGCTGTCCACTTCATTGCTGTACACCCACAGATGCCCGGCGCGCAGGCGGCGTTCCTGGCCTTTCTTGATAAAGAGTACGGGAATTTCCATGGGGCGCTATTGTGCCGAAAAAAGCCCGGCATTGATAGGCAAGGCGCCAAGTATTGGCCGATGTTGACTCGACAGCAACCTATGTCGCGTTCAGCCCGCTTGGCCTTGTCCGTGGACAGCATTAGCCCGAATATTGCACCGGAATCCGGAATTTTCCCGGAGAGATTTTTGCCCAGATTGTTCGAACGGACAAAAGCCGATGTTATTCATCGGCTTGCAGGGCGTTCGGGCAAGCTGGGTGAAAAGATCCCGGGAAAAACCGGATAGCATGACAAGTACAAACTGTATCCAGCATACTCGTCACGCAACAGGCTGTAATTCATGGTAAAAAATCCACATTTTGCGCGTTCTGGTGCAATATTCGGGTTAGCAGCCCTTGTTGTAGAATCACTACAACGGCTGGCCGCTGCGCGGAACGGGGAGCATGACAGACGAGATTTTTACCACGCCTTTCGGTAGCTATCGGCTGCGGCGCCTGCCCAGCCGCCAGCGTGGTACCCTGCGCGCCTGGGATGCAGCCGATGAATATATGCTCCGGCACCTGGCAGAGCAGGGCAAACCTGCCCCACATACCAGGGTGCTGATCTGCAACGACGGCTTTGGCGCCCTGAGTACCGCCCTGCATGAATATTCCCCCTGGGTGGTTTCCGATTCGCTGCTGGCTCATCAGGCCATGCGCAGCAATTATCAGGCAAATGGTATTTCCGGAGACAAGCTGAAACTGCTCTCCAGTCTGGAAATGCCCGATGAATCTCCCGGGCTGCTGCTCATCAAGATTCCCAAGACCCTGGCCCTGCTGGAATATCAGCTGCACCGGTTGCGTCCGCTGCTCAGGGCAGATACCCGGATTCTCCTGGCGGGCATGCAAAAGGCAATGCCCGGCACTGTCTGGAAGCTCCTGGAATCACACCTGGGCCCCACCCGTACCGGGCCGGGGCGAAAGAAAGCCAAGCTCATCGAGGCTCGCTTCGATGCGCGCCTGAAACTGCCACCCAATCCCTATCCGGGCAGCTATCGCCTGGAAGGCACGAATTTCCGGATGGTCAACCATGCGAATGTTTTTTCCCGGGAAAAACTGGACATTGGCAGCCGTTTCTTTCTTGAGCATCTGCCCGCCGGCAATGCCACGGAAACCGTTCTGGATCTCGGCTGCGGCAATGGCGTGCTGGCGCTCATGACCCTGCATCGCAATCCACGCGCACAATTGCATTGCGTGGACGAGTCCTTCATGGCCATCGCCTCGGCACGGGCAACGCTGACCGCGGCCTTTGGAGAAAACGTGAATGCCCGCTTTCACGCCGCCAGCAATCTGAGCGGGTTTTCTGCACAAAGCATCGACCGGGTGCTGTGCAATCCGCCTTTTCATCAGCAGCTGGCAGTGGGAGATCATATCGCCCGGAGCATGTTTCGGGACGCAAGGCGGGTGCTGCGCCAGGGCGGGGAATTATGGGTAGTGGGCAATCGCCACCTGGGCTATCACAAACCCCTGAAAAAGCAGTTCGGTAACGCGCAACTCATGGCGTCGAACCGCAAATTCGTCATCCTGCGCTGTGTTCGTACTACCAGGGCATGAAGGAATTCATGGCGCGCATGGGTTTGTTCATCTGACGCATGTCCCGCCCCATGAGGCCGGTATTGATAGTCATCACCCGCATGTCGTTCTTCATGTTGCCGATATCATCGGTAACCGTCTGTATGGAAGTATCCATGCTGTCGATTTTTTCCGCCATGAGGCCGGTGTCGCCACGCATCCGGGATATATCGCCGGTTAGCATGTCCATGCTGTCATTGATCTTGTCGAAGGACAGGGCAATCTCACCAATGGTGCCGTTCATCTGGGCAATGTTCTGATCCATGTTCTGGATATTCTTCACCAGCAGATTGATCTGGGCGGTCATGGTGGTGATATTCCCCGACAGTTCGGCAATATTGCGCGACATATGGGCCATATTGGACTCCATGGCCGGATCGAAGGACTGGGACATGGAATGCATGTCCTTGGTGACATGGTAGATCAGATAGAAGCCCGACAACCCCAACAGGCCAAGAATGATCATGGCAGGGTAGACCATTCGCTCCCAGCGCCGCACACTTTCATCGAAGGAGCGAAAAAAACGGGTGAGGGAAATCTCCAGCTTGACCATCGCCTTCTGTTCCGGCGAAAGCTTCTTGTAGTCTGGCGCAAAGGTACGGGGATCTTTTTCGAACATACAGCCTGCCTGTTACTACAGGGCCAGGAAATTCCGACCCACAAGTATTCTAGAATACACCCCCATGCTTGCCGATGACCTTGATCAATTGGCTTTGACTGATACAGATCAATCGGCTGCAATGAAGGGCATCCCGAAAAATCGGGATGCCCGCGCGGGACAAGGATCTCCCGCCATTTTCGATAACCTGAAGTTATTGAAAATGTGAGCAAACCGGAAATCACATTTTCCGGTTCCGGGGTTGAAAAAGTCCAACTACTTCGTGGTACAACCACATACCCTGCCCAAACATTTCAGCGGGGTACCACAAAGCTTGTCTGTATGCACACAGCCATTGTAACGGGGACCTTTCCAGCACACGCAGTTGTTCAACCCGCACCAGATAAGCTGGCTTGTCGGCCGGTTTGTCAATGTCATGCCATGCCGGCGTGCCCGTTGTTCCTTCTGCTGTTCCGTTTTGCACCATGTAACCAGTTGCCGGGCATCTTCCGATGACAGATCCCCGGGTTTGCGCTGCATGCTGGCGGCAATTGCTTCGATGCTGCATGGATCCAGTTGCACATAGGCTTTTCCATAGGGTTTCACTGTCTGGGCGGCACCGGCGGTCAGCACCATTCCACCCGCAGCGGTCAGGGCGATCAATATCCGGATCAAGCTGTTCATGTTCTCCTCCTGTATGTATTTACAGAGCCATGATTGCCACGGCCCGTTTCTGTTCGGGCCACAGTGACCCGCTATGACTTGCTGTCAAACAGGAATTCGTGAGCTCGCAAGAGCTACCGCGTGCAAGAGATGGAATTGAATCGCGCAACAAAAAGAGATTTCCATGCCCATCGATCAGGTGAAACCGGCAGCTGGCAAACAAACCATGAGCTTGCACGACGCCTCCCAACGAACTTACGCATTCAGTTCAAAGTCTAGTCGAAATTTTCTTGTTGGCTATCCGGATCAACCTATGGAGATTACAACAACACCTTTTCCACCCCGTGATCCCTGACCTTGTCGATGAAAGCCTGCTGCCAGTTTTCCCCGAGGCGCTGGTTGGCGATTTCCATGACGATGTAGTCTGTCTTGAGGCCGGTTTCCTGCTCATACTTGAGCAACCCCTGCTGACAGGCGGGGCAGGTGGTGAGAATGCGCTTTTCGCCTGGTCCCAGAGCGGCCATGCCTTCACGGAGATCTTCCGCCTTGCGGAACCGCAACTGGGTGGCGATGTCGGGACGGGTGGTGCCCAGGGTGCCGGATTCTCCGCAACAGCGATCCGTGAGCTTCACCTCCTTGCCCAGCAGCCCGCTTGCCACCTGCAGGGGCGGGTGGGTCTTCATGGGACTGTGGCAGGGATCGTGGAACAGATAGTCGCGGTTCTGACTGCCATCCAGGCCAACACCTTTTTCCAGCAGCCATTCGTGTATGTCCAGCAGCCGGCAGCCAGGGAAAATGCGCTGGAATTCATACTTCAGAAGCTGATCCATGCAGGTGCCACAGGACACGAGAACCGTCTTGATATCGAGATAGTTCAGGGTGTTGGCCACCCGGTGGAAGAGGACCCGATTTTCCGTGGTGATGCGCCGCCCGGTTTCCTCATCGCCATTGGCGCTTTGCGGGTAACCGCAGCACAGATAGCCCGGCGGCAACACCACTTCGGCGCCGGTTTCGTAGAGCATGGCAATGGTCGCCAGACCAATGTCCGAGAACAAGCGCTCGGAGCCGCAGCCGGGAAAATAGAATACCGATTCGGCTTCTTCACTGGGCAGATCCGGGCGGCGGATGATGGGCACATGACTTTTGTCTTCCAGACCCAGGGCGGTGCGGAAGGTCAGGGCGGGGAGCTTTACCTCTATGGGGCGGCGCACCAGCTCCACCACCAGCGGCTTGATGCCGGGCTTGCCGGTGGTGTTGGCGGGCGGGAGGCGGCTGTCCCCAAGCAGGCCCAGACGCCGGAACAGGCTGTGCCCGAGACGGATGCCCCTGAAACCCCAACCCGCAAGCAGGGTTCGCAGCAGACGAATCGCCCGTGGGCTTGTGCTGTCGAGAAAGCGCATTGCGGCCCAGCCGCCAGGGCTGAATCGCTTGCGCCCGCGCTTCACCAGGATATGGCGCATGCGCATGGTGACATCGCCAAAGTCGATATTCACCGGGCAGGGATTCAAACATTTGTGACAGATGGTGCAGTGATCGGCGACGTCATTCATTTCATCGAAATGACGCAGGGACAGGCCGCGCCGGGTCTGCTCCTCATAGAGAAAGGCTTCGATCATCAGGCCCGTGGCCAGAATCTTGTTGCGCGGAGAGTAGAGCAGGTTGGCCCTGGGTATATGGGTCTGACATACGGGTTTGCATTTGCCACAGCGCAGGCAGTGCTTGATGTCGTCGTTGAGCAGGCCCAGCTCGCTTTCTTCCAGAATGATGGCTTCCTGCTGCAACAGCCGCAGGGAAGGGGTATAGGCGCCCTCCAGACCGGAACCGGGCAACAGTTTTCCCGGATTGAAGTGTCCCTTTGGATCCACCTGTTCCTTGTAGTCGGCAAAATCCTTCAGTTTGGCTGATTCCAGATACTGGATTTTGGTCAGGCCGATGCCATGCTCTCCGGATATGACCCCGTCCAGTGATTGGGCCAGGGCCATGATCCGGTCCACCACCCGTTCGGCTTCGTGGAGCATTTCATAGTTGTGGGAATGGACGGGGATATTGGTGTGCACATTGCCATCTCCGGCATGCATGTGCAGGGCGACGAACAGTCTGGCATCACGGATGCGGCGATGAATGGCATCCAGCTTTTCCCGCAGGGGCCTGAAGTCCTGCCCGGCAAACACATCCTTGAGACGCTGTTCCACTTCCTGCCGGTAGGAATGACGCAGATCGCGGCGCAGCATCAGATCCAGCAGACGGTCTCCCGGCCGCAGACGGGCGAGGGCGGTTTCATCCAGAAGCTCCTGATGGCGGTCCGCGGCCTGATCGAGATTGTCCAGAACCGCCTGCCAGCGGCTGCGGGCCTGAACCACCAGAGCGCGCGCGGCGGTGAGCTTGTCCGCCATGATGCGGCGGTTTTCTTCGGAATCGGCAAAATCCACCACGCAACGGCACAGCTGGGTCAGATCGGAATCGAGAAACTCCAGCACCGCGTCCATGATGGCCAGCTTGTTGGCGATGGACTGTTCGATATTGATGGCCTCTATGCCCTGGCTGTATTCAGCCAGACGCTCCAGGGGTATGACCACATCCTCATTGATCTTGAAAGCGTTGGTATGCGCGGAAATGGCTGCGGTACGCGCCCGGTCCAGCCAGAACTGGCGACGCGCCTCGGGACTGCTGGCGATGAAGCCTTCACCGTCACGGGCCTGGGCAAGACCCACCACCTGTTCGGCTGCCTGGGACAAAAGTTGCTCATCGTCGCCGATCAGGTCGGCAATGAGCACCATTTTCGGCCTTTCCCGCCGGGATGCCTTGGTGGTGTATTTGACTGCGCGGATGTAGCGCTCGTCCAGATGCTCCAGCCCCAGAAGACGCACCTGGTTCTGTTCCTGCAGGTAATCGCGCAATTCCACTATGGCCGGCACCGCCCGGGAAATGTCCTGGCCAAAAAATTCCAGGCAGACCGTACGCACATGCGCGGGCATGCGGTGCAGGATGAAGCGCGCCGAGGTGATGAGACCGTCGCAACCCTCTTTCTGCACGCCGGGCAGACCGGCCAGAAACTTGTCCGTGACATCCTTGCCCAGGCCGGTCTTGCGAAAACGCTGACCGGGAATTTCCAGCAGCTCATCGGCCTTGAGAAGCGTCTTGCCATCCGGATGATAATGCCGGATGCGAAAGCGCACCTTTTCCTGTTCATGGATCTTGCCCAGATTGTGTTCCAGGCGCTCCACTTCCAGCCAGTTCCCTTCCGGAGTGACCATGCGCCAGGAAGCGAGGTTGTCCAGGGTGGTGCCCCAGAGCAGCGCCTTCTTGCCTCCGGCATTCATGGCGATATTGCCGCCGATTGTGGACGCATCCTGGGAAGTGGGATCCACGGCAAAAGCCAGCCCCGCCGCCTCGGCGGCCTCGGAAACCCGCCGGGTGACCACGCCCGCGCCGGTGCGAATGGTGGGCACCTTGCCTTCCACACCCGGCAGCCGCACTTCTTCCACATCGGACAGGTCTTCCAGCTTTTCCGTATTGATCACCGCACAATGGGCGTCCAGAGGCACCGCAGAACCCGTATAGCCGGTGCCGCCGCCCCTGGGAATCAAGCTCAGGCCGGCTTCGATGCAGGCGCGCACGATGGGAGCGACTTCTTCCTCCTTGTCCGGGGATATGACCACAAAAGGCAGCTCTACCCGCCAGTCCGTGGCATCCGTGGCATGGGAAACCCGCGCCAGACCGGAAAAATCCACGTTGTCCGGGCGGGTGATGCCTTCCAGCGCCTTGCGCACCTGGTGGCGCAGCCGAATGTTGGCGGCAAAGCAGTTGGCAAAACGATCCACCGCTTCCCGGGCCGCGTCCAGCAGGCGGGCGGCCTTGCGGTTGTCGTTGAGCCGCGCCTCGAACTGATCCAGGCGATGATTCAGGGCATGCACAAGCTGGTTGCGGCGCTCGGTATTCTGTTGCAGATCATCCTGCAGATAGGGATTGCGCGCCACCACCCACATGTCGCCCAGCACCTCGAACAGCATGCGCGCCGAGCGCCCGGTGCGCCGGGTGCCGCGCAGTTCCTCGATAAGCCGCCAGTTGTCTTCCCCCAGAAACCGAATGATGATCTCCCGGTCGGAATAGGAGGTATAGTTGTAGGGGATTTCGCGGATACGCTGGCTCATGGCCGTGAGGAGTCCGGGGCAAAAGCGTATTATACACCGCAGTCTGAGTCGCAATCCCCGGGAATACTTCATGAAAGCCGTTTTCCTCGACTATGCCTCCATCGACACTGGCGATCTGGATCGCAGTCATCTGGCTGCCACGGTGGAAAGCTGGGACTGGCATGACGCCACCGATCCCGGACAGATCAGCGAACGCCTGAAAGATGCGGATATCGTGGTTTCCAACAAGGTTCCCCTCAGCGAGGCGCTGCTGGCTGGGGCGCCCAGACTGAAACTGGTCTGCATTGCCGCCACCGGCACGGACAAGATCGATCTGGAAGCCGCCGCCAGGCTGGATATCCAGGTCTCCAATGTGGTGCGCTACGCCACCCCGGCGGTGGTGCAGCATGTATTTGCCCTGATCCTGGCCCTGAGTACCAGGCTCATCGCCTACCATGAAGAAGTCCGGGAAGGGGAGTGGCAGGCACAGGGAAACTTCTGCCTGCTCAATCACCCCATCAGTGAAATCAGCGGCAAGACCCTGGGCATCGTCGGATCAGGAGAACTGGGGCAGGGGGTGGCGCGGGTGGCCGAGTGCTTCGGCATGAAGGTCCTGTTCGCCCAGCGCCCTGGAAGTGAGCATTTACTACCGGAACGAACCCCGTTGCACAAGCTTCTTTCCCAGGTGGACATTCTCAGTCTGCATGTCCCGCTGGCGGACAACACGCGCAATCTCATAGGACCCGCTGAACTGGCGCTGATGAAACCCGGCGCCCTGCTCATCAACACCGCCCGGGGCGGCATCGTGGAGGAACAGGCCCTGGCCGACGCCCTGCGCTCCGGTCATCTGGGCGGCGCGGGCATGGATGTGCTGACCCGGGAACCCCCGCCAGACGACAACCCCCTGCTGGCGAACGACATTCCCAATCTCATCCTCACGCCGCACACGGCCTGGGCCAGCCGCGAGGCCCGGCAGCGCCTGCTGGATGAAATCGCGCACAACATCACGGCTTTCCGCCAGGGCAGGGCGCGTAATTGTGTAAACTGTGAATGAAATGAAACAGCTGAGCCTTATCAGGAAATTGAAAATGGCGGTATATCCCTGTACCGCACCCAGGCTGTTCAAAAACTGCATTTTTCAACGGCCTGTTTTGCATCACCTTCTGCCCGTGCTTCTACTGCTGCTCCTGAGCCCCGGCAGCCATGCGGATTACCCCATCGAGATCATTCCCCTGAAACATCAGACCGTGGATCAGATACTGCCCATGTTGCAGCCATTCGTCGCGGAGGACGGCGCGGTAACAGGCATGAACGGGCAACTGGTCATCAAGACGTCACGGCAAAACCTGGAACAGCTGCGCCGCATCATCGACAAGTTTGATCGGGCGCCACGACAGCTGCGCATCACCGTGCGCGAGGGGCATTCCGCCGCCTACAACCGTCACAGCGTGGATCTACAGGGCAGGGCGCCGCTCGGAGAAAAGGGGCATATCACCCTTGGCCAGCCTGACCGCGACGACGGGCTGGAAGTTCGGATCGGGGCAGAGAACAGAACCTTGGGCACGGATGCCGACCGCCATCTACGTGCCACCGAAGGCATGCCGGCTTTCATTCAAACCGGGATTTCGGCGCCAGTCATCACAGGTTACCGTGACGGCTGGGGACGCTTTTACCAGGAACAGCATTATCAGGATATTACCAGCGGCTTTTATGTCACGCCCTGGGTGAATGGCGACCAGGTGACCCTGGATATCAGCCCCTTCAGCAGCCAGCCCCTGGATCAAGGGGGAAGTTACCGCAAACAGGAAATCAATACCCGCATCAGAGGCCATCTGGGGGAATGGATTGAAATCGGCGGCGCCAGCATGCAGGGGCAGGGCGGTCGTCAGGCGATCAGCGGCCTGAAACGGGCATCGGCGGCTAGCGGTTCGCCGGTGAGCGTAAAGGTGGATCTGGTACCGTAAGAGCCCTCAGTCCGGTATTCCGCCTTCCACCATCAAAGGCCGCATGGCCTTGAGCAGGCTGGAGAACAAATTGCCGTTCTGCTTTTCTTCCTCGGCCAGAAGCTGTTTCATGTGCTCCCGCTGGGTGGGCATGGTAAAGCAGGCCGGGCAGGAATCGGGAATGATGGGCAAACCGGCCTGAATGGCGAACTCCCGGGTCTGGCGCTCACGCACATACACCAGGGGCCGGATGATGCGCAGATCCCCGGCATCGTTCCGGTAATGGGCCTTCATGGTACGCAGCTGGCCGCCATGGAAGGCCGACATGAGAAAGCTCTCCGCCAGATCGTCCAGATGTTGCGCCAGAGCCAGCACATTGTAGCCGTGCTCCCGGCAAGTGCTGTACATGATGCCGCGCTTCATGCGCGCACAATAGGCGCAAAAGGAATCACCACTCATGCGCTCCTTCGCCTCTTCCATGATGGGCTGGCGGGCATAATGCCAGGGCAGTCCCAGTCGATCATAATAATCCGTCAGGGAGGAGGGATCGAACCCTTCGACCTCCGGATCCACGGTGAGTATGCCCAGGTCGAACTTCACCGGCGCATAGGTTTGCAGATGCGCCAGAATCTGCAGCAGGCTCAATGAATCCTTGCCCCCGGAAACCCCCAGCAAAATGCGGTCGCCTTCCCGAATCAGATCATAGTCCGCAATGGCGCGTCCAACCTTGCGCAGCAAAGATTTGGGTGGTTTGACGTAGCGATTCATCAGTTGTTGTAAGATAGGGAACAGGGTCTGCTATTGTACCCGCAGCCAAAGGAGAATAAGCATGGATATGGTCGTTCTTGCACTGCTCGTGTTCGCCGTGGTCATCGTGGTATCCGGCGTCAAGCGGGTCCCCCAGGGCATGGAATTCACCGTGGAGCGCTTTGGCCGCTTCACCCGCACCTTGCGCCCGGGATTGAACCTGATCGTTCCCATTGTCGACCAGATCGGCACAAAAATGAACATGATGGAGCAGGTTCTGGATGTTCCTTCCCAGGAAGTGATCACCAAGGACAATGCCATGGTGCGCGTGGACGGGGTGATCTTCTATCAGGTACTGGACGCCGCCAAGGCCTCCTACGAGGTCAATGACCTGGTGCGCGCCATTCTCAACCTGACCATGACCAATATCCGTACGGTCATGGGATCCATGGATCTGGACGAGCTGCTGTCCAACCGGGACAAGATCAACGCCCAGCTGCTGCATGTGGTCGATGACGCCACCACCCCCTGGGGAGTCAAGGCCACCCGCATCGAAATCAAGGACATTGCCCCGCCGAGGGATCTGGTGGATGCCATGGCCCGGCAGATGAAAGCGGAGCGGGACAAACGCGCCCAGATCCTCGAAGCAGAAGGTCTGCGTCAGTCTGAAATCCTCAAGGCCGAAGGCGAGAAACAGAGCGCCATTCTCACCGCCGAAGGGGAAAAGGAAGCGGCGTTCCGCGAAGCCGAAGCACGGGAGCGCCTGGCCGAAGCCGAGGCGCGCGCCACTGCCATGGTCTCCCAGGCCATCGCCAAGGGCGATATCAACGCCATCAATTATTTCGTGGCGCAGAAATATACCGAAGCCCTGCAAAACATCGCTTCCGCACCCAATGAAAAGCTGGTGCTCATGCCTCTGGAAGCCTCCAGCCTCATTGGCAGCCTGGCAGGGATAAGCGAAATCGCCAAATCCAGCATGCAAAAGAGTGACGAAAAATGATGGATCTGCTCAACAATCTGCAGGCATGGCACTGGGCGGTGCTGGGCATCAGTCTGCTGATTCTGGAAATTCTCGCGCCCGGAGTATTTTTCATGTGGATGGGGCTGGCGGCGGGGCTGGCCGCCCTGCTCAGCTGGCTGTTCGCCGATCTGGGCTGGCAGGCTCAGGTACTGGCCTTCGCCGGTCTGTCGGTCATCACCGTAATCGCCGGCAGAAAATGGTTGAATCCACAGAACACGGATACGGAAGAACCCGCCCTCAACCGCCGCGGTGAGCAGTATCTGGGACGGGTTTTCACCCTGGATCAGCCCATGGTCAACAACGAAGGCAAAATCCGCGTTGACGACACCACCTGGAAAATTCGCGGCGAAGATTGCAGCGCGGGCAGCCGGGTGCGGGTCATTGGCGTGGACGGGGTCGTGTTACTGGTCAGCTGCGAATCCGCTAACGACTGATGGCTTTTGCCGCCTTCATCAACACCAGTGGATTGTGTATGGAATCGTAAACGGGGATCACTTCCTTGCCCGTGTCGAAATGGCCATAGACTGCCATCATCGCCGTGCGTACTGAATACTCCACAGTAAATACGCAATCCTTGGGTACTTCGGCGAACTGGCCGAGAAAGGCAAAATTGGTTGCTCCCTCGGGTATTACCTCAGGCCGGTCGCCTTTTGTTCTGGGCATGAACAGGCTGTCGATGAAAGGCATGGCCACCGGAATATTGTTGATCACTTTTCCGGCATCCACTACCGGCTTCATCAGATCCTGTATTTTCAGGTGATACCACAACTCTTCCAGAATCTCGGCCCCGGTGCATTCCGACATCTTCTTTTTTACATGATTGCCCTTGCGATCCGGATACAAACCGTAACCCCAGAAAATCTTCACGTCCTTGGGCTGGTTGGGAAAATGCGGCTGACGGGCAATGACAATGGACATCAGCCAGTTGGAATCGGTCATGGTCACCAGACCGCCGGTGCCATCCACATTGCCGGAGAAGTTTTCCATGTAGTCATGGAAAGTGGAATCATGCAGGGTGGCGGTAAATGAATACCATTTCTGCAGATCGATATTGTCGCAGAACACCCCGGGATTACCGAAAGCCTCGTCCTTTGCCGCAATCCGTTCCCACAGGGTCCAGGCTCCGGAGTCGGATTTGCCCTTGAGCACCGGCGCCCGGTCCCATGAACCGGTATCCGTGCTCTCGGTAATGGAGCCATTGGTAATGAATACGTAATCGTTATCACCGAGCACGATTTCATCTTCCTCGCCGTTACGATTCACCACCCGGAGCAGGGTGGCGGTTTTCGCATCGGCGGCGAGACTGAAATCCACATCCAGCACCTGCTGGTGCAGGTCGAAATTCACGCCGCGCTTTTCCAGATAACGCTGCAACGGGACAATCACCGAATGATACTGGTTGTATTTGGTGCGCAGCACGCCGCCAAGCTGGTGCAATCCTTCCACCAGATGAATGAAACGCTTCATGTAACGGCGCATTTCCGCCAGGGAGCTCCATTTCTGGAAGGCGAACATGGAAGTCCAGATATACCAGAAATTGGTTTCGAAGAACTCCTGGCTGAACCAGTCTTCTATGCGCTGATTCCCCAGAGAACGCTCGGAGACAAACGTCAGCTTCAACAGATCCGCCTGATCAGACAACGACAGGCCAAACGTGGATACATCGATTTTTTTGCCGTCCCGCAGCAGCCGCGCCTGTGCGTGGGAAACGAACCGGCTGTTGAACTCGAAAGACTCTTCGGTTACTGATATTTCCGGTTTGTCATAGGAGGGGATATGAGAAAGCAGATCCCAATAGCATTCATAGTGTTTCTCATGCATGCGGCCGCCGCGCACGAGAAACCCTTTTTGCGGTTCTCCACCACCATCGCAGGCGCCACCGAGAATATCATCCTGTTCCAGAATATGAATGTTCCTGCCCGGTACGCCGGCATCCTTGACCAGATAGACCGCTGCCGCCAATGAGGCGATGCCGCCACCAACCAGATATACCCGTGCTTCTTCCGCCTTTCCATTTCGCCTGGTCTTCATAGTGCAAACTCCCGCCAGCTTTCGCCCGCAGATTGATGGGCTCTTGTCCTATGCCCTGGATCCTGTTTTTCGCCTGATGTTCCTCATGACCACGCTCTCTCCTGACAGCGCCTCTTCATAATCGCAATAATTGTAGCTGTCCGGGGCGCCATAAAACCCTATAAACATCCGGTTCGAGTCAATGGCCTGCTGGCATCCACTACTTGATCACCATTTTCAGCAGTTGCAAGCGTATATACGATCCTTGTTGGGTCAGATTGATTGTAGCATTCCTGCGTGGATCACCCGGAGCCGATCACCCCGCGCCCGCGAACAAATCCCGGCATGCAGTATCGCACGCTGGGCTCTTTTCCAGGCGATAACTCATGGCCGAAGTGACCATGGCGATATGGTACCAACGATGCATACCGGATGTTTATTGTCAATAGCGGTTAATACACTATCTGATATTTCTTTGTTCGATAGCTAACGATGAAACTCATCGGTACGCGTTAGCGCATCCGCTGGAGTGACTTGCTATGTGCTTACTCCTCAAACCTGTCCTCAATATTCTCAAGAAGACGCTTGCCGTGTATAACAGCTACAATAAGTATTTTCTGCGTCCGTATTCTGTATACCAAACGATAGCTATAAACAAACCGCTCCCTGATATTTTCATCACCAGTCTCTGGCACTACCCTTCCGATTAGTGGGAAGTCACCGACCTTTCTCGAAGCCGCAAGTATAGGAACCTCTGATTTATTCAAAATTCCAAAGTTTCATTGTGAAAATTGCTCGCAAACTTGGTACTTCAACATCTATTCTTTCCGCCTTATATAGTGTAGAAAGATCGTTACCGTCATAGTGAACAGACCTAATCAAGTACATATTGTTGTCACAATTTGATTTATCTGAAAGTACAGTAAAGTTCTCAGGCATAGTCTGCACCCCATTTAAACCAATATCACCCATAATCAACTCGCTCGCCATAGCTTGAGCGATATTATACTTTCCGATCACCGCAAAAGTTGCTTTATGGGATTCGACCAGCAAGGCCTGTATTACCTTTACTCGTTCTCCGTGATAATCAAGCTCTATTGCATCGGCACGCTTTCTAATAACTCGGCAATAATACTCAACACCAGATTCGCCTGACCTGCGTTTCCGGAAGGTCTTTTCTCTTTCCTCTTCTCGGCTTGCGCGACGTTGTTGATCGATGTCTCGGCGAACAAGTACCACGCGGGATTCCTTCGCCAGAAAGCTTTTGGTTTGGACCCATTCATCATGTCTTGCATGAATAAACGTGCTAGGTGGTCCGGCAAAAAATATCCTATAGTTGCCATGCTGGTCAGTAGTTACGGTGTCAGAGCAGTACAGATGATCCCATGTTAAAGAGAATCCATCCCGCATACTCCAATCCCAATACCATCCCACATAGCACAATGTAACCGAGACGCCCTTGATAGGTAATCCTGCCTCGTCAATGGTTTTACCCTCATACATTCTTGTTTCGTATGAGCCACATCCCGTTCCGATGAGAAGAAGAATAACGACTAATGCTTTCGCAATTCTGCCCATTTTTCACAACAGCCAACGCCTTGCGTAACCGGCTGGCAATGAAGCGTAGCGGAATTGCCAGTTCGAGTTGACGCTATTGTTAGGCACGACTATACTGTGTAATAACATATGTTATAACTCTATCAGAGTACACTACCATGCTGAAGGTAAAAGTCACTTCGATCGGTAATTCCATGGGGATTGTGTTGCCAAAAGAAGCTCTTACGAAGCTCAAGGCAGAAAAGGGTGATGTCTTGTATTTGGTTGACGGGCCTGAGGGCCTGACCCTTACCCCCTACCAACACGATTTTGAGAAGCAGATACAAGTAGCTGAGAAAGTCATGAAGAAGTACCGAAACGCTCTCCACGAACTTGCAAAGTGAAGGAGCCAGACTGGGTATTGGCAGAGGTAGTGACCGCCGTTCATCAGATGCTACTGGCCGAACATGGCGGTGCACCCGGAATACGCGATCATGCTCTACTTGAATCTGCACTAAATCGCCCTCGGCAACGTTTTGAATATGCCGATGATTCTTCAATTTTTGACCTCGCTGCTTCATATTGCTATGGATTAGCTAGTAATCATCCTTTTGTTGATGGCAACAAACGGATTGCTTTAACCGTTGCGGCGATATTTTTGGAAATAAATGGCTACTTTCTAGATTCCCCGGAAGCGGATACCGTTGTTGTAATTAAGGACCTGGCTGCTGGCAGATTAACCGAGGAGGACCTTTCTCGTTGGTTCAGCGAGCACTCCTTTCCGAATTCCTAACGATTCGCATAAATTGACCGCAAAAATTTGAAGCCAATGAATTTTGATATTAAGCGAATTTTCCAGCCGCCACAAGCACTAAAAAACCACGTGTTAGGGTATTGTTTTTTGGTATTATCTTTACCCATGCAGACATCATATTTATGTTTGGCTATGTCAATCCCAATAAACTCAATCTCTTTTTTCATCTGTTTGGTTTACCGGTTGTACTGTTAATCTATTCAGGTCTTAAATGAATCTTACTTGTATTCGGAATCACCCTTTAAAGGCTCCATGCAACTATTCGATTTTATTTAAGGTCGATATGCTGACCTTGCTATTCACCGATCTTTGAGATCTTGTTACAATCGGTCTAGCACATCGTTTTGTTCCAACTTGCAATTTAAAAAAAACCAGACTTAATTTTATCTTTTAGGAATCAATTAGTCTGTAAAATCATCATGCAAATTACTTTCTCGGCTATGCGGAAGCCGGTTACACCACCTGTATCAGACCGGTGGACTCGTCCAATATGGCACCGCCTGTCGACAAGACGGGCCATCTCGACATATGACAGTTTGCTTGGTTTAGCAGGCCGTTGAAAAATCGCAT
>JALSQZ010000057.1 GCA_026985055.1 Sedimenticola sp. | reverse complement strand
CTGGGGGCGAATTAAATCAGTTTATCGAATGAGGCGAATAGTCAGTCTATTTAACGAATTCGATAAGCTGAGTTAATCGCCCTCCAGGGATTTGCAGCCGATCAGCGTTAAATCCGACAGACTCCTAAGAATGGCGGTATATCCCTATGCCGCGCACAGTTTGTCGAAAAACTGCGTTTTTCAACAGACAATCTATGAAATAGCTGACAAGGAACCCGTTGATACTCCCTCTCTTTCTGCATATGCTTATTGACCCGGCAACAATCGATATTGTTGCCGGGTCAATAATGGGCATCTCGAATAATCGAGGTGCCCGAGTGGGACAGGGATGTCCCACCATTTTCAATCACCACAAGTGATTGAAAATGTGAGCAAAGAGGAAATCGCATTTTCTCTTTGTGACGAGAAAAATTCCATGGAAGGAATTTTTCGAGATCCCCTTAACAGGATGTTGAAAAAGTCCTTCCTTGGACTTTTTCAACCCCGGAACCGGAAAATGCGATTTCCCGGTTCCTTCATTTTCAATGGCTTACAGCCATTGAAAATGGCGGTATATCCTTATACCGCACACAGGATGTCGAAAAACTGCGTTTTTCAACACCCTGTTAATAATATCAAATGCCCATGGCAATAAATATCGTGAACAGACTACAACATCTTCTGGACAACAACCTTGAATGGGCTGAAGCCATTACCCGGGAAGATCCGGAATTCTTCCGCCAACTCTCCCGACAACAGGCACCTGAGTACCTGTGGATCGGATGCTCAGACAGTCGTGTCCCTGCCAACCAGATCATCGATCTCAAGCCGGGAGAGGTTTTCGTACACAGAAACATTGCCAATGTTGTCGTTCACACGGATCTGAACTGTCTTTCGGTAATCCAGTTTGCCGTGGAAGTCCTCAAGGTCAAGCACATCATCGTTTGCGGCCATTACGGCTGCGGAGGAGTCAAAGCAGCGATGGAGGACCAGGATCATGGTCTCATCGACAACTGGCTGCGGCACATCAAGGATGTCTCCCGACTGCATCAGGACAAGCTGAAAGCACTCACCGAGGAACAACATTTCGACCTGCTGTGTGAACTGAACGTCATCGAGCAGGTACGCAATGTCTGTGGAACCACGGTAGTGCGCAATGCCTGGAAACGAGGCAGCGATATTTGCGTACACGGCTGGATCTACAATATTGAAAACGGCATCATCAAGGATCTGGACGCGGGAATATCCTCAAACCAGCAGTTACAGGAACGCTGAGGTTTCACGCTGATCCCAGGTTCATGGCCAGGGCAAGCGGGCGGAATGCGACAAGGACTGTTACCGGATCAATACCTTCCAGGCTCACTATCCAAACTTCAGTTCAACAGTCTCTGGAAACCTGCTGCATCAAGGGGAAGGGAGAAATGATACCCCTGAAAATAGCGGCAGCCCAGGTTTTGCAGATACAGAAAATCCTCTTCCTTTTCTATCCCTTCCGCAACCACCCTCAATCCCAGGGTGCCGGCAATCTGCAAAATGGCACTGATCAGCGCCTGGTTCTCCTCATCCTTGCACAGGTTGCAAACAAAACCACGATCAATCTTCAACTCGGATACCGGCAACTGCTTGAGGTAGCTGAGGGATGAATAACCCGTGCCAAAATCATCCATGGAAAAACGTATACCCAGTTCCCGAAGCTCATTCATCGTGGATACAACGCTGCGCATGTCTGCGGCAATCACCGTTTCGGTAATTTCGAATACCAGTTTCTCCGTCAACTCCGGAGACAGATAGCGCTGGGTCAGCGCCTTCACCAGATCGACAAAGTCATGATGCAATAACTGCCGTACACTGACATTTACGGAAAACTGCTGCAAATTCATGCCTCGCCTCTGCCACTCTCTCAACGTGGCAAATGCAGTGACCAAAATAAACTCGCCCAGACGAATGATCAGACCTGTCTGCTCTGCGATGGGAATAAATCGTTCTGGCGACACCTTTCCCAGCCTGCTGCTGTTCCAGCGCACCAGACACTCCGCGCCGATGATATGCCGGTTTTCATCCACCATCGGCTGATAGCAAAGGGAAATTTCATTGTTCTCCAGGGCAAAATGCAATAGCCGCTCGATCTGCAAATGAAGCTCCACGCGATGAGAAACTTCTTCATTGAAAAGCACCACGGCATCCCGCCCGGCTCCCTTGGCCTCATACATGGCAATATCCGTTTCCCGGATCAGACTGCTGGAATCCTGTTCCTCATGAGAAAATACCCGCACCCCTATACTGGCGCTGATATAGATGCGATGCCCGGACACCAGGTAGGTTTCCTTGAGGCGGGACAGCAGGGCTTTTGCAAGCTCCAGCGCCTGAAGCTCACAGGCTCCGGCCGTATGAAACTCCTGACCGATAACAATGAATTCATCTCCACCCAATCTGGCCAGACCGTCCTTCTCCGGGATGGTTTCACGCATGCGTCTGGCCACTTCCTGAAGCAGGCTGTCGCCAACCCCGTGGCCCAGGGAATCATTCACCGTCTTGAAATGATCCAGATCCACCAATAACAGAAAGGAGCAGCCCTGAACCTCCTTCAGATCCATCATCATCTGCTGCAGCCTTTCCATGAAATACTGGCGATTGTTCAAGCCGGTCAGCTGGTCATGCGCGGCTTGCCGATATGCGGTTTTCAGCAATTTGTAGCTGCTGGTCGCGGCATGGAAAAGCACGCCTCCGAGAATGGTGGCAAAAATCGCCAGCACGTAGGCGAACCATTCTCCAATACTCAGGAAATAGATCACCAACAAAAACATCATCGACGGAATGATTGGTCGAAAAAGGCGTGGCATGGGATAGAGAAAAGACGCGGCTACCGTGGTTGCGCCAATCTGGGTAAATATGGCGATATAGTGCAGGTTGGAAGCGTTTTCTCTTACATAGACAATGAATATCGCCGCCCAGAGCGCAAAAAAGACATGGATAAAAACGGAAACACGGAAGCACCAGCGATTCTGTTCTCTTTCGCCCATCTGCGGCAGATCGAAGTTCCGGTACAGCCACAGACCATACAGGGATGCCAGAATATTCCCTGCATACCAGATTAGCGCTGGTCGGAACACTCCAGCCATCCACCCCAGAAACAGGTATCCCAGACCAGGAAACAGCGACAGCATGACCATCACTGGTATCTGCCGGTGAATAAATCTGCAAAACTTGAGCTCCATGCGGAGGAAGTATAAAACAGGCTTGGACAAACTGGGTATGGATACTGCCCGATTTTCCAGCAGTGCATACCCAAAATACAGGGGCCCCTCAAGAGATTCCCGCATCCCTTCCGGGTATTCACAATAAATTGAAAGACATCACTTTTTATTGCAGGATTTCACGGTAGTCTTCCCCGACAGGAAAATTCTGCGCTCCATGCCATACGGGCTTCTGGCGCAGCCAGGACAGACGACTTTACCTGAAGGACATCTCCTATATCATCACGAACTGGATCAGGAATTCCCGGCAATGGAGTTACTGCCATCGACATCACCTGAATTGAGAAGAGGGTCATACTGACAACAGGCTTATGGCGTACTTGCGCGTATATCTGAACAATGCATTGCTGGATCAATTTGAACTCACGGACGACACCCTTACCATTGGCCGGGCACGAGACAATGACATCGTTCTGGACAATCCAGGCGTATCCTCTCATCATGCCACCGTCAGGGCAAAAGGCATCGGCCACGTGCTGGAAGACCAGGACAGCACCAACGGAACCTTTATCAACAACAAGCGCATCAAGGAACAGGAACTCGTCTTCAGGGATGAGATCCAGATATACAACTTTGTCCTAAAATACATGCCCCGGGCACGCCTGGCTGCCACGGAAGAACAGGGGAGCATCACTACTCCCAGCGAACACGCCGCCACCGTGGAGATCGCCATTTCCGATGTCAATGCCCTGAAGAAACTGCGCAGACGCAAGAAACTGGGTAAACTGATCGAACTGGAACATGGCCAGCAAAGCCAACAACATGTACTCAGGGATATTCACTGCTCACTGGGACGCTCAAAGAAGGCAGACATCCATGTTGGTGGCTGGTTTGCGCCAAAAACCGCTGCCACCATTATCCGGCAGCACAACGCCTATCATCTGATCCCGCAAAAAAGGGGCAAGGTAAAAATCAATGGAATGTCGGTCACCGCTGAAAGCGTGCTCAAGCCAGGAGATCACATCTCCGTCAGGGGTAAAGACTACCTCTTCCAGTACACCTCCAGCCATGGCAACTGACGACTCTGCCCCTCGCATCCCCGGATACAGGATCGTAAGTCTCATTGGCAGAGGCGCAAACGCCACGGTCTATCTTGCGCTGCAGGAATCTCTCAACCGCCACGTGGCCCTGAAGATTCTGCAGAAATTCGACCGTCCCGCCCAGGCCGTACGTTTCTTCAATGAGGGGCAGATCGTTGCCTCCATGAACCATCCTAATATCATCACCATCTATGATATTGGCTCCGTGGGCAGCCAGCAGTACATTGCCATGGAGTATCTCGATGGTGGCTCCCTGAAGGACAGGATCAAGGAACAGCCATCGCCAACCGACGCCCTGGACATCACACAGGCCATCGGCAGCGCCCTCGACTTCGTACACCAGATGGGCATAGTCCATCGTGACATCAAGCCCGAAAACATACTGTTCCACAAACGGGGAATCCCCAAAATAACCGATTTTGGGGTGGCAAAGGCCCTGGACAGGGACATGAATCTAACCATGGACGGCACGGCCCTGGGCAGCCCCTATTACCTCAGCCCGGAACAGGCGGAAGGCAAGGAACTGGATGGCCGTTCGGACATCTACTCCCTGGGCGTCATTCTTTTTGAGATGCTGTCGGGACATAAGCCTTATCTGGGGGAATCGCAGATAGAGGTCATTTTCGGCCATCTGAACCAGCCCATCCCTTCATTGCCGAAGGAGTACAGGCACTACCAGGGACTGGTGGAAAAAATGATGGCCAAGAATCCCCAGGATCGCTTCTCATCTGCACAGGAGATGCTGCAACACCTGAATGCATTGCGCAGCCTCGGTAACACCGGGGGCAGGGAGAAAATCCCCAGCCTGGACCGACGTTCTCCGCTGCGTGTCTCCCAAAATGATAACTCATCCTTTCTGCGCGCGCATCCCTGGCTCTCATCTTTGGCGGCCATGCTCCTTATTGGCGCTGCAACGGCTTTTCTGTTGCCTTCCGAGGCGCCACCGCGCAAACCGGTGGACGCTTCCCTGGCCAATGAAGCATCCGTACAGCCCGAAGCCGCGATTGCAGATGCTGTCACCATACCGGCAGAAAAAGACAGCAAACCGCTCACCGAAACCGACCAGCCCACCCCCGCAGAAACCGCTACGACGGAAGCCATTGCTGCGGTAACAGATACCACTGAAAACCAGGAAGATGTACAGGAACCGCCTGAAGTGGTCGAACCGGCATTACCCGTGGAACCAGGCAGCCAGGAGTCTCAGATCACAGAGGCCGCGGAGCAACAGGATGTGACGGTTACCGCAGAACCGTCCCCGCAGGATACGGAAAACACCAGCCCTGATGAGAACCAGGCGGCGACTGATACTGCCGTACAGATAGAAGCACTGCTGGCCCAAGCAAAGGAAGCGCTCAAGAAATACCGTCTTACCAGCCCCAGAAACAGCAGCGCGTATCACTATTACAGGGAAATCCTGAAACTGGATCCGCATAACAGGAAAGCCTCCCGCGGCATCAGAAACATCGCCCAGCGCTACGCCTCTCTTGCGCAAAAAGCCCTGGAAAAAGGTGATGAGAGCAAGGCGCAGGCTTTCATCAAACGCGGCTTGCGCCTGAATTCACGAAGCAAGGCACTACTGGCCATGCAGCAAAAACTCGATGATCTGGAAGCCGCCCGGCGCGCTCCGCCTCCACCACCAAAAATCACCGAGCCACCCCCACCGCCACCAAAGCCCGAGCCGGTAAACAGCAGTTTGCAGTTGCTGGAATCTCTGGAGTAAGGTTACGCCATGGGATCTGGGAGCATATGAAAGCATGGCCTGGGAATTTGCGCATGGCTCGGATATAGGCGGCCGCCCCGAGCAGCAGGACAGCTATTCCATCCTGGATCACATGGGTAGTCATCTGCTGGTGCTGGCGGACGGAATGGGGGGTCGCGAGCAGGGCGCCGCAGCTTCTGACGCGGTAATCGAAACTGCTCATACCCGCTTCTACACGCCCCATCGGGTACATCCGGAACAATTCCTCAAACGGCTGTGCATGGAAGCTCATCGGCGCATACGCAAACTTGGCAAGAACCATGAAAAACTGTCAGGCAGCACCGTAGTATTTCTCTACCTGCACGAAAAGGAGGCCTATTGGGCTCACGTCGGCGATTCCCGGCTCTATCACTTCCAGAATGAACGCCTGCTGTACCACACTACCGATCACTCGCTGGTGGAACTGCAACAGCAGGAAAATTCCTTTGGATCCGCCGCAGAAACCAATCAACTCTATATGTGCCTGGGTGGCAGCAATGCGGTGGAACCGGAAATCAACGCCGCCGGCCTGGGCAACGATGATCTGTTCCTCTTGTGCAGTGATGGCTTCTGGAGCGAGATCAACCCGGATGAAGTGTTGCAGCAACTCAAGCTGCCCGGCAGTCTGCAATATCACGCCGACATGCTGATCCGCACCGCCGCCGAACGGGGAGGTAGCAATGCCGACAACATCAGCCTGCTCCTGGCCAGAAACAAATCCGAAAAACGACTGCCCAGGCTGGTGAAGCGTCTGTTCGGAAAATCCTGACAGAACTACCGCCCGAATCACAGGCGGCGCAACAGCAGATTCCCTAGTTCATCCACCCGCAGAAGCCAGCCAGGCGCCAGCCAGGTGGTGGCAACCTGTTCGACAATCAGCGCCGGCCCCTCGATCTGCTGTCCGACGACAAGATCATCCCGCGCAAAACAGGGTACCGGCTGCGGTTCCCCGCTTGCCATGCAATACTCGAAAGCTGCTCCCGGCTCCCGCCCCAGGGGGGGCCGGGGTTTTACCGGCACGGCTTTGCCCCGGACGCTGACTCTCAGATTCACCAGCTCCAGAGGCAGGTCAAGACGATGCCCATAGCGTTCCTCATGCCGACAATGGAAAGTCTGCCGCACACCGGCGAGACTGGTCCAGGGAACATTCAGGCTGTAGGACTGCCCTGCATAACGCAGATCCACGGAAGCTTGCACATGATATTGTTCCGGCTGGAGCGCTTCGCCTTGCAAAGACAGCAGCGCGTCGGCGGCAAGCTGTTCCAGGGCATCTTCGATTTCTTGTGCTTGCAGGGTATCGAGAAGCGCCAGCCAGGTATGCGACAGCTGCCTCCCCGGCGCCGCCAGCAGCATGCCCAGGGCGGAAAGCACCCCGCCATGCACCGGCACCAGCGCCTCCTGCATTCCCAGCGACTCGGCCAGTGCGCACACATGCAAGCCACCTGCCCCACCAAAGGACGCCAGGGTAAATGCGGCGGGATCCACGCCCCGCTGTACGGAAATGGTGCGCAATGCCCTGGCCATGTGTTCATTGGCCACCCGGATCACCGCTTCGGCGGCATCCATTACCGAGCTGTGCATTGCTTCCGCCAGACTACTCATGGCCTCCCGGGCGGCTTCCACATTGAGGGACATCTGACCGCCGAGAAAGGCGCTGGGCAGCAGCCTCCCAAGCAACAGGTTGGCGTCCGTCACGGTAGGCCGGCTGCCTCCACGGCCATAGCAGACGGGACCGGGATCGGCCCCGGCGGATTCCGGCCCCACACGCAACATGCCGCCTTCGTCCAGCCAGGCAATGGAACCGCCTCCCGCACCTATGGTATGCATGTCCACCATGGGAACGGCCACCGGCCAGCCACCAATCCGCCCTTCCGTGGTGAGCTGGGGGTCTCCGTCTATCAGCGCCACGTCGGTGGAAGTTCCGCCCATGTCGAAACTCAACAATTTCTCCCTGCCCGCCAGCTTGCCAAGCCGGCTGGCCGCGACCAGTCCTCCGGCGGGACCAGACAGCAGCATGCGAACCGCCTGCTCGCCTGCGGAGTCCGCCGCAACCGTATCCCCAGAACTTTGCATGACAGAAAGCTTCGCCTTCTTCAATCCCTGCTGAAGACGCCGCAGATAACCCTGCACCAGAGGCCCTACCCAGGCATTCAGGCAAGTAGCCATGCCGCGCTCATATTCACGGATTTCCGGAAGCACCCGGGATGAAAGGGAAACGAACATTTCATCCGGCAAGGCGCCGGCAAGTTTCCTCTCCGCCCCATCATCCAGCCAGGAAAACAACAGATTGATGGCCACCGCTTGCGGTTGATGTTTGCCCACCGCCACCCGCAGCATTTCCAGATCCGCATCTGTTATTTGATCCAGATATTCCCCCCCGGCCGACAGGCGACCACCGCTTTCAAGGCAAAGCTCGGGAGGTACAGGCAGCGTTTCGGGCGCAGGTTGAAAGTCATGAAGATGCCGACGGTTCTGTCGCCCGATACTGAGCATGTCGGCAAATCCCCGATTGGTGACGAATAGCGTTTTTACTCCCTTCCCTTCGAGCACTGCATTGGTGGCAACGGTGGAACCATGCACTACATACAAATCCTCATCTTCCAGCCCCAGATCCCGCATTCCCTGAAGAATGGCCCGCTCGGGCGCATCCGGCGTGGACAAGAGCTTGTGCAGCCTGACCTCACCATCCTTCCAGAGCACAAAATCGGTAAAAGTTCCGCCGGTATCCACCCCGAGAAAGGCTGTCATCATTGTTCCCCGGCAAGCAACGCCATGACCTTCCGCCAACCGCCTTCCGCATCTTCTCCGGCATGCTCGAATGCCCTGGCCAACTGTTTGCGCTGCTCCCCGGTGAGGGAGGCTTCCAGGCGTGAACCTTTCGCGGACAGGCTGAGCTGTTTGCTGCGCCGGTCACGATTGTCCGCCCGGGCCAGCACATAGCCATCTTCCACCAGGCGTTTGAGCGGGCGATGAAGATACTGCTTGCTGACTTTCATGATCTGCAACAGACCATTGACACTGCTCCCCGGATGACGGCCTATGAAATACAGAATCCGGTGATGCACCCGGGAGTAACCCAGGGCCGCCAGCCTTTCATCCGGATGGGAGGTGATCGCGCGAAAACCGAAGTGCAGCAGTTCCAGCGCCTGGTTCAGTTGTTCTTCTGCAGCAATATTTAGGTCAACCATATTGACATTATAATCATTTCTGGCACACTTGCATATAGGTCAACATTATTGACATATATCAGAGGAGCCAAATCATGACCCAGGGAATCTGCTGGCTGGATGAACGGATTCAATCACTAACGGAAGCCAGGATTCCGGTCCTGGATCACGGGTTGCTCTACGGTGACGGCATATTCGAAGGCGTGCGCTTCTATCATGGCAAGGCCTTTCTACTGGCGGAGCACCTGCGGCGACTGTACGATTCCGCCCGCGCCATCCATCTGAATATTCCCTGGAAGGAACAGGAACTCACCGGCATCGTCGAACAGCTGATCGCGGCGTTTCCTCTGGCCAATGGTTATCTGCGCATTGTGATTACCCGGGGAGAAGGCGCCCTGGGCATAGATCCGGGTTCCTGTCACCATCCCCGATTGCTGATCATCGCTGACCGTCTGCAGATGATCCCGGACAACATTCGTCAGCGGGGAGCGAATCTCATCATCGCAGCTACCAGGCGCCTGCCTCCGGACGGACTGGATCCCCGGGTGAAGAGCCTCAACTATCTGAATCATATCCTGGCGCGCATGGAAGCCAATTACGCCGGGGTACATGAAGCCGTGCTGCTCAATGGCCGTGGTCAGGTCACCGAAGGTACCGCGGACAATTTGTTCATCGTGAAGAATTCCGTCCTGCTGACCCCGCCGGTCACCGATGGCGCTCTCGCAGGTGTCACCCGGCAGCTGATTCTGGAGCTGGCTACCGGACTGAAGATGGAAAATCATGAGCAGACCCTGACGCCTTATGACCTGTACACCGCAGACGAATGCTTCCTCACGGGTACGGGCGCGGAGTTGATTCCCGTGTACAGCATCGATGGCAGGCGGCTGGCGGAGTGTCCCGGCCCGGTTTTTTCCCAATTGGCCGCGGCATTTGAGCGCCATATCGACAACACATGTGGAAAACAGTCATGAACAAGCAACCGAAACCACTACCCGCCCGGAATGTCCCGCCACCGGATCAAAAGACCAGCTATCCGGCTCCCTTCGACAGACTGGTTGCCGGACGCTGCAAGCGAAAACTGGGAGATCATTTTGGTCTGAGCAACTTCGGCATCAACCTGACATCACTGGAACCGGGGGCCATATCCGCTCTCGCCCATCATCATTCCCGTCAGGACGAGTTTGTCTACGTTCTGGAAGGCGCTCCTACACTGATTGTCTGCGACAAGGAATATCTGCTATCTCCAGGAGACTGTTGCGGTTTCGCTGCAGGGAAAAATATCACCGCACAACTGGTCAATCACTCATCCCGAACGGCATCCTTTCTCGAAATCGGAGACAGAAGCGCCGGCGATGAAGTCGTCTACCCCCATGACGACCTGAAAGCGGTTCAGTTGGCAAATGGATGCTGGCGATTCACACACAGGAACGGCGCCCCCTACGATTGAAGGGCATCTCGAAAAATCGAGATGCCCGAGTGGGACAGGGATGTCCCGCCATTTTTATTAACTCGGCAGCAATCTATATCGCGTTCAGCCCGCTTGCCCTTGCCTGCGAACCGCGCCTTGATCTGACCTTTTCTTGAAGCCCTGAATACGACATGGATTGTTGCCGAGTTAATAATCAGAGGTTCCCTAAAGCCCGGCAATCATTTTTTCGTCCTGCGAGAGGCGTATTCGAAGTATCATTCAGAACCATGGATACCCCCCTGCTTGAAGCTACGGCGCTTGAAAGAACCGACCAGGGCCAAACCCGTCTGACGGACTTCAATCTGCGCCTGAAAGCGGCCCAGATCGTTGGTCTGCTGGGCGTCAATGGCGCCGGCAAATCCACCGCCCTGGCCTTGCTCAGTGGTGCGCTCGCTCCCAGCCATGGCGAGGTGCGGGTGCTGGGAGAAAATCTTCACGCATCCGCCAAAGCCCGCCGACATATCGGTCTGCTCCCGGAAAGAGTCCCTCTGTACCCCCAACTCAGCGTGACAGAGAATCTCGATTTTGCCGGTCGTCTGCGTGGACTCAGGGGACCCGCCCTCGCCCGCGCAAGAAACCGGGTCGTCCGGCAACTGGAGCTGGGAACATTTCAACACCGCCTGTGCAGCCGTCTTTCCCGGGGCATGGCGCAGCGGGCCGCCATTGCCCAGGCGCTCATCCATGAACCCGCCATTCTGATCCTGGACGAACCCACGGCGGGACTGGATCCTGCCCAGGCGCAGGAACTGCGCGAACTGATCCTGCACATGGCGGCTGGCCGGGCGATATTGCTCGCCAGCCATATCCTGGACGACATCGAGCAGCTTTGTCGGCGCGTCATTATCCTGAACCAGGGACGCCAGGTGGCGGAGCAGGATCTGGATTCCGTGCGCTCCATGCGTCTGCAACTGAGCAAACCGCCACAACAGGACGCGGACTTTCTGTCTGAACTGCCCGGGATTGCCCAGGCACGGGCGCAAGGCAACGGCTGGTACCGGATCGAGTTCACGGGAACCATAGAAGATCTCAGCCCCCGGCTGACGGATTGGGGCCTGCAGGCGCTGATTCCCGCCCGCTACGATCTGCAGGCACTGCTTACCGAGAGGCCCGAATGATCTTTGCCATTGCAGCCCGGGAAATACGCGGCATCTATGTCACCATCATGGGCTGGGCGGCATTGGCCGTGGCGCAATTACTGCTGGCCTGGCTGCTGTTTACCCAGCTGGAGGTCTATCAGAAAATTCTGCCCGAACTGATCAAGGCCCGCAGCCCCCTGGGTCTGGGTGATCTGGTAATCAGCCCTACCCTGTCCTCCGCCGCCCTGCTGCTCATCATTCTCATCCCTCTGTTGGGCATGGGCAGTCTCAGCGACGAAAAACGCAGCGGGCGAATCGATCTGTTGCTTTCATCGCCGATTTCTCCCCTGCAACTGGTGCTGGGAAAATGGCTGGGGCTGTTGCTCGCAATACTGCCCCTGCTGCTGATGCTGCTGGTAATGGCGGTAACCCTGGGTTTGAGCAGCGCCCCCGATAGCGGGCGAATCGCGGCATCCTTTCTCGGATTGCTGCTGTTGAGCGCCATGGCCGCCGCCATCAGCCTGTGGTTGTCGGCACTGAATGAACAACCCCTGGCCGCCGCTGCCATGGCCTGGGGTCTGCTGTTTCTGCTGTGGCTGCTGGATACGACAGCTTCTTCCAGCCTCTCGGTGCTCTCCCTCAACGCTCATCTGCAAGGATTTCTTCGAGGCCTGGTGCGCAGCAGCGACCTCATCTATTTCATTGCAGTCGTTCTCGCAACCCTTGTCCTGACCACCCATCGTGTCTGGCGCATGGGAGGCGGGAAATGAACCTTCGTCACCGTCTGCTGCCGCTGCTGGTCTTGCTCGTGCTCTCCCTAGCTCTGTATCTGGGTCAGCGCTGCGACCATCAGTGGGACTGGAGTTTGAACGGCAGAAACCAGCTGCACCCCCGCAGCATTGCCCTTCTCAAGCAACTGGATGCGCCTTTGCGCATCACTGCCTTTGTGCCGGATCATCCCGTACAGCGCGCCGGCATTCGTGAACTGCTGGACAAATACCGCCAGCAACACCCTGCCACCAGGCTGCGATTTGTTGACCCCAGCCAACACCCGGAACAGGCCCGCAAACTGGGTATTCACAGCACGCCACAACTCCTGGTCGAATACAACAACAGACAGGAACTGATTTCCCGGGCCAACGAGCAACTGCTCACCCGCGCCATTGCCCGCCTCAGTCTGAACAGCAAAGGCTGGATTGCCAGTCTGCAGGGACATGGCGAAGCATCCCTGCTGGGCAAGCGCAACTATGACCTGGGGGATTTTGGTCACCTGTTACAAGACAAGGGCTACAAGATCATCGATCTGAGTCTGGCGGACACGGGACAGATACCGGACAACGTGGATCTGCTGGTTCTGGCTTCTCCGTCCCTCCCGTTGTCAGACAAGGAAAGCGGCTTGTTGCAACACTGGCTGAATCAGGGCCACGCACTGCTGTGGCTGGCGGATGGCGTCATTCCCGAAGCGCTTGCCAAATATCTGCGGCTGGATTTTCTGCCAGGCACGATAGTCGATGCAGCCTCCGCCGATCTGGGCATGGACAACCCCACAGTGGCCGTGGCGCGCTCCACACCCAGCTCTCCCCTGAAGGATGCGCTGAATGGCCCGGTATTCATGCCGGGCGCCCGCGCCATCGATCCCGAGAGTCCATCCTGGAATGCGATTGCGCTACTCAAGACCGGATCACGGAGCTGGAACGAAACCGGCCCTCTCAAGGGCAGCATCCGTCGCGATCCCGAATCCGGCGAACAGCCTGGCCCCCTGAATCTGGCGCTGGCCCTGAGTCGTAAAACGGGTTCCGGCGAAGAAAGCCGCATACTGGTGGCCGGTGATGGCGATTTCCTGAGCAACAGCGTGCTGGGCAACGGCAGCAACCAGAACTTTGGCCTGGCCGCCATCCATTGGCTCACAGCGAATGAGCATCTGGTCGATATTCCCCCCTTCACGCCGACAGACCAGAAACTGCATTGGAGCCCGGCGAAAAACGCCCTGATCGCAGGCCTGTTCCTGTTCGCCCTGCCGCTACTGCTGGCAATCACCGGCCTGTTCATCGTCTGGAGGCGCAGACGCCGATGAGCCCGGTAATCCGCGCCAACTGGTGGCTCGCCACCCTCGCACTGCTCCTGGCAGGCATGGCCTGGTGGTGCCAGCAGAACAATCCTGCCCGGGAATTCGAACCGGTCACGTCCGTGGCGACAGACAAGGTCCGCGATATTCGCCTGTTGCGTGAAGGCCGGCCAATCGCCCGATTACAGCGTCACGGCAAGATCTGGACATGGCATGCCAGCGGCAAACCGGTACAGGACCGGAAATGGGTGGATACGCTGCTGCACATGGCCCGCCTTCCCAGCCTGCACCGTTTTCCCGCAGACCCTTCCCGGCTGGAGGAATTTGCCCTGAAGCCTCCCCGCTACACCCTGATTCTGGATGATCAAATCCTGGAGTTCGGCAAACTGGATCCCGCCAGCGGCCTGCGCTATCTGCGGGTGGGAAAGAACATACATCTGATCACCGACAGTTATACCCATCTGCTGTCCCGGAACAAACCCTGATGCCGGAACTGCCTGAAGTGGAAACCACCCGGCGCGGCATTGCCCCGCATGTGCTGGGCAACGCCGTAAGCAAGGTCATCATCCGTCAGCCCCGGCTGCGCTGGCCCATACCCACGCAAATTACCAGATCACTGCCGGGGCACAAACTTCTGAGCCTGAACAGAAGAGGAAAATACCTGCTGTTCGGTTTTGCTCACGGAAGCCTGATTCTGCATCTCGGCATGTCCGGCAGTCTGCGCGTGCTGCCGACCGATACTCCAGCCCGGAAACACGATCATTTCGATCTGGTGTTCGGCCCGCAATGTCTGCGCCTGCGCGACCCCCGCCGTTTTGGCGCCGTACTATGGACAAGCGAACCAGTGGAACAACATCCACTGATTGCCAGTCTGGGACCGGAACCCCTGTCGGAGAACTTCACCGGCGAGTATTTGTTCAAACGATCACGCAGGCGCCGCATCGCCGTGAAACAGTTCATCATGGATGGCAAGACCGTGGTCGGCGTAGGCAATATCTACGCCAGCGAAGCCCTGTTCCAGGCGGGCATTCTGCCCACCCGCCCCTGCGGGGGCATTTCCGCAGCGCGTTATGCAAGGCTGGCATCCACCATCCGCGAGATCCTTGCGAGCGCCATCGAATCCGGCGGCACCACCCTGCAAGATTTTCTTCAGGCGAACGGCAATCCCGGCTACTTCGCCCAGGAACTCCAGGTCTATGGCCGTAATGGAGAAAGCTGCCCCTCCTGCGGCTCGGCGATTCGCAGACAGATCATCGCGCAGCGCGCCAGCTACTACTGCACACGCTGCCAACGATGAAGGGCAAAAAACAGGCGTTCAATCAGTTACTTACTTGACAACCTTGAAATAATGCATTGCAATGCAAACAGGTTTTCTCATCAGCAACAGGCACTGAATGCATTATTTCATCACAGGTACCGATACCGATTGCGGCAAGACCCTGGTCACCCTGGGTTTCATGCAACTCTGCCGGGAAAGAGGCTTGAGTACCGCCGGCTTGAAACCCGTGGCCGCCGGCGCCCTGCGCACCCGCGAGGGACTGCTCAATTCGGATGCACTGGCCATCCAGGAACAATGTGATCCGCCCCTGGACTACGCAACGGTAAATCCCTACTGTTTCGAAGCCGGCGTGGCACCGCATCTGGCGGCTGCCCTGACCGGCCAGCGGATTGAACTCGATCTTCTGGAAAATCGTTATCGGGAACTGGCCTCATCCCATCAAGCCGTGGTAGTGGAAGGCGTGGGCGGCTGGAAGGTTCCCCTCAACGAAGAACAGGACAGCGCCGATCTGTGCCGCCGTCTCGGTTTGCCCGTGGTGCTGGTAGTGGGGTTGCGCCTGGGCTGCATCAACCACAGCCTGCTCACGGTGGAATCCATTCAGGCCAGCGGCGCTCCCCTGCTGGGTTGGGTGGCCAACCATATCGACGCCAACATGGCGCTCGCGGAAGACAACATCCAGACCCTGAAACGCCGCATCAAAGCGCCTCTGCTGGGACGTATTCCGCGTCTGGACAACCCCCGCGCAGACACGGTTTCCACCTACCTCAGTCTGCCAGTTGCCGCAACGGAATGCTGACCTGGCGAGGCGCATTCTTGTTTTCCGGCGCCCATGCGTGGCCATACACGATTTCGTAACTGGCGGGCAACACGCCCTCACAACGCCAGCTTTCGTATGCGTCACGCATGGCCTGCATACGCGCCTTGCCCGTAAGGCCGCGGCTGCGTCCTGAAGAAGCATTGCTTGCGCCGATTTGCTTCAGATCCCGCATCAGGTCATCCACTGTGGCATAGGTGAGCACCATCTGCTCCACGTCCATGACCGGCGCGGCAAAGCCGGTATCAACCAGAATATCGCCCAGATCATGCATGTCCATGAAGGGACTGACATGCGGCGCCCGATCCACTTCTCTCCAGGCGGCGCGCAGTTCCTTGAGGGTATCCGGGCCGAAACTGGTAAACATGAGCAAGCCACCGGGGCGCAGCACCCGCAGACATTCGGCATACAACTGCGCCGGCTGCGCCGCCCATTGAAAGGCGAGGTTGGAGATCAGCAGGTCGATGCTGGCATCCGCCAGGGGCAGCTGCTCCATGTCGCCACAGACACATCGGGGACGTCGCCGCCAACGCCCGCGACGCCGGGCGATATCCAGCATCGGCAGGGCGAAATCCAGGGCCAGCACCCGGCTCCGGGAATATCGCCGCAACAGGGCCTGCGTCTGTTCTCCCGTGCCACAGCCCAGATCCAGTATGTTTTCCGGCTCCAGACGCACCAGATCCAGACGGCTTTGCAGACGCCTGCTCACCTCCCGTTGCAATACCGCTGCTTCGTCATAGGTCGGAGCCGCCCGGGAAAAGGCGCGGCAGGCCTGTGCCTTGTCGATGAGGGGTTCAGACATGGGACCTGAGCTCACGCAAGACAGCAGCGCAAATACCGGCATGGGAAAGAAAGGGGGCATGCGCGGCACCGGGTATCACCTGCACCTGACCCGAGAGGCTTTTTCCTGCCGCCATGGGAACCAGGGTATCCCGCTCGCCCAGCAACCAGCGGGCAGGCGGAGCGCTGTCCTCGGCCAAGTCACGCAGATCGGTTTCCATGAGCAGACGCAAACCAACCCGCAAGGCCTCCGGGCGCGGCGCGGGGCGAGCATCAAATTCCTTGCGCAGCATGAGCAGTGTAGCGCGGGCATCCTCCGCTCCCTGTACTTGTAAAGCGAGGAAACGCCGCAGGGTTCTTCTGTTATCCGATTCCAGCTCCCTGGCAAAGGCGGGCAAAATTTCCGGGGCAATGCCATGGGGCCAGCCATCGTGCCGAATGAAACAGGGCGTGGTCGCTATTCCCAGGGTCGCATACACGCGTTCTGGCGCCAGCATCCGGGCACGCTGCATGAGCAGGCCGCCCAGTGACCAGCCTGCCCAAATTGCCTGTTTCGGCGCCGTTTCCAATACCACTTGGGTCCAGTCATCCAGGGTCTGCATGGTCTCATTCCAGGGGGACTCACCGTGGCCAGGCAAATCCACCAGGGTGATACGGAAGTCGCCTTCCAGCTCCGAAACAAGAGGCTGCCAAACAGCAAGATTCATACCCCAGCCATGGATGAGCAACAGATCCGGCCCTTCTCCCAGGGTTGTACGAGCCAGCTTCATGGCCTGATGGCCTCCAGCGCCCCAAGCAGCGCATCGACATCCTTTTCCTCATGGGCGGCGCTGAAGGTGATACGCAGGCGGGCGCTGCCCTCCGGCACCGTGGGCGGGCGAATGGCGGTAACCAGCAGACCCTGTTCTTCCAGGATGCGGCTCCAGGCCAGGGCGGTTTGCGCTGAACCGGCTACAAGAGGCTGAATGGGTGTGATCGAAGATGGCAGCTCAAAACCCAACTGTCGGGCCCCGCGACGAAAACGGGCGACCAGATCCCGCAGCTTCTCCCGCCGCCAGTTCTCGGTACGCAGAATCGTCAGGCTGGCGCGGGTGGCTTCCGCCACAGCGGCAGGCAAGGCAGTGGTAAAGATGTAGCTGCGGCCTTTCTGAATCAGGGTTTCGACCAGATCCTCATCACCCGCAACGAAAGCTCCGGCGGTGCCGAAAGCCTTTCCCAGGGTTCCCATGAGCACCGGCGCCTGTCGCACATTCAGGGAAAAATGCGCCAGGCTGCCCCTGCCCTGTTCATCCAGCACCCCCAGTCCATGGGCGTCGTCCACCATGAGCCAAGCGCCCTTGTGTCCGCACAGTTCCGCCAGTGCAGGCAGATCCGCAAGATCCCCATCCATGCTGAATACGCCATCCACCGTCAGCAGGGTTTCCCCACGGGCAGCATCCAGGCGCTGTTGCGCGCCCGTCATGTCATTGTGCGGATAGCGCTTGAGATCCGCCCCGGAAAGACGCGCCGCGTCGATGAGAGACGCATGATCCAGCTTGTCCTGGATCACCGTGTCGCCCCGACCGCAAAGACTGGTAACGACTGCCAGATTGGCCAGATAGCCACTGGAGAACAGCAAGGCTCTTTGCCGGCCAGTGAAGTCCGCCAGCTCTTCCTCCAGGGCATGATGGGCACGGCTGTGACCGGTCACCAGATGCGCCGCGCCACTGCCATTACCCCAACGATCGATGCCGGAACGAAAGGCAGCCGCTATCCGCCGGTCGTTTGCCAGGCCAAGATAGTCATTACTGCAGAAAGAGAGCATGGGATGCCCATCCACCACCAGACGAGGCTGCTGGGGGCTGTCCAGTACCCGCCGGCGGCGATACAGATGCTGTTCTTCAGCCGCTTCCAGGGCGGTTTTCAGCGTTTTCATCAGACCCGGTGGCAAGCCCTTCCTTGAGGCGGCTTTTCCCTTTCCACATGCTGCTCCATGGACAGGCCGAGGCGCTCGAACAACCGTTTGTCCCGATCTGTTTCCGGATTGTCCGTGGTCAACAGCCGCTCGCCATAGAACAGGGAATTGGCTCCCGCCAGAAAACACAGGGCCTGCAGCTCGTCACTCATTTCCGTGCGTCCCGCGGAAAGGCGCACATGGGAACCAGGCATCATGATGCGCGCTGCGGCCACGGTACGCACGAATTCCAGGGGATCCAGTTCCTCCACGCCAAACAAGGGCGTGCCTTCCACCTGCACCAGCAAGTTGATGGGCACGGATTCCGGGTGGCTGGGGAGGTTGGACAACTGGCAAAGCATGGAAGCCCGATCCCGGCGACTCTCGCCCATGCCCAGTATCCCGCCCGAACATACGTTCAAGCCAGCCTCACGAACATGCTCCAGGGTCTGCAGACGATCTTCATAGGTGCGGGTGGTAATGACCTCGCCATAGAATTCCGGCGAGGTATCGAGATTGTGATTGTAGTAGTCCAGCCCCGCTTCTTTCAGGGCTTGCGCCTGATCCCGGCTGAGCATACCCAGCGTCAGGCAGGTTTCCATGCCCATGTCCTTGACCGCGCGCACCATGTCCGCCACTTTTTTCAGGTTGGTATCCGTGGGATTGCGCCAGGCGGCTCCCATGCAAAAACGGGTGGCGCCATTTTCCCGGGCCGCCCGCGCGGATTCCAGCACTTCATCTACAGGCAAAAGGCGCTCCGGCTCCAGGTCGGTATTGTTGCGCGCGCTTTGGGAACAATAACCACAGTCTTCCGGACAGGCGCCGGTCTTGATGGAAAGCAGGGTGCTTACCTGGATCCGGTTGGGGTCGAAGTGTTCCCGGTGCACCCTCTGGGCGCGAAACAGCAGATCATTGAAAGGCAGGGTCAGCAACTGTTCCACTTCCTCGATGGACCAGTCATGGCGAATTTCGGCTGTCATGAGCATGTACAAAAAAGCTAGAATACGGCTGCACCATGGTAGAGAAGGATTCTCACTTGTCAACCAAAAGGAAACAACATGGTTTACAAACTACAGGAATGGCTGTTCCCTCCCCGTTGCCTTGTCTGTGGCAAGCGGGGCGCAAACGGAAAAGACATCTGCCCAAGCTGCCTGCGGCAGCTGCCTGAAAACACACCCAGCTGTTCACGCTGCGCGCAGCCCCTGCCTTCGTCGCAGGCAGCCGGCTCCATGTGTGGCTCCTGCGCCAGGAAGGAACCACCTTTTCGCAAGATCATCGCCCCTTGGCGATATGCCACTCCCCTGGATGAGCTGATACAGGCCTTGAAATTTCGCGGAAAGCTGCCGGCGGGAAGGCTGCTGGGCGAGTTACTGGCGGAACGAATTGCCACGGAGTCTCGTCCGGAGCTGCTGGTGCCCATACCCCGGCATGAGCGGCAACTGAGAAAACACGGTTTGAACCAGAGCAGTGAAATCACCCGGTTTCTGAGCCGGGCCAGTGGCATACCCTGGTCACCCTGGCTGCTGACCAAGATCCGCGAAACTGCGGCCCAGCACAAGCTGCCAAGAAGGAGACGCCTGAACAATCTGAAAGACTGTTTTGCGTTCGACAACCAGGGTGATTATCGGCATATCGCTGTCATCGATGACATAGTAACCACCGGAGCCACCGCCCGGGAAGCTGCCCTGGCGCTGAAAAAAGCCGGGGTTCGGACAGTGGATATATGGGCCATTGCGCGTACTCCGGAACAGCATTGACAGACTGAAAAAAAGCCGTGATTTTCCGCTTCCACCTTAAGGAACCTCTGATTAAATCTGAGCGAAGCAGATTGTGATTCAAAATGTTCCGATACAAGGCGCAAATCGCACGTAATAGCCCGCTATTGCGAAGATTTGCAACGCCGTAGAGGGGCATTTTGGACACAAGATGCGAGTTCACGATTAAATCAGAGGTTCCTTAACCCGAATATTGCACCAGAACGCGCAAAATGTGGGTTTTTTACCATGAATTACAGCCTGTTGCGTGAAGGTTATGCTGGATACAGTTTGTACCTGTCATGCTATCCGGTTTTTCCCGGGATCTTTTCACCCAGCTTGCC
>JALSQZ010000056.1 GCA_026985055.1 Sedimenticola sp. | reverse complement strand
GTCACCGCCGCAGGCCACGCTACGCTTGAGCCATGCGGGGCATAGAGCGCCGCTTCGCAACACTTTCGCCCGGAGGCTTCGCTGGAGCCTGCGGTTTATTGCATGCGCTCTTTGTTTAGCCGCCGGAATGCCGTATCAAGACCATGGCAATTCGGATCACCGCAAGACAAGACAGGACATGCATGAAGCTCTCCGCCGGGGCCTGGGCGGCCATATTGACCGGAATGCTCGCCTTTGCTCATTTCACCATCATTACCTTGACTATCCATCTCAATCACGATGTTTCCTGGATTCTGTACGGGGCTGGCCGTATGCTGAATGGCGCTGTCTTCGGCCGGGATATCGTTGACGTCAACCCGCCACTTGTCTGGTGGCTTTCCCTGCCTGCGGCGCTGGTTGCTCAAAATTCCGGCTTGACGCCGTCTCTTGCTTTCAAGCTTCAGGTGTTGCTGCTGGTTTTTGCCTGCATCTGGCTGATTCATGTGCTGCGTCCCGCCATCCGGGCATGGCAACTGGCGCTTTTGCTGGCCATCCTGCTCATTACACCGGCCTATCATTTTGGTCAGCGCGAGCACCTGATGGCAATTCTCACCCTGCCATATGTCATCAGCCTTCTCTCCGGAAAAAATGATGAAGGGGCCGCGGCTGCTCGCCTTGCCGCTGGCATCATGGCCGGCATCGGCTTTGCCCTGAAGCCCTATTTCCTGGTCATTCCCCTGCTTTTGGAGGCCTACCGGCTTGTGAAAACCCGAAGCCCGTCCTCGCTCATCCGCATGGAAACCCTGAGCATTGCAGCCGTGGGACTGGCCTATGCGGCTGCCGTATGGTTGTGGGCGCGTGATTATGTGCTGACTGTGGCGCCACAGGCCATGATCGTCTATCCCGCCTATGGCAATCCATTCTTCAGCGCGGCACGGACAATAATTTTCAGTCTGGGACTGGTATTTTTGGGCTGCTTTTTGATCAATGGAACAAGAGATTGGAAACGCCAGCCTCTGCCCCCCTTGATCCTGGCGGCCGTGGGAGCAGCGCTGGCGGCCATGCTGCAAAGCAAGGGATGGGCTTATCATCGCCTTCCGATAACGCTTTTCGGACTGTCGTGTCTGGCTGTCGCATTGCCTGGCCGGAACGTTGCGCCCGCCAGAATCGCCGCCTTGCTGCTGGGGGGAATGCTGTTGTCGGAAAACACCTGTAAATATGTCCCTGATATGCGCTCCGCCAATGGACAGGAGGCGCTTATCAATCATCTGACGGCATTGATGCGCTCCATGCCGCAGCCTGGGCGCGTGGCGGCCTTCAACACCTCTCCACGGATCATACATTCCGCCGTCCTGGCTGCTGGCGCGGAGTGGATTGCCCCGGCATGCTGTCTTTATGCTTTGCCCGCCGCCATACGTTTCAGAACGCCGGAAACAAAGCGGATCGCCAGAAATCAACTGGATGCGTTGCTGGCAAGATGGAAACAGGAACCACCAGAGCTTGTTCTTGTCGATATAAGCCGTTACAAGCTCGGCTTTGCGCATCTCGCCTTCAGTTATCTGGATTATCTGAAGCGCGATCCGCGCTTTGCCCAGGCCCTGGCCCCCTATCGGGAGAAGGAACGTTTGGCAGGTTACCTCGTCTTGCAAAGGCGCAGGCATTCACCTGCAGAAAACCAGCCTGTTGAGAAGCAGGAAATTCAACGCCGGAACCACCAGTGAAGTGAAGATCACGGCTGTGAACATGGGCCAGTGCAATTGTTGAACGAACAGCCAGGGAGAGGCCAATGCTATGGTGTATCCCAGTGCGGTAACGATGCCGAAAACCGGAATTGCCGCATCATGACGGCGGCGCGACCGGAAGGTGAAATGGTAGTGGCCAAGATATGAAAACACCGCAGCAGCGCAATAAGCAAGGAACGACGCAGCCATTGCGGGTATATGCCAAACCCAGTGCAGCAGCATCGACAAGACCGCATAGAGCGCCGTTGCTCCCGCTCCGGTAAAGGAGAAACGCAAGACCTTTCCGGCGGCGTTTTCACATGACAGGTGACACATTCTAGACCATGCCGAATTGCACATACTGTCCACCCAGAGGAACCCCGGCCAGTAACCTTTCCATGGACAGCGCCAAGGCGTGTTCGGAAGGCGCAAACAGGAAATACCTGCCCCTTGTTCTCTTGATGCCGGCGGCGCGCAGCAAATGACGCGAACGGCGGCGTTGCAACAAAACCGCGTCGTGATCAAAGGGACATCTGGCGACGGCAAGGCGTGTCAGTGGATTGTAGGGATTATGCTCTACGATCGCCACCGTGCCGCCTGGCCGCGTTACACGCGTCATTTCCCGGACAAAGACTTGCCAGTTTGCCGGCGGCACATGATGCAGGACGCAAACGCAGAAGGTGAAGTCAAAAGCATTCTCCGCAAACGGCAGACGTTCGCCGTCATACTTCAGATATTCATCGGCTCCAGCCTTGCTTGCCCGGGCGCGGGCAATGGAATCGCCGGAAACATCCACCCCGGCAAGATGCCCGAACAGAGACCGCACATAGGGGTGCATGGCGCCCACGCCACAGCCGACATCGAGCGCCTTCAACTGGCCACCCAAGGCGCCGGCGCCATATTCGGAACGGATATGATCTTCAAAGACACGCGCCTTGGCACGCATGAAGAAATCATGTTTTTTGCCAGAAAAGCTGACGGATTCCTCCACCAGCTCCCGGTAGTCTGCGGCGTAGCCGTCAAATGCGTCAGGCATAGGCTTTCTCCAGACGTTTTTGCAATTCCTCGACCTGATTATGCGGCTTTTTCTCAAAACCGTCACGCTCCTGAACCACATAGAGAGGCCTGCTCTGCACCTGCTCGAAAATGCTGCCTATGTACAGGCCGATAATGCCCAGCATCATCAGATTGACGCCACTGAGAAAAGAGGTAACGATCATGATGGATGCCCAGCCTGGCACCAGGGAAGCATCGAACAGCCACAAGGCCATTACATAAAGGCCATAGAGCACTGCCATGCCGGAGACCGCCGCACCCAGCCACAAGGCAAGGCGCAAAGGCCTGTCCGAAAAGCTCAGCATGCCTGTGGCCGCCAGGCGGAGCATGCGCGCCAGCGGATATTTGGTTTCCCCTGCAGCTCGTGCCGGACGGCAGAATTTGACCGCCGCCTGGGGATACCCCATCCATGCGAACATGCCGCGCACGAAACGCTGGCGCTCCGGCATCGCCTTGAAGGTCTCCAGCGCGCGCCTGCCTATGAGTCTGAAGTCCCCCGTGTCGACGGGAATATCGATATCAGTCATGCGCTGCAAGAAACGGTAGAACAAGGCCGCGCTGGCGCGCTTGAACAGGCTTTCGCCCTTGCGCTGCTCACGCTGGGCATAAACGATCTCAAAGCCCTCACGCCACTTCTGCGCCATTTGCAATACCACCTCCGGCGGATCTTGAAGGTCGGCATCCATGACGATGACCGCTTCTCCGCAGGCGGCATCCATGCCGGCAGTAATGGCGATCTGATGGCCGAAGTTGCGTGAAAAACGGATCAGGCGGAAAGCCTCTTCGTTTCTGCTATACTCTTTCAACAGCTCCCAGGTGCCATCTGAGCTGCCATCATCGACGAAAATGATTTCAGCGGCGCCATCAAGCTTGCCAGTAAGACTTTTCAGCCGCTCCACCAGCAGGGGAAGCACCTCCTGCTCGTTGAATACAGGGATAATCAGGCTGTAGGTGATATTATGATCTTGCATGGTGCTCTCGCAAGCTATTGATGATAGTGTCACAAGCATCATGCATCGCATGAAAGGGTTAATTTTCTTGTCTGTAATCTTGGAAAAAGGGATTGACCCGAATAATTCACAACGCTCGGGAGATTGGCAGGCGAGTGGGTGAATTCCGGCGTGAAGTGCAACACTCCCGTGCCGATGTGATATCGGCATGAGTGGAGCTTTCATATGAGGGTATGTTGCTTTTGCCTCCTGCGCGCATCTGTCATGCGAGGAAAGAGAGCAGATCGCCTTTTTTGCGGGCTGCCGGGAAAGGTTTGCGGGCCATTGCCACGGCTTTGGGGTACCGTGTTTCCTCCCAGCCTGAGAACTGCGGCGCAACAGATTGCCCTGCGGCGCTAGCAGTCCTCAGCTATCGCTTCCGGAGCCTGCATTGAGCGCGCCACAGCGAAGCGCCGTCCTTGAAGAGGACGGCAGGGCATCTCCATCAACTGCCTTAAAGACCATCCTCGCCCCCTGCCGCCCGTGGTGTGCCCTGATCGGGGGTGGCTGGAAGGGGGTAATGATGGACGCGCAAGGCGTTTTCAGAACCCTCCTCAGGGCAGAGCAGCGGATGGTGCGCAACTACTTGGCGCACCGCATGGGTGATGCCGTCAACGCCATACTGGCCGCCGCCGGATACAACTTCCGCCTGTTGCGGCGCTTCATCGCCCAGCTCCTTTTGTGCCTGATCCAAGTATGGGCGACCTCGGCCCTGCGGCGCTTCAAGATGGCCTCCATCGCCTAGGGTCAAGACTCATAAAGAGGGATGGTGGATGCAGGATTCAGGCAAAATCCCGGTGTCTTTTCGTCCGCAGGCAATACCTTGAAGGTATTGGCAAGGGCGAAAAGGCTCCGGGATGAAGCA
>JALSQZ010000055.1 GCA_026985055.1 Sedimenticola sp. | reverse complement strand
ATATTTCGCTATTATTCTGGAAGTTGGACGCTTGATGCAGGAACTTGGACGGCGTCCCACTTCTGCCTCATCCACCAGATCGCGTCCAATCCAGATTTTTATCGAAATATCAGTGTGGTGCTGCATTTCTGCATTAACGGTGCCGCTCACGAATGGTGTCGCCCAGGGCCGCTTTCCGCCCCAGGAGCACCTCTTTTCGATCACGAAAACTGTCGCCCATGAAAAAGGGCCGCGCCCACCAGCGCCGCCCCAATTCCCGACAACACCCGAAAACTCAAGCCCTTTTCCCATCAAATCCCGCCTTCTCCCACCTATTCCCGCCCCCTCCCTCCAATCACCAATTCTGTCGTCTTACAATTTGCCTACTTTGCAGGCGCAATCATCCTCTCCTGTCTGGCGTCATGGAAGATCACGGCACGCCATTCACGAGATTGAAGACAACGCCTGCACCTGGTCAGAGAGCTGACTGCTGCAAGGAGGCAATCCGTTCTCAGCTCTTCCCCTGCAGAATAGCCTCCATCCGCTTTTGCGGGCTGCTGCCATGGAAAGGATAGGCAGGGATCTCTCTCCTGTTCCACGTCTCCATGAAAGGTGCGGCATCTCCATCCATCAGCTCCGGCAACAGCATCTCGAACAGCTGCAGCATTCCGAAACTCTCCCGCGATGCCGCGCCCAATGACGGTGGCTTGAAGAAGAAAGCCAGGCCCATGTCCGCGATGCATTGCCGCAAGGCATTCCCCCGGACGAGGAAGGTCGGATCGGGCCGCTGGCGCAGCTTTGATCGGACGCCTTGCAGCATGGCGCGCCATGTCGCTGCCGTTTCCCATCCATCACGTGGCAGAGGATCCAGCTTCAGCAGATAACCGCCATGAGTGTGAATGCACACGAGCCATGGACGCTGATGCTGGCAGATGCCCATCTGCCAGGGAGACAAAAGACCCGGCAGCATGCGATTCAACGAACAGTCATGCCAGGCCGGGTTCATGCCTGCCAGAAACAGTAGCTGTTCCTCGTCAGGCTGCCACCTTTCATTGCCACCGGCCAACCACTCCAATCGCTTCCATCGCTGCCCCGGAGTGGACAAGTCCACGTCCTTCAGAATGGCATGCACGCTGCTCTTCGGCTTCCTTCAGCACGGCAAGGCGCTCTTCTGCTGTCCACTTCAGGGGTGTCATGTCGGCTTTCTCCGTGTCGGGGCAAGTCTGCCCGACATGTTACCCATGTCAAACTGGACAATGTCCCGAGAAAGAAATGTCGAAAGTTAATACCCCCCAAGCAGGAAGGAGAATCCGTGAGGGTTTCTGCCTGTGAAGTTGATGAGGAAGAGAAAGCGGGCAGTGGGGCTCAGTTTCTCGGCAGTGTTTGACAAACAGGAGAATTGCATATGACCAAACATGATTTTGTACTCAATACAGCAGAGGAGCTGCTGACCACAAGGCAGGCAGCGGCATTCCTGAAAGTGTCGCCGAAGACCCTGGAGCGCATGCGGGTGGAAGGTGCAGGGCCGGCATTTGTCAAGGTTGGCTGTTCGATCCGTTATCGCCGCAGTGATCTTCTCGCGTTCATCGACAGCAACGTGTTTGGCTCCACCTCGGAATACGCCAGCAAGGGAGGGCCGAACCATGATGCATGATCGCAGCGCAGTGAAGACCGGCAAGCCCGTGAACAGCCGCGCCTATACCAAGAAGGAAGCTGCCGCCAGCGGCCCAAGGCTGGATAGTCGTCATTATGACATTCCCGGCAGCATCCAGGGCAACGTGATGCACCGCCAGATCACGCGCCGCGGCCAAAAGGAGTTGATCAGGTGGCTTCGCCAGGAATGGCGCAACCAGAGCGCCATGGCCATCACGCTCACGTTCGCTGCGCCCTCCCGCCGCAATACCCAGCAACACTTGCTGGCAGGCAAGCTGAAGCGGCAGCGCAAACTGAAGCTCAATCTGCGCAGCAGAAGCGCCCTGCAGGGTATCGTCAAGGGCATTCACAGGGACATCAACCGCCGAGCCTTCAAGAAGGCAGCCAGGCGCCACGACAAGAAGCTCGCACTGCTGGTGGTCTGGGAGGGTTTCCAGCGGGGGCATCCGCATTGCCATTGCCTCATCGCCAAGCCACGGCACATGAGTTGGAAACGGTTCGAGCGAGAGGTGAACGAGGTGCTCCGCAAGCAACCCTATGTCTGCCATTTCAAGGCGAACAAGGCGACCAACATCGGCGGCTGGATCGGTTATGTGATGAAGCGGCGGGACAAGGGAGATCTGCTGCAAGACATCGATTGGGAGCTGTGCCACCTCCCGGCGGTGTGAACGAAGGCAATACCGCCGCATGACACAAGCTGGCCCGCGGGTGAGGAACTGTCATGGATCACCCCGGGCCACCATTCAGGACAATGCTGGGCCACAATGCGCTCCTTTGTCCACATCAGCAAAGACGAAGGCGAACAAGGTTCCAGCCGGGAACCTTGATCCAACTCTCATGATTACAGGCAAGACATTGGACAGTGGTTGTGGGTTATCTTCCTTGCCGACGATAACGAGAGAAGATTGGGCAGGACCGTGTCTATGATCACGAGGAATCCTCAGGATGTCGAGTGGATTCCACAATTGACGAGAAAAGCAGCAATGAGGCCCTTCGTGTCCCTGGAAGTTCTTTCTTTGTGAGAAAAAGTGCCTTGGTGTCTTCTTCATCAGGTTCTCCGCGAACAGTGGCAAACATTGCTAACCTGCTAGGCCGTGTGGACGAAATGGCTCCGGTCAAGGGAGAAGGCTTCTAAGAGTCTGACTCAAATTAAGTCTTTGAAGATGAGGCTTTTACAAGGAACCTCATTTGCCTTCGGATGGAGGCGATAAGCAGCCATGCCTCGGATGAGGCGAACCGCTTTTCCCAGTCCTTTGCCAGCCTGTGGCAGCGTCCCAGCCAAGCGAAGGTGCGCTCCACCACCCAGCGTTTGGCAATGACGACAAAGCCTTTGGCCTTTTGCGGACGCCGCACGATCTGAAGCCTTGGGCCTTGCATGGCTTGCAGCGCCGTCTGCAGCTTGTTGCCGGCATAGCCGCCATCGGCAAACAGCACCTGCAGGAAGATGTCTTGCGCCATGGCGATCAGGCCTGGGGCGCCATCACGATCCTGGATGCTGGCCGAATGCACCACACACCACAACAGGTTGCCTTGCGTGTCGGTGATCACATGGCGCTTGCGTCCCTTCACCTTCTTGCCGGCGTCATAGCCGCAAACGCCCCCACTTTCAGTGGTTTTCACGCTCTGGCTGTCAATGATGGCGGCACTGGGAGCCGCATCCGATCCACTCACCAGGCGGCTGGCCTCAACCAGCGCTGCATTTATCAGATCCAGCATGCCAGCATCGCGCCAGCGGTAGAAATGATATTGCACGGTGGTGAAAGGCGGAAAGTCCTTCGGCAGCAGGGCCCACTGACACCCCGTGGCAGCCATGTAGAGGACGGCATTGAAAATCTCGCGCATCGGCCATTTGCAAGGACGGCCAACCTTCGAGGTACGTCGAAGGAACGGTTCGATCAATGCCCATTCCTCATCCGTGCAATCGCTTGCATAACGCAAGCCTCTTCGGTCATATTGCGGGCGAGTGTTTTCAGTCCATGGCATCGTGATCCCCTCTGAATCGTCAATCCAAAGGGAATCACAAAGGGCTGAAATCACTCAACTTTAATTTTCGGTTGGGCTCTCACAAGCTGGCACAGCCCGCATCGTTCGGCAAGAGCAGTGACTCCGCCAAACTCCATGAATGGTGGCCCGATGACTGCATGCCCCAGCAACCACTTCAGAAGACCGCCGGCGGCGTTTTCCTGCAGGCCACCAGGCATCAAGAGAGCTCCCGGCGCGCATGGCGAGATGGCATCCTGCCCGATATGTCTGAGCAAAGGCGCCCGGGCAGGGCCGATATGCGTCAGAACCCCTTGCTGCGCAGCTTGTCGATGACGATGTTGACCGTGTTGTCGATATGCGCCTCGATGAGCCTGCAGGCTTCATCGGCATCGCGATCCAGGGCCGCCTGATAGATGGCGCGGTGCTCCTCGTGCACGTCGCGGTTGGTTCCGGCAGAGGTGAGCGACAAGCGGATGTAGCGGTGCGACTGGCTGTGCAGCAGCCGCCTTATGCGCATCAGCCATGAATTGCCGCAGGCCGCCACCAGGGCATTGTGGAACTCCTCATTGGCCTGGCTCCATCGCTGCACCAGTTCACGGGCCTGGTCGGTATCATCCAGCGACGCATGCTGGCGCAACTGCTTCTCTATCTTGGACAGGGTGTAATAGCGCGCCACCAGATTGGCTTCCCATTCATCATCACCCACCATGATGGACTTGCGCAGGGCCTTGCATTCCAGCAGCTTGCGCAGGGCGGAAATCTCCTGGAAGTCGCGGATGGACATGGGGGCGACGCGAAAGCCGCGCTGCCCCACCGCCGTCACCAGGGATTCGGACATCAGCCGCGAGAGAGCCTCGCGCACGGTGCTGGCGCCGACCCCATATCGCTGCCGCAACTCCTCCGTCGGCAGGCGCGCTTCCGGCGGGTAGCGCCCGGACAGGATGTCTTCCCGCAGGCGCTGGGCAATGCTTTCAACAGTCGTGCGCGCCTGTGTGGGTTCGTTCGAGATGTCCACATCTGTCGGATGCATT
>JALSQZ010000054.1 GCA_026985055.1 Sedimenticola sp. | reverse complement strand
CCGGAATTTTCCCGGGGAGATTTTTGCCCAGATTGTTCGAACGGACAAAAGCCGATGTCATTCATCGACTTGCAGGGCGTTCGGACAAGCTGGGTGAAAAGATCCCGGGAAAAACCGGATAGCATGACAAGTACGAACTGTATCCAGCATAATCGTCACGCAACAGGCTGTAATTCACGGTAAAAAACCCACATTTTGTGCGTTCTGGTGAAATATGCGGGTTAGCATTTCCCCAACAGCATATTGGGGATCTCGAAAAATTCCTTCCATGGAATTTTTCTCGTCGCAAAGAGAAAATGCGATTTCCTCTTTGCTCACATTTTCAATCACTTGTGGTGATTGAAAATGGTGGGACATCCCTGTCCCACTCGGGCATTCTCGATTTTTCGAGATGCCCTTGAAAAAATCCTTCCGTGGACTTTTCACCCCCGGGATCAATTTTTGTTCGCCGTCCGGTATCGTTCTACCAGTTCATGTACCAGAGGGGTACAGATTACCTTGATGGCGATATCCAGCATTCCGCCTGGTATCACCAGCGTGTTTCGTCGTGACATCCGCGAGCCGGGGATCTGAGCCTGCAGGCCGGGAAAATCATAACGATCCGGTTCGCGGAAGCGGATTACCACGATGCTTTCGTCCAGGCTGGGGATTTCACGCAGTTCAAAGGGGTTGGATGTGTCCGTCAGGGGAACCCGCTGAAAGTTGATGTCCGTAAGGGAAAACTGGGGTGTGATGTAGGCGATATAGTCTTCCATGCGGCGTATGATGGTATGGGTGACCGATTCCGGTGAGCGGTTCTTCAGATGCGCATCGCGGTAGATCTTCTGTATCCACTCCAGGTTGATCACCGGCACCACGCCAATCAGCAGATCCACCCACTGGGCGATATCGATGCCACGCATCTTGCGCGCCTTGAGTTTCATGCGTCGGCGGATGATGACCGGATTGTGTGAAGCAGACATTTCCCTGCGGCTCCAGGAGTTTTCCGCGCAGCCTCCATGCATGCCATCGTAGATCAGCAGGTCGGTGCCATTGGGGATTTCTTCCCAGGAGGTAAACGCGCCTACCGGCGCACCGTACATTTCCGCCAGCTCTTCGTTTTCCGCATAGCGCCGGCACAAACCGGTGCCGGAGCGGGAATACTCGCGGAACAGTCCTTCCAGCCGATCCAGAAAATTGGCTTCGGGGGCGAAGTGGCTCAGACACTGCCCTTTTTCCTCGGCCAGCGCCACCATGTGTTGCATGCGTTTGCGGTCATAGCGGCGGAAGGCATTGCCATCCACGCGAAAAGCGGTGATGTTCTCCCTGCGGAAAATGTTGTCGAAGATTCGTCTGAAAGTGGTGGTGCCGGCTCCCGAGGAGCCGGTGAGTGCAATGATGGGATGTTTGCGGGACATGCGAAAATCCGTCCTTTTCAGGGAATCGGACAATCATTTATAGCACAAGGAAAAATCCCGCACAAAATATATAGAATTACTGTGGCAGGTGAGTCGGCTAACCCGAATATTGCACCGGAATCCGGAATTTTCCCGGAGAGATTTTTGCCCAGATTGTTCGAACGGACAAAAGCCGATGTTATTCATCGGCTTGCAGGGCGTTCGGGCAAGCTGAGTGAAAAGATCCCGGGAAAAACCGGATAGCATGACAGGTACGAACTGTATCCAGCATAATCGTCACGCAACATGCTGTAATTCATGGTAAAAAACCCACATTTTGCGCGTTCTGGTGCAATATTCGGGCTAAAGGGAGCGTCGAAAAATTCCATTCATGGAATTTTTCTTGTCGCAAAGAGAAAATGCGATTTCCTCTTTGCGCACATTTTCAATCACTTGTGGTGATCGAAAATGGCGGGACATCCCCGTCCCATTCGAGCATCTCGATTTTTCGAGATGCCCTGAAAAGTATCGTTTTAAGCTACCAGTGGCGGTTTTTGCAGGTACGTGGATTCAACATCCTGCAAAGCTGTGCATTCATCAAGGAAAGCACCGCCTTGCTCTTGGTGCAGATGACGATTAGTTCTGGAGTTGTTCCATGGCTTTTTCAATCATGCCTCTGGCTTCTTCCGCTACGGCGCGTACTTCTGCATTTTCGGACAGGCCCAGAACGCTAACCGGATCCATGAAGCTGACCACGGTCTTGTTTCCTTCTTCACGCATGATGAAATTGCAGGGCAACAGGGTTCCGGCGTTGGGTTCGGCGCTGATGACCCGGTCAGCCAGCCTGGGGTTGCATGCGCCATAGATATGGTAGGCGGGAATCTCCTTGTCCATCTTGTTCTTGAAGATGGCTTGAACGTCCACGTCGCTGACCACCCCCAGGTGATTGGCCATCAGGGTTTCCTTTACTTTTTCCAGGGCCTGCCCATAAGGCAGATCCAGGGTCAGATTCATTTCGTACATGGTTGTGTCCTCACTCGTATTATGGTGCGGGCAGTGTAGGCAGGTGCTGTATAGAGCGCATTGAAAAATCGCAACAGACGGCGTTTCCCGCATGGCAGTTTTGGTGGGGATCCCGAAAAATTCCTTCCATGGAATTTTTCTTGTTGCAAAGAGAAAATGCGATTTCCTCTTTGCTCACATTTTCAATCACTTGTGGTGATCGAAAATGGTGGGACATCCCTGTCCCGCAAGGGCATCCCGATTTTTCCAGATGCCCTGGTGTTACCCCAGCAACAGATAGAGCAGTACGAGATTTCCCGCGAGCAGCAGGGCAGACAAGCCTTTCCAGAATCCCAGCGGATTGCGTTCGATGAGCGGCTGGCTGGTGGCATTGAGAAACTTTGGGTTGGGATGAGAAAGGTCGTAGAGAAATTCGGAAAGCGTGTCATAACGCCTGGCGGGATCCGGGTGTACCGCCTTGCGCAAGGCGCCATCCACCCAGGGCTGGATATTGGGGTTGTGCTGGCGGGCAGATGTATAGCGGAGTTTTCCTGCCGCTACCGGTTTGTCATGCTCTCCATAGGGCAGGGCGCCGGTAAGCAGTTCATAGGCGATGATTCCCAGGGAGTAGGTGTCCGAGCGCGGCGAACAATGGCCCTTGAGGCATTCCGGTGCGCCGTAATCCACGGTGGCCTGAGGGGTGTCGCTGGCATAGCTGGTTTTTATCTCGGTAGCTCCGGCAACCCGGGTCGAACCAAAGTCGATGATCTTCAGCACGCCATCCTTGTCGATAAGAATATTCTCTGGTTTCAGATCCAGATGAATCATCTCCAGACGATGAAAAGCACGCAGGCCGTCCACGATCTGGGTCAGGTAATTCCGCGCAGTGTTGATGTGGGTCTGGCGGTGATCGTCCATCCACTGACGCAGGGACTGGCCTTCCACATATTCCAGCGCATTGTAGAGAAAGCGCCGTTTCGGCGTTTCCGCCACCTTGAGAACATGCGGATTGCTGATGCGCCTGCCAACCCATTCCTCGTGCAGAAAGCCTTCCAGGAATGCCGGGTCGTCACGGTAGTTCACCGATGGTGTCTTGAGGATGACCTTGTTGCCGCTGTCCCTGTCCCTGGCGAGGAACACTTCGCTGCGGGATGAAGCATGCAGCTCCCGCAGAATTTCATAGTTGTCGATTTTCATGCCTGCCTGCAAGGGAGGCGGGAAGGGCAGCTCAGTGATTTTCTGCAGAATGTCGTCTTCCGTCTTCTGCGGCAGAGACAGTACCTTCAATAGCTGGCAGGTGACGTTGTCATGACTGCCGCCTTGCAGGGCTTCTTCCATGATGGCCTGGGCGCAGGCCTGGAGGTTGTCGCCGCGCTCGCGCAGCAGCGCCCGCAGGCGGTTGTCGGTGACATAGCCGGATACGCCATCCGTGGTGAAAAGGAAGGTATCCCCAGGTTCGACGGCCAGCGAGCGGTAGTCGATATCGATGTGGGCGTCTATGCCCATGGCCCGGGAGAGAAAGTCCCGATCCTTGCCCACCCATACGCGATGATCCTGGGTGAGCTGTTCCAGATCGCCGTCACGGAACAGATAGAGGCGCGAGTCGCCGACGTGAAAAACATGGGCTGTGGTGGATTTGATCACCAGGCCGGTGAAGGTGGTGACCATGCCTTTGGCGGAATCATAGCGCATCTGTCCCTGGGACCAGAGCCAGCGGTTCAATGCGCCCAGTACCTTGGTGGCGGCTGTTTTTACCGTCCAGGAATCCGGAGTGCTGAGATAGTCGTCCATGAAACTGCGCACGCAGATCTGCGCCGCTTCCACGCCGCCTTCGGAACTGCTCATGCCGTCGCATATGGCGGCGGCAATCCCTTTGTTCAGCAGGGCGCTGCCATCGGGCACCAGGGCGTCAGCGGCATCGGCATTTTCTTGCTTGTTGCCTTTTTCCGTAACGGCGGCGTAATCGATTTGCAGGACGTTGCTCATGCTGGCTCCAAAGAGGCGCCGGCCTTGCGCCGGCGCCGGGGGCTTCAGCCTACCTCAATCATTTGCACGGTGCCATCTTCCATGATTTCTGCCGTATGACCCTTGGGCTCATCCAGAAACTGGACCGCGACCAGGGCCACCAGGGCCGCGCCGGCAATCACCATGAAGAAGATCTGGGGCGTCACGAAAGAGAACACCGTGAGGAAGGTGACCGCGCCCACGTTGCCATAGGCGCCTGCCATGCCGGCCACCTGTCCGGTCATGCGGCGTTTCACCAGAGGTACGATGGCGAACACCGCGCCTTCGCCGGCCTGGACGAAGAAGGAGCAGGCCATGGTGGCGATGACTGCCAGAGCCACGGGCCATCCAGAGTCGATCTGGCCCAGCACCAGGTAGCCCACAGCCAGCCCGCCGATGAGGAGGGAAAGCATCCTCTTGCGTCCGAACTTGTCGCTGAACAGGCCGCCAAAGGGGCGGGCAGCCAGGTTCATGAAAGCAAAACCGGAAGCCAGCAGGCCGGCCTGCACCATGCTCAGGT
>JALSQZ010000053.1 GCA_026985055.1 Sedimenticola sp. | reverse complement strand
CCCAGGCCTTTCCGCCCAATCTGTCGCCGGTTTTGAATTGGTTTATAACCAATTACTTTTATTCCGAATGGACCTGTGCCGATTCGTATTGCGCGGGCTGGGGCTTGTGGGGCGGAGGAGATCCAAGCTCCCTGGATTTAGCCGTGGCCTCGGGCCAGGTGAATCCCGGGGCATATGCCGATCAGCTGAAGTGGACGCTGAGTGGCGATGTGTATGGAGCCTTGCTGGATCATCCCGACTGGCTGACCGATCCCCTGCTGTCGGCCTTCAAGGATTCGCTGGACTGGACGACCCTGGGCGCCCTGGTGAGGCTGGATCGGGACATCAAGGCCCTTTTTGAATTGAGCGCCTCCCAACAGGCGGCACTCAGCTCGCATCGGGCGGAAAAAGACAGCTTGTGGACAGCCTGGTCCGACTTGCTGGCCTCCCTGGCAGCAGCGACGACGGCAGCGGACAGCGCCCTGATCTACAGCCAGTGCGACTCTTTGCTGGCATCGGCCTCCTCGGTCTTTTCCCAGGCTTCCTCGATTTGGTCTGACATCTGGCAGTCGCGCTCGGATGCAGCGGGGGTTTTGCTTGCGCAAAATGCGGATTTGATACCGGGCAATGTGATGGAGAGCAATGCCCTGACAGTCCATACCTGTCGGCTGAACAGCCTGGCCCAGGGCATTTACAATTTGAGCTCTTCGGAAATACAGGCACTGGATGGCGTGGCCGCACAATGCCCCTATACAGGAGGCGGAGCTGTCTTTGCCGCGCGTTCTCTGCTGGATCTGGTGGGCATGGGAGACGACTACGAACACGTGGGCTGTGCGAAGAAAAACCTGCCGCCGAAAGCAAAGTCTTCCGGTGGTTTGAGCGCAAAGGTGTTGCGCTCCTACCCGAACCCCTCCGGAAAGCGCTTGACCGTAGAGCTGGGCGAGTTGCCCGCGCAGCCTTCGAGCCTGAGTTTGTGGGACTTGCACGGCCACCGGCTCGCGAACTGGCAGCTTTCGGCCAGC
>JALSQZ010000052.1 GCA_026985055.1 Sedimenticola sp. | reverse complement strand
CTTCCTCTCGCGTCATTGCCGGGTACCCGCTTTCGCGGGCATAAACTTGACCCGGCAATCCAAGGCCACGGACTCCTGCGTTTGCTGCCTTCTGGATGCCCGGATCAAGTCCGGGCATGACGGTGTGGGGTGCGCGATGGGGCGGGAACAACAGGCGCATGCGCTGCTGGCAAGCTCTCTGTCGCTCTCTTCCTCGTCATCCCCGCGAACGCGGGGATCCATCGCACATTTCAACTTGCTCATGAGCTGGCGGACAGGTGCTCTGGATGCCCGCTTTCGCGGGCATGACGGTGTGGGGGTGGCGCGATGGGGCGGGAACAACAGGCGCATGCGTTGCTGGCAAGCGCCGCCGTTCCCCTCGTCATTGCCGGGCACCCGCTTTCGCGGGCATAAACTTGACCCCGCAATCCAGAGCCACAGACTCCTGCGTTTGCTGCCTTCTGGATGCCCGTGAGCAAATCCGCACCGACAGGGGATTGCATCCCCGCGCGGAACGTTTCATGCGGCGGTATCGGGTGTGCGGAAATGTTCGGGAAGGGGTTGCAAACGCGAGGAATGCACGGCCTGGAGCTGAATGCCGGCGAGGCCGAAGCCGTCGCCATGATGATCGCCCTGGCCAGCAGCGCCATCGATGAGGCCACCTTCGCCCACTGGCTGCGGGAGAATGTGTGAGGCAAGCCGCCTCTTCTACCGGTTAGGGTTTGCAACCCCGACCGGAACGTTTGCGACCTGCCAGCTTGCTTCGGCCAGAAAGCCCCCCGCAGTATAAAATGTTCCGGAAGGGGATGAAATCCCCTTCCGTCGTAGGACTTGTAAATTTATGACTTTTATTTTTCTTTCACCTTGGGCACTGAATCTATTATTTCTTTGCGACATTATTAGAAATTTTTTCTAAAGCCTTTATAAATGGCGGAGTGTCTACATGCTTCTTATCAAGTGTTGATGCTGCATTATATGCGATTGCATCTATTGCAGCAGACATTAATTTTACCAACAACTCTT
>JALSQZ010000051.1 GCA_026985055.1 Sedimenticola sp. | reverse complement strand
TCGCCTGGAAGATCGAGCGCCATTCCGGCGTGCCCGTGGAGCTTTCCCCCTGGCAGCGCCGCCATCCATTGCTGGCCGCCATCTGGCTGGCCCCGCGCCTGTTGCGCAAGGGAGCGATTCGGTGAAGCGCTGTTGTGAAAGATTGCCGCGCTTCAGGCGTTTCCACCAGAAATCATGCGCAGGGGTATCGCCTCCCTGCCCGCCAGTTCCCGCCTGCGCCAGTCTTCGAGCACCAGCGCGGCAATATCGGTGGCAGGAGCAGGCTTGCCGAACAGATAGCCCTGCCCGGTTTCACAGCGCAGCTTGCGCAACCAGTCAGCCTGTTCCCTGGTTTCGATCCCTTCCGCCACCACCGGAATCTCAAGCGCCCGCGCCATGACCAGCATGGCCCGCAGGATGGAGCGCGCCTGCTCCGATGTCTCCATGGCCGAGACGAAGGCCCGGTCGATCTTGAGCTTGTCGAACGGGAACTGCCACAGGTAATTGAGCGAGGAATATCCCGTGCCGAAATCATCCAGCACGATTCGTACGCCCATTTTCTGCAACGCCCTGAGCTGCTCATGAATGAAGGGCGAATCGTCCAGCATGAGGTTTTCCGTCACCTCGACTTCCAGCCGCTGCGCGCAAAGCCCCGTTTCATCCAGCGTCCGGCGCACCAGATCAACCAGGGTTCCGGATTGGAACTGGGTGGGTGAAAGATTGACCGCCACCTTCAGATGCTCTGGCCAGTCGGCCGCCGCCTTGCACCCTTCCCGAAGGGCAAAGGCACCCACATCATCCATCAGATGCAACCGTTCCGCCATGTTGATGAAGGAATCGGGAGGAATCATGCCGCCTTGCGGATCAGGCATGCGAATAAGGGATTCAAATCCATAAAGACTTTCATCGGCCAGATTGACCAATGGCTGAAAATGCATCTCGAAACCATCATTGCAAACAGCGTCCTTGAGAAGCTTCTCCAGCTTGTCGTTCTCGCGATGCTGCTCCTCCATTCTTGGATCATAGA
>JALSQZ010000050.1 GCA_026985055.1 Sedimenticola sp. | reverse complement strand
GTGGGTCTCTACAGAGTGTGGTCGATTCTCAACAAAGTGCTGGGGTTGGGGAAGCTACCGCGAAGCGGTTTAGTTCAACATCATATTAGATGGAAAATTTCCATATAGTACGCCTGAATCCGCGTACTATGTGGAAAATCGCCGTCTAGTACGCGGATTTGCGTGCTATATGGAAAATCGCGGCCTATATCCGCCAGGGAAGCCAAGAAAACAGCATCCCTGCCTGAGCCAGTTCCATCGTAACTCATTGTTATCCCGACCTTATCAGAGATCGGGCGGTTTTTCCATGGTGATGCTGTGTGTATTGTTTACATTGTACAGTCGAGCCTGCTGTGGGGGTGCGCCTGTGTCGTGCGGAATGGGGCTGTGGGTTCCCGGCTCTTAACAGGCATTTCAGGCCTGGTGTTTTTTCAGATGAATGAGCAGCAACGATGTAGCGGCGGGGGTAACGCCGGGAATGCGCCCGGCCTGGCCCAGGGTCTGTGGGCGGTGGCGCATGAGTTTTTCGCGGACTTCGGATGACAGGCCCTTTACCTGGTCATAGTCCAGGGCTTCGGGCAGTTTCACCGATTCTGCCTGGCGGGTCTTTTCCACTTCTTCCTGCTGGCGTTTGATGTAACCGGCATATTTTTCCTGTATCTCGACCTGTTCAGCCACTTTCTCATCTGATACACCGGGGCCGATGCGGGGAATGCGCATCAGGGTTTCGTAGGTAACTACGGGGCGGGTGAGCAGTTCATTGGCGCGGGTTTCGCGGCGCAGGCTGTCGCCGAGAATTTGCTGTTCCACTTCTGCGGACAAATCGCCGGGACGGATGATGATGTCACGCAAACGCTGCTGTTCGCGCTCTATGGCCGCTTTCTTTTCACAGAAGGCCCGCCAGCGCTTGTCGTCCACCAGCCCCAGTTCCCGGCCTTTTTCCGTAAGACGCAGATCGGCGTTGTCTTCGCGCAGCAGCAGGCGGTGTTCGGCGCGGGAGGTGAACATGCGATAGGGCTCTTGCGTTCCCAGGGTAATGAGATCGTCCACCAGTACCCCAAGATAGGCTTCATCCCGGCGTGGACACCAGCTGTTTTCACCGCGAATTTTCAACACCGCGTTCACTGCCGCCAGCAGTCCCTGGGCGGCAGCTTCTTCATATCCGGTGGTGCCATTGATCTGCCCGGCAAAGAACAGATTCTGCACATGCCGGGTTTCCAGGGAGTAGTGCAGTTCCTGGGGATTGAAGAAATCATATTCGATGGCGTAACCGGGGCGGGTAATGCGCGCCTGTTCAAAACCGCGCATGGAGCGCACCAGCTCCCATTGGACGTCGAAGGGCAGGGAGGTGGAAATGCCGTTGGGGTAGAGTTCGTTGCTGGTAAGACCTTCGGGCTCGATGAAGATCTGGTGGGAATCGCGCTCGGCAAACCGCACCACCTTGTCTTCTATGGAGGGACAATAGCGCGGCCCTACGCCTTCGATCACGCCGGCATACATGGGCGAGCGGGACAGGCCGCCACGAATGATCTCATGCGTCTTTTCATTGGTGCGGGTAATGAAACAGCTGGTCTGCTGCGGCTGATCCGCATGGCTGCCCATGAACGAGAATACCGGCCGGGGCTGGTCGCCCGGCTGTTCTTCGAGTACGGAAAAATCCACCGTGCGCCGGTCGATACGCGGCGGCGTACCGGTCTTGAGTCGTTCCACGGGGAAGGGCAGTTCACGCAACCGACGGGAAAGGGCGTTGGATGGCGGGTCTCCGGCCCGGCCACCTTCGTAGTTCTCCATGCCGATGTGAATGCGCCCGCCGAGAAAGGTGCCCACGGTAAGCACCACGGCCTCTGCGTGAAATTTCAGGCCCATCTGGGTGACCACGCCGGTTACCCGGTCGCCTTCCATGATGAGATCATCCACGGCTTGCTGGAAGATATCCAGTCCGGGCTGGTTCTCCAGCGCCTCGCGCACGGCGGCCTTGTACAGAATACGGTCTGCCTGACAGCGGGTGGCGCGCACCGCCGGGCCCTTGCGGGAGTTGAGAGTGCGGAAGTGGATGCCCGCGCGATCAGCCGCATGGGCCATCACCCCCCCCAGAGCATCCACTTCCTTGACCAGATGACCCTTGCCGATGCCGCCGATGGCCGGGTTGCAGCTCATGGCGCCGAGGGTATCGATGTTGTGTGTAAGCAGCAGGGTGCGCGCGCCCATGCGCGCCGCCGCCAGAGCCGCTTCGGTTCCGGCATGGCCGCCGCCAATGATGATGACCTGATAGTGCTGGGGGTGAAACATATCGCTATTTTAACCTGTCTGTGTTGGTATTATCTCCCTCATTCCTTTCCTGTCTGAGACAACGATTTTGCCTAGCTTGCGTGACGACCCCCTGCTTCGGGCTGTTTTCGAACAGGCCGACGATATCATTCTGGGAAAATCCCGGCCCCTGCGGCTGGCCATGACCTGCCTGCTGAGCCGCGGCCATCTGCTCATCGAGGACCTGCCGGGCATGGGCAAGACTACTCTCGCGCATTTGCTGGCCACGCTCCTGGGGCTGGACTATCAGCGCATTCAGTTCACCAGTGATCTGTTGCCCGCGGATGTGGTCGGGGTATCGGTCTATGACCGCAATACCGAGCAGTTTCATTTTCATCCCGGGCCCATCTTTTCCGAGCTGTTGCTGGCAGACGAGATCAATCGCGCCACCCCGAAAACCCAGAGCGCGCTGCTGGAAGCCATGGAAGAGCGGCAGGTTACCGCCGAAGGCAAGACCCGGCCGCTGCCGGCCGCGTTTTTTGTCATTGCCACCCAGAATCCCGCTCACCAGGTAGGAACTTTTCCCCTTCCCGAATCCCAGCTGGACCGGTTTCTGATGCGTATCAGCCTGGGTTATCCAGACGAGGCCACGGAACGCAAGCTGTTGCAGGGCCAGGGAGGACGGGCCCGGCTCGCCGGACTCAAACCCGTGGCGGGACAGACGGATCTGGAACGCTGGAAAGAGGCCTGTCAACAGGTCTTCGTATCCGCGGCCCTGCTCGATTATGCACAGGCGCTGCTTGGAGCAAGCCGTGAGATCAATGAAACGCCCGGGCTTTCTCCCCGCGCCGGACTCGGACTGCTGACCTCGGCCAAGGCCTGGGCCTGGCTGCGCGGTCGGGAGCAGGTATTGCCGGAAGACATCCAGGCGGTCTGGCCGAGCATCGCCGGACATCGTCTTGGAGCGGGCGCGGAAGGCGATGCCCATGCGGCGCAGATCCTGCATTCGGTGGCCATTCCGTGAGCAGCATTGCGGCTCCATGAAAACGTGGCTTTCACAGTTGTTGCGGGTAGTCCATGCCGGTGACAGGAGTGAGGCTGTCATCACCGGACGCAAAATCTACATTTTGCCCACTCGTTACGGCATGGTATTTGGGGTGTTGCTGCTTACACTGCTGATCGCCTCCATCAACTATGCCAACAACCCGGCCTTCATACTGACCTTCCTGCTCACCGGCGCATTCATTCAGACCATTTTTTATACCTGGCGCAATCTGTTGGGCCTGCATCTGCGCTGGCGTCATGCCGATTCGGTATGTGCCGGGGAAACCAGCCATTTCCATTTTCAGCTGTTCGATCCAGGGGGCAGGGCACATTACAGCATACAAATGGGTTTCCCCGGTCAGGAAAGCATGATGGTCGATTGCAGCGACCAGCAGTACAAGCAAGTGGCGCTAGCCATGACGGCGGAACGGCGCGGCCGGCTGCATCCCGGTCGCCTGACCCTGGAAAGCCGTTTCCCCCTGGGCCTGTTGCGTGCCTGGTGTTATCTGGATATTCCAGCCGAGGCGATCATCTGGCCACGCCCTATGGAGGGCGCCCTGACACAAACCCGGACTGCAAACAACAGCAGCCTGGATGGCGACCGGGGAACCGGCACCGATGACTTTGTCGGTTATCGCGGCTACCACCCGGGAGACTCCCTGGCACAGGTCTCCTGGAAGGCGCTGGCGGCGGAAAAGGGCCTGCTGGTGAAGCAGTTTGGGGGGGACCGGGTCGATCAGCTGTGGCTGGATTTCAGCATCCTGGAGGAACCGGACACCGAGCGGCGCCTGGGCATACTCACGCACGCCGTGCTGAAGCTTTCTACCCAACCCGTGCATTACGGCCTGCGCCTGGGCGATCTGGAAATCCAGCCAGACAACAACGAAAGGCATCGCCGCGATTGCCTGACCGCCCTGGCCCTGTACGGGGAAGCCGAATGAAGGATGTTCTGATCCGGCGCCCGCTCTCCGCCCCGCTTTTGTATGGGGGGGGCCTGCTCATGGTGCTTGCGGCCCTGCCGCATACCTGGAATCTGGCTCCCAGTATCAGCGCCGCTTTCGCACTGTTCGTCGCGCTGCGTTTCGTATTCTGGCCGCAATCGAATAAATCCGCACCGGGCTGGCTGATGCTGTTGTTACTCGCCATCAGTATCGGCTTGGTGCTCTATCAGGCGGATTTTACTGAAGGACGCCAGTTTGGTGTAACCCTGCTGGTACTCATGGCGGGGATGAAATTGCTGGAGATGAAAACCCGGCGGGATCTCTATGTACTCGTCTTTCTGGGCTATTTCGTACTGGTCACCCTGTTTCTGTTCTATCAATCCCCGGCGCTGACCGGCTATGTACTGGCGATCAGCACCGGCTTTACCGCCTTGCTCATGGGTAACAACCTCGCCGCAGACAAGCCACCAGCCGGATTGCTCCTGCGCAAGGCGCTGATGATGATGCTTGGCAGTGTGCCGGTGACGATCCTGCTGTTTGTCCTGTTCCCCCGTCTGGACGCTCCGTTGTGGTCCCTCAATCTGGGATCAGGCGCTGGCACCACCGGCATGTCCGACAGCATCCGCATGGGCAGCATCAGTGATCTGAGCCAGTCCCGGGAGGTAGCCTTCAGGGTACGCTTCAGCAATATCATCCCCCCACCCAGCCAGCGCTATTGGCGGGGCATGGTGCTTTGGCATAATGATGGCCGGAACTGGACCCGGGGCAGGGCGCATTTGCCCAAAACCACGTTCCGCGCCGCCGCTGCCGTGGTCGAGTATGAAGTGACCATGGAAACGACCAACCAGCCCTGGCTGTTTCCCCTGGATCATGTGCTTGCTCCCGGTTCTGGCATGCTCATGAACTCCGACGGCGAGATGGGGCTTGCGCAACCTGTGAAACGGCGCTTTACCTGGAAAGGACGGAGCGCCCCGGTAGTCGAGGGAGAAAGACTCAGCAGCCGGGAATGGCAACTGGGTCTGCAACTGCCCGACAACATATCCCGCCGCACCCAGCAACTGGCGTCTGCGCTTCGCCGCCAGGGACACACGGATGAGGGGGTGGTTCAGGCGGCGTTACGCTATTTCAATCAGCAGCCGTTTGTCTATACCCTGCAACCGCCCCTGCTCGGCGAGCAGCCGGTGGATCAGTTTCTGTTCGAGACGCGCAAGGGTTTCTGTGAACACTATGCCACCAGCTTTGTCACCCTCATGCGCCTTGCGGACATTCCCGCCCGGGTGGTGGTGGGTTATCAGGGCGGACAGCTCAATCCGCTTGGGGGGCATCTGGTGGTGCGTCAGTCGGACGCCCACGCCTGGGCGGAGGTGTGGCTGGAAGGCAAGGGCTGGAGCCGGGTGGATCCCACTGCGGCGGTAGCTCCGGAACGAATCGAACATCCCATAGCGGCGCAGGACTATGCAGACGGTTCACCGATCCGCTTCGATCTGGGCCAGGCGGGAGGACTGCTGTCCGACATGCTCAGCAACATGCGCTGGCTGCGGGACAATCTGCAACTCAAATGGCATTACTGGGTGGTTGGCTTCAACAGTCAGCGCCAGCAGAATCTGTTGCAAAAACTCGGCCTGTCCAGCCTGAATGGTTACCGGCTGGGCCTTTCCGCCGCCCTCGGGGCTATCGCGCTGGCCGGGCTGATGTTCTTCTTCCTCAGCTTCTGGCCAGGCCGCGCTGACCATGATCCGCTGGGCAAATATTACCGCAGATTTCGGCACAAACTGCGCAAGGGCGGCCTGAAAGTCTCCCCCGCCACCGGGCCGGAAGATCTGGCCCGCCTCGCCATGCTTGCCTTCCCGAAAAAGGCGGGAGACATAAGGGATATCATTCAGCTGTATATCCGCTTACGCTACGGACCGGATACTCAAACCAAAGCTGTTGGGCGGTTCCGCTCCCTGGTACGCGGTTTTCGCCTGTAAACGCCATCCTGAACACCCAAACATCCTGGTGAATTGCTTTTCATCAACGCATTTTTCAGGGGAATTGGGCACCATTTCATTTTCCGGCAATCCTCAAGGGTAAGATGGCAATGTCCGAGAAAAAAGCTAAAGCCGAGCTGGCCGCCGCCCTGGCGCTGAAATACGAGTTCGATTACGGTTGTTGTCCCCAATGCGTTTTGGCAGCGGTGCAGGAAACCGTGGGACTGATCAGCGATGAAACCATCAAGGCCAGTCATGGCCTTTCCGGTGGCGGGGCACTCAGTGGCGTGGGCTTGTGCGGTTCCCTGGTGGGGGGCATTCTGGCCATGGGCGCCAAACGCGGTCGGGATCGGGACAAGTTTGCCCGGGGAAAATTTATCGGTAATTTTTCCAAGGCCGATGAACTGTCCAGGGCCTTTCGCGAGGAATTCGGGGGGCTTACCTGTCAGGAGCTGCAAAAACAGTTCACCGGCCGCACCTATGACATGTGGAAGCCGGAGGAGTATCAGGCCTTTTCCGACAATCGCGGTGATCAGTGCGCCCGCACCGCTGAATTTGTTACCCGTTGGGTGGTGGAACGGTTGTAGGGGATCTCAAAAAATCGAGATGTCGAGGTTCCCTGTAGTTTGTAAATCTCATTTTCCAATACAGAAGCTGGAAAAGATCTCCCCCAGCAGGTCATCGGCGCTGAATTCACCGGTGATTTCCGACAGGGCAAGCTGCGCCTGACGCAGATCCTCTGCCAGCAACTCTCCCGCCTGCTGCTGTTCCAGAGCGCTGCGGCCCTGCTCCAGGCTTTCCAGCGCCCGGTCGATGGCGTTCAGATGCCGGCGACGGGCGAGAAATTCGGTGTTTTCCGCGCCACGGAATCCCATGTTGGCCAGCAGGTGTGTCTTGAGTATTTCCAGACCCTCGCCGGTTTTGGCGCTGAGACGAATCTCCGGCCAGCCGTCCCGTTCTCCCTGTCCGGGCCGTTCCCCGATCCTGTCCACTTTGTTGCGTACCAGGGTCAGGGGAATATCCGCGGGAAGCTCGGCTTTGCGCATCCCCAGGTTTTGCGGATCTTTAATGGCGTCATAGACCCAAAGCAACTGATCGGCCTTGTGCAGTTCCTTCCTTGCCCGGCGCACGCCCTCGCGCTCCACCTCATCAGTGGTTTCGCGCAGCCCGGCGGTATCCACCAGATGCACAGGCACGCCGCCCAGCTGAACCCTCTCCCGCAGCACATCCCGGGTAGTGCCGGGAATCTCGGTGACGATGGCGCTGTCCACACCCGCCAGAGCGTTCAGAAGACTGGATTTTCCGGCATTGGGTTCTCCCGCGATGACCAGATTGATGCCGTCCCGCAGGATCCGGCCCGTGCTTGCCTTGTCACGCACTGTTCTTATGTTATCTATTACAGAATGTAAGTCAGCACTTACTTTGCCATCCGACAGGAAATCGATTTCCTCCTCGGGAAAATCAATCGCTGCTTCCACATACATGCGCAGCCGTATCAGGCTCTCCAGCAATTGGTTGATGGCAGCGGAGAAGCTGCCCTGCAGGGAACGGCTGGCCAGGCGCGCGGCAGTCGCGGTTTCGGCATCGATAAGATCGGCCACCGCTTCCGCCTGGGCCAGATCCAGGCGTTCATTGAGGTAGGCCCGCTCGGAAAATTCACCCGGACGGGCCAGTCGGGCGCCCAGTTTCAGACAACGATCCAGAAGCAGATCCATGACCACCGGGCCGCCATGTCCCTGAAGCTCGATGACTTCTTCTCCGGTAAAGGAATGAGGCGCCTGAAACCAGAGCAATATGCCCTGATCGAGAATCTCTCCCGTAGCGTCAAGAAAATCACAATAATGAGCATGCCTCGGCCGGGGGGTGATACGGGTGATCTCCCGGGCGATATCCAGGGCCTTGCTCCCGGAGACGCGAACGATACCCACACCGCCACGCCCGGTCGGCGTGGCGATTGCAGCTATGGTGTCATGTGAGCAAGTACTCACAATCGTTCGTCAGGCTGCTTTGGCCTGCTCTTCCATGCGTTTGGTGATCACCCACTGCTGGGCAATGGAAAGAATGTTGTTCATCACCCAGTAAAGCACCAGACCCGACGGGAAGAAGGCGAACATGATGGTGAAGACAAAGGGCAAGGCCATCATCAACTTGGCCTGCATGGGATCTGGCGGCGCAGGATTGAGCTTTTGTTGAATGAACATGGAAATCCCCATGATCACCGGCAGCACATAATGGGGGTCCATGACCGACAGATCCTTGATCCACAGGATCCAGGGCGCCTGGCGCAGTTCCACGGATTCCATGAGCACCCAGTACAGGGCGATGAAGAAGGGCATCTGGATGAGCATGGGCAGGCAGCCCCCCAGAGGGTTGATCTTTTCCTTCTTGTAGATTTCCATCATGGCCGCCTGCATGCGCTGCTTGTCATCGCCATAACGGTCTTTCAGCGCCTGGATGCGCGGCGTCAGATTGCGCATCTTGGCCATGGAGCGGTAGCTGGCTTCGGAAAGCTTGAAGAATACCGCCTTGATCAGAATGGTGAAAATGATGATGGTCCAGCCCCAGTTGCCCACCACGGAGTTGATCCAGCTGAGAATCTCATACATGGGCTTGGCCAGCAGGGTCAGCCAGCCGTAGTCCACCACCAGATCCAGGCCTTCGGCAATCTGCTCCAGGGTGTCCTGATCCTTGGGACCCATGTAGATGGAACCGCTGAAGACATGCCGGGAACCCGGGGCGACATTTACCGCCGGACTGTATTCACCAATTACGTAATGACCGTTGGCCAGACCCTTGCTGTAGAAATGCCGGGGTTCGTTTGTTGGCGGGATTTCCGCAGTGAGAAAATAGTGCTGGATCATGGCAATCCAGCCACCGGTCACTTCCTTGTCCAGTTTTCCCGCCTTGAGGTCGTCGAAGTCATATTTCTGGTATTTGTCTTCCGGATCCCAGGCCACACCACCGACAAACGCTCGAGAGATCATGCCTTTACTTTTCGTATTGGCCGGTTTTCCCCTTTGCAACTGACGATATTCACGCACCTGCCAGGGAGCCGCGGACGCATTTTCCACGATGTGTTCCAGTTCGACCTTGTGACTGCCCCGGGTGAACCGGTAACGCTTGGTCACTTTTACGCCATTGGCGCCGGTCCATTGCAGATCCACACTCAGCTCGTTCTTGCCTTCCGCAAGCTGATATTCGGTCTGCTCCGCGCGATACAGCGCCTCGTGATTCGGCGCTTCCACATCCTTGCCCCCCAGCAGCCCGTTCTGGGCAATGAAGAAATCATCCGGCGAGCGACTCATGAGCCGGTATTTCACGTCCGGTTGCTGGATGGATACCGGATACTTGAGCAGCAGGGTCTCTACGATGGTGCCACCCAGGGTATCGATGCTGACTTTCAGGGTATCCGTGGTGACAGTAATGATCTTGCTAACGGTCGCGGTCTTACCCGCGGCCTTCTTCTCCGGCGTCTGCGGTGTAGCGCCATCGATACCGGCCACATCCGGCACCTGGGGTACAGCCTGATCCGCATCCGCGGCCTGGATGCTCTGGGAGACTTCATGAGCTGCCGGCGCTGGCGCGTAGTCTTGCTGCCAGGCCTGCCACAGCAGATAGCCCGTATAGGCCAGCGCCATGATGAGGAATAAACGAATATTGTCCATATCTATAAGGTATGTTCCGGAAGACGAGTCTGCTTCTGCAGGCGTTGCCAATGGGTTTGCAAAGCAGCAAACAGGGTACGATTATCCACTTTCTGTATGCCAGGCTTGACCAGGACGACCAGATCCAGGCCCTTGAGTCTGTGTTGCTGCCTGCGGAAACTTTCTCTCACCACGCGTTTGATGCGGTTTCGATCCACTGCGCGGCGAACATGCTTCTTGGCCACGGCAAGCCCCAGTCTGGCGGTATCCCGGTCGCCATCATACCGTGCGAGCACGGTGAAGTAACGATCCGAAGAGCGAACCGGCCTGGAAAATACCTTTTTGAAATCCCCGGCAGCAAGCAGCCTGGCATGTCGGGGAAAACCTTCAGTCGCGATAGGCTGCAGGCTCAGGGAGTCAGGCGGGCACGGCCCTTGGCGCGGCGCGCGTTGATGACCTTGCGACCGGCCTTGGTCGCCATGCGGGCACGAAAACCATGGGTACGGGCACGCTTGAGATTACTCGGTTGGAATGTACGTTTCATTTTCTTGGACCAATATCCTGTTTCGTTCTGCAGAGGCGGCAAACAGGCGCTAGCCCTTCGCCACGAAAAAGACGGGCAAATCTATTCCATTTGAGCGCATATGTCAAATTTTTACCGGCTTACAACTAGCCCGAATATTGCACCAGAACGCGCAAAATATGGTTTTTTTACCCTGAATTACAGCCTGTTGCGTGACGATTATGCTGGATATAGTTCGTACCTGTCATGCTATCCGGTTTTTCCCGGGATCTTTTCACCCAGCTTGCCCGAACGTCCTGCAAGCCGATGAATAACATCGGCTTTTGTCCATTCGAACAATCTGGGCAAAAATCTCTCCGGGAAAATTCCGGATTCCGGTGCAACATGCGGGCTAGGAAAAACTAATCGTTTTTGCCTGTGGATAACTTTCTTTCAGAAGAGTAAACTCAGATCCCCAGCCTGTCTTTTGGCGCATGCATGCCGACAGGCTCCTGGAACATTTCTTATGAATCTTGTAGTCGAGGTAACCGAACAAGGTGGATCACTGGAAATACTGTCTCGCTCGCCTCGAAAGCGAAATCCCGCCCCAGCAATTCAATACCTGGATACGTCCCTTGCAGTGTCCGGATAATCAGGAGGACGGCTGTTTGCAGTTGTTTGCGCCCAATGCCTTTGTTCTGGATTGGGTGAAGAAGCATTATCTGGACAACATCGAAAGCTATCTGCGCGAATACGATGGGGACAATCCTCCCCGTCTGCGCATGGAAATCGGTTCCCTGAAAAAAACCGACAATCCTCCAGGCTCCCAGGCCATCGCTGGCAAACCAAACAAAAAAAGCTATAAAGAAAAGGGGAATAGCGATAGTGAGGACTTACTTATCAATATCAACAAGCGATTTACCTTCGACAACTATGTTGAAGGCAAATCCAACCAGCTGGCGCGGGCTGCCGGCATGCAGATCGGGGAATCACCGGGCAAGGCCTACAACCCCCTGTTCATCTACGGTGGTACCGGGCTGGGAAAGACACATCTTCTCCATGCCATAGGCAATCTCATCTCCCAGCATACCCCGCATTACAAGGTGCTGTATCTTCATTCGGAAGGATTTGTTACCGAGATGGTCAAGGCGCTGCAACACAATACCATCGATGCTTTCAAACAGCGCATGCGCTCGGTAAACGCCCTGCTCATTGATGACGTACAATTCTTTGCCGGCAAGGAACGTTCCCAGGAAGAATTTTTCCACACCTTCAACGCCCTGTTCGAATCCCAGCAGCAGATCATTCTTACCAGTGATCGTTTTCCCAAGGAAGTGGACGGTCTCGAAGACCGGTTGAAATCCCGCTTCGGCTGGGGGCTTACCGTTGCCATAGAACCACCGGATCTGGAAACCCGGGTAGCGATTCTCATGAACAAGGCGCAAAAACTGTTCAACGTGGAACTGCCTTCTGAAGTCGCCTTCTTCATCGGCCAACGGGTGCGCTCCAACATTCGTGAACTGGAAGGCGCCTTGCGCCGGGTGGTGGCGAACGCCCAGTTTACCGGTCGCCCCATCACCCTGGACTTCGCCAAGGATGCCTTGCGCGACATGATCGCCGCCCAGGACAAGCTCATTACCATCGAAAATATTCAGAAAACCGTAGCCGAATATTACAAGATCCGCGCCTCAGACATGTTGTCCAAAAACCGCAGCCGCACCATCGCCCGGCCCCGGCAGATTGCTATGAGCCTGGCCAAGGAACTGACCAACCACAGCTTGCCTGAAATCGGCAACGCCTTTGGCGGCAAGGATCACACGACTGTGCTCTATGCTACTCGCAAAATCACTGAACTGAAGGAGACAGACAGCCGGATCGCGGAAGACTATAAAAACCTGTTGAGAACCCTCAGTCACTAGCTGTGAATAAACTGTGTTCAAAAATCGTGATTTTGCAAAAACAGCGTTATCCACAACTCGTCAACAGGCTTTCGTCTAACCATACAGAATTTATAGCGCAAAAAAATCTCTGTAAGTAACGGATAAAAAAGACTATTATTGTTTTACTCAGAATCAGGGGGTTGCTTAATAACAATAACTAGTCTTTTAAAGAAATCTTTATTTAATAATTAAAGAGAACCGATAAATGAAAATAAGCACCAATCGGGACGAATTCCTGCCAGCACTGTTACAGGTGGGAAGTGTAGTGGAAAAGCGCCAGACACTACCCATTCTGGCCAATATTCTGTTTCGTGTGGACAAGGGATTGATGACGCTGCTGGCAACGGATCTGGAAGTAGAGGTTCGAACCAGTATTCAGGTCAAATCAGATGAAGATCTGGAGTTCACACTGCCCGCGAGGAAGATCATGGATATCTGCAAGGCTCTGGGAGACGGTGCAGATATCAATCTCGATGTTCAGGGAGACAAAACCGTATTGAGATCCGGACGTGGCCGGTACACCCTGAGTACCCTGCCGGCAGCAGATTATCCAAATATGGAAGCTGCCGTAGCCACCGAGAAAATAGCTATCGGCCAACAGAAATTGAAGCGTTTGCTGGAAAAAACCCAGTTTGCCATGGCTCAGCAGGACGTTCGTTATTATCTGAATGGTCTGCTGCTGGAGGGACGGCCCGGCAAGCTGCGGGCAGTGGCCACCGATGGGCATCGACTGGCTCTTTGCGATGTGGAAACCGGCAATGAAGCTGATCTGGATGTTCAGGCGATTGTACCGCGCAAGGCAGTATTGGAACTGAACAGGTTGTTGAACACCGGGGATGAAGCACCGGAAATCGAACTTCATTTCAGCAACAGCCATATGCAGGTGATATTCCCCCACAGCAGTTTTACTACCAAGCTTATCGATGGCCGCTATCCTGACTATGCAAAGGTGATACCTACGGCCAACACCCAGGAACTGCAGGCGGATAAAGGTTTGCTCAAGGCGGCGCTCACCCGCACCGCGATTCTGTCCAATGAAAAATTCCGCGGTGTACGCTTCAAGGTGGAAAACGGCATGCTGCACCTCATGGCCCACAATCCCGAGCATGAAGAAGCGGAAGAAGACATGGAAGTGGATTATCAAGGGGAGGAACTTACGATTGGATTCAATGTAAGTTATCTGCTGGATGTACTCTCCGTGCTGGAAGGCGATACGGTACATATGGGGCTGATCGATGCCACGGCCAGTTGCGTGATTACCGGGGACAATGACAGTGCCAGGTATGTGGTCATGCCGATGAGGATATGACAGCCGCTATTGCTGTAGCGATCAAACAAGGGGCGTACATTTCGCCCCTTTTTTCGTTATGAAGATAGAAAGCCTTCAGATACAGAATTTGCGTATTATTCAGTATATGCAGCTCAAGCCTGGTATGGGCTTGAATTTCATCTGTGGGGAAAATGGCGCGGGTAAAACCTCGGTATTGGAAGCGATCTTCCTGCTGGGTCAGGGGAGAAGTTTTCGCCACACGGATGCCGGGCCCTTCATCCGCCATGATGAACATCATTCACTGGTGTTGGCGGAGCTTCGGGATTCCCAGGGAAAAAGCCTTCGACTGGGCATTCAACGAGACAAACAAAAGTTTGTCGCTCGATGCTCCGGGGAAAATATTCGCAAGCGTTCTGAACTTCTGCGGTTGTTGCCAGTGCAACTGATTACACCCCAAAGCCATGAATTGTTGGAGAGAGGGCCGGAGTTACGGCGGCGTTATCTGGATTTCGGATTGTTCCACGTGGAACAATCCTATCATCAATTGCTGATGACTTATCAGCGCGCCCTGAAACAAAGAAATTCCGCCTTGCGCCTGAAGGATGGGCGACTGGCGGGTTCTTTCAATGAACAATTGGCTGTTGCTGCTGAACGCATTGTTGCCAGTCGGGTGACCCTGTTGCATGAGATAGAGGCGAAACTACAGCAGTATCTGCGAGAAATGAGATTTGACCATGAGCTTGCACTGCAATTTCATCGTGGCTGGAAAGAAACTCTTGGTTTGGAGAAGGCGTTAAAGGATACGCTGGATCGGGATATGGCCGCCGGATATACCGGCTACGGTCCTCATCGAGGAGAGTTGAAGATACTGGTTTCAGGAAAAAGAGCAGAAAAACACCTTTCCAGGGGGCAACAGAAAATACTGGTGTATGGCTTGATGCTGGCTTTGTCTCAATTGGTAGCGGAGAAAGGGTTGGAACCACCGGTGGTATTGATCGATGATCTCGGTGCAGAACTGGACAAAGGAAACAGGGACCTGGTGCTGGCGTATTTGCGCGATATGGGAGGGCAGGTATTCATAACCAGCGTAGAATCCTATGCGGGTGAAAAATCGGGAGCTGCAAAGATGTTCCACGTGGAACAAGGTGAGCTGAGATAGTACTGCTTCTGCCGGTAGATAGGGGTTTTCTGGTATAATTAGTATCTGATTTTTCAGGGATATGACATAGATGGCTGACAATAACGACTACGATTCCTCGTCCATAAAAGTTCTCAAAGGCCTGGATGCCGTACGCAAGCGACCCGGCATGTACATCGGTGATACCGATGACGGCACAGGTTTGCATCATATGGTTTTTGAGGTGGTAGACAATGCCATCGATGAAGCACTGGCTGGTCATTGCAATACCATCACCGTCACCATACATGCCGATAACTCGGTAACTGTTTCTGATGACGGTCGCGGTATTCCTGTGGGGATGCATGAGGAAGAGGGTGTCTCCGCGGCAGAAGTCATCATGACGGTATTGCATGCCGGGGGAAAGTTTGATGACAACTCTTACAAGGTATCTGGTGGTTTGCACGGGGTAGGGGTGTCCGTAGTCAATGCCTTGTCGGAAGAGTTGGAACTTACCATTCAGCGAGAAGGAAAAGTATGGCATCAGCGCTATGTGTTGGGTGAGCCTCAAGGGCCGTTGAAGCCGATAGGAGATACCGGGGAAACGGGAACCAGCGTTCGTTTCAAGCCGAGCGAGGATATTTTTACCGACACGGAATTCCATTACGATATTCTGGCCAAGCGGCTGCGGGAATTGTCTTTCCTCAACTCCGGTGTGCGTATTCACCTCAAGGATGAAAGAGAAGAAGGCAAGGAAGACCTGTTTGAGTATGAGGGAGGGATTCGTGCTTTTGTCGAACACCTGAACCGGAAAAAGACTCCCTTGCATGAAAAGGTCTTTCACATCAGCGCGGAAAAGAACGATGTGGTCGTGGAAGTGGCCATGCAATGGAATGAGTCATACCAGGAAAGCATTTTCTGTTTTACCAACAACATTCCCCAGAAAGATGGCGGTACCCATCTGGCCGGTTTTCGCGGGGCATTGACCCGTACTCTGAACAACTATATCGACGAAGCCGGGTTGGCGAAGAAGCAGAAAGTTCATCCCACCGGAGACGATGCCCGGGAGGGTCTTACGGCAGTATTGTCGGTAAAAGTGCCGGATCCCAAGTTTTCCTCCCAGACCAAAGACAAGCTGGTGTCTTCTGAAGTAAAGGGTATCGTCGAAGCGGTCATCGCGGAAAAGCTTGGTGAATTTCTCATGGAGAATCCGGGAGAAGCCAAGGCCATCGCGAGTAAAATGGTAGATGCCGCCAGAGCCAGGGAAGCCGCGCGCAAAGCCAGGGAAATGACTCGCCGCAAAGGAGTGCTGGATGTAGCCGGATTGCCCGGAAAGCTGGCTGATTGTCAGGAAAAAGATCCCGCAAAATCAGAGCTTTACCTGGTAGAGGGTGATTCCGCCGGTGGTTCTGCCAAACAGGGCAGAAACCGGGCCAACCAGGCCATACTTCCTCTCAAGGGCAAGATACTGAATGTGGAAAAAGCCCGTTTTGACAAAATGCTGTCTTCCGCCGAGGTGGGCACCCTGATTACGGCCCTGGGTTGCGGTATTGGCCGGGAAGAGTTCGATCCGGACAAACTGCGATATCATCGCATTATCATCATGACCGATGCCGATGTGGATGGCGCCCATATCCGTACTTTGCTGCTTACCTTTTTCTATCGGCAGATGCCCGAGCTCATCGAGCGTGGTCATGTCTATATCGCGCAACCGCCCTTGTACAAGGTAAAAAAGGGCAAGCAGGAAACCTATATCAAGGATGATCTCGAGCTGAATCAATATCTGCTGCACATGGCTTTGGACGGAGCGGAATTTCATGTCAATGAAAGCGCGCCGCCCATGTCATCCTCAGCACTGGAATCCCTGGCCACGGAGTATGTCGCCAGCCGCGCCATCATCCAGCGACTGGCGCGCCGATACGATCATGAAGTACTGGAAAAACTGATCTACATGCCGGGGGTGGACCGCGACTTGCTCAATGACCGCAAAGCACTGCAAAACTGGCTGGAAGAATTGACCCGACGTCTCAATGCAGAGCAGAAACTGGCCCATGGTTATGCCCTGGACCGGGTGGAAGCAGAGGGAGATCATGGGGAAGCAATACGCATTACCCATCATACTCACGGTATCGACAATGTCCGTTATCTACCGTTGGATTTCTTTCTCAGTGGAGATTACAAGAAGCTGCGCCTGGTAGGAGAAAAGCTCAATGATCTGATCGAGGAGGGCGCCTACATCAAACGTGGTGAAAAGCAGCAGCCGGTGGAAAGTTTCAGTGAAGCGCTGGACTGGCTGATGGCCGAAGGCCGGCGCGGACAGCATGTTCAGCGCTATAAGGGGTTGGGGGAAATGAACCCCGATCAGCTGTGGGAAACTACCATGGACCCGGAAAGCCGCCGTTTGCTCCAGGTGCGTATCGAAGATGCAGTGGGAGCGGATGAGGTCTTTACTACCCTGATGGGGGATGAAGTGGAGCCAAGAAGAGATTTTATTCAGTCTAACGCGCTCACAGTGGAGAATCTGGATATATAGAAAAGTTATCCACAGGTTAATCTATCCTGTGGATAAAATGTGGAATTTAGGGTTTGTCAGGTGCGGCTGGCGGGCAGTTTTTCCATTTCGGTTTCGATCCAGCTCTCTACCTTGCGAGTGATCTCTGAAGCCTTCATTCCTTCGGGATCAAAACCCTCACCCACGACTACTTCTATGGTGCCTGGGTATTTCTTCAATCCCCTGCGGCGCCAGAATACACCGGCATTATGCGCAATGGGAATGACGGGATAAGCGGATTTTTCCGCCAACAGGCCGCCACCGATGCCATATTTACGCTTCTCTCCTGGTGCAGTACGGGTGCCTTCGGGAAAAATGACGATGACGCGGCCTTGCGCAAGCAGCTCGGACCCCCGTTCCACGATCTTTTTGACCGCTTTACGCCCGGCGCTGCGATCGATGGGAATATTGGGAATGGCCGCCAGAGCCCAGCCAAATACGGGAATGCGCATCAGTTCCTGTTTGAGGATCCAGGATTGTGCTGGCGGCAGCAGGGCTTTGAGGGAGATGGTTTCCCATGTGGACTGGTGTTTGCACATGATGATGGCCGCACCGTCGGGCAGGTTTTCCGCCCCGTGGACGCGGTACTTAAGACCGCAAATGACTTTCATCAGCCAGAGGTTGCTGCGCCCCCAGGATGCGGCCATGCGATCCCGGGCGGAAAGGGGGAGCAACATGCCTATGGTCACGATGGCAAGACCATATATGCCGATACTCAGCACCATGGCCACGAAATAGACGGAAGAGCGCAGGCTTACCAGCATGATCAGTCGCTTTCCTCCAGTAGTTGTTCCACGGCATGATGAAGATGGTCGAATACGGGTATGCCATGGTCAGGCGGCAGTTGTTGCAGGGTTTTCTCTCCCTTTCCCGTTTTCACCAGCATCGGTCGGGCATCGACTGCCTGGGCTGCTTGCAGGTCTCTCAGACTGTCACCAATGATGGGGATGCCTTTCAGACTGATGTCCCAGCGAGCAGCCAGGGATTCATACAGACCCGGAAGGGGCTTGCGGCAGTGGCAATGGTCTTCGGCAAGATGGGGGCAGAAGGCAATCATGTCCACATGAGCGCCCAGTTTGGCGAGCAGCTGGTACATTTTCTGATGCATGGCATTCAGCGCCGGCAGATCGAACAATCCCCTACCGATGCCGGACTGATTGGTGGCGATGCCCACCAGATATCCCGCCTGATTGAGGCGTGCAATGGCTTCCAGGCTTCCCTCCAGGGGAATCCACTCGTCGGGGCTTTTGATGAAATCATCCGAGTCCGCGTTGATCACGCCGTCCCGATCCAGGATGATATGCCGAACAGGGTTGCCTGGCATTACTCCATATCCCGGAATTCGGAAACCCGGATGCGCCCGTTGACCATGCGCGATTTGCGTTCCATGAGCTTGTTCATCTTGTCCCAGAAAGCCTGGTTCAGATCGAAATCCGCGGCAATACCGGTGCCCATGAGAAGAATCAGCAAATCCGCCACTTCTTCTGCTAGTAAGTGCTTACTTTTCCCCTTGGTCACACAGGAAGAGATTTCTCCCAGCTCTTCCGCCATGAGGGCGACCCGATAATTGAGTTCCTCACCCCCGGTGTTCTTGAAATCATGCTTGTCGTGGAAGGCCTGCACGGCTGCCAGCATATTGTTCCAGGAATCAGTATCTTTGCTCATGAGGTCGGGCCTGAATCATTGCAGTCGGGAGACATCCGCCACCTGCAGGAAAAGATTGGAAAGATTCTGCAGCAGTGCGAGGCGGTTGATGCGCAGGGCGTCTTCGTCCACGTTGACCATGACCTCGTCAAAGAAATGATCCACCGGCTCGCGTAATCCGGCCAGCGCCTGGAGGGCAGTATTGTAGTCGCTTTTCTCCAGCAGGGGAGCTACTTGTTGCTGCATTTCTCCCAGGCTGTTGAAGAGTAATTTTTCCGCCTCTTCCTGGAGAAGACTGGCGTCCACCTGTTCGGGAACAGGATCCACGGATTTTTTCAGTATGTTGCGAATACGCTTGTTGGCGGCGGCAAGACTTTCTGCCTGGGGAAGATCCATGAACTTGCGGACGGCTTCGATGCGCGCATCGAGATCCGGCAAGGTAGGCGGTTCTACCGCGGCCACCGCTTCGAACAGTCTGGTGCTCACACCTTCATCTCCCAGAAGAACCTTGAGCCTGTCCATGAGAAAGCTTTTTACCTGAATCCGGTTGTCCTGTTCTGTTACCAGGTCTCCCAGTGCCGTACCAGCTTGTTCCAGCAGTTCGTCCAGTTGTATGGTTAGTGAGTGCTCACGTATGATGCGAAGCAGTCCCAGTGCAGCGCGCCGCAAGGCAAAGGGATCCTTGTCTCCCGTGGGTTTCATGCCGATGCCGAAAATGCCCATGAGGCTGTCGGTTTTTTCCGCCAGGGCAAGGGCGATCCCCGTGGGACGGGAGGGGAGGCGATCGCCGGAGTAGCGCGGCAGATAGAATTCCTCCAGCGCCACTGCGACTTCTTCGGGTTCGCCATCCCGCAGCGCCTGATAACGTCCCATGATGCCCTGCATGTCAGCGAATTCACCCACCATGTCGGTCATCAGGTCACAACGGCTAAGCATCGCGGCTCTTTCCGCCAGATCAGGATCCGCAGAGATTTTTGTGGCAATCCAGCGTGCCAGCCGGGCGACCCGCAGGGTCTTGTCATACATGCTTCCCAGTTGCTTCTGAAACACCACGGTTTTGAGTGACGGGATGAGATCCTCGAGCTTGCGCTTGCCATCCTGTTCCCAGAAGAACATGGCATCGGCGAGCCGGGGGCGTATGACCCGCTCGTTGCCCTGGGCGATGATTTTGGGTTTCGGGCTGTCGATATTGGCAATGGTAATGAAATGGTTCATCAGCTTGCCATTGTTGTCGAACAGGGGGAAATATTTCTGATTCTTTTTCATGGTGAGAATCAGGGCTTCCGCGGGAACTTCGAGGAAGTGCTCCTCGAAACTTCCGGTGATGGCCACCGGCCATTCGTTCAGGGCAGTAACCTCGTCGAGAAGAGCATCATCCATATCGGCTCGACCCCCCAGGGTTTCCGCGGCCTTTTGCACTTGCGCCCGGATATGCTCGCGACGTTGTTCGAAGTGAGCGATCACTTTTCCCTGAGCCTCCAGTTTATCGGCATATTCAGCCGGCACCTGGATGGAAATCGGTTCCGGATGATGGAACCGGTGGCCATGGCTGAGGCTGCCGGATTCGGCATCCAGCAGAGTGCAGGGTACGGTCTCGTCGCCATGGCGAAACAGCAGCCAGTGTACCGGACGCACAAATTGCGCTTCGGAACTGCCCCAGCGCATGCGCTTGGGAATGGGCAGCCGATTGAGGGCGTTCTCTGCAATTTCCGGCAACAGCTCGGCTGCCGGTCGGCCTTTTTCCTCGATCTGGTAGGCGAGCCACTCACCCTTGTCGGTTTTGAGGCGGGAAAGCTGATCCACACTGGTGCCGCAGGAGCGGGCAAAACCCTCGGCCGCCTTGCTTGGATTGCCATCTGCATCGAAAGCCGCCTGTACCGCCGGGCCGCGTTTGTCGATCTTCCGGTCCGGCTGGCGGGTGGCCAGACCTTCCACCAACAGCGCCAGGCGCCTTGGCGCGGCATAGGACGTTACCGGGCCGTGCGCCAGTCCGGCGTTCTTCAGCCCGGCAACAAATTCCGTTTCCAGGGCTGCGGAAAGTTTTTTCAGGGCTGCCGGAGGCAGTTCCTCCGTACCCAGTTCGAATATCAGATCCTGGGCGCTCATGAGGATACTCCTTGTTTCAGCATGGGGAAGCCGAGCTTTTCCCGGGCATCATGGTAGGCCTGGGCTACGGCTCGGGCCAGGGTGCGTACCCGCAGGATGTAGCGCTGCCTTTCCGTGACCGAAATGGCGTGCCGTGCGTCCAGCAGATTGAAGGCATGAGAAGCTTTCAATACCTGCTCATAGGCGGGCAGAGGCAAACCCAGTTCGATGAGCTTGTTGCTTTCCTGTTCGCACTGGTCGAACAGCTGGAACAGAAAATCCACGTCGGCATGTTCAAAATTGTAGGCGGATTGTTCCACTTCGTTCTGATGAAAGACATCGCCATAGGTCACTGGGCCATCCGGGCCATGGGTCCAGACCAGATCATAGATACTTTCCACACCCTGGATGTACATGGCGATGCGCTCCAGGCCATAGGTGATTTCGCCAGTCACCGGCCGACAGTCCAGTCCGCCGACCTGCTGGAAATAGGTGAACTGGGTGACTTCCATGCCGTTGAGCCAGACTTCCCAGCCCAGTCCCCAGGCGCCCAGGGTGGGGGATTCCCAGTTGTCCTCGACAAAGCGTACATCGTGGACATGCAGATCCATCCCAAGCATCTCCAGGGAGCCCAGATACAGATCCTGTATGTTCTTCGGAGACGGTTTGAGCACCACCTGAAACTGGTAATAATGCTGGAGACGGTTGGGATTCTCGCCATAGCGACCATCCGTGGGTCGTCGGGAGGGCTGCACATAGGCGGCGTTCCACGGCTCGGGGCCAATGGAACGCAGAAAGGTGGCGGTATGGAAAGTACCGGCCCCCATTTCCATGTCATAGGGTTGCAGAATCACGCAACCCTGGTCGGCCCAGTATTGCTGCAGGGCGAAGATCAACCCCTGGAAGGTGGAAACATCCGTTTTGTTGTTCATAGGCTGTGACATGGCGAGACAAAAACGCCAATTATACTGGGAACGTCGAAAAATTCCTTCCATGGAATTTTTCTCTTCGCAAAGAGAAAATGTAATTTCCTCTTTTTCCTGCTGTTGCCGCCTTGACCTAGCCCGAATATTGCACCGGAATCCGGAATTCTCCCGGAGAGATTTTTGCCCAGATTGTTCGAACGGACAAAAGTCGATGTTATTCATCGGCTTGCAGGGCGTTCGGGCAAGCTGGGTGAAAAGATCCCGGGAAAAACCGGATAGCATGACAGGTACAAACTGTATCCAGCATAATCGTCACGCAACAGGCTGTAATTCATG
>JALSQZ010000049.1 GCA_026985055.1 Sedimenticola sp. | reverse complement strand
CGGGATGGCTGTTCGCGGCTGGCAGCTTGCAGGTGCTCATGGGTGCCCCTTTCGGTTGTTTCCAGGACTTTCCCCGTCATGGCGGGAGTTCAGATATGGCGCCTTGCAGACGGAAAATCAAGTTTTGCACACCGGCCCCGGCGATGTCCCCGATGTGCAACACGGGTGCATATGCAGGCCCATCGTGCCATATCGGCATGCGGATGTTGCCGCATCATTTCCTGCGCAGGGTATGGAGGAAAGCGATGATGTTGTCGATGTCGCGTTTCGACAGAACGAACCCCTGCATGGGATAATGGGGCTTGCGCAGGAAAGCACGCAAAGCCTTTTCCGGATAGGCTTGCGGGTTGTTGGCGATGGTCTCGAAAGCGGGGGCCTTGACGGCAGGCTGAATCCGGTCTTTCGGGAAGCCCGGGACGGCATGACACTTGATGCAATGTTCGGCAACAAGCGGTCTGGCAGCCTTGGCATTTCCGCCAGGCAGCGCCAGTCCCAAGCCCGTTTGGGCATGGGCTGAAGCGGCTGTTATCATCATGACCATCAGAAGGGAGGATAATCTGTTCATGGGCTCCTCCATCGGGAACTGATACAACCTTGCCTTTTTTTCATATGTGCATCCCCTTGCAACATGACAAGGGTCAAGGCACTCTCCCGGCAGAGAGGGCATTCAACCGAGGATGCGTCTTGCCGCATCACCCATCCCGATTTCTAGAGGAGCCGCAGCAATGCACATGCGCCGCCGTATTGGTATTTTTCTGCTTGGCATGACCGCTATGCTGATCACGCCCGCAGGGGCCCAGGACAATGATGCGCAATCCATAGCCCCGGGGCTGGACATCGTCGGGTTCAATGGCCGGGGGCTGTTTTTCGGCATCGAACAATTTGGCTTAAGGCATCCCCCCGGCGGCAAGCCGCTGGCGCAGCTCATGGATGCTCCGGCCAAATCCTCCATGGTTCCCTATTCGGAGATTCGCATTTATGACCTGCGCACTGACGAGGAAATTCACCGCTC
>JALSQZ010000048.1 GCA_026985055.1 Sedimenticola sp. | reverse complement strand
CCGGCGCGGAGCTGCACATCAACGGCGGCCAGCACGTGTGAGGAGAGGGGTATGGTCACAGGGCGCAGGTGGAGCGAGGATGAAATTCGTCAGGTTCTTGTTCTTTATCTGCGCACCCCTTTCGGCCGCCTGCATTCCTCCAATCAGGACATCCAGGCACTGGCCGCGAGGCTGGGGCGCACTCCTGGCGCGGTTGCCCTGAAGGCCTGTAATCTGGCCGCTTTGGATGATTCCCTACCGCGCAAGGGCATGGGAAACGCCAGCAAGCTGGACCGCAAGGTATGGGAGGACTTTCTTGCCCAGCCTGCCTCCTTGCTGCCCATTTATGAACGGTCGGCCGCCACCACTGAACCGGCGCACCAGCCTTCCGGGCTGGCGGATACAGATGCGCGGCGTATTTCCCCACCCGCTGATACCACAGGGGAGGAGCGCCCTGCCCAAGTCATGCGCCGCCTGGGGCAGGATTTCTTCCGTCGCATGATCCTGACGTCATACGAACAGCGCTGTGCGCTTACGGGCCTGGATGATCCGCGACTGCTCATCGCATCGCATATCGTTGGCTGGAAGGAGGATGCTTCCATCCGTCTTCATCCGGCGAATGGCATCTGTCTGAACGCTCTGCATGACAAGGCATTCGATCGGCGCTTGATCACTTTTGACGAGAACTACCGCCTGGTGGTGGCCGAAGATATCCCGCCCCAGACCCGCAAAAAGCTCCAAGACATGAGCGCGAGGCGATTGCGCATGCCCGCGCGGTTTTTGCCATCTCAGGATTTCCTGGAGCATCACCGCAAGTGTTTTCATGATCGCCAGACAGGCTCCCATTTCTCATTCTGACGCGCGCATCTGGCCGTTTCCCTGATCCTCCACGTCCAGCGGCTCGCTGCCGGTGGGCTTGCCGTCCTTGTCCAGGGTGATCTTTTCGATGCGCGCCTCGGCTTGCCTCAACAGCGCCTCGCAGCGCTTCTTGAGCGCCTCGCCGCGCTCGTAGATGGCGATGGACTTCTCCAGTG
>JALSQZ010000047.1 GCA_026985055.1 Sedimenticola sp. | reverse complement strand
CCTTGCACGGAAGTGCACCGCCCACCGCCCCGCTCCCCCACCCAGCCGCCCGATATTGTGGGGCAAGCGGCTGGGCGGAGGAGCGTGGCAGTGGGGAATGCCGCGCCGCGCCGCTCTCGTCCACGTGGGTGAGTTTGCTGTTGCTCATGAGCAATTATCCAGGTTTGCTGGCCAGGGGAAACACGTTTTGCCACAGGGGAAGACGTGCCGGTCTTTATCAGCGCCTTGATGCAGGTCGGTTGTCCATTCACCAATCGCATGTTTCCACGCCGCAAGCAGCGAAAGGGCGGCATCGAACTCATGATCATTCTTGATATTGCACACTTCTTTTTTGAGGGCTTCCTCTTTCATTGCCGCTTTGAACAGGTTTGCCAAACAGTCTATCATGCAATCCCTGTTTCCCTGAAAATCGTATTTCTCTTCCGTCAAGGCATGATAGAGCACCTTGGGATGGGTTTCACATATGGTCAGACCTGTCTCGCTGCATTCTTCCCGGCATTTCAGGATGACGGCCATGCCATTGAGAGTCATGGCGCCGTAAAGTGCATTTGGGTGGATCACGCTGCCTGCCACGCGACTGTAATTATTCCTCAACAGCCTGTCGGCATGCCGTTGTCCGCTTTTGTCCAGAGACCAGCATGTCAAGGTGTCCACTCCCAGAATTACGGGAAGTTCCTTCCGGCTGCCAGAGCGATAGCTCCGAATGTGCTCCAGCACCTCCACGGCGGTCTTGGGAGTCCATATTTTCAATTGTCTGATCTTCGATTGTTCCAATATGGCAGCGCAAAAACCATGCTTGTCGTTGCCGCCGGGATCATAGCCGAACAGCAGAGCCTCTTCTTTGTATGCAATGGTCATGCGTTTTTTCCTGCTAGGGTCTGGTCTCGATAAAGGCGTGGATGCCAGCGGCAAATGCGCAAAATATCAGTGGTCTTGTCTTGCCCGCCAATAGTGGTGCTATTGGTGGGCAAGACAAAGCCGCTGAGATGCAGCGCATTTGTCGCCCGAAGGGGCTGGCGGCCA
>JALSQZ010000046.1 GCA_026985055.1 Sedimenticola sp. | reverse complement strand
AATGTCATTCCTTTGTGGAGCAATCCGCCATGAGCAAAAACAGACCCCGGGTCTTTTCCGGTGTCCAGCCCACCGGCAACCTGCACCTGGGCAATTATCTGGGCGCCATCACCCGTTTTGCCGATTTGCAGGATGATCATGAATGCATCTACTGCGTGGTGGACATGCATGCCATCACGGTGGCCCAGGATCCCAAGGAGCTGACCAGGAACATCCGCGAGGTCACCGCCGCCTTTCTGGCCGCCGGGATCGATCCGCAGGCCCATATCGTGTTCAACCAGTCGCAGGTTTCCGGCCATGCCGAGCTGGCGTGGATTTTCAATTGCGTGGCGCGCATCGGCTGGCTCAACCGCATGACCCAGTTCAAGGAAAAGGCTGGCAAAAACCGGGAAAATGCTTCCGTGGGGCTGTATGCCTATCCGGTTCTCATGGCTTCCGACATCTTGCTCTATCATGCTGATGCGGTGCCTGTGGGAGAGGATCAGAAACAGCATCTGGAGCTGACCCGGGACATTGCCCAGAAGTTCAACAATGACTTCGGTGAACGCATCCGCGAACTGGGGTTCGGCGATGCCTTCTTCCCGCTGCCCGAACCGCTCATCGCCGGGCCGGCCACCCGCGTGATGTCGCTGAAGGACGGAACCAGGAAGATGTCGAAGTCCGATCCATCCGATTTGTCGCGCATCAATTTGACCGATGATGCCGATACAATCGCACGCAAGATCAAGAAGGCCAAGACCGATCCCGAACCCTTGCCAGAAGAGGAAAAAGGGCTTGAAGGGCGGCCGGAAGCGGCCAATCTGGTGGGCATTTTTGCTGCCCTCTCCGGGCGTTCGAAAGCGGATGTTCTGTCCGAGTATGGCGGATGCGGTTTTGGCGTGTTCAAACCGGCACTGACGGAACTGGCGGTGGAAAAACTGGCGCCCATGGGTATGGAAATGCGCCGGTTGCTGGATGACCGGGCTTATATCGATAAAGTGCTGGCAAACGGGGCGGAGCGGGCCCGGGCCATAGCCACTCCCAT
>JALSQZ010000045.1 GCA_026985055.1 Sedimenticola sp. | reverse complement strand
CCGGAGCGGCGATGTACAGGATGTACGGTATGCCGCGAGAGGCCAGGGCACTGGGAATTGCTCCTGCATTCCCAGCATTTCCTCCCTCCCTGGAGGTCATGGCCGGAGCGGCGATGCACAGGATGTACGGTATGCCGCGAGAGGCCAGGGCACTGGAAATGCTCCCGGCATTTCCAGCATTTCCTCCCTCCCTGGAGGTCATGGCCGGAGCGGCGATGTACAGGATGTACGGGCCGAAAACTGCTCCTGCACGATATATCCCTGTGGCTCATAAACGGAAAAGTGCGCAGCCCTATCCTTTAGCCGATATCCCGTATTTCTTCAAATACCCTCGAAACTGGGCATAGGTCAGCCCCAGTGCCTCGGCTGTCCGGCGCTGGTTGAAACGATGTGCTTCCAGAGCCTGGCGCAAAATCTTTTCCTCATACTCCTTTATGTGCCCCTTGAAGTCATCGGGCAACTCCAGTACTTCAGATCGCGGTTTTTCTACCGGGTTATTGTGCTCTTGCGGCGATTCCTCCACCAGCACCGGTTTCCAGGGTGAAGCGAAGGGGTCAAACTCGAATTCGCTGACCGGCTCATCCTGCGCGGTGCGATACACTGCTCTTTCAACAACATTCTTCAGCTCACGCACATTGCCGGGCCAGTGATACGCCTGCATTTTTTCCAGGCCGAGTTCGCTAAATCCGGCAAAAAATGGACGCTCCAGTTCACGGGTCATGCCCAGGGCAAAATGCTCCGCCAGCAGGGAGATGTCCTCCTTGCGATAGCGCAAGGGCGGAAGGGTAATGACATCAAAGCTCAACCTGTCCAGAAGATCCGGGCGAAATCCCCCGCGATCCGCCATGGCGGGCAGATCCACATTGGCCGCGCCAACCACCCGCACATCCACACTCAAAGTGGCATCTCCCCCCACCCGCTCGAATTCACCATATTCGATTACTCGCAGCAGTTTTTCCTGCAAGCGCAAGGACATGCTGGCAATCTCATCCAGAAACAGGGTGCCGCCATCCGCTCGCTCGAAGCGCCCCGCATGACGCTTGCCTGCCCCGGTAAAGGCCCCGGCTTCATAGCCGAACAGTTCAGATTCCAGCAGCGTTTCGGGCAGTGCTGCGCAATTGACCTTGACCAGCACATTCTCCCAGCGCGCGGAAAGAAAATGCAGGCGCTCCACCATCATTTCCTTGCCCGTACCCCGCTCACCAATGATGAGAACAGGCTTGGACAGGGGAGCCACCATGGAAATCCGCTCCAGGGTTTCAAGAAAAGCGGATGATTGACCAATGAGTTTCTGATGTAGCGACATACATAAATAATATCATTTTTTATTAATTATTGATTATTTATATCATAATATGATTATTTTAATCATTATTAGCCCAAACCGGAATCCGTAGAAATTCATTACTTTTCCAGAAAATACAAGACGTTATCTATTTTTTCAGGGAACTGGCATGGTTCGTGGATAGTTATTACCACAGACAAAGATCCTTGCTTTTGTCATAAGGAGAAAGAAGATGAACAAAAACACCAGAACAGTACGCACCCTGATGCTTGCTGGAATCGTAGCCTTCCTCGCCGCTGTCACTGCCACAGCAGAAGCGGACGAACCCGGAAGCGTGGAAGCAGCCATCCTCGCACAGGGAAACACCGCGCTGGAAAAGATGAGCAGCCGTCTGGTGTACAACGACTGGGGCCGGAAAATCGCCGGACAACTGGCACAACAGCTCAGACAGCAAACCTTTTCCGCAGAGATTGCACCACAAAGTAAATGCGCACAGGACATTATTTCCGTGGAAAAGAAAAAGCCTCTGGATGCGGCTTTCCCTTTCCGCACAGCCGGGGTACTGCACCCCTGAAACCACATTTCCAACCACTTGATACAGAATTATAGAGGAACACAAAAAATGGGTATCTTCAGCAGACTGCACGACATCATCAACTCCAACATCACCGCCATGCTGGACAAGGCGGAGAATCCGGAAAAAATCATTCGCCTGGTCATTCAGGAAATGGAAGACACTCTGGTTGAAGTGCGCTCGGATGCCGCGCGCACCATCGCCGAGAAGAAAAAGCTTGTGCGCCGCATCGACCTCATGCAGCGCGAAATCATGGAATGGCAGCGCAAGGCCGAGCTGGCGCTGTCCAAGGAGCGCGAGGATCTGGCGCGTGCTGCCCTCAAGGAAAAACACAACCTGGAAAACACTTCAGAAGCCATGGAGCATGAACTGAATCTGCTCGAAGAACAGCTGGTTCAGCTCAACCAGGACACATCCAAATTGCAAAAGAAGCTGGATGACGCCAAGGCCCGGCACAAGACCATGATGATGAAGCATTCCACGGTTTCCGGCCGCCTGCGTACTCGCGAGAAACTGCATGACTCTCGCATTGATGATGCGCTGGCGCGTTTCGAGAACGTGGAGCAGAAAATGGAACACATGGAAGGCAAGGTTGAGTCCTACGACCTGGGTCGCGATCCCAGCCTGGAGGATCAGTTCGCCGAACTGGAAGCAGAGGATATAATCGAAGACGAACTGAACAAGCTCAAGACCCGCCTGTCAGAAAAGAATCAATAATCACAGAGGTAGAGATCCCCATGAATCCTTTTGAAATGGTCGTCATTATCGTCGCCCTGGGCATTTTGGGTGGCGTCATCAAGCACTATTTCGACAGCCGGGGCGATTTGGAAGCCTCCAGTGCGGAACGGAAAAGAATGGAACGGCGTATTGATGAAATGGAACAACGCATCCAGGTGCTGGAGCGTATCGTCACGGATGAAAACTATGACCTGAAACGCCAGTTTCAAGATCTGGACAAGGACAAATAGCCATGGACGCGGATATCGATTTCGATATATTGCTGGCGCTACCCGTCATTTTTCTGGTCATCGTTGTTCCGCTGTGGTTGATGCTGCACTACTGGTACAAGGCCCGGGCGAACAAGGCTCTGTCCAAGGCGGATGAGGAAACCCTGGCGGAACTCTGGCAACTGTCGGAAAAGCTGGAACGCCGGGTGGAATCCCTGGAAACCATACTTGACCGGGAAGCACCCGAATGGAGGAACAAGTCATGAACCACGAATGGGGACGCCACAACATGCTCTATCGGGATACGGATAACGGCAAGATTGCAGGCGTCTGCGCCGGGCTTGCGGACTATTTTTCCTGGGATGTGGATGCAGTACGCATTGCGACCATCGTTGCTGCCATTCTGTTCAGTGTCGCCACCGTAACCCTGTATATTGCCGCAGCATTCTTCCTGCCGAAGAAACCAAAAGATCTCTACGACAACCAGACCGAAGAACAATATTGGCGCAAATACCGCAAATCGCCGAAAGACACCCTGGCCGATACCCGCTACCGTTTCCGAAAGCTGGAACGCAAGCTCAGCCGCATGGAAGCCTATGTAACCTCGGATCGATATCATCTGGATCAGGAAATCAGAAATCTGGATCCATGACAGGCAGTTGAAAAACACGGTTGGCGGTCGTAAAAAAATAGCCTCTGCGCGCCCTGATCTGATACCCTGCCGACAGTTTCCCAATCGACCACTGCACCGTGAGCAACAAGTCCTCCATCCGTCTGATTCTGGCCCTGGTTACCGGCATCGCGCTGCTGTTTGCCCTGCTGCTGGGGATATTGCTTACGGACACCCTGGTGAACATCTGGCACAACCTCCGGGTAGCGCCGTTGTGGATGCAGATGGCCGTAGCCAGTCTGCTGTTTCTGTTTTCCCTGTTTTCCGGCTGGCTGGTATATCGGGTGCTGCGCCCTCGCAAAACCCTGACGGATCGGGATCACACCCGCCCACCGGATCGCGAAACCCTGGAACAACAGCTGCAGACCGCCCAGGATCACGGACTGGACACTTCCGCGGCGGAGCAGGAACTGAAGCGACTGGAGGAACGCCGCTCGGCAGGACATATCCACGTGGCGCTGTTCGGTGACATCAGCAGCGGCAAGTCCAGCCTGATCCGGGCGCTGCTGCCGGGGGTGGAAATTCGCACGGAAGTCACCGGCGGCACCACGCGCAAGATCGATGAGTATGTCTGGACCAGCTCCGCTGGTGATCAACTGGTGCTGACGGACATGCCCGGGCTCAATGAGGTGGGCGGCAAGCTGGACAAACTGGCCAGAGAAGAAGCCCTGCGCGCGCATGTCGTACTCTATGTGGTGGAAGGCGACCTCACCCGCACCCAGGCTGACCAACTGCAGACCTTGCTCGACTTGAACAAGCCCACCCTGGTAGTGCTGAACAAGAGCGACCGCTATAGCGACAGCGATCTGGAACAGGTGCGTCAGCGCTTGCAGGAACGGCTGGACAAAATGGGCAAAGCCGAGGTTGTTCCGGTAAGCACTGGCACCACTGTAACTGCCCTGCGGCAACTGCCGGATGGCCGGGAAGAAACCCTACAAAGACAGCTCCCGCCCAAGGTGGACGCCTTGCAACAGGCCCTGCAGCGCATCATCGACAGTCATGCGGACACTCTGGAAAGCCTGCGTGACAGCAGCGTGTTCGTTCTCGTGCAACAACGCATCGATGAGCAATTGCGCCTCCACCGCCGGGAAGAGGCGCAGAAGATTGTCAGCGGCTATGCACAAAAAGCCGTGATGGGAGCGGTTGCCGCCATGACGCCGGGCACGGATATTCTCATTCAGGGATTTCTCGGCACCCAGATGATCCGGGATCTGTCGAAACTGTATGATATCCCGGTACGCAAGGTGGATGTGGAATTGCTGCTGGAGCTGGTGCAGAAACAGGTGCGCAAACATCTGACCCTGGTGCTGGCCGTGGCCGGCAATGCGCTCAAGGCGTTTCCCGGCGCCGGCACCGTGGCTGGCGGCCTGTTGCACGCCATTGCCTATGGATTTCTGTTCGATGCCCTGGGCAAGAGCCTGGTGGCATCCCTGGACAGCCGGGGCGAACTCCATCCCCTGCAGGTAGCCAATCAGTTCGAGGATCAACTTGGTGAAGATATCAAAGCATCTGCGGCGCATTATGCCCGACTGGCTTTTCGCGAAGTCACAAGACGCAACGAAAAAGACTGACAGCGAAGCGCCAGATCACCTGGATCTCGCACAGGAGAGCCTGGATGCCCTGATCAATGATTCACGGGTGCCGGAATCAGTGCGCGAGTCCTTGCGCCAGGACTATGAGGAAGTTCAGGCCATGCTCGACCGTCTGGAACACGGCCACCTGCATATCGCCGTATTCGGCCGGGTCAGCGTGGGCAAATCCGCCCTGCTCAACGCCCTCCTGGGAAAGCCGCGTTTTCGCACCAGTCCCCTGCATGGTGAAACCACCAGGGCGGAACGCGACCACTGGCAGGAATACGAGGATGGCGGAGTATTTCTCATCGATACCCCTGGCATCAATGAAGTGGATGGCGAGGCAAGAGAACAACTCGCCCGGGAGGTGGCGGGCCGCTCGGATCTGATTCTGTTCGTGGTGGACTCCGACCTGACAGAAACGGAAATCCAGGCACTGACTGACATTGCCGCCATGCACAGGCCCATCATCCTGGTGCTGAACAAGGTGGATCGCTACAGTCCGGCGGAGCGCGAAACACTGCTCGAATCCCTGGCCCGGCATGCGGATGGTCTGGTGGACAGAAAAAACATCGTCACCGCCAGCGCCGACCCCGCCGAACAACTGGTGATTCGCGTGGATGAAGAAGGCGCGGAGAAGGAAGAATGGCGCCGTCCCAAAGTGGACGTCAGTCAGGTAAAGGAGCGCCTTTGGGATATTCTTCAGACCGAGGGACAAACCCTGGCGGCGCTCAACGCCTCTCTGTTCGCCAGCAATCTCAGCGACAAGGTGGGAGAACGCATTCTCCAGGCCCGGCGTGAACTGGGGCAGAAGCTGATCCGCAACTACTGTGCCACCAAGGGCGTGGCCGTGGCCCTGAATCCCGTTCCGATAGCAGATCTGGTCGCCGCCGCCGTGGTGGACGTGAGCATGATCGTGCATTTGTCCCGACTCTACGGCCTGCCCCTGACGCGCAATGAAGCCAGTGATCTGATCAGAACCATAGGCGCCCAGATGCTGCTGCTCATGGGTACCGTTTGGGCGGTGCATTTCACATCATCAGCCCTGAAACTGGGTTCCGGCGGCCTGTCCGCCCTGTTGACCGGCGGCGCCCAGGGAGCCGTGGCCTATTACAGCACCTGGGTAGTGGGACAGGCCGCAGAACGCTATCTGGCTCAGGGGAAATCCTGGGGCGAAGGCGGCCCCAAGCTGGTGGTTCGCGAGATTCTGGACAACATCGACCGGGATTCCATTCTCCAGCAGGCCAAACAGGATATTCAGGCACGTCTGCAACGGGCCGGCTGAAACCGTCCGGTCTATTCCACCTCGATGGTGTAGTTGATGCTCACGCCGCTCTTTCTCGCGCTGCTGGTGCCTTCGACATTCACATTGTCCATGAGCCGGTAGCGCGCCACGAACTCACTGCCATCCTTGCCGCCACCAAGATTCACGCCCACGCTCAGGTCTTTGGTGATCTGTCTGCCGGTATACACCTTGGCTTCCGAGAGGTTGTCGGAACGCTGTCCGGTGAGCAGTATGGATACGATATCCTTTTCCGCCAGATCCGGATCCGTGGACCAGGTGGAAACCTTCGGTTTCTTCGCCGTTCCACTTACCTGTACACCAACCGTAATATCATCCATCTTGCGACTGGCGCGCAGGCGCATGCCCGGATTGTCGATACGGCCGCCGGCATAGGAGATACGGCCTTCGCCAATGCTCAGATCCTGTCCATAGGCGCGAAAACTGCCGTTCTGGATCTTGATCTCGCCACTGGCGGTAGCCACCTTGCCCGGGTTCTGATCGACAAACAGTTGTCCGCCCAGATCCGCATTCAAACCAAAACCCTTGAAATGCACATTCTCGCCCAGGGTAATGGTCAGTTCCGCATCGAGCTTCGACCCCGCCTTGGGAGTGAGGCTGCCATCTTCATTCAGTACCACGACATCAGACGAAGCAGCCCGCGAACCGGCCGGCAGATCCTCCAGCTCGATCTGTACCAGCGGCAGGCCAATAAGGCCACGCAGCTTTACCAGATCCCGGGTCGCCTCCAGCTTGAGATCAGGTGTCATCACGATGCGCGCTTCCGGCAGGTTGGCCAGCAGGAACTGGTGTCCTCCCAGTTTCAGTCTGACCGGCCAACCACGGGCCGCATCCAGCCCAATATCGCCGGACAGTTGCAACTCGCCTTCACCGGACTTTACCCCGCCATTGATCTGCAACCGGTCACTGCCATCACCAGTAACTTCCACCAGCAGGTCCTTCAGCTCCAGTCCGGCCCGCGGAACCACCACCAGGGCGGATTGCAGGCGGGCATGGCCGCGGACCCTGGGTTCTCCCAGCCTGCCATCCAGTTCCACCGCCACGTCCGCCCTGCCCTCGATCTTTTCGATGTCCGGCACAAAGGCGGTGATGATATTTAGATCATTGACCTCGAGATTGACTCCACCCCGCAGGGGCGCATTCATCGGATCCGCATCCAACGCCTTGCGCGGGATCAGCAGCTTGCCTTCCATCCGGTCTTCTCCAATACCCAGATGCCAGTTGGCCGAGAGCGCCCGATCGTCATACCGGGCTTCCACTTTGCCATCACGCAGAGGCAGGCTGCGCTCCTTCTGCTCAGCATCCAGATATATCAATTCGCCCCCGTCCAGGCTGGCCTGCAGCGAACCACGCAGCAGAGGCTGAAGATCCGCCGTCGCCTCCAGGGTCAGCATGCCATCCAGACCGGCAATCTCCGGCGGCAGCCAGGGACGCAAACGCTTCAGGGAAAATTTTCCAAGATTCAGACGGGCTTTGCCGCTTTTTTCTTTCCGCTGTACTTGCGCACAAAGCAGCCCCTCATTGTCTTCGAGACAAAGGGGATCAAGTTCGATCTTGTCTGGCGACAATAGCAAATTCGCGGTTTTGGTTATTTTCCAATGCCCAAAATCCGGCATGTTCATGGCCAGTTCCCGGATCTGCCCGGACCAGGATTCCTGCTTCTCATCCAATGCCCCCACCGCGGCAAAGGTCAGCTTGCCCAGTTCATGATCGACAGCAAGGCTCAGCCGTTGCGCGGACAGGGGGCCATCCAGCTTGAGGATCAGATTGTCCATGGCCTGCGCCGCGACATTCAAGCCCTTGCCTTCGATAGTCACATGGGAAACATGGACGGGATCCAGGCCAAAATTCACCTGCGCTGTGCATTGATCACAGCGATTGCCTTGCGCAAGCAGATCCCTTGCCTTGATGCCGGCTGTGACCACAGGCTTTTCCTGGGTACCACTGAGTTGTCCCTGACCCTGGATTTTTCCCTTGGCGCCGGGCAACAGTTCCGCCATATCGGGAACATCCAGCTGCCATTGCAGATTCCACACTTCCGCCAGTTCGCCATCGGCCTGAATCCGCGCCGAACCGCTGTTCAGGCGCAGTTGTTCCAGCATCACCCGGTTGCCGTCCACCTGAACCTTGCCGGCGCCGCCAATCACATGGTCATGCAGTCGTCCCGCCAGTTCTGCAATGTCCAGATTCAGTTTGAGTCCGGATTCGGGCAGGCTGCCCCTGGCGTGGAGTTTCATGTCCAGGCTGCCGCTCCAGTCCGGCTGCAATTGGGCCGGGTCGATGCCTTCGGCCTGCAGTTCCATGTCCCAGCGCGGTTGTGGCGACCAGCCCAGTTGCCCGTCCGCCTGCAACACCCCTTCCAGGGTCTGACCGGTCAGTTTCAATGTGCTCACCTTGCGGTTTCCCTGTCCCTGCGCCTGCCAGTCGCCAGGGGGAATATCCCTTCCCTGCAACGCCGCGTCCACCTGATACCGGTAGTCGTCCGGAACCCCTGACAGCGAAAGCTTGCCGGAGGGACTCAACACCTGCGCTGCCCCCGTCAATGGCCATTGCAGATCCGACCAGTTCGCCCTGGCCTCAAACCGTTGCCCGGCAAACTGGAAACGCCCGTCCAGATCCAGTTTCAGCGGCGCCTGTTGTGCATCCCCTTTTCTCGCGGGCAAACGTAATGCCATTTGCGCCTCGGCCTGTTCCAGGTCCCCCCTGGCATCGAGCTCGAGATTCAGGTCTGCGGCTTCCCGGTCGTAGGGCAGCCATTCCGGGGGGAGTTTTGTCAGATGAATATCCGCGTCCCAACGTGGCGCGTCGAGAACCTGCACAAGATGCGCCTTCACCATCGCCGCCACATCGCCCTGGATATGCTGCTCCAGCAGCAGTTGCCGAAGATCACCGGACAGGCGGCCGGTACCGGAAAGTGCAGGCAGATCCTGCTGATGCAGCTGCCAGTCCAGATCCAGCCCCAGAGGGTAATCCCCGCGCGGATCGAGTTGGCCCCTGACGGAAAAATCGGCCTGGGGGGCTTGCAGTGACAGCCCTTCCAGATCCAGCCCCTGTTCATTCCATTTGGCCATCAGCTGCAGGCGGTTCAGCAGCAAGCGCTCGCTTTGTGGCGCGGCAATGATACGCACATCATCGAGGAGCAGCTTTTTCACCTCCAACGCTACCGGCAATTCGATGTCCGGCAGTTTCCCTGGCCCCTGTGCTGGTTCCTTTTCCACGGGCGCCTGGAGCTGTTCAAAGCGTATCCCCCGCAGGACAAGTTCATCGATCAGCAACCGTTTGTACAGCAGCTTGCCGGGCTGCCAGCGCAAAACCAGATCCTCCGCCTCCAGGGTCATTTGCGGATTCCGGTAGGACAAGCCCCGCAAATGCAGCTTTCCCAGCAGACTGCCTTCGATGCCAGCCAGTTGCAGCTCCCCTGGAATCACCCCCCTGGCAGCATCCAGCCCCCAGCGCAGGCCGGTTTGCGTGCCCAGCAGGAACCCGCCCGCAAGAAACAGGACCAGCAACAGGCTCAGAACGCCCAGCAACAGGACCTTGAGCCACTTCACAGCAACACCTCGAAGCCGAAATGAATCCGGATGTCGGAAGCCCGGGTCGGTTCGTCATTTTCCTTGTTGAACGGCCAGGCAAAATCAAGACGCACGGTTCCCACCGGGGACAGCCAGCGGGCGCCGAATCCGGCACCGATGAAGACATGATCGAGAGCATCATTGTAGGCGTTGCCTGCATCCACGAAGCCGGCAGCCAGCCACTGATCGGCTACCTGATGATCATATTCCAGGCTGCCGGTAACGACCTGCCGTCCCCCGACGACATTGCCCCGGTCATCTTCCGGCCCCAGGGTTTTCCAGTCATAGCCGCGCACGCTGCTGTCTCCTCCGGCATAGAAACGCAGGGAGGTGGGGTAGAGACCGAAATCACCTACCAGGGCGCTTCCGTACTCTCCCCGCAGAATGAGCCGTCCCTTTTCCAGCAACGGAATATAGGCTCTGGTCTTGAGATGAGCGCGCAGATAGTAAGTGGATGAAACCGCAGAAGGCGTACCGCTGAGATCGGCATAGAATGCCCATGCCCTGCGCAAATAGGCCTTGTTTGCGGCTGCGCGCCAGGTGCGCTGCACGGTGCCCCCAAGGCTCAGAAAATGGGTGCTTTGAACCGGCTCTTCCCCCACACTGAATCTTTCATACTTGAATTCGGTATAGAATTTGGTCAGCCAGTCATCCTTCTGCCAGTAATAGCCGGCATCCAGGTCGATGAGATTGCTTTCCGATTCGTCCAGAACCTCATGTTCCACTCTTGCGGAAAATCCCAGTTTGGTGGTGCGTGGATCGCGAATCGGGATCCAGTAATTGCCAAGCAGATAACTGTTGTTCAGTGACAGCTTCAGTTGCGCATCGGCCTTGTGCCCTTTGCGATTGAGACGCCGGTGCATCCAACGCACGGTGAGATTCACTCCGATATCCGTATCATAGCCCAAACCAAAGCTGTACAGCTGGCGCTTGCCCGGTTCCAGTCTTACCTCCACGGGAACGCGGCTGTCCTGTACTTCATCGAACCGCGGCTTGATGCCCACCAGGGAAAAATACCCCGCTTCGATGAGGGCATGCTGAATCTCCAGCAGATTGTCCTGGGAATAGACATCGCCAGGTTTCACATCCACCAGATAGCGGCGCACGAAGTCTTCATTCAGCACCTCCTGATGCAGGCGGATGCTGTCGATGAAGTATTTCTTTCCGGTATCCAGATACAGGGTCAGGCGGGCCGTGTTGTTGCGCGGATCCACCACTACCTGCGCCTTGCTCGCCTGGGTATCCGGGTAACCCCTTTCCTCCGCCAGGCTGATCAGGGCTGCCTTGCCCTTTTCATACAGCGCATCATCCAGAAAATCCCCCTTGTGCAAGGGGAAATCCCGCAACGCTTCCTGCAGTTTTTCCTCTGTTGCCCCTTCTCCCTGCCATCGCAGGTCCAGTTCCGTAATCCGGGTGCGCGGTCCGGGCTGGATCTCGAAACGGGCCCGCCACTGATCATCCGCTATTTGTTCCAGTGAGGACTGGATAGCGGGATTGTAATAGCCAAAGGGTTGCAGGGACTTCCTGATCTCTTCCTCTGCTTTCTTGTACAAATGACGTATCCACAACGCGGACAACAAAGGATCGTCTTTCTTCTTCTCCAGCCCCAGATAGGCCCTGGCATTCCTGAGCAACTCTCCTTCAATGCCACTGATATCGACTTTCAGACGAATCCCGGAAGCAGGGGCTTTTTGCGTGTTTTTTTCCTCAGCAGCGCCAGCCCGGTCGGGGGAAGAGGCTGCCCGGGACACCTCCTCCGATGAAACCACCCCTGGAATCACCATCCACAGCAGCAGGCAAAACAGCAGTTTTGCAGGCCGATAACCCTGTATTGTGCTATTCAATCCTGTTGATCCCTGTTGCGTTTGCGAAAAATCCCTTCACGGACGAAACTTATTTCTTTGAATCGGGACATGCGCTTACTTCATCAGATCCACGGCAAAGCCCTTGGCTCGCAGCGTATCCGCCCGATGCTGTACGAAACGCTGGAAATTCGGCTGATGCCGCCAGGCTCCGGTAAGCACGTAGTCCAGCACCGCATGCAGATGAAAGCTCTTCAGATACGCCTCCGAGCGAAAGATTTCCTTGCCGTCGGCGTCGAAGAACACCAGACTGGGGGCATACTGGATGCCCAGTTCCGCCGCCCACTCCCGGGCAGGCATTTCGCGGCCATCGGGAAGTTGCAGCCTGTCCCGGGAGCGCATGTCCACCTGGGCGACGTCAAGGTTGGACAGAGCCAGCACCAACGCCTCCCGGCTCAGGGCATCCTCATGCATTTCATCACAGGGCTGGCAGGATTTCTGTTCGAAAATCACCAGCAGGGGACGCCAGGATCGTTCGCGATTGTCCGCCAGCTTCAACGGATGCGGAAGAAAAAAGGGTTCTGAATGCAACTTTCCCTTTGACGCGACCGGCTTCTGCCGGGCGTAATAGTCGGCAAGTTTCATCTGTTTTTCATGCCGCCCGGCAACATAGTCCAGCACCACGGAAAACCTGTGCGGAGCGTAATAGCCATTGAGACGCGCCACCCCCTTGCCCTTCTCATCGAGGAACAGCAGGGTTGGCGTATATTGCACTTTCAGGGATTCAGCAAACTGCTTTTCCGTCATGACCTTGCCCGATGGCAGGGTAATCTCGCGGTCGCCCCAGATATTCAGGGCGATGACATCAAAGTTTTCCCGGGTCTTGTCGGCTATGGCCTTGTTGCCAAAATTGTCTTCCAGCAACTTGGCGCAATAGGGGCAGCCATCCTGGTAGAAATACAGCAGAACGCGCTTGTTGGCGGCGCTGGCCTCGGCGATATCCTCGCCCAGGTCGAGAAAGGATTCCTTGAACCAGGCCGGCTGCTCGTGATATCCGGGGTTGATCATGCCGGCTTCCAGAGCACCTTCCTGGGCGGCATGCAAGCTGGTAAAAACAAACATCAACAACAGCAAAGAAATGGAAACCCGCATATCTGATGCTCCTCCAGTTGTGGCCGTTCAGTTTTTCCTCGCCCAGGGAGAAGGACGCGCCTTGTTTATTCGAGCGCCGGGACGCTTGAGGGTTCCCCAGGGGCGTTTGTCCCGAATGCCGGCGATACGCAGCAGGTCCTTTTTTTCATCCTTTTCCAGCTCCCGCCACATGCCGGATTTGACCCGGCTGTCGAGAATGATGGGACCATAACGCACCCGCTTGAGACGATTGACCACCGCACCCACGGCTTCCCACATGCGCCGCACTTCGCGCTTGCGGCCCTCCATGAGCACTACATGGTACCACTGGTTGCTGGCCTCTCCACCGGAAAACACCACTTCCTCGAAGCGCGCCGGGCCATCTTCCAGGGTGACGCCATTCACCAGTTGTCTGAGCATGTCCTCGCTTACCCGGCCATGCACGCGCACCGCGTATTCACGCTCGATGAGCTGACGCGGATGCATGAGGCGATTGGCCAGCTCCCCATCATTGGTAAACAGCAGCAGGCCGGCGCTGTTCACATCCAGACGTCCCACGGCGATCCAGCGTCCCTGAGGCAGTTTGGGCAGTCGTTCGAAAACCGTCCTGCGTCCTTCCGGATCATTGCGCGTCACCACTTCGCCTTCCGGCTTGTTGTACAGAATGACATGGCGTTCGTTGGCCGCCAGTTTCTTTCCGGAGACCGGCCGGCCATCCACACTGATCCGATCCCTGAGGGTGGCGCGGTCGCCCAGTTTGGCATCGACGCCATTGATCTGCACCCTGCCCTCACGAATCCATCCTTCGATCTGGCGACGTGAGCCCATGCCGGCATTGGCCAGGAGTTTCTGCAACCGTTCCCCCTGAACTTCAGCCTTCTTTTTCATGGGATTCCTGCCCGCTTCCGGCTTGACTGTCCGGGGCAGTCCCGGGTTCTTTCCCGGTTTCACTCCCGGCCTGCTCTTGCTCCTGCATATCGCCGCCTTCCTTATCCATGGTCTGCGCGCCTTCGCCATCCGGCTCCGGCAGCTTGAGTTCTTCGTTGATTACATCCAGGTCGCGAATCTCCGCCAGGGTAGGCAGATCGTCCAGGGACTTGAGTCCGAAATAGTCCAGAAAGTCCCGGGTGGTGCCGTACAGGGCGGGCCGGCCCGGCACATCCCGGTGCCCGACGATCCGCACCCATTCCCGTTCAAGCAGGGTACGCATGATGTTGGAGCTGACACTGACGCCGCGGATGTCCTCGATCTCGCCCCGGGTAATGGGTTGGCGATAGGCGATCAGCGCCAGCGTCTCCATGAGGGCGCGGGAATACCGGGCGGGCTTTTCTTCCCACAGGCGTGAAACCCAGGGAGCGCAGGCCCTGGTGACCTGAATGCGCCAGCCGCTGGCCACTTCACGTACTTCTATACCGCGATTCTGAAAGTCCTCGGCCAGTTCTTCCAGCACCTTGCGCAAGGCTTTCTTATCCGGCCGTTCCATTTCATCGAACAGATCCTGGAGCTTGTCCAGGGTCATGGCCTTGCCTGAGGCCAACAGCGCCGCTTCCACGATCTGTTTCAGGTTTTCACTGGGATTCATGCCTGGGTCGCTCCACTGGCCTTTACATGAATGAGGCCAAATTCCTCGCTTTGCACCATTTCTATCAATGTCTGTTTGAGCAGTTCGAGTATCGCCATGAAAGTTACCACTACGCCGTCGCGTCCTTCGGTGATATCGAACAGTTCATGAAAATCGGTGAATCTGTCGGTTCGCACGGTTTCCAGCACCCGGGTCATGCGCTCGCGCAGGGACAAAGGTTCCCTGGTGATATGGTGATTGCTGAACATGTCCGCGCGCTTGAGAACGTCGCGAAGGGCCAGCAACAGTTCTTTCAGCTCCACAGGAGGGGGTTCCTGGCGAATATGCTTGTCCGGCACTTCCACTTGTACCGGATACACGTCCCGTCCCAGCTGCTCCAGATTATGCAGATCCTCGGCGGCCTGTTTGAAACGCTCATATTCCTGCAGGCGGCGTATGAGTTCGGCGCGGGGGTCCTCACCTTCTTCATCCTCGCTTTCCGGCCGGGGCAAGAGCATGCGGGATTTGATCTCTGCGAGCATGGCGGCCATCACCAGATATTCCGCCGCCAGTTCCAGGCGCAGTTCCTTCATCAGCTCGATGTATTCCATGTACTGCTCGGTGATGCGCGCCAGGGGAATATTGAGGATGTCCAGATTCTGCCGCTTGATGAGATAGAGCAGCAGATCCAGAGGTCCCTCGAAAGCGTCGAGAAAGACCTCCAGGGCGTCCGGGGGAATATACAGATCCTTGGGCAGCTGATACTGGGGCTGCCCCTCCACCACGGCGAAAGGCATTTCCTCCTGCCGGGGCGCAGGCTCGGCGTCAACCCCTTTTATTGCGGCAGGATCGGCTGGATTCATCGGTATTCCAGGGACATGACATGGCGCACTTCATCCATGGTATCACGGGCCTCATCCCTGGCCTTTTCACAGCCCTCATTGATGATATTGCGCACCAGATCCGGATCACTTTCATACTCGGCGGCGCGTTCCTGCATGGGCCTGAGTTCCGCAAGCACGGCATCGATGACCGGCTGCTTGCATTCGATACAGCCTATGGCGGCGCTGCGACAACCTTCCTGTACCCAGTTCTTCACCGTATCGTCGGAATAGACTTTGTGAAATTCCCATACGGGACATTTTTCCGGATCACCCGGATCCGTGCGCCGCACCCGGGCGGGATCGGTAGGCATGGTGCGCAATTGCTGTTCCACCTGTTCCGGCCGGGCATCCAGGGGGATGGTATTGCCATAGGATTTGGACATCTTCTGACCATCCAGACCGGGCATTTTCGACGCCTTGGTGAGCAGCGCCTGAGGTTCCGGCAAAATCACCTTGCCACCACCTTCGAGATAGCCAAACAGGCGGTCGCGGTCACTGAGATTGATATTCTGCTGGGATTCCAGCAGGGCGCGGGCAGCGGCCAGGGCTTCATCGTCTCCCTGTTCCTGCCAGGCTTTGCGGTAGCCGGCATACAAACGCGCATTCTTCTTGCCCATTTTCTTCATCGCCTGTTCCGCCTTTTGCTCGAAATCCGCTTCCCGCCCATACAGATGATTGAAGCGCCGTGCGATCTCCCGGGTCAGCTCCACATGCGCCACCTGATCCTCTCCCACGGGCACCAGACCGGCGCGGTAGATGAGGATGTCCGCCGCCTGCAGCAGGGGATAACCAAGAAAACCATAAGTGGCCAGATCCCGCTCCTTGAGTTTTTCCTGCTGATCCTTGTAACTGGGCACCCGTTCCAGCCACCCCAGGGGCGTGGTCATGGACAACAACAGATGCAGCTCGGCATGTTCCGGCACCCGGGATTGAATAAACAGGGTGGCTTCACCAGGGTTCACCCCGGCTGCCAGCCAGTCGATGACCATATCCCAGACACTGTCAGGAATGATGGATGGATCCTCATAATGAGTAGTCAGGGCATGCCAGTCAGCGACAAAGAAAAAGCACTGGTACTCATGCTGCAGTTCCACCCAGTTCTTGATTACGCCGTGATAATGTCCCAGATGCAGACGCCCGGTGGGCCGCATGCCGGAAAGTACGCGGGCATGTTGTGTTGCTACATTTTCCATGGTTTTCCTGATTGATGGTTTGGGAACTCTTGATTGCTAGATGTTGCCAAGATCACATGAGTCCTGCAACGGAATAGGCCAGCCCCTGTACCAGTTGCAACATGGGCCCCATGATGGGCCAGAGAATGCCGGTGACCATCAGACCAATAAGAATAAACAGCCCCCAGGGCTCCAGTTTCGCATAGGTGAAAGACAGTCTGGGCGGCAGCAGGGAAGCCAGCACCCGCCCCCCGTCCAGAGGCAGGATCGGCAGCAGATTCAGCACCATGAGAATCCCATTGATGAGTATTCCTCCCACGGCCATGTAGGCCAGGGGTTCGGAAAACCAGCCAGCCGAGGACTCCAGGCCCACGGACAGGCGCAGAAGCACCGCCCAGATCAGGAGCATGATGAAATTGGAACCGGGCCCGGCGGCAGCTGTAAGCGCCATGTCGCGCCGATAATTGCTGAAATTGCGTGGATTGATGGGCACGGGCTTGGCCCAGCCGAAAATCAGTCCGCCACCGCCGGCCAGGGTGGTCATGGCGTACAGCGCCAGGGGCACGATGATGGTGCCCACCAGATCGATGTGCGGAATCGGGTTGATGGTCACCCGCCCCATGGTCCGGGCGGTATGATCCCCCAGTTTGTCCGCCACCCAGCCGTGCGCGGCTTCATGGACGGTTATGGCGAAGATGAGTGGCAGTACGAATACGGCCAGCTGTTGAATGAGATTGAGTTCCTGTGGCATCGGCCGATTATATCCGGAAAAGGGCAAGAAAGAGGATTGGGAATCTCGTTTTTTCGCCAGACCCTATTCGAACAAGGAAGTATCGCCCTTGCCGTAGCGCGCAATCCAGGGTTCATCGTCCTCCATGACGATCACCGTGGTGGGATCGTAACCGCAATATCCGCCATCGATGATGAGGTCCACCTGATTGCCAAGGACATCCTTCATGTCGTAGGGATCCATGAGCGGCGTGTCGTCTCCGGGAAGAATCAGGGTGCTGCTGAGTATGGGTTCGTTGAACTCCTCGAGCAGCGCCAGGGCAATGCGGTTGTCCGGTATGCGAATGCCTATGGTCTTGCGTTTGGCGTGCATGAGTCGCTTGGGCACCTGTTTGGTCGCCTTGAGAATGAAGGTGTAGGGGCCTGGCGTGAGGCTTTTGATGAGCCGGTACTGCTGATTGTCCAGCTTGGTATAGTTCGAAATCTCGGACAGATCCCGGCACACCAGAGTGAAATTGTGCTTGTCGTCCAGACGCCGGATATGACGAATTCGCTCCAGAGCGGACTTGTCCCCCAACTGGCAGCCAATGGCATAACTGGAATCGGTGGGATAGATGACCAGCCCCCCACCACGCAGGATATCCACTACCTGCCGAATCAGGCGTGGCTGGGGATTTTCCGGGTGTATCTGAAAAAACTGTGCCATCAAAAATGCTCCCATACCGGCTCACAGCCGGGCGGAAGCTCCGGCAGCTGCCCCAGTTTGATCCAGGGATTTTCCGGGCCGTGATAGTCAGAGCCTGCGGACGCCAGCAGGCCAAAGTCACGGGCATGTCTGGCCATGGTGAAATATTCGTCCCTGCTGTGACTCCCGGACACTACCTCCAGTCCCCGGCCACCCAGTTCGCGAAACTCGCCAATCAGCCGCCGCAGCTTGCTCCGGGTCATGTTGTAACGGGCCGGATGGGCGATGACCGCCATACCCCCCGCTTGCTGAATCCAATCCAGGACATCTTCCAGTCTGGCCCATTCGCCATTCACATATCCTGGCCTGCCCTTGACCAGAAACTTGCGGAACACCTCTTTGAGATCTGCCGCGTGCCCCTTCTGCACCAAAAACCGGGCAAAATGCAGACGCCCCACCAGGGCGCCGGTGGCCAGTTCACAAGCGCCTTCATACGCTCCACCAATCCCCTCGCGCTGCAAGCTGCGTCCTATTTCCTCTGCCCGCCAGGAACGGTACTCACACAACTGGCGCAAACCCTGGCACAAGGCAGGATTTGTTTCATCCACATTCAGCCCGAGTATATGCACCGTATGTCCGTTCCAGCTCACGGAGATTTCCACGCCGGGCACCAGTTTCAGATTCCATGTCCGCGCCGCATCCCGCGCCTCGGCAATGCCCGAGACATTGTCGTGATCGGTCAAGGCAAGCACATCCACCCCGGATTCTGCGGCAAGCTTCACCAGTTCGCCGGGAGCAAGGGTTCCATCGGAAACCGTGGAATGGCTGTGGAGGTCATAATTCAAAGACATAGCCGCTTATTTTATCATTTTTACCACAGATGTTTTCAAATACCTCGGGAACACAACAACAAAAACGTTTTTCCCTTGGCAATGAACCCGTTATACTCGCGCTCTTGTGATATCCGGAAAACATGCTCGTCCATGCCAAAACGATTCTTCGCCCTGCTGACGCTGCCCCTGTTCCTGCTGCTGGGAGCTTGCACCGATGGCCCGGACACCGCCGGGATGAAGATCTACCGTCATTCCCTGAGCGGCTCCCCCACCAGCCTGGACCCGGCCCAGAGCGCCACCGTCTATGCCAATCATGTGGTGGTGAATGTCTATGACACCCTGTATTCCTACAAGTACCTGGCCCGCCCCTACCAGATCAAGCCAAACCTGGCAGTGGCCCTGCCAGAAGTATCCGAGGACGGACTGACCTATACCATCCGCATCAAGCAGGGGGTGGAATTCATCGACGACCCGGCCTTTCCCGATGGCAAGGGACGGGAAGTGACGGCAGCGGATTTCGTGTATTCCCTGAAGCGTCATTTCGACCCGAAAACCCGTTCCCAGGGCAGCTGGTTCTGGGCCGGACGCATCAAGGGCATGGAGGCATGGAAAAAAGCCGGCTCGGACTACGACAAGGAAGTGGAAGGCCTGAAGGCGCTGGATCGTTATACCATACAGATCATCCTCAACAAGCCGTTTCCACAGCTGATACATACCCTGGCACAGGGTTATTCGGCCGTGGTTCCCCGGGAAGCCGTGGAATACTATGGCCGGGAATTCTCCGTGCATCCGGTCGGCTCCGGGCCTTTCCGCCTGCAACGCTTCGATTCCGTCGGCGTGGTCTTGCTCAAGAACCCCAAATACCGCAAGGAACCCATCGATCTCGCCTATGAAGGCTATGACGAAGCCCTGCACGGCAAATACGGCATCAGGGAAATCGACGGTAAAATCCCGCCGCTGGTGGATCGTCTGGAGATTCACTTCATCAAGCAGTCCCTGTCTCGCTGGAATTCCTTTACCAAGGGAGATGAAATCCAGTACGCCGGCATTCCCAAGGAACTGCTGGACGATGTCCTGGCGCAGAAGCAGCCTTCGATTGTTCTCAAGCCCGAATACGCGCAAAAATACTTCATGACCTCGGGCTATGAAAACGGCTTCGTGCATACCGATTTCAACATGCGTGATCCGGAAATCGGTTACAACCAGGACAAGCAGCGCGAAAAAATGAATCACGCCCTGCGCTGCGCCATTCGCTATGCCTTCGACTGGGATGACCGGAACAAAAAATTCTACAACGAAATGGGATTCGTCTTCCCCGGCATCATCCCGCCGGTGGTCCCTGAATACGACCCGGATGCCTCCAGGGAAGCCTTGCGCCACGATCCAGCACTGGGGCGCAAACTCCTCGACGACGCCGGCTGGACGACGGATATGCTGCCCACGCTGACCTATGGCGGCGTGGCTTCCGTGGACAGCCGTCAGATGTTTGAACAGTTCAGGGGCTGGCTGATGAAAATCGGCTATCCCAAGGAGAAAATCGTCTTCGACAGCTATGCTTCCTTCGGGGATTTCAACCGGGCGGTGAAAAAGGCCAAGATAAAGATCGTTGGCATGGGCTGGGGGCTGGACTATCCCGACGCGGAAAACACCCTGCAACTCTTCTATGGACCCAATGGCTCACCCGGCTCGAACAATGCCAACTTCGATGATCCGGAATACAACCGCCTCTATGAACAGACCGCGGTCATGCAGCAGTCTCCGGAACGCACCCGCCTGTACCGCAAAATGAACCAGATCGTGCTGGACGCCTGTGTGACCATCTCCGGGCTTTCCCGGCGGCAGATCTTCCTCTGGCACAAGGATGTGGTGAGTTTTCCCGATCAATCCATCGTCGGCGGCTTCCATCTGAAATATGTGGACGTGAAGGAGGCGGAAAAATAATGGAAATGCTCCAGTACGCCCTGCGCAAATTCATCACCGGCATTCCCCTGATCATCGGCGTTACCCTGATCAGCTTTCTGCTCATGGTCTATTTTGGCCCGGACAAGACCTATGAACTGGTGGGCAAGAACCCCACGCCGGAACAGATTCAGGAAGTTCGCCACCAGCTGGGGTACGACAAGCCTTTCGTTACCCGTTATCTGGAATACATGAAAGAACTGGTAACCTTCGACTTCGGCTATTCGGATTCCACCGGCGAGCGGGTAAACAGCATTCTCGCCCGCACCGTGCCCATTTCCCTGGCCCTGATCATCCCCGGGTTCGTTCTGGGCAACCTGCTGGGCATTGCCCTGGCGCTGATTGCCGCCTATCACCGCGGCGGCTGGTGGGACAAGATCATCATGGGGGGCTCCGTGGTGGGCATGAGCGTCAGCTTTCTCATCGTCATCATCGCCTTCCAGATCATATTCTCATCAAACGACGGTCTGGGCTGGTTTCCCGTGAGGGGCTGGAATGTGTACGGCTTCTGGGATTATCTGCGCTATGTCACCGTACCCACCCTGGCCACGGTATTCGTCGCTCTGGGCTACAACACCCGCTTCTACCGGGCGGTGATCGTGGAGGAAATGGGACGCGACCATGTACGCACCGCCAAGGCCTTTGGCACCCCGCCGGGGGAGCTGCTGTTCAAGCACATTCTGAAAAACGCCATGATTCCCATCATCACCCGCATCATGTTCTCCATACCCCTGGTGGTGATTTCCGGCTCCCTGCTGCTGGAAAGTTATTTCGGCATCCCCGGCGTGGGCCTGGTGACCTATGACGCCATCACCACTGGCGATCAGCCCATCCTCAAGGCAGTGGTGGGCATTACCGCGGTACTGTTCGTGGTGGTGCTGATTCTCAACGACATCTTCTACAAGCTGGTAGATCCTCGAGTGTCCCTGAAATGAATACACTGACCGACGACATCGGCACACCCCGGGAGAGTGAGTCCCTGTGGGGCAAGGCCTGGTACAAATTCCGCCGCGACCGCCTCGGCATGCTGTCCCTGGGAGTAGTAGTCTTTTTCATGCTCATTGCCCTGGGTGTCTGGGCCGGGCTCTGGGGGCAGAACTGGAGCGGCATCGAAGGCCCCATGTGGGCGCCCCCTTCCGCGGAATACTGGGCGGGCACCAACATCATCGGCCAGGACATTTTCGAGCGGGCCATCTACAGCACCAAGACAGCTTTCGAAGTAGGCATGGTGGTGGCCATACTTTCCACTTTGCTGGGCGGCTTGCTGGGAGCGCTGGCAGGCTACTTCACCAACAGCTGGGTGGATGAAATCATCCTGTGGCTCATGGGCGTGCTGGATTCCATTCCCTTCTACCTGTTCGTCGCCGCCATCGCCTACTCCCTGCAAGGATATGCCTATTCCATGCATGTAGCCATGATTGCCACCTTCTGGACCACCACCGCGCGCCTGGTGCGCGGCGAGGTCATCAAGCTGAAGCATTTCGAGTTCGTGGAAGCGGCCCGGGCCATCGGCCTGCCCCAGCGGCTCATCATCTTTCGTCACATCACCCCCAACACCTTCCACATCCTGCTGGTGCAGGCCACCATCGTCTTTGTCGGCGCCATCAAGTCCGAAGTCATTCTCAGCTTCCTGGGCCTGGGCGTGGTGGATGGGGTTTCCTGGGGACTGATGATTGCCGAATCCACCCAGGAGGTGCAGGCGGGGCATTATTCCAACTTCATTACCGCATCGGTATTCCTGTTCGTGCTGGTCATGGCCTTCAACATGTTCTCCGATTCCCTGCAGGACGCCCTCGACCCGAAGAAGGTGAGCGCATGACCCAGCCCCTGCTCAGCGTAAAAGACCTGGTCATCGAATTTTCCACCCAGCGCGGCATCGTGCGTGCCATCGACGGAGTGAGCTTCGACATCATGCCCGGCGAAACCCTGGGACTGGTGGGCGAGTCCGGATGCGGCAAATCCGTGACTTCGCTGGCCATCCTGGGGCTGATTCCCTCTCCCCCGGGACGCATCGTTTCCGGCAGCATCCAGCTCCAGGGGCGGGAACTGGTGGGCCTGCCGGAATCGGAATACCGGCACATTCGCGGCAAGGAGATCTCCATGATCTTCCAGGAGCCCATGACCGCCCTGAACCCGGTTTTCACCATCGCCACCCAGATGACTGATGTACTCATGCGTCACCAGGGCATGACCCGCCGCCAGGCGCGTGAGCGGGCTACGGAAATGCTGGCCCTGGTCGGCATCCCCTCGCCAGGCAAACGCATCGACGAATATCCACACCAGATGTCCGGCGGCATGCGCCAGCGGGTGATGATCGCCATGGCCTTGTCCTGCAATCCCAAACTGCTGCTGGCGGACGAACCCACCACCGCCCTGGATGTCACCACCCAGGCCCAGGTGCTGGAGCAAATGGTCAAGCTGCAGGACGAACTGGATACCTCCGTTGTGCTGGTTACCCATGATCTTGGTGTTGTAGCCCAGACCTGCAGCCGCGCCGTGGTCATGTACGCCGGGCGGGTAGCGGAACAGGCGCCCATACATCCGCTGTTCAGCGCGCCCCGGCACCCTTACTCCGAAGGTCTGCTGAAATCCATCCCCCGGATCCGGGAAGAAAAGCTGGATGAGCTGCCGACCATTCCCGGCACCGTGCCCGACCTTCTGCATCTGCCTTCGGGCTGCCGTTTCGTGGATCGCTGTCACAAGGCCGACGACCTCTGCCACCAGCAGGAACCTCCGCTGCAATGGCAGGGCGAACAGGCCGTGGCCTGTTTTCATCCCGTGGGAGAGGCATCATGAGCCATCTGCTGGAAGTCAGAAACCTGAAAAAATACTTTCCCGTCAAAGGCGGTTTCTTCCGTCGCACCGTTGGCCATCTGAAGGCAGTGGATGATGTGAGTTTCAACATTCCCAAAGGACACACTTTTGGTTTGGTGGGAGAATCCGGCTGCGGCAAATCCACCCTGGGAAGAGCCATTTTGCGCCTGCATGAACCCACGGGAGGCGATATCCGTCTCGACGGCACGGACATCAGCCGGCTGAATGCGAAACAACTGGTCGCCCATCGCCGTGACATGCAGATCATCTTCCAGGACCCCTACGCCTCCCTGTCGCCTCGTCGCACAGTCATGCAGACCCTGCTGGAGCCACTGGAAATCCATGCCATGGGCACCCCCGAATCGCGCAAGAAGAAAGTGCTGAATCTGCTCGACATCGTGGGCATGCGCCCCAATGTGCTGCACCGCTATCCGCATGAGTTCTCCGGCGGCCAGCGCCAGCGCATCGGCATTGCCCGTGCCCTGACCCTGGATCCCAAATTCATCGTCGCCGATGAGGCAGTATCGGCTCTGGATGTATCGGTACAGTCCCAGGTCTTGAATCTCATTGCGCGTTTGCAGCGCGAGCTGGGCATTTCCTTCCTGTTCATTTCCCATGACCTGGCCGTGGTACAGCACATCAGCCACGAAATCGGCGTCATGTATCTTGGCAAGCTGGTGGAAGTGGCCTCGTCAACAGACCTATACAAGGAACCCCGCCATCCCTATACCAAGGCGCTGCTCTCCGCCATCCCCATGCCGGACCCGGACGCCAGGGAGAAGCGAATGATACTCCAGGGAGACGTACCATCCCCCCTCAACCCACCCTCGGGCTGCCCTTTCCGCACCCGTTGCCCGGAAGCCATGGAGGTTTGCGCCCAGGGCATGCCAGAGCTGAAGAACATCAAAGCAGAAGGTACTCCACATCAGGTGGCCTGTCATCTGTATTGAGAGGAGTCACCGCAAAGGGCTATAATTGTCTGCTTTCCCGCCGAAGTGTAGAACAGGCTCATGCAACAATATCCAACAGACAACCTTCGTATCCGCGCCACCCGGGAAGTGGTTCCTGCCGCTGTTCTTCATGATCGCTACCCCATAACCGAAGCCGCAGCCAAAACCGTCTTCGACGCCCGGCAGCAAATCCATCGCATCCTGCATGGCGAGGATGACCGGCTGCTGGTGGTTATCGGTCCCTGTTCAGTACATGACCCCGAAGCCGCGCTGGATTATGCGGGGAAGCTGATCAAGGTAAAACAACAGCTTGCGGACGACCTGCTCATTGTCATGCGCGTGTACTTCGAGAAACCACGCACTACCGTGGGCTGGAAAGGCCTGATCAATGATCCGTATCTGGATGACAGCTATCAGATCAACAAGGGGCTGGAACTGGCCCGCAGCCTGCTGCTGGATATCAACAACCAGGGGTTGCCTGCGGGGACCGAGTTTCTGGATCTCATTTCACCCCAGTATATAGCCGACCTGGTGAGCTGGGGCGCCATTGGCGCGCGTACCACAGAGAGTCAGGGACACCGGGAACTGGCCTCCGGCCTGTCCTGTCCGGTTGGCTTCAAAAACGGCACCGACGGCACCATGCGCGTGGCAGTGGACGCCATGCGCGCAGCCGAGCGTCCGCATGTTTTCATGTCCATGACCAAGGAAGGCCACTCCGCCATTTTCAGCACCACCGGCAACAACGACACCCATATCATTCTGCGCGGCGGCAAACGGCCCAACTATGACGCGGAATCCGTAAATCTGGCGGCAGAGGAAATGGAAAAGGCCGGGCTGACACCGCGCCTGATGATTGATTTCAGCCATGCCAACAGCCACAAGCAGTATGAAAAACAGCTGGATGTGGGGCATGACGTGGCCGGCCAGGTCACCAGGGGCGATATTCGCATCATCGGCGCCATGGTCGAAAGCCACCTGGTAGGCGGCAATCAGCCCCTGATACCGGGAAAACCCCTGGTCTATGGCCAGAGCATCACGGATGCCTGTCTGCCCTGGGAAGACAGTGTTCCACTGCTGGAAAAACTGGCCAAGGCGGTACGCAAACGGCGCACTGTTTGAGCGCTGCTGAAGACAGGGCGGCTGACGGAAACCCTACATCTCGTCGAAGCCTGCCTTGTGGAACCATTCCCGGGCTTTTTCCGGGTCGGCTTCCACCCCGTTGCCATCCTGGTACATCATGGCAATGGTGGTCATGGAACCCTGCAATCCCTGCTCTGCGCCTTTCATGAACCAGTACAGTGCCTTTTCTCCGTTCTTTTCCACGCACTCTCCTTCCAGATACATGAAGCCCAGACCGTGTTGCGCGAAAGGCAGACCGGATTCCGCTGCTTCTTTCATGAACTTGTACGCCTGGAGCTGATTTTCCACCATTCCCAGCCCGTTCTGCGCCATGATGGCGACGCGGTACTGAGCCTCGGCATTTCCGGCTTCGGCCAACGGTTCCAGCAGTTCCGCCGCGCGTACGAAATGTTTGGCTTCAAAAGCGGCGATACCACTATTGAGCGTCATTTCCTGTTCCATATCGACAGTATTGTCTGCCATCTCACAACTCCCGTTCTGCATTTGTCTATAATCGTTACAGGAATTGTAGCCCATTCCCTCCCCTGCTATTCACCGGCGGATACAGGGTAAACCCCAATTGCCAGCCACGAATCGAAACCCTAATCTGAACCCATGAACTGCCGCAGCCTACGCCACCTCTTCCACCTGATGGTTCTGCTGGCGCTGCTGGCAGCATCCACGTCCCAGGCCAGCCTGACCACTCAGGCACAACGCAAGGCTTTCCAGGGCGCGGAAAAACTGGCGCTGGCGGGAAAACCGCTGCCCCGGCAGATGGTGGCGCTGCTCAAAAGCTATCCCTTGTATCCTTATCTTGAGTACGCACGCCTGAAAACCAGGCTATCCGGGGCTTCAGCCACAGAAATCGAGGATTTTCTGGAAAAATACGCTGATACGCCGCTGGCAGGCCTGCTTCGCAGCCGCTGGCTGTCGATACTCGCGGAGCGAAAGGACTGGAAAAACTATCTGCGTTTCTACCAAGAACAGAAGAGTGTCGAGCAGCAATGCCACTACCTGCACGCTCTTGTTCGCACCGGACAGGCAAAAAAGGCCTATCCAAAGGTCAGGGCTTTGTGGCTGCATGGCAAATCCCGCCCGAAAGCCTGTGATCCGGTATTCAAGGCCTGGCGACAAGCCGGGCAGCTCACCCGGAAACTGGTCTGGCAACGCATTGGCCTGGCCATGGACAACGGCAATCTCAAGCTCGTGCGTTATCTGAAGAAATCCCTGCCCGCCAGCGAACGCGGCTGGGTGGATCTGTGGATTCGCATCCACAACAAACCGGAACTCGCCCTGCGGGAAAAGCGCCTGAACACCCCTCATGCGCAACGCTTTCGCCTGCTCAGGGACGCTGCCTACCGGCAGATCCGCAAGGACCCCGTCGCCGCCATAGATTACTGGTCCAGACTGCAAAAACGTTATCGCTTTCCTCCCATGGAAAAACATCTGGTGGATCGCAAGCTGGCGTTGTGGCTGGTGCGCGAGAATGCTCCCGAGGCAATACGTTTCCTCGCGGATCTCCGACCCTGCAGCCATGATACGCGGCTGCAGAAGGCCCTGGCGCGCGCTGCCCTGTTGCATGGTGACTGGCCACAGCTGATCCAGCGCATACGGGAAATGCCCGAGGACGAGCAAAACAGCGAACGCTGGCGCTACTGGCTGGCGCGCGCCATGGAACAAAACGGCGAACAGGAGAAGGCCAAAGCCGTTTTTTCCGCACTGGCCAGGGAACGCAGCTACTACGGTTTTCTGGCTGCCGACCATCTCGGCGAGAATTATCATTTTGCTCCCGGGGAAACCCGGGTACTCCCGAGCATCGCCCGAAAAATCAGCCACCTGCCGGCAATTCCCAGAATCCGCGAACTGCTGGCTCTGGAGCGCCAGGTGGATGCGCGCCGGGAATGGCGGCAGCTCACAGCCAACTTCAGTCGTGAGGAATACAAGGCAGCGGCGCAATTGGCAAAATCCTGGAAATGGCACGATCAGGCCATCTTCACCCTGGCAAAATCCGACTACTGGGACGATCTGGAACTGCGTTTTCCCCTGGAACACAAGAGCCAGGTGCGGCATTTTGCCAAACGCAACGGACTGGATATATCCTGGATATTCGGCGTGATCCGTCAGGAAAGCGCTTTCAACCCCAGCGTGCGCTCCTTCGCTGGCGCGGTGGGCCTGATGCAGCTAATGCCGGCCACGGCCAGACATGTAGCCAGAAAACTGCTGAAGAGAAAGAAAACGCCCCGCCACAAGGACCTGATCACGCCGAAAACCAATATCGAGTTGGGAACCGCGTATCTGGCGGATGTATTTTCCTCATTGGGGGACAACCCGGTGCTGGCCACTGCCGCCTACAATGCCGGGCCTCATCGGGTCAAACGCTGGCTGCCGGAGAAACAATTACCGGCGGATATCTGGGTGGAACTGATTCCGTTCAGGGAAACCCGTGGTTATGTGCAACGGGTATTCACCTATGCCGCGATCTATGACTACCGCCTGGGGCACAAGATCACCCGTCTGTCCGACAGAATGTTGCCGATACAGGGAACCCGGCCCGAACGCACGGCTCAGTCGGAAACAAAGAAAAGCGCTGCCTTATAACGCCTCGCGAATAAAGGCATTCAGGGTTTCCTGCGCCTCTTCATCCAGCTGATGGAATTCACAGCCAAAACGGTAGCTGTCCTGGGAGAGACGATGGCAGAAAAGCACCCGGCAGCGGGTATGCAGCTCCGTGGCGGAATTCGGCAGGGTGAACACCATGTTCACATACACCCCGAACACCGGGCCGGGAACCTTGCGTCCTTCCGGCATGATTCGGCACTGGGCGCCACGATCGCACAGAAAATCCAGGCCGGCAGTGGAAATTTCCTCGATGAGAACCGGCTGAGGCTTTGCGCCTCGTACACTCATGCTCGCGCGTAAAGCCGTCTTTACACGACGCAGTCTCTGTTTGCGGGCTAACAACATAGTTTGCAGTGATCCTGATATGCCGGTTCTTTCCCGAGCCGGTATATGCGTAATTCGTTGTCAACGACCGGACAGCTTTTCCCGCGTCCGGTTCAAAATCTCGGGATCGGTCACCACCTCATAAAAACTGCGACCACCCTTTTTCATTGGCTGGAGTTTCTTTCCGTCCCAGACCTTTATCTTGCTTTGGCGCACCACCTGCCAACGGGTCTTGCCTCCCGCATCCGGGAAACGCCCCACATAATAACGGTCTCCGTCCTTTTTTCCAAGGCTCTTTGCCTTGACCTTGCGCAACACCAGCTCGCCATTCAGATGTTCGAAAGCAGCTGAATCCAGCTCGATTCCATTGACATTGTAACGACAAAAAACAGCCTCACTTGAGACGTCGTTGGCACTCTTCATTTGCTGGATGATTTCTATACCCTGAACCTTTTCCCGGCCAAACAGGCAAAGATCCCGGTGCGTGCAGGACGAAAGGCGATCCGCCCGGTTGATCGCCGGGGATATGGTGATCTTGCGCCCGGCATCGAACAGGTAACAGGGCGCCTCATCGATATAGGAAATACCCACGCCCAGTTCCAGTTCCGGCAGTCCCAAGTGGCGGCTTTCCGCATTACGCCCCAGCACTTCTTCAATAATGTCATAGGCCAGGGCGCAGGCCCGGGCTACTACGGGTATAGCCGGGCTGGCATATTCCAGGAGCATCAGAATTACCGCGTCTCCTTCCACGAATACTTTTTCCGCCCCGTATTTCTCCAGCAGGGTATTGATGGGATCAAACAGGTTCTGACTGAAATACGACGCCGGATTCAGGCCTTCACGGATCATGGAGGCGGTAAGCTCCGTGGAACCGCGCAGATCCGCCTTGAGAATGACATGTCCCAGAATCTCGTTCTTCTGCGCCTGGGATCCCAGATAAAACTCCTGCAGCAGGCGGTTCGCCCGGGAAAGCTCCAGCTCATCCGGACGCGAGGGCAAGCGAATCAGATCCATGGCCCGGTACATTTCCCAGGAAAGTTTCAGATCCCGGCGCAGAGCTGCATAGCCTTCGACAACCCGGATCAGCCATTCCCTGCGTGAAGATGCTCCCGCCTGCCTCAATCGCTTGTAGGCCGCTTCCATGCGATCCATGTAAACCTCCAGATCACTGATCTCCTTGAACTGCTGGAGAATGGGCAGCAACTCCTTGCGTCCACGCCCTCCGGTAAGAAACTCGAACAGCAATCTCAGAGAGCCCTTGCGCCCCAGATCCCGGTACAGATCAGGCAACAGGGCGCTGGCAAAAATCATGTCCAGCAGTCCGGCCTTGCCAAAGGCCTTTTCCAACTCCTGCAACAAATTTTTCTGAAATTCCCGCCAGCGCTTCTTGTCCCAGAAGCCGGGCCGCCCCCGTTCGCCTTCCGCACCCATGAGCCAGGCCAGATTGCCGGGATTGTCCAGCCAGTTGGTTTCCCCTCTCTGATATTCGCTGTCCGACATGACCGCCCGCAGATAGCTTTCCACCTGGGCGTATCCGGGAAACTCCCCTTCGTCCCGACGCAATTGCAGCTCATTGAGATCACTCTCGGGAGTGTTGCCCAGGCGTCTGACAGGACAGTCCGGCAGCCAGCGGCAAAGCACGTCCAGCAGCACGGTTTCGAAACGCCTGAAAACCTCCGGCCTGATCAGCCCGAAAGGATAGACGTCCATGAAGGTGATTTCCTCATCCAGCCTGCCCAGCTGCAAAAGAGGATTGAAAAGCATCTCCTCGGCCACCGGCCAGGACAGTGCCAGAATGCTCTTGCGCTGCTTGCGCCCCACCAGTTCCAGGCTGTGAACCAGGTTTACCGCTTCCCTGCTGACTTCGTAACGGAGTACCGCCTGATGCCGGCCGAAACGCCACAGCTTCTCATGCCGTGAGACACTCTCGGTAGTGCTCAGGGCGCCCAGCAGAGGAGCTTCATCGAAGCCCTCCCGATAATCCTGGAGACTTTTGTCCACGGAAAGATAGATATTCTTGATCACCGCCAGAACAAAGAGCTGGTATATCTCCCGGCGGGACGACTGCCGCGCCTGCTGGGCCACGGACAAACTCAGGGGGACGAAGACATCCCGAAACTGATCCGCTGCATCGAGGTTTTCCGTCAGGGGGTTGCTGCCATCGAGCAAGCGCAATTCACGCAATCGGCGCACCATGAAAGACGTCACCAGATTATCGATGGCGCTGTTCAGGGCAGGATCCAGATGCACATCTATACGCGCGTTGTCCATGCCCCGGGGAAAGGTATCCAGACGCAGGGATTTGCGCTTGGGTACGCGCAACTCATCCTGCAGGAGTGCGGCAGTCGAACGAATGCCACTGTTGCCCATCAATGCCATAGTTCTCTCACAAGGCTGTAATCACCCGGTCTTCCGCTTCGAAACGCTCTGCCAGCACTTCCCCAAGGGAAGACAGATAAGAATCCGAATCCGTCAGACGCCCCTGGGTCAACGCGGCATCCACCAGATCATTGAAATCGAGCATCACCTGGGCCGCCTGCATGAGCATGGTCTGCTCTCCTTGCAGAATTCTGGATGCTTCACAGGCGCGCAGCTCCTCTCCCGCCAGGGGATCATGTATCTCGAACTGCCACAAGGCTGCATAATCCATGAGCAACTGGCACAGATCCAGCAGCATGGTTTTTTCATCCTCTCCGGCACGGTCTGGCGCGATACCCGCTGCGCGACAAAACGTCACCAGCAGTTGTTGTCTCTCGATCAACAACTGCCTTACCGCCGATTCCAACGGTTTTCCAGATTCCTTGGTCTCCATGTTCACGGAATGACTCCACTTGGGCACAGGAACCCTGAATGTACTCCATCAACAGAAAACAGTCTAACCCGAATATTGCACCAGAACGCGCAAAATGTGGGTTTTTTTACCATGAATTACAGCATGTTGCGTGACGAGTATGCTGGATACAGTTCGTACCTGTCATGCTATCCGGTTTTTCCCGGGGATCTTTTCAGCCAGCTTGCCCGAACGCACTGCAAGTCGATGAATAACATCGGCTTTTGTCCGTTCGAACAATCTGGGCAAAAATCTCTCCGGGAAAATTCCGGATTCCGGTGCAATATTCGGGCTAACCGTCGGGATGGATAGACACCTGAACCGTCCTCACAAAACACCTGTTCCACCTGTCCAGGCTGCTATAATTTTTCCAAACCATCAGCGAACAATGTCCATGAGACGAATCATCAGCGCAATCCTCCTGTTGCTGAGCATCGGCACAGCACCAGCCTACGACCGCTTCAACAACAATCCCTTTGTGGACATGATGCGGGCCATGCTGGACATGTTCGAATCCATGCAGGCCATGCAGAGCCTTTCCGCCCATTCCGGATACCGCCCCTATCCGCCCAATACATCTCCTTCCCCCGGCTACGGTTTGGCCGATACGCCCACCCTGGCCCAGTTGGAGGGCTCCTGGGCGAGCCCCAACCGCATACTGCTGATCATCAGACAAAACTACGCCCGCATGTACTGGTCGGCGGATCAGTACCGTGATTTCTATCTGGAAATTCTTCCCGGACGCCTGAAAATGACTGACGCGGACACTTACCAGAGTCAGGAATTCGAGCTGAGACTGTGGAACAGACAACTGGCTATGCGTGATCCCAAAGGACGCGTGCTCCAGTTTCTCCGTCTGGCGGAAACTCCAGCGTCCCGAACAATTCCTGAGGTTGAAGAAAACTACAATTTCTGGGACCCAAACACGCCCTGATCAACTCAGCAGCAGGCGCAATCCCACTACCACCAACAGCAAGGCAAACAGACGCTTCAGCATGCCTACCGGCAGGGTATGCGCCAGTCTTGCCCCCAGGGGAGCCACAAGCACTGCGAACGAACCCGTGGCAAGCACGGCGGGCCAGTACACGAATCCCGTGGCGCCCGCCGACAATTTTCCTGCTCCCATGAACATGAAACCCAGGGTGCCGGCCATGGCGATAGGCAAGCCGCATGCGGCCGAAGTTGCCACGGCCATGGGCAGTGATTTCCCCTGCCAGGACAAAAAGGGCACCGTCATGGTGCCGCCACCGATGCCCACCAGTCCGGAAACCATCCCGATCAGCACCCCGCCCGGCAGATACAGGCCAACACCCTGACGGCGCGCCCTGCCTGACGGCTTTGCCCCAGTCAGCATCTGCCAGGCCACCAGAAACAAAAACATGCCAAACAGGTTTTTCAGCCATTCAGTACTGAACCGGGAGGCCAGCCAGGCGCCCAGCAGGGCTCCCAGGAGCAGGCCCGGAGTCAGCCTGGCAACAGCAGCCCAGTCAACCGCACCACGCCGGTGATGAGCCCACAGGGAAGAAACCGCAGTAGGCATGATGGTCGCCAGGGAAGTGCCAATGGCAAGATGAGACAGCCATTGTCCCCCTAATCCCTGGAAATGAAACAGCAACAGCAGCCCGGGGACAAAGACCAGTCCGCCACCGATACCCATGAGTCCGGCCAGCAGGCCAGCCAGGGAACCCAGAGCAGCGTAGGCCAGATACGCGCTCACAGGACAACCAGATTGTCCCGATGAATGAGTTCTTCGTCATCCATGTAGCCAAGAATCTCCTCAAAGCGGCTACTGGCCTTGCCGGCGATACGGCGGCTCTCTTCAGCGGAGTAATTGACCAACCCCCGGGCCACTTCCCGGCCATCCGGTCCCAGGCAGACCACCATTTCTCCCCGGGAAAAATGACCTTCCACCTCGGTTACCCCGACCGCCAGCAGACTCGACCCGGATTTGCGCAACATGCGCACTGCTCCGGCATCCAGGCTCAGTCTTCCACGGGCCTGCAGCTGCCCGGCGAGCCAGCGCTTGCGCGCCGCATCGGGTTCCTGGGTTGGCACCAGCAGGCTGCCCAGCTCCTGGCCGGCGGCAATATTGCACAGGGCATCCGGCTGCTTGCCCGAAGCGATGATTGTGGCCGTACCGGATCGGGCTGCCAGGCGCGCGGCGCGCAACTTGGTGTGCATGCCCCCGCTGCCCAGAGCGCCCTTGCTGGAACCGGCATAGCGATCCAGAGACGGGTCATCGACCTGGGCATGTTCGATGAGGCGGGCATTGGGGTTACTGCGCGGGTCAGCATCGAACAATCCATCCTGATCCGTCAACAGAACCAGCAGCTCGGCTTCCACCAGATTGGCGACCAGAGCCGCCAGGGTGTCATTGTCACCAAAGCGCAGCTCGTCGTTGGCGACCACGTCATTTTCATTCACCACCGGCACCACACCAAGGGAAATCAGGGTTTGCAGGGTGCTGCGGGCGTTTAGATAGCGCTTGCGATCAGAGAGATCATCATGGGTCACCAGCACCTGTGCGGTATGCCGCCCGCGACGCTGGAAACAACTCTCCCAGGCCTGCACCAGCCCCATCTGCCCGATGGCGGCGGCCGCCTGCAATTCATGCAGAGTGTCGGGGCGTCTATCCCAGCCCATGCGGCACATTCCCTCGGCCACCGCCCCGGAAGACACCAGCACCAATTCATGCCCGGGTTGCAGCCATTCCGCCAGCTGATCCACCCAGCCACCCAGGGCCTGGCGATCCAGGCCCGCGCCTTCCGCCGTGAGCAAAGCACTGCCTATCTTCACTACCCAACGGCGGGTTCGGGGAATATCTGCTCGGGTGATCATCGGGATTGAATAGGGTCGTAAGGCGCTTCGTCAGTTGAACCTTCGTCGAGTTCTTGCACCGAATCCGTATTTTCCAGATGCTGCATCAACGCCTGAGCCAGTTCATCCACACCCTCACCGGTAACGGATGATACGGCAAACACCGGCCCCTGCCAGTTCAGCTCCGTCAGCAGCTTTTCCTTGCGCTGTTCAAACTCATCATCCAGAAGGAGATCCTTTTTGGTGAGCACCAGCCAGCGCTCACGGTCCGCCAGATCACCACCGTATTTTTCCACTTCGGCGACCAGCTGGCGCACTTGTGCCGCGGGATCGATACTTTCATCCATGGGCGCGATATCCACCAGATGCAGCACCAGGCGGGTGCGCGACAAATGCTTGAGAAACTGCAGGCCCAACCCGGCCCCTTCCGCCGCGCCTTCGATAACTCCGGGAATGTCCGCAATCACAAAGCTGCGCCCCATGCCCATTTTCACCACGCCCAGGTTGGGATAAAGGGTGGTGAAGGGGTAATCGGCGATCTTGGGCCGGGCATGAGACATTCTGGCGATCAGACTGGATTTCCCCGCGTTGGGCATGCCCAGCAGCCCCACATCCGCGAGTACGATCAGCTCCAGCAGCAGATTGCGTTTTTCCCCTGGCGTACCGCTAGTGGCCTGCCGGGGAGCGCGGTTGGTACTGCTCTTGAAATGGATATTGCCCAGCCCATGCCTGCCGCCCCGGGCTACCAGCAACTCCTCGCCATCGGCGAGAATCTCTCCCATGATCTCATTCGTGTCCAGGTCCTTGATGCGGGTGCCCACGGGCACCCGGATGTACAAAGACTCACCCTTGCGCCCATACATCTGCCGGCTCATGCCGTTCTGTCCCCGCTCGGCCCGATGCAGACGCTTGTGGCGAAAATCCACCAGGGTATTCAAACCCTCGTCCCCCACCAGAAATACATGGCCACCATCTCCCCCGTCACCCCCATCAGGGCCACCCTTGGGAATGTATTTTTCCCGGCGGAAACTTACACAGCCATTGCCGCCGTCTCCCGCCTCCACCTTGATGATGGCTTCATCTACAAATTTCATGGATTCATTCTACCTTAAGGAACGTCTGATTTTTCGACATACCCACAAAACAAAAAAGCCCCGCCGGGTGGCGAGGCTTGTTGCCGTGATTTCGTTTCAACAATGAATCAGGCGGGCACCACGCTCACGAACTGACGCATCTTGGGGCCCTTTTTTTCAAACTTGACCACGCCATCATTGAGCGCATACAAGGTATGGTCCCGACCACAACCCACGCCCACGCCGGCATGCACCTTGGTGCCACGCTGACGGATGATGATATTGCCGGCTGAGACTGTCTGGCCGCCATAGATCTTTACGCCAAGACGTTTGGATTCCGAATCGCGGCCGTTTCTGGAACTGCCGCCTGCCTTCTTGTGTGCCATGCTTTATCTCCTCAGCCTGCGTTGATACCGGTGATCTCAAGCTCAGTGTACTGCTGACGATGCCCCTGACGCTTCAGGTGGTGCTTGCGACGCTTGAACTTGACGATATGTACTTTCTTGCCTTTGCCGTGAGATTTCACGGTGGCGGTAACCTTGCCGTCCAGATAGGGCGCGCCTACCTGTACATTGTCACCATCGGCAACCATGAGAACCTTGTCCAACTCGACGTTGGCGCCTTCTTCGGCATTGATCTTTTCAACCTTCAGGGTCATGCCTTCGCTGACGCGATACTGCTTGCCCCCGGTCTGAATTACGGCATACATGTCTGCATGTCTCCGGTAGAAATAACTATAAATAAAGCCGACCCGATACAAAAGAGCCAGCAGAAAGACGCGGGATTCTAACCAGATTCCCTGCTCAGGTCAAACTCTATTGCAGGATTTGTGCCGCCCCTTGGCATGCAGGGCATTTCACTATAGCATCAACACTCCTGTTGTATACAAGAACACCTGCATTTCATGGATCTTTCCGCCATCCGCGACCTTATTGCAGACGACATGCGCGCCACGGATCTGCTGATCCTCGACCGCCTGCAGTCGGACGTGGTACTCATCAACCAGATCGGCCATTATATCGTCAACAGCGGCGGCAAGCGCCTGCGCCCGATGATCGTACTGCTGTCAGCCATGGCCGTGGGCTATCAGGGCAGCAGCCACGTCACTCTGGCGGCGATTATCGAGTTCATCCACACCGCCACCCTGCTTCATGACGATGTAGTGGACGGCTCCGACATGCGCCGCAGCAACGAAACCGCAAACGCCGTGTGGGGCAACGCGGCCAGCGTGCTGGTTGGCGACTTCCTGTATTCCCGCTCCTTCGAAATGATGGTGGACATACAGAATCTTCGGGTCATGGATGTCCTCTCCCACGCCACCAACCGCATCGCCGAGGGCGAAGTCCTGCAGCTGCTCAACTGCAACGATCCGGATACCACCGAAGAGCAATACCGGGAAGTCATCACGCGCAAGACCGCCACCCTGTTCGAAGCCGGCGCGCGCCTCGCCGCCATCATAGCTGAACGCCCGGAGTGCGAAGAACAGGCCCTTGCCGACTACGGCCTGCACCTGGGCATGGCTTTCCAGATGATCGACGACGCCCTGGACTACGGCTCTTCCGATGAAGACATCGGCAAGAACCTGGGCGATGACCTTACCGAGGGCAAACCCACCCTGCCCCTGATCCGCGCCATTCAGACCGGCACCAGGGAACAGCAGAAACTGCTGAAGAATGCAATCGAAAAAGGCGGCGCAGACATGGTGGAAGAAGTCATGGCAGCCATTGAATCCACAGACGCAATCGCTTACACTGCCCGCCGTGCAAGGGAAGAAGCCGAACTGGCCAAGAAGGCACTGGAAATCCTTCCGTCTTCCGCCTACAACAGCGCCCTCGCCGCCCTGGCCGATTTCTCGGTACAGCGTTCGATCTGATCAAATCGGAGTGTAGCTCAGCCTGGTAGAGCACTGCCTTCGGGAGGCAGGGGCCGGAGGTTCGAATCCTCTCACTCCGACCAATTTCCGTTTAATTTTCATTAGCTTACGATCTCTATTTTTCCACCTCTTTTGCGTTTTTTTCCAACGTGAAACCGGAACGTGAAACCTTGTACCCGAAATCGCCCTCCAAAACATCAACCGCAGCCCTGATTTCAACTGCCGACAAATGAGCATAAATTCGTTCTGTCATCAAAACATCAGAGTGCCTGAGCAACAGGCTGATGGTTTGGATCGAGACGCCAGATTGAGCCAGCCCTCTGGCACGTATGTTCGGCAGCGATGCGCCGGACAGTTTCCGCAACGGTATGAGCGACACCCTGGAAAAAGCCCTGAACGAGGATCGTGAGCGCATTCTCCGGGAATTTTCCCTGGACACGGGCGATTCTGCGCTGGCGCGCATGCGCAAGGAACTTCTGGATGTAGTGGAACAGCATCGCAAGGACGCCACGCTCTTTCAGCAGGAAGTCCGCATCGCCCTGGCAGAGATGAGCGCACAAGGAAGAGGCGGCACGCAGCACCACCCATGACAATGTCTTCGAAGATGAAATGTTCCGGGTGCTGCGCGACCTGAGCCAGAAAGCCGGGGATCTGGCCACCACCACCGGCAACAGCACCGGCCGGACCCGCAACTGCAAGGTGGGCGATGTGGTCATCGAACTGGGACCGGAGCATGTGGCCGCAGGCCGAAGCCAAGGATTCCGGCGCCTATAACCTGGCCAAGGCGCTTGATAAAAATCGATCTCGCGCGCTAGAACCGCAATGCGGAAATCGGCGTTTCGTGTTCTCCCGCCACACCCCGCCGAAACGTCTGGAAAGCCTGGCCCGTTACGGCAAGGACATATTCGGCCTCTGGGATGTGGAAGACCCTTCCACAGACATATTCCTTCAGGCAGCGCTTTCCCTGGCCCGCGGCCTGTGCTCACGGGCGCGGGCGGAACAGGAAGATCAGCAGGTGGATGTGGAGCAGATGGATCGCGCCATCCGGGATATCGAAAAACAGATCAAGGGTCTGGCGGAAATCAGCAAATGGGGCGAAACCATTCGCAACAACAGCGAGAAGATTCTGGACAAGGCGCGCATCATAAGCAATAAACTTTCGGCTCAGATACAAGTGCTGGACGCAGCCGTGGATAGTCTGAAAAAGGAATAGAGAACCCTTTACGCCATTGGCTCCCATTCCCGCCATCCATCCATGAGAGGATAGTAGAGCGCGGCGCGCACGGGGTGTTCTTGCAGCAGGCGGAAAGCTTGCGCATAGGCTTCCAGCTGACTGCGGTAGCGTTCCTGCTCCCGATCCAGAAAAGCCTCCACATCCGCTCCTTCATGGCGGCCGGTCTTGTAGTCGATGATCCAGCGCAGGCCCTGCTCATCGACAAAGCTTCTGTCCACCACCAGACGCCTTGGACGCCCTCCAAGCAACACCGTTAGCGGATATTCACAAACGGCATCCTGGTGCCGGGAGTCCAATATCCAGGCGCCCCGCGGGCTGGCCAGGGTGTTTTCCACCGCCCGGCGAACCAGGCTCATGGCTTCATCCAGCCGGGATGCGCCCGCGCCTTCTTTCAGTAACAGGCTTTTGGCCGCGGCTTCAAGAGGGCCGAATCCTTCCCTGGGGGCGGCGCCACAGGCCAGATGCTGCAGCAAGCGATGCACCACGATCCCCACGATTCGCGCCAGATCGCCGGCCCAGTCGAATTCCACGCCCTCTCCCGGCGCGGTGATTTCCGCGCTGGCCTGAACCTGCGGCGCAGGAGGCAGGAGCGGCGCGTTCCAGCCGCTTTTGAGCCGGTACAGCAACGGCCGCTGATCCCCGGATACTTGCACTGACGCTGCCTCTTCCCCGGGTGCTGACAGGGCTTCCCAATGCTGCCCCAGGGCGGGCCACAGGCATTCCAGCAGGCTGCTGGCCGCTGGCTTGATTTCTCCCCGGGTATTGAATTTGGCGTGACCGAGCAGGTACAGCTTGCGTTTGGCGCGGGTGGCGGCGACATAGAGCAAGCGCGCATCCTCATGCCGCCGTTTGCCTTTGTCCAGTTCGCGGATGTAGGCGGATGCGGGCCGGTCATCGCTTTCCGCCGCTGATTTCATGGGCCCCAGAATCAACTGGCTGCCGCCTTGCTCATCCACGGTTTCCAGCCAGTACAGCAGCCGGGGATCATCCTTGCGCGGTATTTTTCCCAGTCCGGGCAGAATCACCGTATCGAACTCCAGCCCCTTGGCCTTGTGCATGGTCATGATCTGCACTCTGGCGCCGGCATCGTTTCCCGGCCTGGCGTACAGGCGCGGCACGGACTCCAGCAACTTCTCGCGGGTTACGGCTGGCGCGGCGTCTTCCAGGGATTGCAGCAGACGGAAAAACATTTGCGCGTCATCGAGTCCCGCCTCACTGCCCGCCGCCGCAGGCCCGCCCAGGGCCAGCCACAGGCCTTGCACGATATCGCGCAAAGGTTTGCTTCCCACATCATGCAGGGCGGCGTGCAGCAGCGGCCAGCATTCCTGCAGGCGCTGACGGCCGTCGGCAGACAAAGCGGCGACGCGGGCATCCTCCATGAGCAACTCCGCGATGGCGCGCGATTCACCCGCCGCCAGAGCATGCAGGTCTTCAAGACGCAGGCCACACAAAGGGCCACGCAACAATGCCAGCCAGCTGATGCGATCCGCGGGATAGAGCAGCGCCAGGCTCAGGGCCATGAGATCCTGCACCACGGGACGCTCGCTGAGATTATCCATATCCACTGCCTGAAAAACGATCCCTTCCTGATTCAGGCGTTCGGTAATGACTGCGGCATGGGAACGATTGCGCACCAGAATGGCGATATCGCCCTGCTCGTCCAGAGACAGGCGTTGGTGTATGATCTGCAACACCTGCTCCGCTTCCAGCGCATCGTCCCGCTGGGCATGGGCCAGCACTTCCACCGCGGGCGTTTCATCCGCGCCCTTGAATGCCCGGGAGGGCGCATAACTGACCGCGCCGGTAAACACCTCATCCCGGGCGGGCAGAATCCGCGGAAAATGTTTGTTCACCCAGGCGACAATGCCTTTCGAAGAACGGAAATTCACTTCCAGCTTCAGTGGCTCCAGGGGCAGATCCCCGAGACCATGCTCCCAGGTTTGCAAAAACAGCCCTACTTCCGCCTCACGAAAACGGTAGATGGACTGCATGGGGTCCCCCACCAGAAACAGGCTGCGCCCGTCGTCGGGCTGCCAGCCGGCGGTCAGATCCGCGAACAGTTCATACTGATTGCGCGAGGTATCCTGAAACTCATCCACCAGCAGATGATGGATTCGGTAATCGAGTTTCAGCGCCAGATCCGTAGGGCCGTTCTCATCCCGAAGGGCGGCCCGGGCGCGGAGCATGATCTCGGAAAAATCCAGCTGGCCACGGGCGGCGAACACCAGTTGCAGATGCGCCGCTGCCTGACGCAATACCCGCAACAAGGCGTTGAGCACCTGCCATTCCTGCTCCTCATAGGCCGATGCTGGCAATGTACGGATGAATGCCAGCAGCTCATCCAGCCCCGCTTCCCCGCGCAGCTCTTGGAGCAATTCCAGCATTTGCGTTTTTTCTTCGCAACCGGCCGGAAAACCGGTGGTTTTGTTCACCGATTTGCGCCAGCCACCCTGTTTGGTGAGCAGCAATTCGACAATGGCATTCCACTCGGGCAGGAAATCACTTTCCGGCAATGGCAGATCCGTGAGGTTTCTGGCGCTGGCCACCACCGAGTCATCACTGCTGTTTTCCGCGGCGAAGCGCAACAGGGGCACAAGCGCCGCCGCCCGGGGTTCGAGCGCGGCATGAACCTCGGACAGTCCCTGCCCCACCGCCAGGCGCAAGGCCTGCTCCAGGGCCATTCTTTCGTCACCGGCGCGCAGATGATGCAACCACTGATCCCGCCGCGCGAGCATGTTCGCCAGCAGTTCCATCAGTCGCTCACTGTCGTTGTCCCGGTGCATGAGCAGCAGCGCCAGGGCGTCGCTGGTGGCATCAGAACCCTCCAGTTCCTCCAGCACCGAATGAGCGGCCTCTTGATAGAGGGGTCCGGCGTCCTCCGCCACCTGCATCCCGGCCCCCAGTCCCGAGAGCAGGGGTGCCTGTCCCGCCAGGTACTGACAAAACGAATCGATGGTGCGTATTCGCAAACGCCCGGGCTGCTCCAGCAGCCGCCAGCCCAGTTCCTGATCCCGGGCCAGAGCCGCCAGCGCCAGTTCCCGGGTCTCTCTTTCCCAGGGGTCATCCGGCAGCTCAGCGGAAGCGGCCATGCGCAAGGCGCCGATGATGCGCTCGCGCATCTCTCCCGCCGCCTTGCGCGTGAAGGTGATGGCAACGATCTCCTCCGGATGTTCCACCCCTGCGAGCAATACCAGAAAGCGCTGGGTGAGCAGGCCGGTCTTGCCGGAGCCGGCTGGCGCCTGAACGATGAAGGAACGTTGCGGATCAATGGCGGTGCGCCGAACCTGATGATCCACGGGCTGCCGGCTCATGCTTCCACCTCTTCTTCAGTCTGACTGTGAAAGCGGCACAGGGACATCAGTTCGCAGTAGGACTTGTCACAGGTTTTCTTTCCCTTCCTGGGCGCCACATCTGCCCTTCCCTCGCTGAATTCCCGGGCCAGTTCGTCCAGGGTTTCGCGCCACTGGAGCAGCACCTGGGGCCAGTCCTGCATGGCTTGCCGCAGCGCAGCTCCGCCAGATGGAAGGCCAGGCAGCAGCCGTTCTCCCGCCACCACGCCGGAAAAATCGGTTCGATCCGGACGCAAGCGGGCGAAGACCACCCCGGCGACCCGCTCCGGCTCCAGCACGGTACTGTACAAGGGCAACTGGGGATCATCCGGGCGCTCGCCAAACCAGTCAGAGGAACTGACCCGGCCGGTCTTGTAGTCGATGAGAATCTGCCGCCCATCCTCCAGTTCGTCGATACGATCAACATACAGACGATACTCGATTGCCTGAGTCTCGCCTTCAAAGCATTGTTCCGTGCTACTCACGTGAAAAGGCGCCCGGACCTTTTCCTTTTCCATCCATGCGCTCATCAGGGCCTGCAGACGCCGGGCTTCGATATCCCGGCCACGGGCGCCCAGCAGTCCGGGCCGATAGCCCTCGAATTCCGCCAGGGCCGCCGAAGCCGCCAGCTGAATCCGGCTGCGCAGGGCGGCATCATCCAGTGCCAGCAAACCTTGCTGATCTTGGGTCTGTTTCCAGAAGACCTCCAGCGCGCGATGCAGCAGACTGCCCCGCTGGGCGGCATCCAGCCCGGCATGCACGCCGGGAAAGGAACGCGCCCCGAGACGATGTTCGGCGAAAGCGCGGAAGGGACACTGGGACTGATGACGGAACAAAGAAGAGCCGCCCCGCACGCTACCGGCTACGGGCAATCCCTGGTCGCGCAGCTGCTCCGTGACCGGCTGGCGCAACATCTGCCGCTCCCATCCATCGGCTCCGGCCAGCTTCATTTCCTGCGCCGGCCGCCGCTGGCAGTGATCGAGCAAAGGCGTGGGATACAGTTCTTCGGCCCCGTCCATGAGCGCATGACTGAACAACACCTCATCCGCGGCTCCCTCCAGCCCGGACAGCATCTCCCGCGCCAGTTCCAGCTCACGATCCGGGTTCGCCCCCGGCATGCCGCGTTCCCGTTGCAAGGCCATGGGAATGAAAGGGTCCGGGCTGGGAGCGGCGGGCCAGGCGCTTTCCTCCATGCCCATCACCCAGAGCTTGTCGAAGGTGAGTCCGGTGGCTTCAAAAAGACCCAGCACTTGCAGGGGAGCAGCAGGATATTTGGGCTGAAACAGGGTATCCCGCGCCATGCCTTGCAGTTCACGCAGCGCTTCAGCGGCGCTCAGGGAAGAAGCAATGTCATCCAGGGCGCGAAATTCACCCAACAGCTGCTTCCAGCGCTCCACTACCTGATAATCCGCCGAATCCAGACGGACGCCCGTCATCCAGCCGGCGGTTTCCAGCCAGCGGGAGAAAACATCCACCCATGCCGAAGGACTCCGCGGAGCTGATCCGGTTTCCCGGCGAAGCTCGCTCATGGCTTCCAGGCGCATACCCAGCTCCGCGCAATACCAGGGCCGGGGTTCACCGTCTGGCCCCGCATGCATTCGCGCATGATGCGCCAAAACGGACAAGGAAAAACGATCCTGCCCGGTATCGCGCAAGCGATGAATCAGCCAGGCCCGGGACAGGATTTCGTCCTCGCCAGCCGCCACATGAGGTGAGCGCAGCAGTGCTTCGATCTCCTCCAGGGAAAGCGCTCCGTGCCCCAGAGACAACAGCCCCAGGGCAGCGCCCACAGGCGCATATTCCGCCAATGGTCTGCCCAGGGAGAGATTCCAGACAGCGCGCGCCGAACGCTGGCCGGGAAGCAGGGATGCGGGTTCCAGGAGTTTGTTCAGACAATGCGTCACCTCGCGATAGCGGTGCTGCAGATCCGGCACCACGATGCCCAGGGACAGCTCCGGCTGCTTCAGGAGCTGTTCTCGCGCCCAGCTCACCGCCATCGCCAGTTCTTGCTGCGGGTCGGGAAAGGAATACAGGCTGGCCCGGCCCCGCTTTCCTTTGAGCCGCACCCGGCTCACCCGGACGGATGCGGCGCGCAAGATTGCCAGCAAATGTTCCTGGGCCGGAGTGATGACACTGAAGCCCAACAGAACGATTTCATCGGGCAAGGAACAAACACCTGACGCGATTTTTTCCGCCAGCAGGGCGGGCAGATCCGCTTCCGTGCGGCAATGTCTTTTTTCACAGGCCTGCTCGAAAGCCCGTGCCAGCTCATAAAAACCAGCCGCCTCCGCATGTTCATCCTGGGTCAGATCCTCCAGGCCCAGACGCCAGTCACGGAGCAGACGCCAACTGCTTTGCAACTGGCGAACCAGGGCGTTTTCACTGAGCAATCCCGCCTGGGGATGCTCTGCCAGCACCTGCTTCCACAGCAGCCGGGCCTGATGATCGCGGAGAATGGCCGGCGCCTTTTCGGGGGACTTGAGCAGAACTTCTTCCCAGCACTGTTGCAGCCAGGACTGCCAGGGAAATACCAAAGGGGTGGACCAGGCGGCGACTCCCGCGGCAAGCATGCGGTTTTCGTACTCGCCCAGGAGGAAACGGGACAGGCGCACGTTCGCCGTGAGTACCAGAACCTTCTCCTCCATGAGATCGAGGAGTTCGTTTCTTTCCATGGTCAGACCTTCCCGGACAGCGCTCATCTTTTATCCAGCCTTGTGCAACTGAGGATATTCCGTATTCTGCCACAGGCGGAAATCGAAAATTCCCCAAGGCGGCATTTTTATTTTCGCAAAACCAAAACAGTGAAAACCCGGTTTCCGTTCACCCTTTCTCCAGCCGCGCAAGAATGCTGTTCCAGTCAGGCGTTGTCTGCGTATCCACTTCCAGCACCACATCCTGCTCCCCGGGGGAAAGGCCGGCGTAGTTCGCCAGCTGGCTTTCCAGAACCGCCAGATCCGCATCGGAAACATCATATTTTCTGCGCGCGACACGTTTGCGCAGAACATCTGGCGATGCCTGCAACGCCACTATCAGAAACGGCATTCCCTTTGCCTGGGCAAGCTCCATGAATGGCCTGCGCTGTTCTTCGCGAAGAAAGGCCGCATCCACGATCACGCTGAAACCGGCATCCAGTACCGCTTCCGCCAGCACGAGGAGATGCGCGTAAACTCTCTCCGATGCCTCGGGGGTATAGATGCCGGAGCCGGGCGTGGCTCGCGCCGATTCATCCATATCGAGATTGAAAAGCCGTTTCCTCTCCACGTCCGAGCGAATCCGTATGCAACCGGCTTTTTGCATGAGCTGCGCGCTGAAACTGGACTTTCCGGAGCCGGACAATCCATGGGTGATGAGCAAACGGGGAGATCTCGTCCGGGTAAAGCCCCGGGCAACCAGGCAATAGTGATCGACTTTCAAAAACTCGCCCGCCAGTCCCGTGCCAAGGGTCAACTGACTGACACGAATGGCGGCAATCTTGGCTCGCACCATGGCCCGGTATACCAGATAGAAAGGCAACAGCTCCAGACCCAGGTAGTCCCCGGTGCGTTCCAGATAACGGTTCAGAAACCGCCAGGCTAGTGCTTCATTTTCGTGCGCGTGAAGATCCATGACCAAAAAGGCGACCTCCGACAACACATCGATCCAGCGCAGATCCGGATTGAACTCGATACAATCGAAAATCAGCGGGCCGGACGGCGTCCAGGCCATGTTGCCCAGGTGCAAATCCCCATGGCACTCCCGAATCCAGCCTTGTTTCCGGCGCGCCTCGAACTTGTGCCAATATCTTTTGCAGGCGCGCGCATTCCACTCCTCGAGTTCCGGGAACACGTCTGGCTCCAGGCCGTCCAGCACTTGACGAATCTGGGAAAAATTATCCCGCGCCGGAGCGCATACCTGTTCGGCAGTACCGCGATCATGAGAAACCGCCACCCGATGCATGTGGAAGTCCGCCACCAGGCCGGCAAAGGCATCCAGATGATGGCCGCGCAGTTTTTTCTTGGTCAGCATCCTGTCCAGCCGCATGCGGGTTTGGAAACGTTTCATTCTGACCGCATAATCAACGGGAGCGCCTTCGCCACCGATGCGCCAGCCAGACTCATCCCGGGTTACCGGCAGCACATCCAGATAGTATTCGGCGGCCAGACGCTGGTTGAGACGCAGTTCCTCCTCGCAATAATGACGCCGCTTTTCCAGGGTGGAAAAATCGAGGAAGCCGAGATTCACGGGTTTTTTGATCTTGTAGGCAAAATCGCCGGCGAGGATCACCCAGGAGATATGGGTTTCCAGCAAACGGCGCCCGAATGGCTTGCCACCCAGGGAGGAAGATTTCCGCAACGATTCGATCATTGTCCCATCATCGGCACTGTTCATGATTCCCATCCAGGCAAAAAAATCTTTCGCGAAGCCGTCTCAGCATACAATATCCGGGCATCCCGAGTGAATTCTGGTTGAACGGCAGAAACAGCATGATCGAAAAACAGGACATTACCGCCATGATACTGGCAGGAGGCCGCGGCTCACGCATGGGAGGCCAGGACAAGGGATTGTTGCCTGTGCATGGCAAACCCATGATCTCATTGATAATCGAGCGTCTGCAATCCCAGGCCGGGCAGCTCATCATCAATGCCAACCGCAATCTTTCCCGTTACCGGGAATTTGGCTTTCCCGTCATCAGCGATGATCTGGAAGGTTTTCAGGGGCCACTGGCCGGCATACTGGCTGGCCTCAAAGCAGTACATACCCCCTGGATGCTGTGCGTCCCCTGCGACGTGCCCCGCCCCCCCCGGGATCTGGCGCTGCGTCTCGCACAGGCGCTGAAAGAGAAACCCGCAAAGATGGCCGTGGTGCATGACGGCGAGAAACTGCAACCGGCCTTTGCCCTGATTGCCTCCGAGCTTGGCGATGATCTGGCAGCCTATATGCAAACAGGCGGGCGCAAACTGCGTCAGTGGTGCGCCACGCATCATCCGGCGCTGGCGGATTATTCCCATGCCCCGCGGCATTTTCGCAACATCAACAGCCAGGAAGAGCTGGACATCTTCCTCAGATCAGGTTCCTGAGCTGGACAACTCCGGTAGGAAATGCGGGATTCAACGTACAAATACCGCTCCAGCCGGACAATCCCGTTCCACCAGGGAAGGCAGGAAGATTTCATTCACCAGAATGGGATTGCCCGCGTACAGAAACAGGGTGCGGCGCCCCCAAAGCTCCGGCGGCTGCTGGCGCAGATGAGAAACCGCCGGGCGATACAGTCTGTGTTGCGGCTGAATACGCGCAATCTGAACTTCCTTGCGCCGCGTATGCGGGTTGGCGAACAACACCTTCCCCAGTGGCTTGTTGCGCAGGCGGGACAGTTGCCGCGCCGGACCGCGCAGGCTGCTTACCGGCATCAGGGTACGGGCAAACACCTGTGGCTCGTCCCCGCACAACAGCTCCACTTCCCGCACCAGACAGGCTTCACGCAAACCCAGCCTCAGCAGCCGGGTCTCGGATGGCAGCGCGGCTGACCAGCCCTGGTACTTCACCTGGACACGGAAACCCGCGGAACAGACCTGGGTTACCCGCCGGGTAAGAGATGCAGGATCCCGAAGCCAGGCATACGCCTTTTCAGGCACGGCGGACGCGTGCCGCGAGTGGAGATCCACCCACAGGGGTTCATTGACGTAACGACGCAGAATTCGTGGCATGAACGCAAGACTCAGCTTTTGCGGCCCAGGTCGCGGCTGATGCGCAACACTTCGGGAATGGCGCGCAGGCGCCGCATCACGGCTGCCAGGTGCTTTCGGTCGGATACGGAAATGAGCAAATGCAGACCGGAGGTTCGGCCATCGTGATCTTCGGTGCGAATGTCGTCGATGTTGGAGCCGGTTTCCGAAATCGCGGAGGCAATGGTCGCCAGCATGCCGCGCTTGTTGCTCACATCCAGATACAGCGCCGTATCGAATTCTCCCTGTACGTCGTCTTCCCAGCGTACATCCACCCAGTCGGCGCGTGATTTCCTTTCATCCAGCACATTGGGACAGGACTGGTGATGCACTACCAGACCCTTGCCGGGATTGAAAACCGCGATCACCGGGTCTCCGGGAATGGGATGGCAGCATTTGCCAAACTTGACCACCATGCCTTCCGTGCCACGAATGGTCAGATCCGCCCCCGGCTCGCCATCCTTGTCCAGGGCATCCACCGACAGCAGAGTGCCTGCCACCAGTTTCACCATGCGGTTGCCCAGGCCGATATCGATCATCAGGGCGCGCAGGCTGTTCACCTTGAGCTGCTCCAGCACCGACTCGATCTGACTCTCTTTTATTTCCGTCAGGGCGGCGCCATGTTTTTCCAGCTCCCGCTCCAGCATGCGCTGGCCAAGCTGGGCAGCTTCATCGGATTCAAGGCGCTTGAGAAAGGTGCGTATCCCCGCGCGCGCCTTGCCGGTAACCACGAAATCCAGCCAGGCGGGATTGGGGCGGGCGTCATCATTGGTCAGAATCTGCACCGTCTGACCATTGCGCAAGCGGGTGCGCAAGGGCACCAGATGCCGATCCACCCGCGCCGCCACGCAATGATTGCCCACATCCGAGTGAATGGAATAGGCAAAATCCACCACGGACGCGCCTTTGGGCAAAACCTTGATCTGCCCGTTGGGCGTGAACACATAGACCTCGTCCGGAAACAGATCGACCTTGACATGCTCCAGGAACTCGGTGGAGGTTCCGGAACCTTTCTGCACCTCCAGCAGATTGCGCACCCATTCCGCAGCAGCAGCGGGGGGAAACTTCTCATCCCCGGTCTTGTAATGCCAGTGTGCCGCTATGCCCTCTTCCGCCACCTTGTGCATTTCCCGGGTGCGAATCTGCACCTCGATGTGCTGGCCGTGCGGCCCTACCAGCACCGTATGCAATGACTGATAACCGTTCGCCTTGGGAATGGCGATGTAGTCCTTGAATCTTCCGGGCACGGGCTTGTACAGGCTGTGCATGGCGCCCAGCACCCGGTAGCAGGTGTCCACATCATCCACCAGAATGCGGAAGGCGAATACATCCGCGACCTCGCTCAGGGACAAATGCTTGTCGCGCATCTTGCGGTAAATGCTGCAGATATGCTTTTCCCGGCCGCTGACTTCTCCCTTGAAGTCTTCCTGGGCGAGACGGTCACGCATGGCTTCTTCCACGCTTTCCACCAGTTCCCGGCGATGCCCGCGCAACTTCTGCAGACGTTCAGAGATGACCCGGTAGCGCCATGGGTAATAGGCCGCCATGCCCAGATCTTCCAGCTCCACGCGCAGACTGTTGATGCCCAGACGCTGGGCGATGGGCGCGTAGATTTCCGTGGTTTCCCGGGATATGCGCCGCGCCTTGTCAGGACGCATGACACCCAGGGTGCGCATGTTGTGCAGCCGGTCGGCGAGCTTGATGAGTATCACCCGGATATCCCGGGTCATGGCCAGCATCATCTTGCGGAAGCTTTCGGCCTGGGCCTCGGCGCGACTCAAGGAACCGATCTTGGCCAGTTTGCTCACCCCATCCACCAGTTCCGCGATTTCTTCACTGAACTCCTGTGCAAGCTGATCCTTGGCGGTGGGCGTATCCTCGATCACATCATGCAGGATGGCCGCCATCAGGCACTGATAGTCCATGCGCATTTCCGCCAGAATGCGCGCTACCGCCACCGGATGACAGATATAAGGTTCGCCGGACAGACGTTTCTGATCCTTGTGCGCCTCGGCGCCAAACAGATAGGCGCGATACACCTCCCGCACCTGCTCGGGAGGCAGATAGGATTCCAGATAGGTACAGAGGTCGCTGATCAGATAACGGGGCCCGGAAGCGCCGTTGGCACGCACGGGCACTGTCGGTGGCCATTTGCCTTCAGGTTCGACAGGCAGTGAAGTGGCCACCGGCGTGAGTCTTACAAGCCGCCGTCCAGCGCTGCCTGAACTTCCTGTGCCAGGGCCGCAGCCAGTTCGTCGTCGATGGATTCTTCCTTGCTCTCGACCTGATCATCGATGGTCTGATTGGTAATCAGGCCAGCCGCAATTTCGCGCAGGGCAATGACCGTGGGTTTGTCATTGTCTTCGGGAACCAGGGGTTCCACGCCATTTTCCAGTTGCCTGGCGCGTTTGGACGCCAGCAATACCAGGTTGAAACGATTGTCCACATGTTCCAGACAATCCTCTACAGTTACTCTTGCCATTCTTGGTTTCGCTCCAGAAATACTTTGCCGACATTGACATATTGTAACGCGAAAACGCCAACACGAAAGGACTTCTTGGCAGGGTGTGGATAAAAGCCGGTGGCTTCAAGTTACGGCTGAAAGCCGGATTGATCGATTGTCTCCTCTCCCAAGACCGGCAGAGGATTAGGAAGGGGCTAACGCTTTTCCACCAATGCCAGCCCCCCTCCCCGGGGATCGCTGGCAGCCTGAACCATCTGGTTTCTCCGGTTCCAGTGTATGGCCTGCATATTGCCCCAGGGACGGCTTTTCTCATCCAGACGATGCCCCCGTGCTTTCAGGGCGGCTTTGAGTTTCTCATCGAAAGCACCGGGTTCGAGCTGTATGACATCCGGCAGATACTGGTGATGAAAACGGGGACGGCTCACCCAGTCCGTTACGCTTTTCCCTTCTACCGCCTCAAGAAGCCCAAGCAATACCATGGTAATGATGCGTGAACCTCCCGGGGTGCCCAAAATGGCCAGATGATCGTGATTCTCGACAAAAGTGGGAGACATGCTGGACAGCATGCGCTTGCCCGGGGCAATCGCGTTGGCTTGCGCGCCCACCAGACCATACACATTGGCCACGCCGGGCTTGATGGAAAAGTCATCCATTTCATCATTGAGCAACACCCCCGTACCCTCCGCGACAAAGCCGGAGCCAAAAGGATAGTTGATGCTCAAGGTGGCCGCGACCCGGTTGCCGTGGCTGTCGAGAATGGAGAAATGGGTGGTGTCCTGCCCTTCGGCGCGTACCGACGGCAGACTACTGCCGGGAGTGGCCTTTTTCATGTCGATGCCGGCCACGAGTTTGCGCGCATAGGCCGTGGACAGAAGTTTTTTCAGGGGCATGTCCACGAAATCCGCATCTCCCAGCCAGCGGGCGCGGTCGGCATAGGCGCGGCGCATGACTTCCACCAGAAAATGCACCCGGTCGGCTTCACTCATGGCTTGCAGGTCTTTCATCGCCAGCATGTTGAGCATTTCCAGGAGCAACACGCCTCCGGAAGAAGGCAGCGCGGCGCTGACCACGCGCCAGCCATGATATTTTCCCACCATGGGCTCACGCTCCTTTACCCTGTACTGCTGAAGATCCCGCAAGGTCCAGATTCCACCATGACGCCGCACATCCGCCACCAGGCGCCGGGCGATCTCCCCTGCATAGAATCCAGACTTTCCCTCGCGGGCCAGGGCGCGCAGGGTTTGAGCCAGCGCCGGCTGGCGGATGAGATGTCCCACTCGCGGCACCTCGTTCTTCAGCAAGAATTGTGTTGCGGCAGCGGGAGACGCGCGCAAGGCATTCAGGCGAAAAGCCGCCATGCGCCGGAAATGTTCATCGACTCTGAACCCGTTTTCGGCCAGGTGGATGGCCGGTTGCAGGCTGGTCTTCAACGGCAGTCGCCCATAGTGCTCCGACAGATAGACCAGGGCCGCGGGCTCTCCCGGGATGCCGGCCGCCAGGGGACCGTCGATGGAAGCATTTTTTACCGGATCACCCCGCTCATCCAGATACATGTCGCGATGCGCGGCCAGGGGCGCGGTTTCCCGCCCGTCGATCATCACCTCGAAACCGTCATCGGCCCGATGCAACAACCAGAACCCACCACCCCCCAGGCCGGAACTGTAGGGCTCCACCACCGCCAGGGCGGCGCTCACCGCTACTGCGGCGTCGAATGCATTCCCGCCCGCCTGCAATATCTCCATGCCCGCCCGGGTCGCCGCAGGATGCGCCGAAACCACGGCCATGGCGGGCGGTCGCTCCCCCCCATGTGCCGCGGGCAGGAACAGGAGCAATGCGCAAACAAAAAAGCCCCAGCCTCGGACTGGAGCTTTTGGGAGTGTTGCGGCTGTTTGCGTATCAGGAAGATTCGCCGGTAATGCGCTCGTACTTGGCACGCAGCTCTTCCTCGCTCTCCTGATGGTTGGGATCGACAATGATGCAGTCCACCGGACAGACTTCCACACACTGCGATTCTTCGTAATGGCCAACGCATTCGGTACACAGATTAGGATCGATCTCGTAAATCTCCTCGCCCATGTAAATCGCGCCGTTGGGGCATTCGGGCTCGCACACATCGCAGTTGATGCATTCATCGGTAATCATCAGGGCCATGGGTTTTACTCCGCTTGTTTTCAGATAAATTTTTCCGCCAGTGCTTCTTGCACCGCGGGATGGACGAATTCTGCCACATCTCCCCCCAGTCGCGCTATTTCCCGCACAAGTGATGAGGATATGAAGGCGTATTGTTCCGCCGGAGTGAGAAACAGGGTTTCCACATCCGGCGCAAGCCGGCGGTTCATGCCCGCCAGCTGAAATTCATATTCAAAATCGGACACGGCGCGCAGACCGCGTATTACCACTTCTGCCTTCTGTGCCTGGCAGAACTTCACCAGCAATCCGCTGAAGGATACTACTTCCACATTGGGAAAATCCGCCAGCACCAGACGAGCCAGATCCACCCGCTGATCCAGATCACAGAAGGTAGTCTTTGCCGTATCCCTGGCAACGGCCACGATAACCCGGTCGAAAAGTTTCGATGCACGGGCGACGAGATCCGTATGGCCATTGGTGACGGGATCGAATGTACCCGGATAAACTGCTGTGAGCATTGACAAAAATCAGGAAAGCGAATCAATTCTCGATTATATCACGCCGATACAGACGACAGGCGGCCTGCCCCGCTTTGGCTTCCCGGTACAACCGCCAGTTGTGCGCCAATGGCGGCCAGTCACGATGACTGTCCTGTTCCAGATAGATCCAGCTGCGTGGTTTGAGCCAGGCGTTTTCCTCCAGCAATGCGCAAGCCTGCGGCAGACAGTTCGCGGCGAAAGGCGGATCGAGGAATACCAGATCGAAACTGCGATCCGCTCCCGCACGCAACAGACGCAGGGCATCGCCGGTCATCACTTCAGCGCGGCCTTGCGCACCCAGCTGTTGCAGATTCTGTTGCAGTTGGCGAGCCACCACACGGGACTGATCCACCAGCCGGACATGGGCCGCCCCCCGGGACAGGGCTTCCAGTCCCAAAGCACCGCTGCCCGCGAAAAGATCCAGACAATCCGTACCCTGGACTTCCCCTTGCAGCCAGTTGAACAGGGTTTCACGCAAACGATCCGCAGTGGGACGCAGCCCCGGAACAGAGGCAAAAGTGAGGCGACGGCCACGAAATTCGCCGCCAATGATACGAATACTGTTACTGCGCCCGGCCAACTATTTCCCGCCACCCACGCTCACCTGCAGGAGATGCTTCATGGGCATGCGCCGACGGAAGGCGCGCCGAATCTGGGCGCGCGTCACCTGTTCCACACGAGAAGACCAGGTGTCCAGCCAGTCCGGCGGCAGATCATAGAAAGCCATGACGCTGATCTGTTGCAGAATCTTCTTGTTGCTGGAAAGCCTGAGGGGAAACCCGCCAGCCAGATGTTTTTTCGCCGCCTGCAGCTGTTTCTGTGTCGGACCTTCGTCAATAAAATCGCGTAACAGCGCCGTCATCAGCTCCAGCGTGGTTCTGGCCTGGCTGTTTTTGGTCTGAGCTGACAGCATCCAGGGACCCTTGACGCGCAAGGGCGAAAAATAGCTGGAGATGCCGTAGGACAACCCCCTTTTGTTGCGCACCTCCTCACCCATGATGGAAGTGAGGCCGCTGCCGCCAAGAATATGATTACCGACGATGAGAGGAAAATAATCCGGGTCCTTGCGATGGATGCCCAGCATGCCCAGATAAAGATGTGTCTGGGATGCGGGAAAATCCTTGTGCAGAGCGCGAGCCTTTTTCGGGTTCGGCTCCGGAAACGGTGGTGCTTTTTCTCCAACGGGCAGACCGGCAAGCACATGCTCCGCCAGAATCTCCGCCTGGGTGCGATCCACATCTCCGACCAGGGCCACAACCGCGTTGGCCTGATTGTAGAAGCGCTGGTGAAAAACCTGCAGAGTCTCGCGGTTGATCTTTTCCAGGGATTTTTCCGTACCCAGGGGATCATGGGCGTAGGGATGATCTCCGTACAGGGCCTTCATCATCTCTCTGTCCGCGACATCTTCAGCCGACTGGCTGGCCTGGCGCAAGGCGGCCAGCGTACGTTCCTTCACTCTGGCGATGGCTTCTTCTTCGAGTCGCGGGCTGGCGAGCATGGCCGCCAGCATGTCCAGGGCAGGCGTGAGAATATTCTTGTCACTGAGGCTACGCAGGGTGATCTGCGCCATATCCCGGCCGGTATGGGTGCTGACTTCAATGCCACGGGATTCCAGTTCACTGGCCAGTTCATCGGCATTCCATTTCCCCGCACCTTCCAGCAGCAGTTCATTGAGCAGCCGCGCCTGCCCGGGAAGATCGCCATCGCGGGCGCTGCCGGCATCGAGCATCACCCGCAGATTCACCATGGGCAGTTGTGGCGCATGTACATACATGACCCGGGCGCCGCCTTTGGTCTGCCAGGACTGCACCTCCATGGCCGCAACCTGCCCTGCCATGAGAAGCATCACCAAGCACGCCAGGATATGTTTCATGATTTTTTCTCTCCCTTCGCGGCCTTTTCCGGTTTGTCCGTTACGCTTTCTGTTGACGCCTTGCTCACCGGTTCGAGACGGGCTGTGGTCAATCCCTGTTCCACCAGATATTTTCGCGCCACGGACTGCACCTGTTCGGGAGTCACCGCGCGGATATGCTTGAGCTCCTCTTCCAGACTGCGCCAGTCGTAGCCATTGGTTTCACGCATGCCAATGAGCATGGCCTGATAGAACATGGAATCCCTGGCAAATACCCTGGCGGCCAGGGTGCGATTGATGACCCGCTGCAATTCCCTTGCGCTCACCGGTTCCTGCTTGAGCTTTTCTATCTGCGCGAGCAGTCCTGCCTGCAAATCGTCCAGCCCGGCTTCCTGCGCGGGAATGGCTTCGATCTCCAACAAACCGGAAAGGCGGCTGAAAGGGTCATAGCTGCTGCTCGCGGATACGGCCAGCCCCTGCTCGCGAACCACGCTGGCGGACAGACGGGAACTGTCACCATCGCCAAGAATGGAATTGAGCACCATCAGGGCATAGATTTCCGCCGGGTCTTGTGCATCCACCATGGCCGGCACCTTGTACCCCATGAGCAATACGGGCTGCTCCGCCGGAACCCGCAGCGTCATGCGCAGCGGGCCTTTCTGCGGCGGCTCCGGGCGCTGCCGCCAGGCCTTGCGCGGCCGGGGGGGAATGGGGCCAAAATGCTTTTTCGCCAGTGCCAGCACTTCGCCAGGCACCACGTCCCCCACCACTACCAGCAGGGCATTGTCCGGGGAATACCACTGGTCATACCATTGTTGCAGATCAGCCAGGGTCATGACTTCCAGGTCATGCATCCAGCCAATCACGGGATTGCGGTAGGGAGACACGCGCCAGGCCACGGCGTTGAACTGCTCCCAAAGCAGGCCATTGGGATCGTCATCGGTGCGCAGGCGACGTTCTTCACGCACCACCGCAACCTCGCGCTGGAATTCCTTTTCATCCAGCAGCAGATTCTGCATGCGATCCGCCTCCAGCTCCAGAGCCCGTTCCAGATGTTTCTTCGACAGGGTCTCGAAATAGGCGGTGTAATCGACGCCGGTGAACGCATTCTCGCTTCCCCCCAGAGCGGCGACAATGCGTGAAAATTCGTCTGGTGGTACATTTTTCGTACCCTTGAACATCATGTGTTCCAGGACATGGGACACGCCCGTAGTTCCCGGCAGCTCGTAACTGGAACCCACCTTGTACCAGACCTGACTGACCACCACGGGTGCCCGGTGATCCGGTTTGACAATGATCTTCATGCCATTGTCCAGCATGAACTCCTGCACCTTTTCTCCCCCGGACAATGCAGGCAGGCTGAACAGGCAGAACAACAGGATCCACAGACTACGCATAGGCGGTTCGAAAGACTAAATATGGTAAAGTTCCATTCTTTCAAAACCTGTCCTTGTTGTCCAAGGAATCAATGGGAATAAACCATGTTCGGCTTCGGCAAGAAAAACAAATCGGCTCCCCGGGAAGAACAGAAAAAGCCCGGCCTGTTGCAGCGCTTGAAATCCGGCCTGGCGCGTACCCGGGCCAACTTTACCGACGGACTCGCCAGCCTGGTGCTGGGGCGGAAAAAGATCGATGACGAGCTGCTCGAAGATCTGGAAACCCTGCTGCTTACGGCCGACGTGGGTGTGGATGCTACCCGGCGCATCATCGATGAACTCACGGAACGGGTGAAACGCAAGACCCTGTCCGATCCCGAAGCGCTGGTGGAGGCCCTCAAACAGCTCCTGGAAGAAATCCTGGAAAAGGCGGATGCCCCGGTGAAGCAGCCCGCCCCAGGCCATCCCCAGGTAATTCTCATGGTGGGTATAAACGGCGCAGGCAAGACCACCACCATAGGCAAGCTGGCCAGACAACTGCAGGATGAGGGACAGACGGTAATGCTTGCCGCGGGCGACACCTTTCGCGCTGCCGCAGTGGAACAGTTGCAGACCTGGGGGGAACGCAATGACATTCCCGTCATCGCCCAGCACTCGGGAGCGGATTCCGCCTCGGTGATCTATGATGCCCTGGCAGCAGCCACCGCCCGCGGTATCGATGTACTCATCGCCGATACCGCCGGTCGCCTGCACACCAAGAGCAACCTCATGGAGGAACTGGCCAAGATTGCGCGGGTGATGAAGAAAATCGATCCGGACGCGCCCCACGAAGTCATGCTGGTGGTGGACGCCACTACCGGGCAGAATGCGGTCAATCAGGCGGAACAGTTCAGCAAGGCAATCCCTCTTACCGGCATCACCCTCACCAAGCTGGACGGCACCGCCCGGGGTGGCATCATCTTTGCCATTGCGGAAAAGATGGGCATTCCCATACGTTTCATCGGCGTGGGAGAAAGCATGGAAGACCTGAGAGTATTCGACCCCAGAGCCTTCGTTGACGCCCTTTTTGAAAGAGAAGACAACGACGGATGATCCGCTTCGACAATGTCAGCAAAACCTATCCCGGCAGCTCCGGCGGCCTGCGGGAGGTCAGTCTGCATATCGAAACCGGTGAAATGGCATTTCTCACTGGTCATTCCGGAGCGGGGAAAAGCACCTTGCTCAAGCTCGTGGGGCTGCTGGAACGCAGCAGCCGCGGACAGGTATGGGTAAACCGGCATAACCTCACCCGCCTCAAGTCGCGCCAGATCCCCCTGCTGCGGCGCGAAGTGGGCATGATTTTCCAGGATCATCGCCTGCTCACGGATCGCACCGTGTTCGACAATGTGGCTCTGCCGCTGGTGGTTGCGGGCGTCAGGCATCAGGAAATCCGCCGCCGGGTGCAGGCGGCGCTGGACAAGGTGGGACTGCTGAAAAAGGCCCGCGCCCTGCCACTGACCCTTTCCGGGGGCGAGCAGCAGCGGGTGGGCATTGCCCGGGCCGTGGTGAGCAAGCCACCTGTCGTACTGGCGGACGAACCCACGGGCAATCTCGATCCGGATCTGTCCAGGGAAATCATGAACCTGTTCCAGCAATTCAATCAGGTGGGCGTTACCCTGCTCATTGCTACCCATGATCTGGCGCTCATCGAACCCTTGGGCCTGCGCACTCTGGTGCTGGATCAGGGGCGGCTGGTAAACGATTCAGGCAAACCATGAGCAAACGCCAGCGAAAAGCCCGGTTCAAAAGACGCTTCAGCCTGTCCGGCTGGCTGGTTCGTCATGCCCAGGTGTTCTTTTCCAGCCTGGGGCGTCTTGCGCAGCGCCCTCTGGGCAGTTTCATGACCCTCAGTGTGCTGGGTATTGCCATCGCCCTGCCCCTGGGCCTGCATTTGCTGGTGGGCAATCTCCAGCAACTGGCCGGCAACTGGGATGGCGCAGCCAGCATTTCCGTTTTTCTCAAGGACGACATCGGTCAGCAACAGGCGCTAAAGCTGGTTCAGATTCTTGAGGCCCGGCCGGATATTGGCCAGGTGGAACACATCACGCCGGACCAGGCCATGGCCGAGTTCCGCCAGCAATCCGGCTTTGGTTCCGCCCTGGATCTGCTCGACCACAACCCCCTGCCGCATGTGCTGCTCGTCCAACCCGCGGACCCGAACGCCGCCTCCGGAAAGATCGAAGCGCTGCTGAACGACCTCAAGAACCTTCCCGAGGTGGAACTGGCCCTGGCGGACATGCAATGGGTGGAGCGCTTTCAGGGCATCAACCGGATTCTGCAGCGAATTGCGCTTCTGTTGAGCCTGCTTCTGGCGCTGGCGGTTCTGCTCATCATCGGCAACACCATCCGTCTGGAAATCCAGAGCCGTCGGGACGAGATAGAGATCATCAAGCTGGTGGGCGGCAGCAACAGCTTCGTCCGGCGTCCTTTCCTGTATGAGGGTTTCTGGTATGGACTGCTGGGCGGGAGCATCGCCCTTGTCCTGATCTGGCTCGCTTCCCTGAGCCTGCGAGGCCCGGCCCGGCGCCTGGCGGAACTCTACCAGAGCAGTTTTCAGCTGGGCGGACTGGATCTGGCTACGGCCACCACAGTTCTGGGACTGAGTATGCTGCTGGGCATATTCGGCGCATGGCTTGCGGTAAATCAGCACCTGGGAACCACAGAACCGGGAGATTGAACCAATCCGGCACCCGCCAACACCATCTGCAAGGCAGATTTCCAGCCTCTGAAGGGAACCTCGAAAAATTCCTTCCTTGGAATTTTTCTCGTCGCAAACCGAAAATGCGATTTTCGTTTTGCTCACATTTTCAATCACTTGAAGTGATCGAAAATGGCGGGACATCCCTGTCCCGCAAGGGCATATCGATTTTTCGAGATGCCCTGAACAGCCTTTCAAGCAATTGATATTTCACAATATTTTTTTATTTATCCACAGGGAACTTCTGTATTGATTAGCACTCTTACATGATGAGTGCTAATTTTTCTGGCGAAGGCGCCGGAGCAATGCTAACCTAATACGTGTAAACAATTTTTGTGGGGTAAAACAGAACATGAACAACAAACAACTCGCAACCGCCACCATGCCCACGGGTAGCATGGAGTCCTATGTAAGCGCGGCTTTTCAGCTGCCCATGCTTACGCAAAAGGAAGAGCATGATCTGGCCGTGCGTTGGCGGGAGAAAAAAGATCTGGAGGCCGCACGCCAACTGGTGATGAGCCATCTGCGCTTCGTGGTTCGCATCGCGCGCCAGTATGCCGGTTATGGCCTGCCCCAGCCGGATCTCATTCAGGAAGGCACCGTGGGTCTGATGAAGGCGGTGCGCCGTTTCGATCCCGAAGTGGGGGTGCGTCTGGCTTCTTTCGCCGTACACTGGATCAAGGCGGAAATCCATGAATTCATCCTGCGCAACTGGCGCATCGTGAAAATCGCCACCACCAAGGCGCAGCGCAAGCTGTTCTTCAACCTACGCTCGAGCAAGAAGCGTCTGGGGTGGTTCAGTGAACAGGAAATCCAGGAAGTGGCCAGTGATCTGGGGGTAAAACCCGAGGAAGTGCGCAATATGGAGGCTCGCCTGAACAACTACGACATGGCTTTCGATGCTGGCGAAGGCGACAATGATGACGAGCATGTGGCGCCCGTGAGTTATCTGCCGGATACCCGCATGGAACCGGAAAGCGTCATTGAAGCCGCAGACACCGAACGGGACGAGAATGAACGTCTGTATGCGGCCCTGCAGGAACTGGACGAACGCAGCCAGGATATCCTGCGGCGCCGCTGGCTGTCGGAGAAGAAAGCCACCCTGCACGAACTGGCCGATGAGTACGGTATTTCCGCTGAGCGTATCCGCCAGATCGAAAAGGCGGCCATGAACAAGTTACAGGAAAAAATCGCTGCCTGATCAAGTGTTTTCTACCATGCAACAATGCCTGCATCCCAACGCAGGCATTGTTGCCCCTCGGCTCTTTTTTGCGCCTGTCTGAATTTGCCGAAATCCTGGTTGATTCAGAATTTCCCTGGAGTCCTCATGAAACCCGTCTTTGCCTCTGTCTGCCTGTTACCCCTGTTGCTGTCTTCCGCCCTGGCCGGGCAACTGGAAATCAGGAATCCCGGTTTTGAGGAATCCGGCGTGGATCCGCTGGGATGGACTGTATTGCAACATGCCGGAAACATCGCCTATGAAACCGCTATCGACGACAAGGTATTCAAGGAAGGCAAGCACAGCTTCCGCATGGAACGCAAGAAAAAACAGATATTCGGCCTGCTCCGGCAGATCGTGGAATTACCCGGCGGAAATGGGAAGAAGCTGCATTTCTCCGCCCTGCTACGCACGGAAAAAGTGGGCAAGGGCGGCTGGGGGCTGGTCTTGAATTTCCTGCAGGCCAGTGATGGCAGAATTCTTTCCCAGGCGCGTTCCCGTCCCCTTACCGGAAACACCGAATGGACCCGGGTGGAAATCACCAAAGCCATCCCCAAGGGCACCGGAAAACTGTCCATTGGAGTAATGCTTCTCGACCAGGGCAAGGGCTGGCTGGATGACGTGCGGGTTCGGATTGAAGAATAAAACGGTTAACCCAGCATTTCCTGCAAAGCCCGGGCATTGCGTTTGGCGCTATTGACCAGCTTCAGACGTTCCGCCCGAACAATGCACTGCAATTCATCTACGGCGACCGAAAAATCGTCATTGACTACCAGATAGTCGTATTCTGCGTAGTGGGAAAGCTCGCTGCGGGCGTCACGCATGCGCCGTTCTATGATCTCCTCGTCATCCTGGCCGCGCTTGCCCAGGCGCTCGCGCAATGCCGCTACCGACGGTGGGACGATGAATATGGAGATGGCTCCGGGAAATACCTTGCGTACCTGGCGTGCCCCCTGCCAATCGATTTCAAGAATCACGTCAAACCCTTCATCCAGCAGGGACTGCACTGACGCCTGGCTGGTGCCGTAGTAATTGTCGAATACCTGGGCCTGTTCGAGAAAAGCCCCTTCTCCGGCCAGACGCATGAACTCGTCCACGGAAACAAAATGGTAGTGCAAACCGTCCTCCTCTCCCGGACGTGGCGCGCGGGTGGTATAGGAGATGGAAAGCCTGAGCCCCGAATCCTGCTCCAGCAGGGCCTTGAGGAGACTGGTTTTGCCTGCGCCAGACGGCGCGGAAACGATATACAGATTGCCTTGCATGATAAATCCTATTCGATATTCTGTATCTGTTCGCGCATCTGTTCGATGAGCACTTTCATTTCCACCGAAATGGCGGTGGTTTCACTGTCGGCCGATTTGGATCCGAGGGTATTGGCTTCGCGATTCAGCTCCTGCATGAGAAAATCCAGACGCCGGCCCACGGGTTCGTCCCGCCGCAAAACCTCCTGCACCTCCTGGAGATGGGACGCCAGACGATCCATTTCCTCATCCACGTCCAGGCGCTGGGCAAGCAACGCCATTTCCTGCTCCAGGCGCTGTTCATCCAGATTGTCACAAACCTCGTTCAGGCGCGCCTTCAGACGTTCACGCACGGACGCGATGACCTGGGGCATGCGCTTCCTCGCTCTGTCCACCTGTTCCTGCAGCAACTTGCAGCGCGATTCGACAAGCGAGGCCAGACGGGCGCCTTCCCGTTCGCGGGTCGCCAGAAGATCCTCCAGGGTTTCGTCCAGCAAGGCCATGGCCTGCTCCTGAACAGGTGTCAGATCCGCGGCTCTGGCCAGGGCGACTCCGGGCCAGGACAGCACCTGCATGATATCAGGCTCCCGCAGTTCGGGCTGGCGTTGCCGAATTTGCGCAACCGCGCCAAGAACCTGTTCGAGCAAATTCTGATTGATCTGCAATGCTTCTACGTCGGCCCCGGCAGCACGATAGCGCAGGCCACATTCGACTTTTCCCCGCCCCAGACGCCGGGCGACAGCCTGGCGCACAGCGCTGTCCAGCTGACGAAAATCCTCGGGCAAACGCGGTTGCACTTCCAGATAACGGTGATTCACCGAGCGCAGCTCCCAAACCAGCTCGATGCCGTCCGCATTCCGGCTGCCCCGCGCAAATGCGGTCATACTTCGTATCATGGGTCACATACTCCAGGAATTTCCTGCAAAATTCAGTTCCTTTATGATACTTTGCTTTACTCTGAAACGCCCTTAATTAAAATTACCGGTCATGTCATCGGAAAAACGCGAGCCGCTGCCCCCGGGCACAAGGCTGGATTATTACAAGGTGCACAAACTCATCGGCAGTGGTGGGTTCAGCCTCATATACCTTGGTGAAGAAGATGACACTCACGATGAAGTGGCTATCAAGGAATACATGCCCAAGAAATTCGGCAGCCGCGACCAGCATGGCAAGCTTGCTTTCAGTAACGACGAAGCCAGGGACAAATTCTACCGCGGTCTGCGGCTGTTCTTTCTCGAAGCCAAGGCGCTGGCCATGCTGCGCCATCCGAATATCGTAAATGTACGCAACTGCTTCCTGGACAATGACACAGCCTATCTGGTCATGGATTATCAGCCTGGCAAGAACCTGGGGCGCTATATCAAACGACGCAAGGGAGGACTCAGCACCCGCTTCCTGATGACTGTTTTTCCGCCGCTGCTGGATGCACTGGAGCTGATCCACAATGCCCAGCACCTGCACCTGGACATCAAACCCGGCAACATCCACATCCGTCCTGGCGGCAGACCCTTGTTGCTGGATTTTGGCGCGGTATATCACCTGACCAGCGAAGGCAAGAAAAAAGCCCAGGTCATCACCCCCGGATTTTCGCCAATAGAGCAGTATCGCGGCATCACCAAGGTCGGCCCCTGGACAGACATCTATGCCATTGGCGCCAGCATGCGCACCTGCATCGAGGGACGTCCGCCTCCCACGGCAACCGAGCGGCACGCAAAGGACAGCATGGTTCCCGCAGTAGAAGCCTTTGGCAAGCACTACCCGAGACACATTCTCGAAGCCATAGACCGGGCCATGGAAGTGGATCCGCAAAAACGCATCCAGTCTGCCGCGCTGCTGCTAAAGGCGCTGAATCGCGACCCTTCCCGGGTCAGGAAGGCGGTCTGATGGAAAAGGCCCGTATTTCCCTGCAGGGGGATCGCCCCAACAATCAGGATCGCTGCGCTATCTTTGACAAGGAAGGAAGTTGCCTGCTGGTTCTGGCCGACGGGCTGGGAGGCCACCCCAAGGGCGAAGTCGCCGCGCAGATTGCACTCAATGTCTGTGAGCAGCTGTTTACGCGCACTCCCGTTCCGATAGCGACCCCGCGCCTGTTTTTTCATCACTGCATCAACCGCGCTCATGAATACATCATTCAGTACGGCCAGAGTCAGCGACCCACGATAGCACCCCGCACTACCATCGTCATGGCGCTGTTGCAGGATGGGCATTGTCACTGGAGTTACGCCGGGGACAGCCGTTTCTATCTGCTGCGCGACGGACAACTCTATATTCAGTCCACCGATCACAGCGTTGCCCAACGCGACGAAAATGGCGCGCTCACCGCCAACCGCGCCCTGACCCGCTGCATAGGCGGTCTGCGCAGCGCCCCCATGCCCGCCACCGAACCTCCGATACTGTTGCGTCCGGAAGATGTGCTTCTGCTTTGTTCCGACGGCCTGTGGGGACAACTGCCACAGCAACAGCTGGTGGATACCCTGTGCAATGTATTTCCCCTGAGCAAGGCGCTGCAGATGCTCGGCAATGCCGCAGAAACCAATGCCGCCAACATCAGTGACAACGTCAGTGCCGTGGGAGTCCGTGTCGGTTATGGCGACTGCGGCGTAAACGCCGTGATTCCATCCCAGGAAGAAGAAAACGACCTGCTCACGGCCATCGAACACCTGAATGATCTTATCGAACACAATCTTCACGAATAGGTAGAATCCTGTCCGTTCACCCGCAACCATCCCGAGGAAAATCCATGAGACCCAGTGGCCGCGCCAACGATGAAATGCGCCCCGTAAGCTTCATTCCCAACTTCACCAAACACGCCGAAGGCTCGGTGCTGGTCAGTTTTGGTGATACCCGGGTGATCTGCACCGCCAGCGTGGAGGAACGCACGCCACGCTGGATGGAGAAGGGACAAGGCGGTTGGGTGACTGCGGAATACGGCATGCTGCCGCGCTCCACCAACAGCCGCATGGGAAGGGAAGCGGCACGTGGCAAACAAGGTGGACGCACCATGGAAATCCAGCGGCTCATTGGCCGCTCCCTGCGCGCGGCCCTGGATCTGAAGAAGCTGGGTGAACACACCATCACTCTGGATTGTGATGTCATTCAGGCCGACGGCGGCACCCGCACCGCATCCATATCCGGTGGTTTTGTCGCCATGGCCATGGCGCTGGACGGGCTGATGCAAAAAGGCCGCCTCGAGCAAAACCCCATTCTTCATCATGTTGCTTCGGTTTCGGTGGGCATATTCGATGGCAACCCGGTACTGGATCTGGACTATGCGGAAGACTCCAACGCGGAAACAGACATGAACGTGGTCATGAATGATTCCGGCGGTTTTATCGAAATTCAGGGTACCGCAGAGGGCGTCGTTTTCGAGCGCAGGGAAATGGACCAGATGCTGGATCTGGCGGCCGCGGGCATTCAGGAAATCATCGCTGAACAACGCAAGGTTCTGCGCATTTCACCAACAGACTGACTTGGTAAAAGGCGCTTTGCCTACCCGCTGAACATCAGGGAACTTGGAAAAATTCCTTCCATGGAATTTTCTCGTCGCAAAGAGAAAATGCGATTTCCTCTTTGCTTAGCCCGCATGTTGCACCAGAACGCGCAAAATGTGGGTTTTTTACCATGAATTACAGCATGTTGCGTGACGAGTATGCTGGATACAATTCGTACCTGTCATGCTATCCGGTGCAACATGCGGGTTAGATTTTCAATCCTGTCCCACTCGGGCATCCCGATTTTGCGGATGCCCATCAGAAGCGCCGGGAAGCCGGTTTTCCCTTCCAGCGCAGATTCCGTTCCACAAGATATACAACAGCATCCGTATCTTCCCCGGCAGACACCAGGACTGCCAGGCTTCCCCAGGGTTCGGGAATCAGCGCTCCGGACCAGTCCTCGGCCTGCAGTTCCTGACGCTCATCCAGATACTCGCCCGGCATCAGCAGCAGGCTTACCGCACCCTGCTCTCCCCGCAGCACCATGTGAACCCCCCGGCCCTTGCGTATCCAGCAAGGCAGGGCCGCTGTCACCCCCTTGAGCGAGGTTCGCAGCTCGAATCCCATGGAGGCAAACAGGGTCGCCACGGATAGTTCATCCAGGGTTTCCGTGTGCCGCAGAAAATCGGGTTCTGCCTGAATGTGATGCGTCACCACATCGGCCAGACTCGCGGGGGAAAACAGGTGCCGTAGCAGATTGTAACCGCCAAGACTGGCGGCCAGCAGCAGCAACACAGAGGCCATTTTCATCCAGGTGCGTTGCCACAGGCGGCGTTGCGGCGCATGCAGTCTGATCTCCCCCGGCGTGGATGAGGGCTGCATGACCACGTTGTGTAACATTTGTTCAAACGACTGGGCGCGCTTCCACTCTTCCTCACAGGAAACACAATGTTCCTTGTGCTGCAGGAATTCGGCATCTGTGCAGAAGGGGTCCTGCAGCAGACGCTTTTGGAAATCTTCACAATTCATGGGTTTGGCTCCACGACAGGCTGTTGCACCGATTTTCGCACTTTCCGGTTCCGGGGCCGGAAACATCCACGGAGGGACTTTTTCAACATCCCGATAACTCCCGGCGCTACTGCCGTCATCTACCAAGACCCTTACCAATCAGCATATATTTCCACCACTGGAAATAAAGTCCGTGCGACTCGGGTCATATTAACCAGGCACCAATCTATGTCACCCTCAGCCACCACGAGCGCATCCGTGGCGAGGCGTCGCACCGAAGACAGGGTGATCCCCTGTCGAGGTGCGGCAACGACGTCCACGGGGGTGCTCGTGGTGGCCGAACCGATTGAATTGAAAAAAGATTGGGACGTCAGACAAAAGCCAGCACTTTGTTGCGCTTCTTGCCAATGGAATCACCATTGCCTGCGAAGCGCGCCGCGTTCTGACTTTTGTCTGACGTCCTGAGGATGGCATAGATTGATACCGGGTTAATAGTATCCAGGCCATGCACAGCACTGGCCCAATAGGGCATCTCGAATAATCGAGATGCCCGAGTGGGGCAAGGGATGTCCCACCATTTTCAATCACCACTAGTGATTGAAAATGTGAGCAAAGAGGAAATCGCATTTTCTCTTTGCGACGAGAAAAATTCCATAGAAGGAATTTTTCGAGGTTCCCAATATATTTTTCTGATCCGTGGATTCAGAGCATGAGCTTGTGCAATGCACCCTGATGCTCTCACCAATTCGGAAATCCGCTTTACCACAATCCAGCAAGGAGATTCTTCATGAAAAAATCCATCATCCTCAGCGCAGTAACCGTAGCCATGCTGTCTCTGGGCATCAGCGGCGCCGCCATGGCCGGCAAACCCGGCTTTGAAAAATGCATGGGCATCGTCAAGGCCGGCATGAATGACTGTGGCACTTCCGGCCATGCCTGCGCCGGACAATCCAGCAAGGACGGGGCTCCCGACGAGTGGATTTATGTACCCAAAGGCACTTGTGAAAAAATCGTTGGCGGCAAGGTGAAGAAATAAACGCCATTTTGTTAACAGGATGTTGAAAATGGCGGTATATCCTTATACCGCGCACAGGATGTCGAAAAACTGCGTTTTTCAACACCCTGCTAACTCGTCAATAACCGGAGGATGTCTTTTGCGAGGCATCCTCCTCCTGTGAAGGAGAAAACATGAGTCTGCTGCAGACCCTGGTAAAACCCTATAGCGCGACAGCACGACTGCTGGACGCGATTGCCCCTCTTTTTGACCTTGCGGTTCGCCTGTGGGTGGCCTTGGCCTTTTTCAAATCCGGTCTGGTCAAGATCCAGAGCTGGGACAGCACCCTGATGCTGTTCGAATACGAATACAATGTGCCCCTGCTCAGCCCGCAACTGGCAGCCTGGGCCGGCACCGCAGCGGAACTTGGCCTGCCGATACTCGTCGCCCTGGGCATCGCCAGCCGCTTTTCCGCCCTGGCTCTGTTCCTGTTCAATGCAGTTGCGGTATATTCCTACAGCAGCTTTCTGTTCAGCGCTGAAGGCGCTGCCGGTCTGCAACAACATATGCTCTGGGGCACCATGCTGCTGATCACGGTATTCCACGGGCCGGGAAAGCTGTCCGTGGACCACCTGTTGTGCAGGAAATGCTGAATCCAACGGAAAAACAGGCCCGCCACGGCGCGGGCCTGTTTGTTCTTGAGAGCTTCTCGAAAAATCGAGATGCCCTTATTTGGCTGTTCTGGCCTTTTCCACGTAACGCTTCATCTGGCGGGCGTCGATGGCGCCAGGGATCAGCTCGTCACCAATCACAAAAGCCGGCGTACCACTGATCCCGAGACGCTGGGCCCAGACGCTGCTGCGATCCAGCTCCTGGGCCACTTCCGCGGATTCCATGTCTTTTTTCAACCTGTTGATATCCAGGCCGACTTTCTTTGCCGCGGCCAGCACGCCATCAGGAGAAAGCCGACTTTCCTTGCCCATCATGCGCGCATGAAACTGTTCGTACTTGCCCTGTTGCTGTGCAGCCAGGGCCGCCTTTGCGGCATAGAGTGAATTCTTACCCAACACCGGCAATTCCTTCATCACCACTCTGATCCCGCCATCCTTCTGAATGAGCTGTTTCATGCCGGGAAAAACCGACTTGCAGTAGGGACAGTTGTAGTCGAAAAATTCCACCACGGTGACATCCCCGTCCGGATTACCCCAAACCGGCGAAAGGGTATGGGCCGTTTCCGCGTGCAGCTCCTTGACAGCCTCCCTTTTCATGGCTTCTTCTGCGGCCTCTTGTTTGCTGCGCCAGGCCTGAATGGCCTCGATAACCACCTCGGGGTTCTCCTTCAGATAGCTACCAATAATCGCCTCCACTTCTGCTTTCTGCGCATCGCTCAAGGCCGGTTCAGCCGTCAGGGCGCTGGTTGAAATACCCATTGCGGACAGCAGACCGAGGGTGGCAATGAATTTTTTTCTGTTCATGTGTTCTCTCTCCTGATGCCTCCAAGACGCCCGACCAGATGATCGGCGACCCGGAAGGCGTTGGCGTAAATTGTCCATGTGTAAGGGACGGAACCACCGGTAGGCATGAAGCTGCCATCGGTGACATACAGATTATCCAGTTCGTGCGCCCGGCAATTGGCATCCAGAACCGAGGTTTCGGGGTTTTCTCCAAAGCGGCAGGTTCCCGCCAGAAGATTGGTGGGCGGCGCGCCGGACGCAAAGGATATCACTCCTTCGGCGCCGATGGCCTTGAGCATTTCCGCGCCTTTGGCAGCCAGGTACCAGCCTACCTGGAGATTGCGCAGATGGAATCCCGCCCGCACCCTGGCAACAGGCATGCCCCATTTGTCCTTGTATGAAGGGTGCAGATCGACAAAGCTGTCCGCCACCGGCAGCCAGTCACAGAAAGCCTCGATCTTGAGCGGTACCCCATCCCTGAACTGATGCTCCAGTATCCGTTTGAGCGGTTTTCCCCAGTTGAGCCGGCCATTGCTCTCCAACTGGCGTTGCGCACGCAGTATCGGGCTGGGGTGTACATGCACGAAATCTATAGTGCCGCCTTTCTGCCTAGGACCAAAACTCTTGTCATCGATGACATACCAGTCCTGCAGGGCGCGATTGATGAAGAAACCGGTCTGCGCCAACTCTTTCGCCCTGTCCCTGCTGAATTTGCTGTACAGGAGACGCCCGGATCCCGCGCCGCCACCGGCAAACAGCAGGTTTTTTCCCACCAGACCGTTGCGATTGGCCAGTCCCAGCGGATATTTTGGCCCCGCGGAACGCAGCAGCAGCTTGGCGGTTTCTATGGCCTGACAGGCCACTACATAGATACGCGCGTCCACCTGTTGCAGGGCGCCTTTACGGTCAAAATACTCAACACCGGTTATTCTTCCCTGTCTGTTACTGATGATTCTTTTGACCAGCGCGTGGGGACGCACCTCGCAGCGGCCGGTTTTGACCGCCTTGTCCAACAGGGCCACCCGGGCGCTGCCCTTGGCCCCGGTGGAACAGCCGGTACTCCCGCAGTAACCACCATTGTAGGCACAGCTTTTGCGTTCATCCACGGGTCGGGAAAGAATCGCGCGCGGGGTGGGAAACGGATGAAACCCCAGCTTGCGCCCCGCCTCGTCCAGCATTCCGGCTACCGGATGTTCCTGTAATGGCGGATGGGGAAAATCACTGGTGCTGCGCGGCTCGGCATGAGGATGGGAAACCACCCGTCCGGAAACCCCTACTTCGGATTCAACCCTGGCGTAATAGGGTTCCAGATCTTCATAGGCGATAGGCCAGTCCGCCATGTTCGCGCCCTCTATGGGACCAAACTCCGAAAGCAGACGAAAATCCAGGGGTTTGAGACGGTGAAAATAGCCGCTCATGAAATTGCTCGCGCCGCCCACGCAATTGCCGTTCCAGAAATTCCAGCGGCTGTTGCGGGTTGATTGCGATTTCCAGCCACCATCATCGTCTTCCAGTTCGATGATATGCGGTTCGTCCCTGCGATCGGGTTTGTAAACATCCCGCAGACAGCAGGCAAGCTCATCCTTGTAGAAGTCATCCGTATGCAGCCAGGGACCACGCTCCAGAACCAGTACGGAATACCCGGCCCTGGCCAGGGTCAATGCGACGGGAGACCCACCGGCTCCGCTGCCGATAACGCACACGTCATAATCGGGAGTCACAGCAGAAAATACCTTTTGTCAGCAGGCGGACGCTTGTATCCGGGCTTGTGTTCCAGCCATTTCCAGCCAATCTGATCAGGATTGCCGCCATATACGGGATCGCTGAGCATGGCTTCCATGAGGTAATTCAGCAACTCACGCAACCAATCATGGCCATCTGGCCTGGTTTCGAATTTGCGCAACAGCTCTTCTTTCTCATCCGGGGACAAGGCGGAAAAATTCTTTTGCCATTCCTTCTGGCAAAGCGCCGCCAGGTCATCCGCACCCCGGCGAAAAAAACGGCGCGTGGAAGTTTCTACGGAAGGATCGGACAGAACCCATTGCAACCAGACCAGGGCATTTACCTGTTTTGCACCCGGCGCGTGCTTCTCCGCTGGCAGCAGATGCTCCTGCACTTCGGCAATCAACGCCCAATGCCCCGCGTCCAACCCCGTTGCTTCCAGGCGAATGGCGGAAAAATCCGGCACCCAGGCCTTGGCGACTGCCAAGCCGGCATTTCCCAGCAACAGCCCCCCCATGCCCCAGCGCAGAAAATGACGGCGTTTCACAATTCGTCACTATCCCGTTCCTGGACTACCCCCTGCAACATCCATTCCATCCACTGCGGCTTCATGTAGCCTCTCTTGCGCATCAATTCGGTACCGTCGGCATCCAGAATAACCACGGCAGGCCGGCCATATTGCCGGTAGCGCGCCGCCAGTTCCGGGTCATGTTCATCCACAATCTTTACGGGAATGTAGTCCTTGTCGATTGCGGCCAGCACACCGGGGTCCTGCCAGGTGGTGGCGTCCATCTTCTTGCAATAGGCGCACCATTCCGCGCTCAGATCAACCAGCACCAGACGGTTTTCCTTTCTGGCCTGGGTGAAGACATCATCTGACCAGTTCCGCCAGGACAGGGGCACACCAGCGGTTGCGCCATACGCCAGCAACAGAGCCAATACCCCGGTAACGATGCGTAGAACAGAAATCTTCGACATGCCGATTTTCCTCGTTATTCTGTTATGAATGACAGCAAGACCGCTGGAACCACAAGTTTATGACAATCGCGGGACACAAAAAGTTACAATTCCTGTTTTCAAGCATCAGCCGAACACCATGACACAGCGTATCGTTCTTGCCAGCAACAACCAGGGAAAAGTCCGGGAAATGGGGCAGCTTCTTGCCGGTCGGGATCTGGAAATCCTGCCGCAGTCCGCCTTCAACGTGCCCGAAATCGAGGAAACCGGCCTGACTTTCGTGGAAAACGCCATCCTCAAAGCAAGGAATGCCGCCGCTCACTCCGGTTTGCCGGCCATTGCCGATGACTCGGGCCTGGAAGTGGACGCCCTGCAGGGCGCGCCCGGCATCCATTCGGCCCGATACGCAGGCCCTGGCGCCAGCGATGCCGACAACAATGCAAAAATGCTCCAGGCGCTGGCTGACATCCCCGACGCGCAACGCAGCGCCCGTTTCCAGTGCCTGCTGGTCTTCATGCGCCACGCCCAAGACCCTGTGCCCATCATCTGCCAGGGAACCTGGGAAGGGCGCATCCTGCGCAACCCCCAGGGGGAAAATGGCTTTGGCTACGACCCCCTGTTCTTCGTTCCGGAAAAGAATTGCAGCGCCGCGGAACTACCCGCCGCGGAAAAAAACGCCATGAGCCACCGGGGCAAGGCCCTGCAATGCCTGCTGGAACGCCTCTCCCATGGCTGAACGCCTCGACGCCAGACAATGGGGCGACTGGTGGAACAAGCACAGTCTCACCAGTTTTCACGGGCATTTCCAGAACAATTACGACGGCTCGCTGAAACAATTCTGGGAGGAGCGCTTTGCCAACCTGCCAGACAATGCCGCCATTGTGGATCTGGCCACGGGCAACGGCGCCCTGGCTTTGCTGGCAGCCGAATACTCCCGCGAACACGACAAGAGTTTTCGCATAACCGGCATCGATTATGCCAATATTCAGCCGGAAGCCCTGCAACAACGTCATCCGCTGCTGGAGGAAATCCGCTTTCTCGTCAATACTTCCATGGAGGCTACCGGACTGGCGAGCGCCAGTCAGGATCTGATAATGAGCCAGTTTGGCTTCGAATACGGAGATATGCCCGCTGCCTCGCGGGAGGTTCGGCGCCTGCTGAAACCCGGCGGTTGCTTTCACGCCATGATTCACCATGAAAATTCGGCAATCCTGGCCCAGGCGCGGGAGGCGCTGGCGCAGATCAAACGTTGCGATAAATCCGCCGTTGCGGAAACGGCAACGGCATTGGTAAAACTACAGCAAAGGCTGGCTCGGGAAGGAAAGCTGTCCGCGGCCGAACAACAACATGCGAAGCAACTTCATCAGGCCCTGAGCCACAGCCTGGAAAAACTCCGCCGCTATGCCCAACAACTGAAAGATCCTTCCCATGTGCGCATGTTCACCCAGAGCATCATGCTGCTCTTCGACCGGCGCAACGCCAGGAGCATCACCCCGGAACAACGCCTGCAGACGATTCAGCGCCTGATGGCGGAAAACCAAAGCTACAAACAGCGCATGAAGGATCTGCGTTCAGCCGCATACTCGCCAGCAGATTTCCGCAAGCTGGAAAAAAACCTGAAGCAGCTGGGCTTCTCCGAACCGAGTGTACAACCCCAGGAATACGCCGGGCAGCATTTCTGCCATACCATCAGCGCCTGCCTCAATAATTCAGATCTTCCTTTGTAAAAGGACACACGGGCTTTCCGCCCAGCACACGCCTGAGAATATGATTCATGGTGTACGGGTCATTGTCGAACCCGCCATGAGTAGTGCTGCGGCTGATATTCCCGGTAGCTCCGTTGGAATAATGAATATGCGGCAGATCGCCAGCCCGGACAATCCCGGAAGCGAATTTCTCCATTCCCAGCAAAGGTTTTTCCTCTTCTCTTTCAAAAGCGTTCGATACCAGATAGAGCAAAGATTTGTGATAGAGCGGCGTCACGCTGTCATCCTGTTCCAGCCTGTCCAGTAGATTGTATACCGTCATTTCCCGGATCCGCAGGCGACCACTGTCATCCAGCGCCGGCAAATAGGTTTCCTCATACCAGTCCAGGGTACAGGCGGGCGCCATCAGGGAACAGGTCTGAAACTCCAGCTGATGGCGGCTCAGGCTGCGCAACAGATGGCCAATGGCAATCGCCCCAGTGCTGTGTCCGACAAGATGCAGCTGCATGGTCTTGCTCTGCGTCTTGAAGCGCTCAAGAAACCGCCTCAGGGCATCCGTGGCGGCGCCTTCCGCTGCAAACGCCAACCGGGCATCCTTCTTCATTTCTTCCCAGACCAGGGTTCCGGGCTTGCGCAACAAGCCTTCCACAAAACGATCCGCCCAGTCCAGGGCGCCTCCCACCCTTTCCGCAGCAGCCCTGGCCTTGCCCAGCACCAGATCTTTCAGCTCTTCCACCATACCGGTGTCATACATGACATGAAAAGGATAAATACGATTGTCCTTGAACACCTGACGCATGGCCGCGATCCGCCGTGCGGAGTCCGTGGGGGAATTCAGGCCACCATGCACATACAGCAGCAGATGATCATACTTGTCGCTTCGACTCACCAGTTCGGCGGTCTCCTGTATATCAAAAGCCGTACTCCAGTATCTTCCTGATTCCATGTAGGCGCCGTCATCCACATGCACGAAATGCCCCGCGATCTCGGATCGGGGCGGCTTGGGTTTGGCCTGAGCTTCCTTTTTTGGCAACCGGGAGTTGAGCGCACGCAGACCAAAGATGCCCGGTGTGGGCAAAGCCAGGCGAAACACCCAGGCATCCATGACATTCTCGATCCAGTCTTCGTAGCTCCAATGGCCCAGCCCCTTTCGTCCCCAGGCTTCCGTCCAGGAATTTTGCAGCCAGAATCCCTTGTCGTCATAACCGACCACGGCAAACGCATGCCCGCCATCGAGCTTGTCCTGTTTCCTGATGATGCCTTCCGGGGGATCGTCCCAACCACTGTGTACCCGGGCGGAAACAACGATCACCCCAGCTTCGTTGAGGGCGGCATGATAATGGCTGATCTCCGGGCGCAGACGATAATAAGCTCCTACTGTATGATTTCGCGCCTCCTTGGCCCGGCGCACGGTCAGCTCTCCCTTGCGCCGCATGCGGAAAGGCCAGTAGTCCTCCCGGCAGACGCCCATATTGCGCCAGCCCTTGATGGCTCCGCGCAGACTGCTGCCGTCGTAGTCTTCTCCGGGCCATTCGTCGTTGCGTTTGGCCATTTCATAAATCATGCGCGGGCTGACCCTGATGTCCTGTTCATCCCTGGCGTAGAGCAGGTTGATGGCCGCCGCCAGGGCAAACCCCGTACAGGCGCCGGAACTGAACTGGTTGAGAATCTTCAGATCCTTTGGATATTCCAACTGTTTTTTCAGGCGAATCAGCGCCGGTTCGTACATCCAGTCCCGAAGATCGGGCACGTCCTGAGTGGCATTCCTTTTTCGCTTTCCCTTGGCCATGGCAGCTTCCTCTGCAGATGAATATTGGTGTACAGTCCTTCTCATACTATAGATCAATTACAGGTTTATTCATGAAGATTCTTCTCGCCAACCCGCGGGGGTTCTGCGCAGGGGTGGATCGCGCCATCGAGATCGTGGAACACGCCCTGGATGCCTTTGGCGCACCCATCTATGTGCGTCATGAAGTGGTGCACAACCGTTTCGTTGTGGAAAATCTGAAGCAGCGTGGGGCTCTGTTCGTGGATGAGCTGGCAGAAGTCCCTGATGGCAGTACGGTCATTTTCAGCGCCCATGGAGTTTCGCAGAAAGTCAAGCACGAAGCCGATCAGCGGGATCTTCAGGTGTTCGACGCCACCTGCCCCCTGGTGACCAAGGTACATCTGCAAGTGGCCCGGCATTGCCGCAACGGATTTGAGGTGATTCTCATCGGCCACAAGGGACACCCGGAAGTGGAAGGCACCATGGGGCAATACCATTGCCCGGAGGCGGCGGGAATCCATCTGGTGGAAACCGCCGAAGACGTGCAACATCTGAACGTGCAAAATCCGGAAAAACTGGCCTTCGTCACCCAGACCACTCTTTCCATGGACGACACCGCCCGGATCATCGAAGCCCTGCGGCAGCGTTTTCCCCGTATTCAGGGACCAAAAAAGGATGATATCTGCTACGCCACCCAAAGCCGTCAGGATGCGGTCAAAAGACTGGCAAATGAATGTGACCTGGTACTGGTGGTAGGCTCGCCCAACAGCTCCAATTCCAACCGCCTCAAGGAAATAGCGGAAAAACTGGGCAAACCGGCCTATCTGGTGGACGGCCCGGCAGACCTGCGCCGGAAATGGCTGCAGGGCAATCACCTCATCGGCCTGACCGCCGGAGCCTCTGCTCCGGAAGTGCTGGTCAAACAAGTGCTGGATCAGCTTCAGGAATGGGGCGCGGGAGAAGCATCAGAAGACGATGGCGTGCGAGAAGAAGTCACTTTCCCACTGCCGAAAATACTGCAATAGGGCGTTTGGATCTTTCGGGGATCTGCCTACCACCCTTGTAGGAAATATCTGAAATTTGTTTGTGCGCCTTGAGTCCGGTTCAGGCTCCCGTATAGGATATTTTCATAATCAATGGATTGATTATGGAGAACAAAATGGACTTTGGCAGAATACATCAGCAGGGCATCAGCCTGATCGAGGCCATCATTGCTATAGCGGTTGCAGGCATACTCAGCGCGCTGGCAATACCCTCGTTCAACCACTTGAGAGCCAGCAGCGCCATGGCTGGCAGCGTCAACCTGTTTCTGGCGCAACTCCACCTGGCCCGCTCCACTGCCGTTACCCGGGAACGGCACATCACCCTCTGCCCGGCCAGTTCCCCAAGTACCTGTGATGACGACCACAAGGCCTGGAAAAACGGCTATCTGATCTTTGAGGACAGCAACAAGAACCATGAACGTGATACGGATGAACAAATCATCAGCTACGAGGAAAAAGCGGGGGCAGCGATCCGTATTTTCTCTTCCTCACAATCCCGCAATCGCATCAGCTTCCTGCCCCTGGGTCGCGCCTGGCTCTCCAATACCACCGTGCGTTTCTGCCACCCGGACCATCCCGACCTGAATCGGGCTATCATCGTATCCAACAATGGACGGGTACGAAGCAGCAACAAAATGGCCGATGGCAGCGCCATAACCTGCCCATGACCGCAAACCTTTAGCCCGAATATTGCACCGGAATCCGGAATTTTCCCGGAGAGATTTTTGCTCAGATTGTTCAAACGGACAAAAGCCGATGTTATTCATCGGCTTGCAGGGCGTTCGGGCAAGCTGGGTGAAAAGATCCCGGGAAAAACCGGATAGCATGACAGGTACAAACTGTATCCAGCATACTCGTCACGCAACATGCTGTGATTCATGGTAAAAAACCCACATTTTGCGCGTTCTGGTGCAATATTCGGGTTAGCCCCATAATAGACCAGTCTATAGACCAGCCTGTTATGGAGGCGCAAATGAAACGAGTCGGATCCCATACACGGCAACTCTGGGGAGGAGCGGTCGCCCCTGCCCGAAAGCACGGACTCGGTGTATATGACGGAGCCTGTCTTGATCTGGCCATGCGAAAGGGATTGCCATTGGCAACGCTGGACAACGCTTTGAAAAACGCTGCCAGCACGGTCGGGGCGAGATTGTTTGACGCACAAATCGGCGTCGAAACGCCCCAAGGGAACCTTGAAAAATACCATGGAAGGAAGTTTTCGAGGTTCCCATAAGATTTCCGCGCTCATTCCATCACCAATCCGATCGACAAACGGCAGAATTTCAGTGACCAGCGGCCATTGGCAGCATGCCAAGGGCTGCCTATACTGACAACCATGAGAAAACTATCTGATATTCATGCCATGGCTGCCCAAAACGAACAGGGCTTCACCCTGTTGGAAGTACTGATAACCGTTGTCGTCCTCGCCATACTGGTGGCGCTGGCTGCCCCCAATTTCAAGACTCTCATGGACAAGAACGCGGTTGCCAGTCAGGCAAATGAAATCATGGCCAACATTCTTATGGCGCGCAGTGAAGCGGTGAAGCGGGATCAAAATGTCGTTGTTCGCAAAAAATCCGGTTCCTGGAAAAACGGTCTGATCGTATTTGCCGATCTGAATGGAAACAACTCGTATCAATCCGGCTCGGAGGCACCCCTGATCGTCGATCATTTCACCCCGGACAATACCGTAAACGTCACCGGCAGTGGTGCTGCAGCCACTTTCATTCGCTTCAACAGCCGTGGTCGTGGCGTCACCTCCAGCGGAGGCAATCTCACACCAAATGCTGATTACATTACCCTGAGCAAGAACGGCCAGACACGTTATATCTGTTTCAGCCCCACAGGACGCCCCCGGGTTCAGGAGAGCGCATGCCCATGAACATCATTTCCCCACACCGCCAGCGTGGCGCAACCCTGGTCGAAGTGCTGATCGCGGCCATTATCATTGGCATCGGCCTTCTTGGCATTGCCTCATTGCAGGTCAAAGCCCTGCAAGGCTCCACCAACGCGGAGTTCCGCGCCAAAGCCACGGATCTCGCCTGGGCGCTGGCGGATCGTATCCGCGCCAATCTCACCGCCGACAACAGCTATCTGGCGAACAACAACTACAATACCGACCCGGAAAATACCATCTCCAGCTGCCCCACCGGCGCGGCAGTGCCCGACTGTACCATGATTCCTGGAGGCAGCGAAATCGCCGAAGGCAGCTGCAGCGCATCCGATATCGCCGCCGAAGACATCGAGGAGATTTTCTGCGGCGCGGATTTCGGCATCGATGACCAGCTCCCCGGCGGAACCCTGCAGCTGACTTGCACGGATATTGACACCACGGATTCGGATGCATGCACCGAAGGATCGGAAATGACCATTACCATCACCTGGCAAACAAGAGACGACCCCTTCGGCGCCGGGGACAACACGGATCGTATCGTCATGCCCTTCATTCCCGGAGCAGCACAATGATCAAGCATGTCAGCACACATAGGCAATATGGTTTTTCGCTCCTGTCCCTGATGGTGGCGATGGCGATCGGCATATTTCTGATAGGCGCCATAATCAAGATCTATCTGGACACCAAAGACAGCTTCAACACCCGCAATGTGGTTGCCGAGGTTTCTGAAAACACGAGGTTTGCCCTGGACGACATGCGCCGCATACTGGTCATGGCCGGTCGGGGAATCCGCGCCATCGAAGACCAGTTCCCCAACCGCCGCCCGTTCCCGGACATCAATTCCAGCGGCATCGTGGATGGTGGCGCCAGCGACTCAGACACCATTGCCATCCGTTATCGGCGCGGCCCCAGTTGTGGCGCCTATCAGGATGTAGGTGTCGGAACCCGTCCGAGCATGGTTCGTTTTTACGTGACCGACAACAGCGGTGACGGCAGTGCAGATGATCTGGTATGTGAACTGACCACTTATGGCGGCGGCGCCACTACCGTAACCCGCACACTGGTATCGGGAGTACAGAGACTCAAAGCCCTGTATGGCGTGGATGACAACGCAGACGGTTATGCCGACCGCTATCTCACGCCCACAGCAATTGGCACTGCCGCCTCGCCCGGCATCCCTGTACCATCAGGCGCCAACACCCCCTGGGCCAAGGTAGTTTCCATACGCATTGGTCTCATGACTGGCAGCGAAAGCACATTGCCCAAGGCCGTGGCGGATCAAACCACCAACAGCACCCTCAATGTTCTGGGGCTGTCCATACCCAAGCCAGATACCGATCATTTGTATCGGGTAACCACCACCACCCTGGCACTGCGCAACCTGAACCCCGTTATACAGAGACAGTAACCATGACCCAATCCATGCCCAAAAAACTATCACAGGCACCCAGAGAGCAAGGCGCCGCACTGATCGTTTCCCTGTTGCTGCTCACGGTCATCACCCTTCTGAGTCTGACCGCCATGCGCAGCGCGCATATCGATACCAAGATCGCAGTCAACCACCAGCAGAAACAACTGGCCTTTCAGGCCGCGGAAAACGCTTTTGCCAAGCTCACCAGCCTGCCGCCGGATGAAATGAAAGATCTGGATGTTCCGGGAACCCTGAATGCAACCAGCAATAACGCCGATTTTGTCCCGGTGGACAGTGACACTCACACCAGCGCCGATCTGGAAATGAAACTCACCGACATCTCCCGCCCCGGGCAGTACAAGTTTTCCGGCTTCGGGCTCAATATCGTTACCGTGGTTTTTCAGGCGGATGCCTTTGGTGAAGTAAGCAATACCAATGCCCGGGCTCACAATCGCATGGAAGTCGCACTGGTCAGAGAATGAGGATTACCGCAATGAACAAGTTACCCAGCAAGAAAAAAACCCTGGCCGTGAGCGCCATCCTGTCCTCTTCCATTGCCGCCACAGGCGTACAGGCCGATGATGTGGAAGTGTATGTAACCTCTCCTCCCGACCCTGTTTCACCCAACGTGTTGTTCATACTGGATGAATCAGGAAGCATGGTCGCGGGTTCTCCCAGTCGCATGACCCAGTTGAAGAATGCCATGACCACCGTGTTGAACGACACGAACAATGACAATATCAACGCGGGTATTCTGGCTTATACAACCAGCAACTCTCCCAACAACCCGACCCGGGTGGTTCAGGATTTCGCCCTGATCGGTAATGAAAGAACTGCCATGGTCAGTGCTGTGACCAGCCTTACACCCAAATATGGCACTCCTTCAATGCATGCACTCTCCGCTGGGGTGTACTGGTACACGAACGGCTTCCTTGGCAGAAGCTCCCCCCTTGCCGGAAATGATCCGGCAGGCAACTGGTGCAAGAAAAACTTCATCGTTTTCATGTCGGATGGAAGCCCGAACAGCAACTATTTTTTCAACGACATTGGCGGCACCCTGTCTGATCCTGGCACCAAGATGTACAGAGGCACCACATGCACCGACCATGCCGGGAATCCCTACGATAACAATGATGGGTGGGGCGGACGCTGTGCCGACGAAATCGTCAGTTGGGCGGTTAACGCCGACCTCAAGACCGGTGGCGAGTGGGATCAGCCTGTCGAAGACCCCAGCGCGCCACTACGTATCCAGAACATCATCACCCACACCGTTGGTATGGGACCTGCTGCGCAATCGGGTACTGGTGAGCAGACGTTTATGAATGATGTTGCCATCCATGGCGGCGGCAGTTACTTCCCCGCCGGTAACGAAGCCCAGTTGACGGCGGCTTTTCAGACCATTCTGACCGGCGCGCAAACATCCATTCCCTACACCTATACCGCACCAAGCATTCCTTTTGACCAGAACAACGCGGCCATCAGTGGTGATGATATCTATGTTCCGGTTTTCAAGCCTGGCGTGCACCAGGGCTGGTATGGCAACCTGAAAAAATACAGGATTTCCTATGAGCTCAGTGTCCCCTCAAACCCTGATTCCGCCAAGGTTATCGTCATTCGCGACAAAAACGACGACCGCGCCATCGACAGCAATTTTCATTTCGTGGACGCTACGGACAAATGGAATGAAGGCGCCAGTGACGGAGGCGATCCCACTACGGGTGGTGCGGTTTCTCATTTCACCGTGGCTTCCGGCCAAACCCGTAATCTCTATACCTATCTGGGAAACAACAGTGACCTGACCGCCACTGAGAACCGGGTGGAGTCCGGTAACAGCGCACTGGACAGCAATGTTCTCGGGGAACTGGAGCAAATCAGCGATCTGAGTGCTCTTGGCAACTCCTTCAATGCCATCAAGACGGCACTTCTCGACTGGCTGACCTGGAAAGAGGATCTCACCCTGCCAAACGGTGACGGTGGCACCATCACCGTATCCCACAAGTATGAAATGGGCGCGCCCCTGCATACCCATCCGGTCGTGGTTCGTCACGGAGGCGATGAATTCATCTTCGTTGCCACCACCGAGGGCATGCTCCACGCACTGGACGGCGATACCGGGGAAGAGCTTTGGGCCTTTATGCCAGAAGAACTGCTGGACACGGTTTCCGACAACTTTATCGGTGACTGGAATGCAGGCAAGCCGCATACTCCCTCCGGAGAACCCATTCCCTCCAATGATCACGGCCATGTGACCAAACCCATCTACGGACTCGATGGCCCGACCGTGGTCTATACCACGGATGACGGGCATCGTTACCTGGTTCAGGGCATGCGCCGCGGCGGCAGTAACTACTATGCCCTGGACATCACTGATCCCACCAGCCCGGAAATGGCCTGGATCATAGAAGGTGGCAACGGCAGCTTCAGCCAGCTGGGGCAAACCTGGTCCAAACCCATTTTCACGAAACTGGAGATCGAAGGCGCCAGCGCCCAGGAAGTTCTCATCTTTGGTGGTGGCTATGACACCGCTCAGGATAATAGTTTTGTAGACAACAACAACGACGGCGTTTTCAATTCCGGTGACACGGCCATTGGCCGCAGTAACGACAGCGTCGGCAAGGCGATCTACATCGTCAACCCGAAAACCGGGGCACTGATCAAAAGCATCACCGACAGTGATCTGGTGGAAGGAGACATGAACAATGCCATTGCCGGTGACATTCTGCCGGTGGATATCAACGCCAACGGCATCACCGACAGATTGTATGCGGCGGATGTGGGTGGCCGGCTGATTCGGGTGGATATACCGGATGCTGCCCTGGCATCCCTGACTGGCAGCAACGACCTGACCGCCACCGTGGTTGCGGACGTGAACGATCCATCCGATGCCGATGAAAACGGCAGGGACTTCCAGCGCTTCTTCAACACGCCGGAGGTCGCTTATTACAATCGCGGCGGGGTACAGTATCTTGCTCTCATGATCACATCCGGACATCGCCCTGAACCGCTTTCCAAGTCGGTGGAGAATGATCGTTTCTACATGATCAAGGATCCCAATGTATGGAGCGCCCCGGTTGACAGCGACGGCGATGGCGAGCCTGACTATCCCAATCCTATCAAGGAAAGTGACCTGTATGACGCGACAGACAACCTGATACAGGATGGCACTTCGGTGGAACGGGTTGCTGCGGAAAACGCATTGAATGCGGCGGATGGCTGGCTCATCGATCTGGCGGACGGAGAGAAAGGCTTTTCCGCAGCCAAAGTGTATGACTATGCCGTTCTGTTTACCACATACAATGGCGACCGATCCGCGAGCACCGATGCCTGCGATGCCCAAAGCACCTCGGGCGAGTCCCATTTTTATGCACTCAACATGACCAATGGTGCTTCCATCTTCGCCGAAATGGATGGCGACAGCTCATCCAAGAACATTGGTGACCGGAAAAAACTGTTGAGCGTGCCCGGCATGCCGCCTGCTCCCGCGCTCATGTTCCCGAAAGCCGTGGATGACAGCGGCAACGTGAAGCTCGGTGGTGAAGTGTTGGCCATTGTCGGCCTGGAAGAAGCCGCCCGCTGGCCGGATCGCTTCCACCCGGTATCGTGGGAAGAGGTTATCGAAGACTAGCCGCATGATGTTGAACAGGAAGAATGCAATAACATGTGTTACATGCACAAAACCATCAGGAAAACTGCAATAGTCCAAGCCCAAAATTGCCACAGATAGTCAGGACATGATTATGAGAAACATGAAAAAGACCCCGGGTTTTACCCTTGTCGAGCTGATGATTGTCGTCGCGGTGGTGGGAGTACTGGCCGCCATTGCCTATCCCGGCTATATCGATCATGTACGCAAGGCGCGCCGCGCCGACGCAAAAGCCGCGCTCACTGAAGTGGCGCAGAAGCTGGAAGCCCTGTATGCAAGAAACGCCAGCTATTCGGCCGATCTGACTGACATCGGCTACCCCGCAGCAAACTGGAACAACGTCCCTATCAATGTACCAGCCAGCAACCGTTGGTACCAGGTACGGGTACTGGCGCCTAATGCTAATTGCGCCATAACAAACTGCTACAGACTGCGGGCCAGACGGCGACCGGGAACCGACCAGGTGAATGATGATATTGAGTTTTACGATTTGTGGTCCAACGGACGAAAGCGCTACAGAAAAGGAGGCAGCTGGACCAATTCCTGGGCTGAATAAGCTTGATCCACAATCCTCCCCAAAAACCGCCAACCGGCGGTTTTTTGAGTTTAACAATCAACTAATCACAATATGCCTTGACCACCGCCCTGGCTTCCTTGATCTTCATGGCCTTTTGTTCCGGCGTGAACTTGAGCAGTTTGTGATCCTCGGTGACGAAACCCATATCCGGCCCCGCTTCTTCCAGCACTTTGAGATTCTGATGGCCTTTTTTACAGTATTCCTTGCGCAACTTGGTATCCAATGCCGGATTGCCCTTTTCCTTTTCACTCACCTCGGTTACAGCAGCATCTTCCTTTTTTGGCTCCGCTGCAGTCGCCGGAGGCGGCGCATTCACCTGAATTTCCTCTGCCTTGATGCTTTCCGGAGGCGGTGACTGGGAATAGACTACTTTTCCGTTTTCATCCACCCAGCGATAAACCTTGGCTTGTGCAAGTCCGCCCAGAATCACCAGCCCCGCCAATCCTGCAATTATTGTTCGCTTCACCTGTATCCCCTCGTTGAATCAACTGTTTATCAGGCAACCATAGCAAAATAATGCCCCTTGCGGATAGGAGCAGCCGTCACAAAACATCCAATTCCATCTCTTTTCCGTTTGCGGGAAAAGGGCTGGGTTCTGCGCCTGCTGGAAGGGACAGGCTTCCAGTGTTGTATAATCAAACCCGGATGACAAACCAGGAGGCGTGGCCGTGGGACACCCGAGAGATGAGGATCTACCTCACTATACCTACGAAGATTATGTGCAATGGGAAGGCCGCTGGGAGTTGATTCATGGCATTCCTTACGCCATGACGCCCACGCCTTCCATACAGCATCAGAAAATCTGTCAACATATTGCTGTCGGACTTGATCGCGCATTGTCGGAGTGTGAGGCATGCCTGGCGCTGTTGCCCGTGGACTGGAAAATCGACGAAGACACGGTGGTACAGCCTGACAACCTGGTGATTTGCGATGAAGTAACAGACACTTATCTGCGCAAAGCACCCATTATGATCTTCGAAGTTCTTTCGAAATCTACAGCATCGAAAGACAAGAACACCAAGTTTGCCCTGTATGAATAAGAAGGAGTGCGGCACTATGTCATCGTCGATCCCGAAGAGCAGCTTGCCAAGGTGTACAGTCTGCATGAAGGCCGTTACATCAAAGTGATGGACGCCACGGATGAATGCTGTGATTTCGACCTTGGGAAATGCCGGATCAGTTTCGATTTTTCGAAAATCTGGGCGTGACGACTTCCCCCTCTCCCCGACCCTCTCCCCCAGGGGAGAGGGAGAGTGAATCATGAGTAATGTACTTGTTATTGGTGCCTGGCAGCCGCTGTATTTTCACGAAAAATACAGAAGCAAACCATGAGTGATGTACTTGTCATTGGTGCCGGGAAACCGCTGTATTTTCACAGAAAATACAGGAGTAAACCATGAGTGATGTGCTTGTCATCGGTGCCGGAATCATTGGCCTTCTCAGCGCCCGGGAGCTGAGCATGGCAGGGGCTGATGTCACCCTGCTGGAACGCGCTGAACCGGCCAGAGAGTCCTCCTGGGCGGGTGGCGGAATCCTGTCTCCCCTGTATGCCTGGCGATATCCCGACAGCATTTCACGACTCGCCGTCATAGGACACCAGACCTACCCCGAACTGTGCCAGCAGTTGCACCATGACACCGGAATCGATCCCGAATACACCCGCTCCGGCCTGTTCATTCTGGCCCCTGAGGAACAGACCATGGCCTTCAACTGGGCGGATCATTGGGGTTATCGTATTTCCCTGGAACAGCGTCCGGCTCTACGGGAACTGGAGCCCGCGCGGGTCCATCCTCCGGAATCGCTGCTGTGGCTGCCTGACATCGGCCAGGTACGCAACCCGCGTCTGGTAAAAGCACTGATAAAGGATCTGGCCAACCGCGGCGTGACCATTCATAGCCATACTCCGGTCACCGGATTTGAGCATGATGAGCAACATGTTCGCCAGGTTCTCACCGCGGCCGGCGGATTTTCAGCGGACAGCATCGTCATCTGCAGCGGCGCATGGACAGGACAACTCGCACGCACCCTTCCGACGCCCCCCGAGATTCGACCGGTGCGTGGACAAATGCTGCTGTTCCATGCCGTACCGGGACTGATCCGACACATGATGCTGGAGGAAAACCGCTACATCATCCCCCGCAGGGATGGAAGAGTCCTGTTTGGCAGTACACTGGAAGAAGCGGGTTTTGACAAATCCACCACAGCAGCGGCTGGAGAAGAACTGACGCAACTGGCCCGGCAACGTTTCCCGATCCTGGAAAAATACCCTGTCGAGAAACACTGGGCGGGATTGCGTCCGGCTGCCCCTGCCGGAGTGCCTTATATTGCCCGCCATCCGCAAATGGAAAACCTGTACTTCAATGCGGGACATTACCGCAATGGCGTGGTGCTGGGAGCGGGCTCCGCGCAACTGCTTGCCGATCTGGTACTGCAGCGGAAAACCGTTGTCGATCCCCTGCCCTATGCTCTGGAAGCGCCTCGTGGCTGAACCATTTTGGAAAATCCTGTTATCGCTGTTACTGTGTCTGTCCGCTATCGGACATGCCGAGACAGAACCGCCTGAAGTATCCATAGGGGTGCTCAGTCATCGGGGCGATGAAGCCACGCTGCGCAACTGGTCGCCTACGGCAGACTATCTTTCCCGGGTGATTCCCGAATATCATTTTGTCATCGTTCCGCTGGATTTCAGGGAAATCGAACCCGCAGTGAAAAACGGGGATGTGGACTTTCTTCTGGTGAATCCCGGCATCTATGTCAACATGGAAGTGCGCTACCGCATTTCCCGAATCGTCACCCTCAACAATCTCATCAATGGCCAGCCTTCGAATATTTTTGGTGGCGTGATTTTTACCCGCGCCGACCGGAAGGAAATCCAGTCCCTGGAGGACATTCGCGGCAGATCCCTGATGGCTGTGGACAAAACCTCCCTCGGCGGTTTCCAGATGGCATGGAAAGAACTGAAGGATATCGGCATCAACCCCTACCGGGATACCTCCGTATTACGCTTTGGCGGCACCCATGACGCAGTGGTGCGCGCTGTCCAGCGTGGCGAGGTGGCGGTTGGCACGGTGCGCACGGGTATTCTGGAACTCATGAGTGAAGATGGCAGCGCTTCGTCCGGGGAATTCAGAATCCTGGGGCAAAAAAAGAATGCCGAGCATCCCTTTTCCCACAGTACCCGCCTCTATCCGGAATGGCCTTTCAGCAAATTGCAGCACACTCCGGATCAGCTTGCGCGACGGGTAGCCATAGCGCTGTTGCAGATGTCTCCCCTGGAACCCGCCGCCCAGTGGGGTGAATATGCCGGCTGGACCACGCCGCTGGAATATCAGCCGGTACACGACCTGTTGCGCGACCTGCATTTGCGCCCCTATGATCAGCCGGCGCGCTTTACTCTCAGCGACGCCATAGAAAAATACTGGTACTGGCTGATCACCGCCTTGCTGTTTCTGATCCTGATGATCATCATGACCAGCTGGGTGGCGCGACTCAACCGGGCGCTGAAAAAATCCAAGAGCATGCTCGAACGTCAGCACAACCTCATTCTGGATTCGGTGGCAGACGGCATCTATGGTGTCGATCTGCAAGGCAACGCCACCTTCATCAACAAGGCGGTCACGGAAATATCCGGCTGGCGGGCGAAAGACCTGATTGGCAAGAACCAGCATCATATACTGCATCACACCCGGGCGGATGGCAGCGTCCACCCCGGCAGTGAATGCCCGGTCTATCTCACCTTCCACGAGGGCAAACCCCGGTATGTGGAAGAAGACCTGTTCTGGAAAAAGGACGGCAGCAGTTTTCCCGTGGAATACAGCAGTACCCCGATTCGTGACGAAACGGGCAATATCAAGGGTTCCGTGGTGGTGTTCCGTGACATCAGCGCCCGCAAGCAGGCAGCAGAAGCGGATCGTCAGTATCAGATGGAACTGGCTCATGTGGCGCGCCTGAGCACCATGGGTGAAATGGCTTCCGGCATGGCGCATGAACTGAATCAGCCCCTTACCGCCATCGCCACCAATGCGGATGCCTGCATGCGTCTGCTGGAATCGGATGATTGCAGTACCGACCGGGTGCTGGACGTACTGGAAACCATAGGCGCCCAGGCACGCCGCGCCGGCGGCATCATCCAGCAGCTGCGCCAGTTCGTGCGCAAGGAAGAACCCAGGCACACACTGGTAAACATCAATCGTCTGGTGGAAGAAGTGCTGGTGTTGCTGGAACCCGAAATACGCAAGGCCGGAGTGCGGGTCGTTCGCGATCTGGACGATGAACTTCCCGCGGTCGAGGCACAGCAGATACAGATCGACCAGGTCATTCTCAATCTGGTTCGCAACGCCCTGGAAGCCATGCTGGAAGTTCCCCGGGAAAAGCGCATACTGACGCTCAGAACCCGCTCTGCCGGTGGCAACGCCGTCATCACCTCGGTAGAAGACAGTGGCCCCGGGTTGAGTGCCGACATACGCGACAAACTTTTCGACCCCTTTGTCACAAGCAAGGCACAGGGAATGGGCCTGGGCTTGTCCATAAGCATGGGCATCATTAGCGCTCACAATGGCAACCTGTATTATGATGGCCATGGCGGCAAGGGAGCTGTTTTCCGATTTACTCTTCCGGTTCGGCAAAGCAACGATGAGTGATACATCCAGCACCGTTTTCATTGTCGATGACGATCAGCAGGTTCGCCAGGCGCTGGCCCTGCTCATGGAGTCCGTCGGCCTGAGGGTATCGACTTTCGAATCAGGCAATGATTTTCTCCAGCAGTTTGATCCCGCACAGCCCGGTTGTCTGATACTGGATGTACGCATGCCGGGCATGAGTGGCCTGGAACTTCAGGCGCGCCTGGCTGCCGAGACCATCCATCCTCCGGTCATCATCGTTACCGGCCACGGCGACGTTCCCATGGCCGTGAGAGCCGTCCAGGCCGGCGCTGTTGATTTCATCGAAAAGCCGTTCAATGACCAGGCGCTGCTGGACAGCGTGCATCGCGCCCTGGATCTGGATGCACGACAACGCGGACGCGCCAGCAAACTGGCAGAGATTCGCACCCGTCTGGAAACACTCACCCCCCGGGAGCGGGAAGTAATGAAAATGGTCGTGGCGGGAAAGCGCAACAAGGTCATCGCCCTGGAACTGTGCGTAAGCCAGTCCACCGTGGAAGCCCACCGCGCCAGGGTGATGGACAAAATGCAGGCAGGCAGCCTGTCTGACCTGATGCGCATGGTTCTATCTGTAGAAGACAATGAAAAATCCTGAAAGCTAACCCGCATATTTCAACTGCAACATGCGGGCTAACCCGAATATTGCACCAGAACGCGCAAAATGTGGGTTTTTTACCATGAATTACAGTATGTTGCGTGACGATTATGCTGGATACAGTTTGTACCTGTCATGCTATCCGGTTTTTCCCGGGATCTTTTCACCCAGCTTGCCCG